>CAYWQM010000078.1:0-20444 GCA_964460215.1 uncultured Lentisphaerales bacterium
GCGCCGCCGCCGTTGAAGCGACAGTTTTCCACAGTAGTGGCTGCCACGTAGAAGACGCTGTAGCCGTTCGGGTTATTATATACCTCGAACCCTCTGATGTTCAGATTGTTGCCCGCCCTGCCATCATTGCTGATCCTAACGCCGAAATTCCCGGCGGCGCCGGTGGAATCCAGCACCGCATTGCCTTCGGCCTGGATGGTGTTGCGTATCGAGCCGCCGAAATGGGATGCATTGACCAGGATCGGATCGTCCGTGTAGGTTGCCCCGATGACATGGACAACATGCCCGCCGGAAGTGCCGCTATTGACGGCGGCGAGTTCGGTTAAGCCTCGTTCGATGGTTGCAAAAGCGTCAGTTGCCGAGGTGCCGCTGTTGCTGTTATCGCCGTTGGCGCCGTCGACCCAGATGTCGTCGCCCAATGCCGGGGGGGGGCCGGAGGAACCGAACTCGACGGGACCGATATCAATGATGGAGCCGCCGAATGCCGGCACCGTATCGCTCGGGTCACCAGCATCGATACAGGGACTGCCGGCGCTGAGCCGGAAGTCGCCAGCCCCGGCGGCTGCGAAAAGCGGATCGGAACTGATAGAATTCGGCCCGGCGCTGAATCCCTCATAATTGGTCCCGTTGTTGTATAAATTGTTGTAGTCGTTGCTGGCGGTACCGGTGCCCATGTTGTTGAGACCCGTCACACAGTTCGTGATGACGGTGTTGCGTATTATGTTGGCGCCGCCGTCTTTGGCGAATCGAACACCATTGGTGGTCGCGCTCTCAAAACCCCTGATCACGCAGTTGATCACCTCGCCCTCACCCGTGGCGTTGCAATTTATGCCCCAGCCTTTCGTGTTCATAATAATGCAACGCGTGAACCTAAAAAAGGAGCCAGCTTCACAGGCGATACCGTAGGTTTTATTATTGCCGTTCAGCAAACAGTCTTCGAATTTTATTGCAGCATCGCCGGGGCCACCGTCGTTGTTCAGGCCGGCACCGAGATCGCCTCCCGAGACGTTGAAGATGCAATTGCGGAACGTCACGTCGCCAGTGTTCTTGTAAAACTGGAACCCCCTGTTAGGTCCGTTCCAGACGCAGTTCTCGAACAAGCTGCCCCAACCGCCCTGTGTTTGGGAGTAGCCCATGGCGTTGTACTGAAACGTGCAGTTTGAGATGGTGAACTGGGTCGACTTGAAGTTGCCAACAGCACTTTCGTATCCGACGATGTCGAAGCCATCGATGTTCATGTTGGCGTTGGGTCCGCTCGCGGTCATCTTAATCGCGGTGTAGATGGAGCTGCCGGCGTTATTCTGCAACGTCACGACACCGTCTGCGACGATTGAGTTGCGGTTGTCGTTGGCGCCGAAGTGTTGGTTCTCCAGTTCGGCGATCGGATCGTCAACATAGGTGCCGGCTGCCACGTGGACCGTGTGGCCGCCGAACGAGCTGGCGTTTTGCTCGACCAGCACTTCGAGGCCGCGCGCGATCGTTGCAACCGCAGTGCCGGTGGACAGACCGTCATTGCCGTTGTTACCGGTTGCCTGGTCGACGTAAATGTCAGCGGCAAAGGCGGATGTGGCTATTACGAAGATAGCCGCAAGGAGTGTCGTGTGTGCGAATTTCATTATGAATTCGTCCTCTGGTGGTGTTGTGGATATAGATTCGTTCGGAAAAATGTATAGTTGTTATAAGAATGTTGACCGCATAATGCAAGACTTTTTTTTGAAAAATTTTGACTGATCGATGGGATAGAGAAATGGAGGCGAACCTCACGGTAAATTCCGTCTCAACTGGCGTTGTAGAAGACGTTGTTTAACCAATAACCTTGAATGGTTTATGAGTTTTTTTTGGGGGGGGATGGATGGAAAAATGGGGCATCAATTCATTAAAGAAAAGACCGAGAATAGGCTGGGTGCCTAATCGTCTTAATCACTCGAATTTGATATACCCGAAATGCTCGGCGGCGTGGTTGGAAGCTGTCGGATTGGCCCAGCGCGAGATGTCAGATTGGTTCAGGGTATGTGTCCGGGCAACATCCAGGCGCCACACTGTCCCGTGTGGCGGTGGTCCCTGCTGTCCGAGGTCGGACCAGGGAATCAGGAATTCCGCGGTCCAGCGATCTTCAAATCGAAAGGTGTTGGCACGCATACCGCTGCCGCGCAGGTGCTCGCCGGTTAGCGATTTTCTGTCAACATAGGTGGCGCCGCCCAGTGTGACTGCAGCGCGCCGAGGGGGTCGGTTTGGGGGATCAGGAAGAGCTCGACGTTGTCGTCGTTCCAGAACGGATTGCCCGCTTCCAGTTCAGGCGTGTGGAAGGTGAACGAATTCTCGGGTGTGGTCGGCGACAGGCGATTTGCCATGTCTGCATCGTGACAGATCGCGTACACATGGAGACCGGCCGGTATCGCTGTGACCCAGACATCCGTGCCCTGCGCTGCCGGCTGTCCATCGGCACGCTGCGCAAAGCGGGTCAGGTTCGGTGGCGTTGCGGCGAGCGCCGGCACGGAGCCGTCCATTGGCGGGGCCGGGAGTCTTCTATCTGTTTTGTCTTCCGCTTGTCGCCTGTTGAAGTTGATCGATTTGTGCTCGGTTTCGTAGGCGCCGCGGCCGGCAGCGACGCGCCAGAGAGTATGAACGTTGAGGCGATTTCGGGTCTCGTCGCTGGTCACCGCAACGTTTACAACCACTTCCGTACCCGGTGCGAGTGTCAGCTCCTGGCGGTCCGGTTCGAAGCGGATGCCAGTCACCGGTGATATCTCGAACGCAACCTCCAGAACGGTTTTCAGCGGATTCGGCAGCGTCCAGGTGATCGTGCTGTCGAGGCGGTGGTTGGCCACTTGTTCCGGGATGACTTCATCGATTGATTCGGGCCATGCCAGCACCGCCCACATTTGCTCCGCCTCGGCGGCACCTGGGGCATCCGCCGGATAGACGTCGAACACTTCACCGGTCTTCGAGATCGCTTGGCAATGGATCTGATCGCCGGCGACCTCGACGCTCCAGAAATGTTGCAGCGAAGCGGCTTTGGCCTGGTACCATTGTGATCCTTCGGTGAGCGGCCTGTGCGGCATGCCGAAACAGCCGTCCCCGAGATAGACGGTGCCGGACGGGTCGCGCTGACCGTTGCGGATCGGCCACGTCCGCTTGAAGGCGTGGTCATGATGCTCGAAGGCTGCGGTCAGCCCATACCGATCGAACAGCGGTGCCCAATGGGTCCGACCGCGAACGGAGAATTCGTAGTGAAACGACCGGGCGGTTGGATAGAGTGGCACATGGTAGGCGGCGACTCGGTTGGGCACTTGGCGACATCGCTGCAGCTCGGTCTCGAGCCACTCGGCCTGGGCGCCATCGTGCCGTGCGATATGGCCGCTGTCGAGGACAAACAACGTCAGGTCCGGGCCGAACTGCATAGTGAAATACGTTCGATCGCGGTTTTTCGCCAGGTAACCGGTGAAAAAGGGCGCCTGCTCAAGCGGTTGCCCGAATCCACCGTTCACTTCATGATTGCCTATTGCCGCAACGATCGGGATATCGTGCCCATCGGGTGTTCGCATGTGGCGCTGCCAGAATTCGAGCCATTGGTCCCACTTCCCGACGTTGGCGATATTGCCGTTGGCATAGCTGATGTCACCGCCGACAATGGCAAACATCGGATCGGTCGCACCTGCCCGGGCCATCAATTCACCAACGTTCGGCAGGACTCCCATATCGCCGCCGACAACGAAACGGATGGGCTGGCCGTCGTTCGGAATCGTGCGAAAACTGTGCTCGCTGCTGAAGCCGTTTTCGAGATCACCGGCAACGAAATAATAGGTTGTCGCCGGCTTGAGCTCGCTGAGCTCGACGACGTGAATTGTCCGGCCGTCGGCGAGACCCTCGATCTGGTGCCGATGGCCGTGCGCGGTTAAGGGGTAATCATCGATACGCCCGCCACGGGGTTGTTCATCGTAGCGCACGGTGCTGTCATCGGCTGCCGCGTCGGTGTGATAGTAGACGGTGACGGTCGTGCTGGTATCACCTTGCCATGTGAGGTAGACGAAACGCGGCGCACTATCAACCGCCGTGCAGCGGAGCAGCGCTGCAGCGAGGATGATGAGGATTGTATGTCGTCTGGTCATCCGGTAACCTTCGAGTGTTGAGTGTTGGAGCGGTGGAGGCAGATCAGCCCCCGGCGGCAAGTGTGGGAGTATACCACTAGACCATTACCCTTTCATCATCCGATCGATCGCGGCAACGACTGCTGCGGCACATCGTTGTTGCCCCTTTTCCGACAGGTGCAGCAGGTCTTGCCCCAGATTCTCCCCGATATCGGCTTTCACCAAAGTGTGGAGATCGTTCACGGCAACGCCTTCCGCGGTCATCATCGACAGGGCCGCTGCATTGTAGGTGTCGATTTCTTCATTTGTCCAGTTGAATCCGTACTGATCGGCAAGCCGGTCCTCATGGACCGGGGTGATTGTTGCCCAGATGATTGATCGTGTCAGCTGACGCAGGTCGTCCAGTATTTGGCGGAGCGTCGCGATGTACTCATCAAGCGGAATTTGTTTCGGCTGGCGTTCCCACCAGTGACCGCAATCCCAGAGTCCGTTGTTCCAGTGGACGATATCCGGTTGCCCTAGCTCGGTCAGCCATTCCGCGAGCCGAGAGCGGGTGTGTTCGGCAAACCGGCCGTTTTCTTCGGGCCCGACGACATCGGCGCGATCGGCCATCAGCTTTGCCACCAGCGGTTGGTAGCTGCAGCGGATTGAATCACCGAGCAGCAATACGCGTGGTCGTTTGTGCATTTCATTCTCGTTTTGCACGGGCATGGGCTTGTGCAGGCAGTCGCGAACAACTCCGCGTACTGCGCCCGCCGCATTGGTCGCCGGCGTCCTGCCGTCGCACGATTCACCCGTATCGTTGCTGCATGTATTTGAAGCTGCGGAGCGATGACGATACGATCTCGTCCAGCGGTTGCTTCCAAATGTCATGATTGAAGATCTCGAGCGACCAGTAGCCGTCGTAGCCGGTCGCCTGAATGGCCGGGATGATCGTGTGATCGATGCCACGGCCCTCACCGGGGAAGGTGCGATCGTGATCGATCAGTGCCTCCGGCGGCCCGTCGAGCATGTCGTCGACGTGGACGATCAGCAGTTCGTCGGCGGTCAGGTCGGCAATGTCGCTCACGTCACTGCGATCCATCCATTGATGTGACAGGTCGATCAACAGCCCGAGATTCGGATGGTCGACATCGCGCACAATGCGCTTGGCAGTGTTGAGCGTGCCGCATAGTTTGTTGCCCTGCAGAAATTCCAACGCCAGCTTGACCCCATAGTCGGCCGCGACTTCGGCTGCTTTCCTGAGGTTCTTTTCGCAGGTGCCGTAGACGTCGCGGTCCGGCTCCTCCGGATTCTCCGGGATGAACAGCAGGGTAGGGCAGTTCAAATCGCGGGTGATTGCCAGCCGGCGCTTGAACTCGACGAAATCATCGCCGGCTGCGGTGATGTCGCGGAGCATGATTTGCACGGCGCAGATGGACGAGGCCAGCGTCATGTTTTTCTCGACCAGGAAATCTGCCGCAACGTCGAGCTCCCGTCCGTCGAGAAACGCGTCGAGCCGGTCAATCCAGATCTCCATTACCGAAATGCCGGCTTGATGATAGGCGTTGACACTGCTCTCGAAATCGTAATTAACGTTGGTGATCGGATTGATCGCGAATTGCATGAAGATGTGTTCCTTTACAGGGATCCGACCGCGACGCGCCGACAGCTATTGTTCATGCCGATCTGTGGATCGGTGATGTAGGCGAAACTAAATCGTGGCATGTTGAACCCCGGTCGTAGATGTGTGGTCTGGTTGGCGGGGGTGTACTATGATCGCACGCGACCATAAATTCGACCTGCTCACCCTGATTCCACGAATCCCCGGATCGGACGATGTTTCCGCCCCGTTATTCTGCAGCGTTTTACGTTGTCCGGGGTATGCTATCTTGGCTTGGATGATTCACAAACTTCCTGCGGTCACCTCGGCCATTGATGCCCAGATAGAGGAAATGGATGCAGCACTTTTCCTTTGTCGCAATGACGCTTAATCTGGGCTGAAACGATGCTCGACAAGGCTCCGGGTATTCCTGCATCGGGTCTTTGGACAGGCAGGTTCAGTTGTCATCGCTCGAAGCCGTACACCCCGTGCGCCAGGATCCGTGTCGTTCGCTGCCAGTCGCCGTTGGGCCGCAGCCGGACAGCCATCGGCTCGAAAACGCCTGTTGCTTCGAAGGCCGGCAGCAAGTAGTGACGATGCTCTGCCGATTCTTCCGGCGGCTTGGACAGGACGATCGCGTAGCGCCCCGGTGGCAGCACGCGCCCCCGCTTCAACTCGTAGTGGTGATAGGTGAAATAATCGATCACCCACTGCGGCGTGAACGCCTCTTCTTGGACGACAACAGTATCTGTTGGCAGGCCGTCGGCATCCGCTTCAACGATTCGCAGGCGTACAGGTTCCCGTAGATCCAAACCGCGGCTGCCGATGCAACTCATGTTCACTTCAATCCGCTCGAGTTTGGTCGCACGTGTCAGTTTGAATGCCTGGGCAAGTTCGCTGCCGGTCACGCCCCTGTTCTCCGGCGCCCACGGATCGCGGCACCGGTCACCAACAGTTTCGAAGATATCGCAGCTGTTGTCCGGCTTCGTTGGTCGCGTGCCGGCGACCAGGGCTGGTGTTGCTTCATCCGGGAAGTGCGTTGCGTTTGCCGCGACGTCGTCGTCGATCCAGAGCAAGCGGAAATTCTCACTCTTCACACGTACCGCCAACGGCACATTCGCCGGCACCCATTCAGCGCGGGTAAAAGCATCCGTTGCCGTGGTGACGGCCGGATCGAAACCCAGTGCCGGCAAATTCAATTTCACCATTGCGGTACCGTCGTCCTGTGTGTAGTTGAAGACGACGACCAGGCTTCGCTTGCCCGGACGATGGTAGATGCTGGCGCCGTACGATTGCTCTGGTTGCAACTGATCGAATGCTTCGGTCTCGTACAGCACCTGCAGCGGTCGCACCGGGCCGCCGCCGTCCGGCACGAATGACACGACTGCCGGCACACTGTCCTGCCAGTAAGGCAGAAACTCGAGATCCGCCTCGCCGATGCCGAAATCTTCGACGGCTCGCCAGACCCTGGTCATGAAGCGCACGTCCCTGTAAAGTGCGTCCCAGGTCGGGATCGCATCGTGCGCCAGCAGGATCGAGAAGATGCCCTCCGTTGCGGCAGACTTCACCCCCGTCGAATTCATCTGCAGCAGAAACATCGGCACCACGCCCCATTGCCGCCCCATCGCCCCGCTGGCCTTGAAGTAGCTGATCCGCATCGCCTCAAAATACCCTTCCCACACGCGTGGCCCGGGCTCGGACGGTTTCGAATCCAGGCGCATCTCTTCGCCGGTCGTGAAGATGTCGGAGAACCCGTGGAATGCACTGCAGATGCTGTTCGAGGCATGATCGATCTTCCACAGCGGCCGGTCACGCTGCTTCATCGCCGTGTACAGGCGCTTGTTCAATTCACGATCCCCACGAATTGCACGGCGGCTGCCGGCACAGCCGTGATTCGGATTGGAACATGCGTAACTCCATTGCAGGTCGTGATAGGCGCCGTCCAATCCGAATTCGTCGATGTGCCCGATCATCTTCCAGGTCATGAAATCGATGAACGACTCGGCACCGCCGCAGACCCGAATTCCAAACCAATGCCGGCGGGTGTCGTGGTATTTGTTGATGCCGCCGCCGAGGTCCCAGTCCGCGCCGTAGTACTTGTACTCCGGCGTGTCGATGCCATGCCACATCAGGATCTTGTAGGGAATGAATTTATGATCCCGCTGGTAGCGCTGGACGAAGCGCCGATAGAAACCGGTGTTAGTTGCTTCCGGATAGCCGGCGGCGTAACGATCGAAAGGCTCGCTGGTCCACGGGATATGAAAGCTTTGCCCGACCTTCCGCGGCTCCCCCCAACGCCGCCAACCGGCCGGCCGCGACTTCACCGGTGTCGCTTGCAGGCCAAAGCTGAGCGTCAGCGGTTCTGCCAAGGTGACCCGATGGTCGACAAACCGCACCTTGAAGTACATCACCCCGTTCCGCAGTTCCAGGCCGACGCGCTTTGCCTTGTCGCTGTGACGGAACGGCGCTTCGCGTTCGTAGAACCAGGTCAGGCCAAGGTCTTCGTTGCCGATCCAGAGAAAATACCGGCGCGCCGAGTAGTCCCAGCTCCAGCCGTCTTCGGTGCCGGTGTTGCCGGTCAGCAGATGTTCGTTGGGAATGTGTCGCAACGAGGCGAAACGCGCATCTACGGGAACGATCAATTCGAGTGCGTCAAGGGCCGGTGCGGTCTCGGCCACGGTGGGCGCGACCGTGATGTCGGTCCACAGCATGCCGTCGTACTCGACGTACGTCTGCGCATCGACGGTGATGCCATCGGCACGCATGTGCGTCGAGAAACTGACTCGTACATCGTCGTGTTGGACGTCGCTGATCCGGCGTTCCTGCCAGTCGAGTTCACGCTCATCAACGCGAGCGGCGAGCCGCATCGGTGCGGCCAGCTGCGTCACGTCGCCGTTACGTATGATCGTGGGCACGGGCGAGCCGTTGAACTGATACACACGATTCCAGCAACCGACGGTTAGGGATGTGTGGTCGCCGGTCGCGGTCATTGGTGTCCATGGCGGCGGCGGCGTGTCGGACTTGCCGACGCCCGCGGTGCGCCAGGGATCGGGCGGTTTGACGAACGCTGCCGTGGTGCTGTCAAGCGTCACGCCGCCGCTGACCAGACGCGCGTTCAGTTCGTACGAGTCGGGCGGCAACGATGCGATGTCGAATTCCCCGCTCCCACTGTTGCCGTTGAGCGCGCCAAGCGTGACCGTGCGGACCGCCTCTGCATCCGGTGTCTCGGTGCGCCGCAGTTCGACCACCGCCATCGGCTTGGCCGCAAGGACCGTGTTGTCGCGCTCACGCAGCTGGAACTTGCATACCCCCAGGCTTGGAATCGGTGTCGCGTCGAGTTGCAGACTACCGGTGACCGGCGTGTAGGCCGTGTCGTGATAATGCTCGACACCGGATGCGTCGACCACCGTGAAACTGATCACGTCCGGGATCTGGTCACCGGCGTCGACATGGATCGGAAATCGCTTCACGCCTGCCGCCGCCTCGAGCGTGAAGCGCTTGGTCGCCAGCAACGTGCCGGACCGTGCCATGGTCAGCGTTGCCGCCAATCGGCTCGGTGCCGCGCCGGGCGGCAGGGCAACGGCAGCGTCGAAGTTGACCCGACTGCCGGCGCTGCCGAAATCCGCCACCGCTACCGCCGGTCCGGTATCGGTGAAGCGCAGATACCCGTGGCCGTCGGCATCGCCAAAGGCGTTCAGTCGCGGCCAGCACGACAGATTCTGAGGTGTCACCCGATCGCGCGTGACGTTCAGTCGCCAGACCTCGCCGTTGGCGGGCGGCTTGACGCCGAGCGCCTCGAAGGTAATCGCGACTTCCAGGGTCCATGTTCCGGCGGCAACCCGATTGGCTACCTCCCACTCCCCGTTCCAGGTCGGATCATGCTTGATCCCGATAATCGTCTTGCGGTCGAAGATGACGCCCTTGTAGTTGCTGATGAAATGGAAGCGATTGTCCCCATGCGGCGGTGTCAGATAAATTTGCACGGCGTCATCTGCCCACACCTGATCGTCACGCCGACGGCTGTCCGCCTTGAGCGGAACGTCGGCGAGCACCGGTGAGACAACCGCAAAACAGAGCTTTTCCCCGTCGTGTGCGACTCGGACTTCTGTCGGCAACGGTGCCAGCTTGTGGTCCGAGACATTGAGGAAATTGCCGAACACGGCGCCTTGTCGCCATTCCTCGGCCTCGGCCATGCCATCGATGACAATCGGCGCGTCCTGCCGGGCGACACTGATTACCGGCGGTCGGTAGGCAGGTATCTTGCCGCCGGTCGTAGCCTCGACGCGCCCGAGCTCGCTGGCACCCAGGGGGCGACGGTAAATCGTCAGGTCGTCGATCAAGGTCTTGCGCACCGCCTCGCGGCCGCGGGCATGGGGCAGGTCGCCGACAACAAAGTTGGAGTTCACAATCCGCGGTAGAAACCGCGCCTCGCACGACGTTTTCCCGACGGCCTTGCCGTTAAGGAACAGCTCCAGCGCGTCGGCCGACCAGTTGACAGCTACATGCACCCATTTCCCCCGGGGGCAATTCGCAAGGGGTGCCGACACTCGGCGCCGTTGTCCCAGGTCCGTTCCGATCTCGAATACCAACTGGCCGGCTTCATCGTTGAGGATGCGGAAGATTCCCGCGAACGGCGAGTGCACGAACAAATGGGCCCGCAGCTCGCCAGGTGTCCAGTTCACCGGCAGAAACCAGAAGGACAGGGCGCCTTTCCTGGTATCGAGATTGCGCTCGATGCGATACGAGACGCCGGCGCCGTCTTCGCCGGCAACGAGGGCCTGGCCGTACCTGCCGGTGTCGTAGCCGACGTTCCCGTCGACTGCTTTTGGCGTGGGGCGGCCGTCGGCGAGATCGGCATCGAGCGTGGCGTCAAAAGTGGCTCGAAAACTGACTGCCGTGAGCGTGGGCTGTGCCCAGGCGGGCACGGAAGTCAAAACACCGATGAGGAGAACGAGATACAGTCGTGGCATGGTGGATGGGTGGGCGTCCGTTCGATTGCGGAACATCCGTGGTTGTTATAAATTACGGCTACTATAGCACTCTATTTTAATCGACAATCCGGTGCCGAAATTACCTGCTCGTTATCATTGTCATTATTGCGATTCTGACGAGTATGCTGCTGCCGGCATTGTCCAATGCGAAGGGTAGGGCCAGGCAGGGTGCCTGCCGCAGCAATCAAAAACAAGATTGCGCCAGCAGCGGTCCGTATCCGGCATCACCCTTTCTGTTGAGGAACCCGATTCACTACCCGGCTACTTGATCGGTGCACAGAAAAAGTCATCGATCCAGGCGACGCCCTCGGCCTGGTCGTCGTAGAACAGAAACTCGACCATCAGCTCGGCGGTGTTTTCATCCGCTGTCGTGTCGGCGTGCATCTCGGCCCACTGCTCTCCAGTTGATTTGATGCCACCGGCGCTGCCGTTGTGTCCGAGCTCGGTGCCGTCGGCATCGAACTGCGTGAAGATGATGACTACTGAGCCATTGCTGACGTCGGCCTGGTAGCGGATCGACATGCGATACGAGGCGCCGGGCGTGGTCTGGAAGCGCTGGCGCAGGGCCACGGTTTGCCTGGCCGCCGGCTGCTTGACCAGCTTGACGCTGTGCTTGCCGCTGTAGGCCCGCTCGGCATCGAGGCTGACGCCGGCCGGATCGAGGTCGTAGCCCTCAGGATTGTACTTGCCGGTGGCGGTCCAGCCGTCGGGGATGCCGTCCGCATCCTGGTCAAGCTCGAAATTCGAGTTGCGCAGCAGGTTGGCGCCGAGCGGTTCCTGGCCGCGCCGGATGATCTTCGTCGGGTCGCTCACCAGCTTCTTGAACTCAGCTAACGACATGCGCTTGTAACTGATGCCGGAGCGATTGATTACTTTCAGCCCGAGCTCCTCGGTGAGCTGGAAGAACCCGTCGAAGGCCGGTTGGCGCAGCGGATCGTCAGCTGCGGCATAACAGAGGATCGACAGTTGCAGCGGCAGCCGTGCCATCTGTATGCGACGAAGCAGCACCGAGTCCGTGGCGACGCGGGCTTCGGCACGGTCGAGCAGTGCACTGAGACGCCCGGTTACATCCCATTTCAACTCAGGTGCAGCGCCGCAACTCTGATGCACACCGTCGTACTGTTCGTAGGAGCCCGTCGTACGGGCGTACGAATCGAGCGACTCGACTGCCAGCACGTACTCGACCATGTCCGGCCCGGCCGCGCCGTAGTAGCCGTGGCAGAATTCGCGGATACCGGTTTCGATGTCGTAATGCGGATTCCACAGCAGGCGGCAGAGAATGTATGAGCGCAGATGATCGAGCTCCATTGGCACGGTGAAGTATTCGCCGCGATCGGCGGCACCGAAGGCCGGGATCAGTTTGTCGCCGTCTGGCACCGGATGGGTGCGCAGGCAGGCCGTGCCGCCATAGGATTCGACAAAGATCGCCTGGATGCCGCGCCGGTGGAATTCCTGAAAATTTTCTCGCGTGGCGTTGAGGCGCAGATGCGGCATGAGGTTGTCGGCTTGATAATGGTAATACCAGATCTGCAGCTGATCCGTATTCGCCTGCCACCGGGTCAGCTTCTCGAGATGACCGCGGTCGCGGTTGACTGCACATTGGCCGAATGCATGGGCGTAGCAGCCGGAGATCGGGCACCAGGTGACGCGCACGTTCGGCGCCATCTTCACCGGGGTCGGCGCGAAGGTCATGCCGTAGGAGAGCGTGTCGACGATGGCATCGGGATTTACTGCGTCCAGCTGTTTCGCCACAGCGTTGTCGAAGGCCATGTAGGTGCCGGCCAGGCCGATATGATCGTAACTGGCCTTGCACACATCGCACAGGCAGCGATTGTCGCTATCCGTGTGACCAAGCCCGACAACGATGGGACCTTTGACGTTGCGTACCCGGCGTCCGAGCCACTCGGCGACGTAGGTTACGAATTCCGGATTGGTGATGCAATAGGCGCGCCGATTCCCTTCCTCATGCATGGTACGTTCGCCGCCGACTTTCGCGTAGAACTCCGGGTGCTCCCTGAACAGCGAGTCCGGTATGTTGGCCAGGCCGTGGGATTCATAGTAGTCCCAGATCGTCTGCACCCGTTTGTCGTTCATGAGATGGGCGCGAGACTGCGCGCCGCCATAGGTCTTGCACACATTCAGGCGGTTGCGGGCGGTCCACGCCGCGTTCCAGTGTGACGGGGCCAGCACCGAGCGCTGTTCGAACGCCGGCCGCTGCCGGTCAGCGATTTTTACCGACAGGGCGGCAGTTTTTGGAATGTGGCTGACGCCGGCGGTGAACCATCGGCAGCCAAGATGATCCTGTAGAAATCCGTAGATCCCGTTGATCGTGCCGCGGGGCGGTGCACCGGCAATGACCAGCGTTGTCCCGACGGTGCGGATCTCGTATTCGTCCTCAACAAAATTCTCGGTAAGCCCGGTCAACTGCAGTGACTCGAGTCGACGATTGCTGTTTCCGAGCACAATCTCGTGCGACGACGGTGCGGTCTTGTCGGTTGCCACGGGGAAGGTTGCACCGGTGATTTCAGTGAGCAGCGCTGCCAGGTCGTTTGCCACGGCGTGCGTACTGATATCGGCCTCGTCATCGACAATGATCCGATACTCTGTCTTGCCGTCGTCAGCCAGTTCGAGCACGGATTCGCCCGGCTGTTTGAGCTGCAGGCTGAGCCGGGCCCACGGCTGTTCCGACTGGTCCCGGTGCTCGCGGGCTCGGATGAAAACGCCCGGCCCTTTGTCGGCCATCGTCATTCGCATTGCTGTCAGTTCCTGATCCGCGGCCTGTGCTTTTTTGATATAGGCGGTGACGTCAATCTCGTCCAGCTGCGAAATCCCTGGTTCCGATGCCTCGGCCGTGAACTTGGCCAACAATTCGCCTGCCTCCGGCGCTGAACTGGGGGTCATGGTTTCTTCGTCCCAACCGGAGTCGGGGACGGCATGGAGGTTGACGACGTTGTCCGACTTGAAGTCGTTGCGGATGCGGATCGTCAACGTCGCCCGACGGATATACGCACCGGCATCGATGCCGCTCAGGTCGAACTTGAGAAAGGTGTAATCCTGGTAGCCGCAGCTCAGATTCATGGTGTGGTCCTGCACCGTATCGGGCTCGCTGCTGCGCACCCAGGTATCGGCCGCCAGCGGCGCGTCGACAGTTGCGTGTGCGGCGTTGGTTGCCAGTGGCGGCGGCAGGTAAGCGAGATGCCAGGCGGTGTAGAAAATGTCGGCGGTCAGGCGGGAACTGGTGCGGGCAATCGCGTCCATCGCGGCATTGGTGGCGTCGCTGGTGCCGGCGTTTTGCCAGTCGTCCTCGCGGTGCGCTGCCAGGTAGCCGTTCTCGGGGTCGGCGAGCAGTGCCCGGGACTCGTCGGCGATTGCCTCCATCCGCTGGCCTACTGCCGCTGCCGCTGCCTCGACGGAAGGTCCCAGCAGTTGTGGTGTGTAATCGGGAATCGCTGCCTCCACCGCGTTGTCGTCGATGAACCAGAAGACCGACATACCGTGCTTCATTGCCGTGGTCAGGCCATATTTCTTCTCGATAGCATGACGCTCGTCGCCGTAGCCGTCCCAGGCGTGGACTGTGGACGATCGATCTTCGACGGCGTGGGCGAACGTGCCGGCGTACTGCGCCGCGGCTGCCGGTCGATTGTCACGAAAGGCCTCGATCATATGCTCGAAGTACCATTGCGCGCCCCGTATATACCGCCCCCTGCTGTCTGCGGGCGAAAAATGGAAGTAGTGGTAGCCCCAGACCGACCCGGTCTCTGGCATCGGCAGCCCGTAGGGCGTCGGCACCGCGAACTTGCTGTCCTGCTCACCGTACATGAATTGCTTGACATGATTCTTTTGCGCCGCCGAGGCCGTGGGTCCTTCGACGTGATCTGGATTTCCGCACCACCACCAGTACGAGCAGAGGTACTCACTGATCGGGCGCTCGACATTATCCAACGGATGCCGGTATGGCTGGGACCAGAGCGCCTGCAGCGCTTCCGGCTGCACCGCCAGGGCGGCGCGCGTGATCGACTCGTGGGGAGAGCCCCAAGCCATCACTTGCGGCGTTGCCGCGACCAGGCAGCCGGTCAGGGCCAGGAGCGGGGCATGTTTGAAAAGCGGGTGGATTCGTTTCATTCCGGTTGTTTGGCTCCCTGTACAGTTGGCAACAATACTATTGCGACAGTCGAAAAGTCGTTCGTGGTTACAGCGTTGGTGGTGGTTATTCGCCCTGA
The DNA here is from genome assembly GCA_964460215.1 of uncultured Lentisphaerales bacterium. Taxonomy (GTDB): domain Bacteria; phylum Verrucomicrobiota; class Lentisphaeria; order JABSQK01; family CAJWLW01; genus CAJWLW01. Next base: position 14,882 of record CAYWQM010000078.1, read on the forward strand.
GATTAGTCGACGGCCCCGTCGGTGAGCCGGTAAGCGTTTACGCTGGTTCATACAACCAGTTGATCGGCCGCACGACAAGCTTCAGGCCGATCTCCATGCCAGCTGTTTCGTAATCGCTGGCGCCGTAGATGATCACTGTGTTGCCGGTGCTGGTGAAAGTGATCGACGGATAGTCGTTGTGGATGTTGCCCGGCCAGCGGGGATAACGGGAGGTGACCGACTCCGGATAATGGGTGCAGGTGTCGGGCGCTTTCAATGCCTGACGCCGCTGGATCGCATGCATCTCGCTGACTGTGTCTAAGCCACCATCCGGTTCGATCCGTGTCGTGTCGTCGAGGGATTCGAGATTCTGGAAATGTGCCCAGGTCTCGCCGTCGTCGCGGCTCACCGCACATGACATTCGCATACGACCTAGGCCGTCGGCAATTTCCTGCCCGGACACCTGGTTCCAGACGCAGACGATGTCGCCGCTTTCCGGAATGGTCTTGAGCGCTGCCGGCGAGTAGCTCGACGCCAGCCCGGTCGGTTCCGGTGTTGACCAGCGCAGTCCGTCGTCGACCGAGTAGCTTTTGTATAATTGGCCGAGATGGGTACGGCCGAAACACATCAGGCGCCCATCGCGTAACTGCACCACCGCAGGCTCCTCGAAGTCAGTGAAACCGAACTGGTGGCCGTCGGCGGTCAGCCTGATGGATATTTCCCCAAGACTGCGTTGCCACGATTGCCCACGGTTGTCGCTGTAGAACATGAAGCTGGCGCAGAGCCCGCCGAACATCGCATATGCCGGCACGAGGATCCGTCCCGACCTCAGGACTACTGCCGTATCGCCGCGCTGGCAGATGTGCCCGAGCATGCCGGTCTCATTGATCGGAATCGGGGGCGACCAATTCTGAGCTTCGTCGACCGAGGTTTTCAGATACATCCGGTGGTGATAGAAATCGCCTAGGTCGACGTAGACTAAGCCCAGAATATCCGGGCGTACTGCATGCCCGTCCGAGGTCGCCGGTAACCGAATCAAGGCCAGCCTGCCGGTGTTGTAGGTCCCGGTGTTGGGCTGCACTATGAACGGTGCCGACCAGGTTTTGCCACCGTCTGCCGACGTCTTGCCACGAATGTCGCCGGCGCCGAAGTCATCGGCGTCCGCATAGAAATGGGTGTACGCCAGCAGCAAACGGCCGTCGCGCAGCTCGATCACAGCGCCTTCGCTGTTGCGGAGATTGTCGGGGCCGGTCTCTCGCAGAGGGCAGACAATAGGGTCATTTTCGGTGGCCATGTATCATCCTCAGTTGTTCGCTTCACTTGTTCTTGTTCTTTGTCTTTTGCGGACAGGTCGACAAGGGAGTGCTTCGGGCTCGGGCATCTCTTGTGGCCGGTGTGAAGGTAGTGCGACTTTTAGCCATTCACAGGCATTGCACTTTAGTAGACGTCAATGATCTCGGCACCCCCATGCTTCAGGATGGCGGACCCGTGGATCGGCTGTTATATTTACTGTCTTGTGCACCGACGCACTGATGATATTTAACCGGGTTCGATGTGGGCATGGAATTGCAAGGGAAGACAGCGGTCATTACGGGAGCGAGTTGCGGGGTCGGGCGTGCGATCGCGATCGAGTTCGCCAGGCAGGGAGCGAAGGTGGTCTGCTGTGCACGCCGTGAGGAACGGCTTCGCGAGACCGTGGATTTGATCGAACAGGCAGGCGGGGAGGCGCTGGCGATCCGGGCGGACATCACGAAGAAAGACGAAGTCGAGAACGTTGCAAGGTCCGCGCTGGATCACTTCGGCCGAATCGACGTGCTGTACAACAACGCGGCCACGTTCAAGGCGATTGGCGCGGTCTGGGAGGTGGACGAGGACAATTGGTGGGAGGACATGACCAATAATGTCCTTGGCCCGATGCTCTGCTGCAGGGCGGTGCTGCCGGACATGATGGAGCGCAACGCCGGGATTATCATCAACATGAACGGCGGAGGTTCCTCGGCGCCCTTCCCAGGCGCAACGGGATATGGCTGCTCCAAGGCCGCGCTGATGCGGTTCACCGACACGCTGGCCCGGGAGCTGGAGCATGATGGCTATGACATCTGCGTCCTGGGCATGGCGCCCGGCTCAGTGTACACGGAAATATGGGAGCCGCAGCTCACCACAGCCGGCGGCCGGAAATGGATCGGGGGACTTCAGAAATTTGTCGATGAGAAGCTGTACAGGCCGCCCGAGGATTGCGCCATGGCTTCCGTCGAGTTGATTCGTGTCGCGTGTCCGCAGATCAGCGGGTGCGTGTTCGGCGTGGCGAGCGATTTCCAGGTGGTCGCCGGCAACGCGGAGGAAATACGCGACAGAGATCTCTACCAGATCAGGTACAGGCTGGACAAGGAGAAGTGGCCGACGATCTGAGACATGGACGCTCAACCGACCGCACCATAATCCCAGGGCAGCACCTGCGTTTCGGACCGGTCGCGCGGCAGACTCAGAAGCTCTATCGGAAGCTGGATCTGGCGACCAGCAACATCATGATGATCAAGAGTGTCGTTGCCGGCAACCTGAACTGGAACCTGCTGCGAAACGACGGCGACTCTGTCGCCGTCGAGTGGGACAAATTCACCCAATCACCCAATGCCCCATGGAACTACCCCGACTCAACGTCACGGACGTGCTGATCGACATCGATGACACAATCACTTTCGCGAAGTCGAAAGCAGCTGGTGGCATAGGTTTTTTGCTCACCTTGGCGGACATCGTTGCCGAACAGGAATCCATCCCGAGTGAAAGCGCGTTGGCGCGAATCCATGAGATCGGCAATCCGGAGACGACTTGTCTATTCACGTTCCTTCCCGAGTTGAATGTCTCGCGTGAGACGTACTGGCAAGCGTTGCAGGAATGGCTGTGCGAGTCTGTCGGCGTATACCCGGATGCGGAAGTATTGATCCGAGCACTCTCGGCCATGGAGATACCGCTTTACACCGCGACCACCAATTCGCGGATGGGGGCTTTGGCAAAACTGGCAACGAGCGCTCTGGCGACAATCGACGGGTCGCCATTTTTCACTGGTTACTTCGGGGGCGATGCGTTCGGGGATCCGATGGGAAAATTCTCGTCGACCTTTTTCCCATCCATCCTGGAAGCGGCGTCGCTGAATCCGGAGACTACCCTGATGGTCGGCGACGATCCGCAGCATGACCTGGCTGCCGCACTCGCTGCCGGGATCGAGCAGGTTATTGTCGTACGCCGGGATCAGGAGCAGCCGCTGGTGAAAGAAGCGGACGGCGGCTTGTATGTGCAGTCACTGGAACTGGTCGTCGAGATGATCGGGTGAGGTTTGGCGTTTCCTTGATCGCCTCGGCGACTCGGCGCAACAGGGCGTATAGTTACGCCAATATAAAAACCTGGATAATACATGCCAACGATTGACCACAACCTCCTGCGAAAGCTGGCGTACGACGTGTACCGTGCGATGGGGGCGCCAGATGCCCAGGCACGCCTGGTAAGCGATTACCAGGTCGAGACCAACCTGATCGGCCACGACTCACACGGTTGCATAGCCGTGCCGCGCTTTGTTAACGACATCCGCAGCGGCAAACTAGTTCCCGATGCCGAGCCGGAGATCCTGCGCCGGGACGGACCGACTGCGTTGATGAACGGCCACAGAAGTTTCGGCCATTACAGTGCCAGCAAAGCCACCGACCTGGCCATCACAGTTGCTCAGGAGCGCGGTGTCGGTACGGTCGGCATTCAAAACTGCAATCACGTTGGCGCACTATGGGGATACGTCGAGCGGATTGTCAACGCGGACATGGTCGCGCTAATTATTTGCAGCGCTGGACCAAGAGGCGGCATGGTGGCGCCGTTTGGCGGCATCAAGCCTGCCCTGGGCGGCAACCCGATCGCCTTCGGCGCCCCGAGCAAAACCATGCCACCGCTGATCTGTGACATTTCCACCGCCGCTGCAGCCGGCGGCAAAGTGCTGATCGCCCTGCAGAACGGCGACCCGATACCGGACGACTGGGCGCTCAACGCCGACGGGAAATCGACCACAGATCCCGGTGAATACATGACGCTCGAACTTGAAACCATCGGTGCCATGCGCGCCTTCGGCGGTCACAAGGGATACGCCATCGCCCTCTTCGCCGAGGTCCTCGGCGCTATGCTTACCGGCTACGGTGCGGCGCATCGGGACGATTACATCGAAGGCAACGGCACCTTTGTCATCGCCATCGACATTGCCCGCTTCGTCGATGTCGATATTTTCCGCGCCCAGGTCGACGCGTATTTCCAGGCCGTAAAGTCTGTTCCCTGCAGCGAAGGGACCAACGAGATTCTCATCCCCGGCGAGCTGGAAAGCCGGGCCCGAGTGGAACGGGAGCGCGACGGCATTCCCTTTCCCGATGGCACCTGGCAAACCATCTCCGATACTGCAGCAGAACTCGGCGTAGACATGCCGGCGGAGTAAACTCCCGCAGCAGTGCCGGTCACCAGTGTTTGGCGACGAGACGATCGACAAAGGCCTTTTCCTGGGCCAGTACTTTCGTGTGATCACGTGGAAAGTCCCACGCGAACGCTTCGTATTCCACCGCGATATATCCGTCGAATCCGCCGGCCGCCATGGCGCCAATCAACGCGTCGTAATTGATCTCTCCTTCGCCGAGCGGCGGAAAAATGATGTTTTCCGGGTCGCCCGCGGCATCTTTGGCGTGCATGTGAACAACCTGGTTTTTGAATGTCTCGAAAGCCTGAATCGGGCAGTCACCGCGGAGGTAGTAATGCGCGGGATCGAAGAGCACGCGGGCCGAGTCGAGTCCCTCGGTTTCCAGGAGCCTTTGCATCGTCTTGCTGTTGTAGATCAAACAACCCGCCGGGCTGCCCGCCTCGATGGCTATTGTGATGCCTAACCGGTCGGCAATCGGCAACACTTGTCGCAGGGTGTCAATCGCCCAATCGAAGAACCACTGCTCGTAGCCATAGGCATCCTTGCCGCCGCCGCCGGTAACGACGACCGCCGCTCCCAAATCGGCAGCTAATTGGAGCGAATCGGCCAGAAAGTCCGTGTTGGCCTGACGCTCCTGAGGGTCGCGTGCGCAGAGGTTGGTATGTGCGTTCAACGCTCCGAAGGCGATGCCTGCCTGGTCCGCGTGTTTCCGCACACGGTCCCGCGTTGCCGCATCGTCGTTCGGGCTCATATGTGGTGTCGGAATGGGTACAAACGGTGGCGCCAATTCCAGACAGACATCGATTGCGTCATAACCGTGTTCAGCCAACGCGTCGATGGCTTGTTCGACGGGTAGATTGCTCAAAAAGTTTGAATTGCAGCTAATCCCCTTCATAGCCTGACCTCATGAATTTTTGACGGTGGATGACATCGGATTTCCTCGGAATCGGGACAGTGCAGTTGCCATGGGTTAACTTGGATCATTCATGTGTTTTCGAGCGCGCAGCGGGAAGGCATGTATTATCCGGCATTAGAAGAAAGGATGGAGAAAAGGGTACACTGCAGCGGAGAACGTTGCCATTCTGTGCCGGTATTTTTCCCATCCGATCCGCATTGCTGAGCTGTGACAGAATAGGGTGTACGCGC
>CAYWQM010000079.1:0-10070 GCA_964460215.1 uncultured Lentisphaerales bacterium
TGCCGGCGATCTCTGCAAACACAGCGTCGAGGTCGCCGTCGCCGTCGAGATCACCGAGTGCGATATCGCGGGTGGCGGAACTGCCGAGCGCCTGTCCGGAATCGACATAGCTGAGGCTTGGACAGCTCAGCAGGGTGACGTCGTCATAGCTGATCGTGGCGAGGCAGTCGTCCGTGGCTGTAGCGTTGCCGTAGACCGCTGGATCGATGGACTGGGCGCATTCGATCGTGCCATCGTCGGGACAGGTGATGACCGGGGGACCTGTATCGGGGCTGAAGGCCAGGGCGATATCATTGGTGCCGATTGAAGGCACTGTAGCGTTGAGGATACCGTCAGCTGCGACGGTGGCGCCAGCGGTTTGCAGTGGTGCTGTGCCGCTTGTGGAAACGTCATACCAGTTGACCGCATAAAGGCCGGGTGTCAGGCCTGTGACCGTGAAGGTCCGCCCGCCGGGGACGCCGGAAGTTGCTTGGAGCCAGGCGAAGCCTTTGTCGCTCAGGTTCATGCCCCAGGTAAGCCCGCCGGCACCGGTAACGCTGGCATCTGACTCCACGAGTGCGGCATCGGTTATGTAGCCCAGCCCATTGACGAAGTCCGAGAGGATCGACAAGTGTGCTACCATCGTCTGGCCAGTCGGCGAATTATCGAACAACGGCCAGTTGCCGCCGTCGGACCATTTGAGCGGGCTCATTGCGGCGCCTGCTGCGACGCCGGCCCAGATACTGTTGTGCATGTGTGCCGGTTCGCTGGCACCCCCGGTTGTATCGCCACCGAACTCGGTGTGGAAGACAGGCGTGCCGGACGTCCGCATGGCGCGCGTTTCCGTTGCGATCGTATTGCCGACGGCAACATCGTCGAACTGCTGTGAGAATGAATCAGAACATCGCATATCGAGTCCGGCATCGTAAGACATGTCGTCAACGCTGCTTACGGTCATCGGATATTCTGACGAGGCGTTGTTGCGATATGGGTCGAGCCCGGCGAAGTATGACTGCACTGAAGCGATCCAGGCGTTGGTTTGTGTCGGGTTCTGGACGAAACCTGCGGTTCCGTCGATCTCGGAGATCAGTACCCAGCCGGCAATGACACGGCTGTGGCCCCAGCGCGCCATGACGTAGCGCAGAAAATGCTTCTGCAGCTTCCACTGCTCCGTGTCGTTGCCATCGCCGGTGTCGGTGAGAAAGAAATCGGCGGGAGTGGTGATGGTATTGTAAGGGTTGTTGTACCACCAATGATTGGCGCTGCCGCTCCAGGGGTGCGTTTCGTCACGCAATTGGCCGTGTGACCAGATGGTGGGCAACAGGTAGACGTTGTCAGTCTCGGCGCGTTCGACCAGACCGTCAAGATACTGACAGGCTTCCTGGTTGTAGTTGCCGAGGCCCTGCTCCAGGTTCTCGATCGCCGTGCGATCATCCCAGTATGGTTCAGCTGCTGAGGTCAGGGCCCGTTCGGCCCACGGCACACCCATCCAGTAGCTCATGAGGTTTTCGCCGTTGGCTGCCATGTCCGAAAAACTCGGCACTTCAAGGTCGTACTGCCAGCCGTTGTTGTGGCCGACAGCGAACAACGGCTCGCCACTCGACAATTCCAGGTATCGTCCGGCGAGCCGGGGCCAGCCGGGGTCGCCCAGATCGACACAGGTGAAACTGCCGCCCACCCATGTGTCTGTGCCACCGGCATCGGTGACCGTCACGGTGAAGGTCCATGCTCCGGTCAGTTCAGGAGAGAAACGAAGGCGCCAGCTGTTGCCATCGAAAAACCCATTAACATCCCAATCGCTGGCGTTGGGGCCTGTGAAGGTGGCGTTGAGGTCGATGCCGTTGTCAGCTGGGTTGGCGTTGAATAATTTAGTCGCGACCACGTCTGCCAGCGTGATGTCCAGTTCGAGCTTACCGTGTCGTGGCGTCTGCAGCGGATTGACCGGCGTGTCGATGGTGACGTCACTGATCGTGATAGAGCTGTGATTATTGAGCTCGACATTCAGTTTTCCGGCGCCGGAGCTCATGTCGATGCCGGGTGTGCCGATATCCTCGGCCAGGGCCGTAAGTCGAGCCTCCAGGTCGCCGGCAGTTCGCGTTGGGTCTTCTTCGAGGAGCAGCGCAGCTGCCCCGGCGACGGTCGGCGCACTGAAAGATGTACCGAAGGAGGCGCCGTAGGTTCTGCTGTCCGTGCCGTCGGGCGCGGTAATGTTTGGTTTTTGCCGGCCGTCGTTGGTTGGGCCTTTGCCCGAGTAGCTCGCCACCTGCGGGGACGAATTGGTCCATCCCGTGTGGTTTATTGCCGCGACGGTGTAGGTGCCGTGGGCGTTGGCCGGGTCCATTAAAGCCGATGCGGCAACGGCATGTTCCAGATTGTTGTTGAAGCTGAAGAGAGTGATGTCGAGGTCGGCGGTCGGGCCGGCGAATGCATGGATCTCGATGGTATAGGGCGTGAGGTTCGTATCGAGGGTGAAGGTGACTGATTCGGACGGTATCTCTGCACCGGATTGCGGCCCTGTGCTTGAGGCCACCGCGAGGTCGTTCTTGTCGTAGATGTATAGATCGAGGTCGGTCTCGGAATTGCCGTATTGATCCCAGTTGAGGAACAGTTGCACTGTAGTGAACTGTGTCGTGATATCGAGGCGGTCGTCGTTGGTCGCGAAGTCGAGGAAGTCATCGCCATCGTCATCCACCCACCCACCGCGCCAGTGGCGCAGCGCGGAGTTGCCCGCGGACAAGCTCCAGAACACGCCATCGTTGTCGCGTGAGTTGTTGACGACGACGTTGATCCAACCTGTATCGTCGTAGTAGCTTTGAAGCACCCAGCCGACGGAATGATTGACGATGGAAATGTTGTTGTCGGCGATGTAGGTAGTGGCGTTTTGCAGATCGACGGTGTCGACCGCCTTGATGCAGTGGATTTCGGCGCCGGGTGCCATGTCCGCCAGATGTTCGGCGACACCAACACCGTGGCTACTGCCTGTTTCGATAGCGTCGTCGTTGGTGCCGGGCAGGTTGGCAATGACGATATTCGGCAGTTCACCTTCAGCGATACGAGCCGCCAGTCCGATGAACCCGAGGTCAATCACTGCAACCTTCACCCCAGTGCCGTCGATGCCCGCAGCATGCACGATATCGGCACCGGTCAGCGCTACGCTTTCCGACAGGTTCGGGCCTATGTTGGCGAGCGCGCGTGTCGCCATCCGTGCTATGCGATAGTGTTTATTGCCTTTCAACTGCGGGACTTTTTCCGGTGGCATGAGAACGCGAATGAACGAGTCCGACACCGCATCCACCTTCCCGCCGATTTGCTCGAGGGCGTCAAGATCTTCATCGCGTGCCGTGCCATCGACAGGTTCGAGGATGACCGGCAACAGCAACTTGTCGTCACTGTAGTAGACTTGCTGTCCGTAGTGCTCGGCCAACGCTTCGCATATTTCGTTGCCTGCCTGCTGGTGAGCGGATACCAGCTCATCGAGTTGGGTGCCGATACTTGCGCCCAAGGCGGCGCGCGCGCCTGGTACGCTTGCACAACAACATCCAATCACCGCCAAATGAAGGCAAAACCTTCGAAGGGGCTGGAAGCGGTTTGTCTTAATTTTTCTCCCCACCATGGATCAAGTCCCTTAGCGGCTGTTTTCAACTGTCGTTGTTGTGTCAGCGCAAAATTGTTTCATTGTCTCTGCGGCCCAGTCCAACTCAAATCCAGGCTGTCCCATTGGGCTTGCGGGCAAAGCAGCACAATGACTGTGTCGCCACGTGCTGCCTCGTAGTTCATTACCTTTTTCGCCAGCGACCGGTAGATGCTCATCGATTTCGACACATGCTGCGGCGGTTTGTCAAAATTTGCCTCAGCCAGCATCGTTGCCAGTTGCTCTGGTGTGTTGCTGTCGAACTCGCCATAGCGTTTGTCTGCGTCTACCAGAATGCAAAGTTGCTGTGCATCACCCGCGACAGTCCGCGCCATGCGCGTCTTGCCCGGCCTTGCAGCCCGTTCGACGGCAGTGATGATGGTGGCGACGTCGCCGCTGCGTGCGAACCTCATCGGCGTTGCTTCCACACTCGGTATTGCCTCGGGCAATTCCGTCGTTGTCGTTTCTGTGACATCGGGTTGCTCCAGCAGTGCTGGCGGTTCGATGATGTCGATCGCGTTGGTTTCCTCCACATTTGTGCTGAATCGCCAAACGGCGATGCTGGCGCCGACGATCACAAGGATCGCTGCGACGGTGGTCGTTTTACTCATGGCTGCATATCCACATTGGCCCCGGGCTCGGCCGGTAAACCGCCATGATGTTGCAGGGCATTTTGGGGGTTTTTCATAATTCTAGATAAAGCGTTGATCCTCTAGGCATTATACGAAATTTGATTTCAAATTGCAAGTTGCCGTGATGTCGCTGCGGTGCTGCTGATTCATCTTTTGCCGGATACAGGCAGAGGACAGCGTCACTTAGCAGCAGTAGCTGTTGACACTACGGAAGATACACTGAATTTTCCAGAAATACAATACCCCGACGGATTCCCCGGAGATCTATCGAATGATGGTGAAAATGGAATATTGGGTATGCAAGACTTCAGGGACGTCCTGTGGAGTGGCATGTGGCCGGGCCGCGACCGTGGCAAGTACGTCCGTCACGGTGTAACACCGGACAGTGCGGGTGAGCTACTCGAACGTGGTGGTATTGACGGCAAATCCTCGCCTGGCGAGATCTGCTTTGTCCCGGTCCGGGCAATTCCGGATGGCCCGAAAATGAGTCCGTCGCAAACAGCAGACGGCGGGTGGGCGTCTTTCCGTCTCCTTAGCGCCACCAATCGGGATCTTTTTCCCAGGACTGCCGTGGCGTGTCGAGGTTTTCGCGCTCTATCATCGAGCCGTAGCGGCGCATCTGGACGTTGTAGAAGATCAGCAGTCCGGCCATCAGCAGGCCGAAGAACCAGGAGCCACTGCGAAAAACAATGGCGCAGACGAGACAGATCACCGCTGCGATGATCGCAAAAATTATTGAAAGTCTGGCAGTGCGATAGAGGCTGCCAGCCGGGCGTTTTCGAGCGATCAGCTCTTCCGTGAGCTGGCCGCCGTCGAGCGGCAGAATTGGAACCAGGTTAACCAGGCTCCACACCAGATTGATCATGAACATCGTGTGGATATATGCGATGACCCAGAAGTTGTCGATCGGTTGTAGAAAGAACAGAGGTGCGACGATCGTGGCGACGATCAGTCCGGCACCGGGGCCGGCGAGAATGTGGATGATTCGCTCACGCGACTGTGCCAGTGCGCCGCTCGTGGCGAGCCCCATGAAATGCAGGACGATCTGCGGTTGCCCGCCACCGAATCGCCGTGCTGTCAGTGCGTGTCCGAGTTCATGCACAACGACCGAGACCAGGACGCAGGGCATCCACACCAGGATAGTGAGCTTTGGCATTTCACTGTTCCAGCCCAAGAGTGCTGCCAGCAGCCAGAACATTGGGTGCACCCGGACCGGAATGCCGAACATGCGCCATTTCAGGTCATAGCGGGTTGGTGGTGGAACGTATAGCATGTCAGAGCGGTGGGTGAGTTAAGGCGGTTGGACGCGGGGTCATAAAATACATCAACAAGTTCCCCTTCGCGTCTCTCTGGCCGAGGGCCTTATTTATTGCAATCTGCTTGGCCTGCAGTCGCGGCGTTTGTCATGCTTAACCGGAGCGTCCCCTGAAACCGTCGAAACATGTCCCGTATGCCGGACGAGGGTCACGGCAGTACAACTCAGTTCACCAGGCCGGCAGCTTTCAACGTCGTGGCAATGCGTTCGGCGATGAGGCGATAGCCCCCGGCGTTGGGATGGACTTCATCGGTGCGTAACGTCGGGTCGGTAATGATGCCAGCCATGATGTCGGGTACGAATAACACGCCCATGTGCTTGCACAGCGCCTTGTACTTGCGGCCGCGGGACATGCTGAGCGGGCTCAGGACGCATGTAAAGACAACGACGGCCCCGCGTTTCTGCAGGCTCGTGATATTTGTCTCCAGTTTTTTCTCGGTCTCATCATACGGCACCTGTTGCATGATATCGTTGCCGCCCAGTGTGACGATGACGATGCCACTCGCATCGGTGACGATTTGTTCGCACAGGTTGATACCGTCGGCAGTAGAGGCGCCGGAGGTGCCCAGGGCAGCGACTTCGCGGCCGATCATTTCGCTGAGCACGGCCGGGAAGCTGTCGGCCTGGTCATCAACACCGACACCAGCGACGAGGCTGTCGCCGAAGCAGCAAATGGTGTTGGCAGCCGGTGGTGCGTTGACCAGCGGTGGGAATCCGCAACCGGACAGCAGGGTCAAGGAGAGCGGCAGGATGGCGAGACGACAGTTCAATCGACGCGCTCGATTTGGGCGCCGTGTTTTTGCAGTTTGCCAGTGATGTTTTCGTAGCCCCGGTCAATATCCCATGCGTTGTCGACGATACTGTGGCCGTCGGCGCACAAGGCGGCGATGAGCAGCGCCATGCCGGCGCGTATGTCGGGGCTGCTCATGTATTGCGATCGCAGGGGTGTCGGCCCGGTGACGACGACGCGATGCGGGTCACAGACGATGATGCCGGCGCCCATTTGGATGAGCAGATCGACGAAGTACATGCGGCTCTCGAACATCTTTTCGAAAAACAGCACGGTCCCGTGTGACTGGGTGGCGAGCACTATCATGGTACTCATCAGGTCGGAGGGGAACTGGGGCCACGGTCCGTCATCGACATGCGGGATGTGTCCAAGCATGTCCTTTTCCACGGCGGCTGAGGCTGAGTCACGCATGGTGATGGTGTTGGTGGTGAAGTCGAGTGGCACGCCGAAGCGCCGGAAGACACGCCGAATCATCCAGTAGTGGCTTGGTACGATGTCGTTGACTGTAATGGTGCCGCCAATTGCTGCTGCGAGCGCCAGGAAACTGCCGACTTCGATGTGGACGGAGGCAACGCGATGGGTGGTTCCGTGCAGACGCTCAACGCCGGTGATGGTGAGTGTGTTCGTCTTGAGTCCGTCGATCTTCGCACCCATGGAGATCAGCAGTTTTGCCAGGTCCTGAACGTGCGGTTCACTGGCGGCGTTGCTGATGATACTGGTGCCGCTGGCCATGACGGCGGCCATCATGATGAGCTCGGTGGCAGTGACGCTGGCTTCGTCGAAGAACAGGTGGCGAGCGCTCAAGCCCTGCGATACGGAGAATGCGAACCGATCCTTATCGACAGTAGCGCCGAGACCTTCCAGTCCGTAGATATGCGCGTCGAGTCGGCGCCGTCCGATGACATCACCACCGGGGGGATAAAGGTCGGCACGCCCGAGGCGTGCGAGCAGCGGTGCGACGAACAGGAAGCTGGTGCGGATTTCACGGCACAGCGATTCAGGCAGGTCGCTGCGCTGCAGGTTGGCTGCACAGATGCGCAGGGTGTTACCGGAAAACTCGTGCTCGACATCGAGGTGCTCAAGGATTTTGAGCATGGTGACGACGTCGCGGATGTGCGGCACGTTTTCCAACACGACTTGTTCATCGGTGAGCAACGCCGCGGCAATCATGGGCAGGGCGGCGTTTTTGTTGCCGCTTGGTGTAACGCTGCCGTGTATCGGGGCACCGCCGTCGATCTGAAATTGTCCGGTTTTGTCCATGGGCCTGTTGGTTTTGATGGTGCGGTCGGAATTTCGACCTTCAGAATCAGCCGCGCTCCGCTCGGGGATCGCGGGTCATGAGGTCGCGCACTACGACGCGCGGGTCTTTTCCTTCGTACAGGCTGGCGTATACTTCGCGAATGATTGGGGTTTCGGCGCCGACTTTTTCGGCGAGCTGATAAGCGCTTTCGCTGGTTTTTACACCCTCTGCCACCACCATGCCCATGTCTTCGATGATCTGCTCGAGGGCCTTGCCGCGGCCTAGTTCTTCACCGACATGGCGGTTGCGGCTGTGGCCGCTGCAGCAGGTTACAATCATGTCGCCGATACCACTCAAACCGGAAAACGTCTCTGCCCGCCCGCCCAAGGCGACTCCGAGCCGGCCCATTTCGGCGATTGCCCGGGTCATCAGTGCGGCCTTGGAATTGTCGCCGAGTTCCATCCCGTCGCAGATGCCGGCGGCGATTGCATAGACGTTCTTGAGGGCGCCCCCGAGCTCGACGCCGATGACGTCGTCGCTGGTATAGACCCGGAAGACGAGATTCATAAAAACGCTCTGTACTTCGTTTGCCAGCTCACCATCGTTCGAGCCGACGGCTACCGCGGTGGGGACGCGCCGAAAAACTTCCTCGGCATGGCTCGGTCCCGAGAGATCGGCGTAACGGACGGGGCCGAGAACGGCCTCGACCAACTCGCTGATGCGCAGCAGTGAGCCCACCTCGATGCCCTTCGAGACGTTGACGATTTTGGCGCTGGTCGGGGTTCCGATGGCGGCAAGTTGTTCCAGGCAGCTGCGAGCAAACTGCGTAGGTGCGGCGAGGACCAGTAACTCCGCTTCGGCGGCCGTTGCCATGTTGGCGGTGAGTCCGAGTGCCGGCGGCAACTCGGCGCCCTTGAGAAAGCGGTCGTTGCGGCGCGTCTGCTTCATTTCTTCGACGTAATCGGAGAACGGTCCCCAGATAGTGACATCGTGTTTATTGTCGAGGAGGAGCAGGGCCAGTGCAGTGCCCCAGCCGCCGTCACTGAGCACGGTGATTTTCATGAGTTACTTTCAGGTTCAGGTTCAGGTTTCAACTGGTCGTCCTTTGCCTGACCCAATTTATTTTCTGTACCGGCCAGGAGGCGTTTGATATTGGCGTAGTGGCGGGCGATGGCGATGACGGCAAGTAGACTGAACAGGACGATAATCGGCATCGGCAGAGTTTCGCCCGGCAACCCGCGTCCGAGCAGCAGACTGGTTATCGGCAGTGATGCGGCCGCCAGAATACTGCCGAGCGAAACGTAGCGTGTGGCGGTGACAACGATAATCCACGAGACCAGACCGACAACGACCGGGAGCCAGGCAACCGCCAGCAGTGCGCCGGCTGAGGTGGCGATTCCCTTGCCACCGCGAAACCTCAGGTACGGTGTCCAGATATGACCGCAGACTGTTCCGGCGACGGCGCTCATGGTCAGAGCGGTAGCATCGGTGAAGTGCATCACGACGAAAACCGGTCCAAAGCCTTTCAGGGTATCGAGAAAAAAGCACAGCAGGCCGGCTGGTTTACCACAGGTGCGCAGGACGTTGGTGGCGCCGATGTTACCGCTGCCGTACTCGCGGATATCAACACCATGGCACTTTCCGATGATATAGCCGAACGGAATGCCGCCCACGAGGAAGCAGGCCAACAGAATCGTCAGGTTTGACGGCCAGAGCCCCATCACACATCATAGGCGCGGGGGCGATCAAACACCTCGCGAAGGATGATGGCATTGCGAATATCTTGTTTCGATGAGAGCGAGCGCCGAAGCGAACTTTTGCTGAGGGCTGCCGGAACGGGCACTGTGGGACTTGCCGTCGAACGGCGCAACGCCGGCATTTGCAGGTCGCCGGGTTGATGTGTCAGCTGTTGTGTTTCGGTATGCTTACGCGCGGCGCTGGCCTGTCGCTCGATCGCATTCTCGATGAGCTCGCGGGCGGCGGTGTGCTTTTCGTCCCGTGACACTTCTTCGCGACGTTGTTCTTGTCGCGGTTCCAGGCGTTGGTTCAACTGCTCCCGGTGCTGCTCCTTGAGCCGGTACCGCTGTTCGTGCCCGGCTTGCTGCTGCTGCTGCTGCTGCTGGGCGATCTGCCGGCGGTAAGCCTGTTGCTCTTCCTGATCTTGCGAATCACCTTTGCGCTTGATCAGCTTCGCGACGGCCACGATGCCCATGATTACGAACCAGATGATGACAACAAAGGCATCTTCCATGGCGAATCCGTTTAACCTAAGTATGAGTGAAAACTATTCTTCTTCACGCGTTTCGCCGGATATGGAGGTCCGCATATCGGTGTCGGCCTTGAGATTCTCGATACGGAGATAGTCGAGAATACCCAGGTTACCCTCGCGGAATGCAGAAGCCATAGCGAGTGGCACCTCGGCCTGGGCTTCGACGACTTTGGCCTGCATTTCCTGGACCTTGGCCAGCATCTACTGCTCACGG
>CAYWQM010000079.1:10080-20301 GCA_964460215.1 uncultured Lentisphaerales bacterium
GGCGACGGCGGCGGCGCGGCGTTCCTCGGCCTTGGCTTGGGCGACGCGCTTGTCAGCCTCGGCCTGGTCGGCCTGAAGGCGGGCGCCAATGTTGTCGCCGACGTCGACATCGGCGATATCGATCGACAGAATTTCATATGCGGTACCGCTGTCGAGGCCCTTCTCTAGGACGCGCTCGGAGATGGAATCGGGATTCTCCAGCACCACTTTGTGACTTTCCGCGGAACCGATCGTCGTGACAATACCTTCACCGACACGGGCGATGATCGTCTCCTCGGTGGCGCCACCGATGAGTCGGTCGAGGTTGGCGCGGACGGTGACGCGTGCCTTGGCCTTCAACTGGATACCGTCCTTGGCGACGGCATCGATTGTCGAGCGGCCCTTGGCGGGGTCGGGGCAGTCGATGACTTTCGGGTTGACGCTGGTACGCACAGCGTCGAGCACGTCACGGCCGGCCAGGTCGATTGCCGCGGCGCGCGGGAAAACCAGCGCAATACCGGCTTTGTCCGCGGCGATCAGGGCGTTAACAACGGAGAGGATGTCACCGCCAGCCAGGAAATGCGACTCAAGACCATCGGTATCGATATCATCGAGTCCTGCTTTTTTGACCCGGATCAACGCTTCGACAATGAGTGCCGGCGGTATCTTGCGGAGCTTCATTCCGATCAAGGTAGTGATCTTGACAGGTGCATCTGAGGCCAGTGCGCGTATCCAGACACCGAAGAAATAGAAAAAAACCGACATGCCAATGATAAGGGCAATTATCAAGACAATGCCGACAAAGACCCCGATGATACTGCCTGGTCCAGCCGCGAGCAAAAGAGTTTCCATTTTATCCCCTTGATGTGCTAATAGATGCCAATTTCTTTACCTTTTTGAATTGACGTCAAATCGTTGAAATTACAAGCAACAAATAAATCACTGGTCATTGTCACGATCAATGGCGACGACGATTCGGTTTCCTTCGATTTCGATCACCTTGATCGGCTTGTCTTTCTGAACCACCTCGCCCTCAGTGACCACGTCGATACGTTCGTCGTCGATCACGGCCAAGCCGCTGGGGCGCAGCATCGTGCAACTGACGCCGGTCTTGCCGAGGAGATTTTTATTGCTCGTTTCGAACCCATCCCATTCCTTGGCGGATTTCTTCAGAAACACACGCCTGCCGATGGGGGAATCCGGTATGAACTTGACGAATAGCCACAGCATGAATACGGCGAAAAACATTGATCCGAAAAGCAGCAAGACACCGAGATTAAAGCTCTCGGTGAAGCCCAGCACGATGGCGGCCAGCAGACAGAGCCCGCCCATGACACCGCTGACACCACTGGGCAGAATGATTTCCGCCAGTAGCAGGAGCACGCCGAGGATGACTAAGCTGATGATAAATGCCGACATACGCTTACCGTCTTAGATTGGCTATCTTGGTGGAAAAAACGTGTGCGAATACAATCTTGGTTACTGTAGGCTTGAGGGAAGCAATAGTACTCGCCGAACCGTGACAAATCAACATTTCTTCGAAAACCATTTGCCTGTAATCCGGTATCGCACTAACTTTTCAAGTTAATTAGACAACCGGCTTCGACCGGAGTCTGAGGTGCGGCGGATACCCTTAAGTCGTCGATAAAGCCCGGTGGTGTAATGGTAGCACTGCTGGTTCTGGTCCAGTTAGTCTTGGTTCGAGTCCAGGCCGGGCTGCCATTTTCGCCCTCATCTTTCTACAGAATTGTTTCCGTCACGTCTGTCCCCGGGCTGGCGTCTATCGAGCGCCATGAAACTTGCTACGCTCTGCTATGTGAAATGCGATGGAAAGACCCTGATGCTGCATCGGGTCAAGAAGCAGGGCGATATGCATCAAGGCAAGTGGAACGGGCTTGGCGGCAAGTTCGATTCCGGAGAGACCCCCGAAGAATGCGTCGAGCGTGAAGTGCTCGAAGAAAGCGGCCTGACGATTGCCAATCCGCAACTGCACGGTTTTCTCACCTTCCCGGCGTTCGACGGTGTCGAAGATTGGTACGTCTTTGTCTATACGGCAACCGAATTCACCGGTGACCTGATCGTTTCAGCGGAAGGTAATCTCGAGTGGATCGATGACGGCCAAATCCTCGAGCTGCCGCTTTGGGAAGGTGATCAGGTTTTTCTCGAGTGGATGCAGCGGGACCAGTTTTTCTCCGGCAAGTTCGAATACTCCACAAACGGTGAGTTGACCAGGCACCAGGTTGTGTTCCACAGCATGGGAGAAGGTACTGTCGGCGATGCGCTACAGGTCGACAAGGAATGATGTTCACGCAGTAGCGGTTGGCGTCCGTTACGATCCGACACCCGCTGCCGCACTGGCAAACAAACCCACCATCACGACAGCAATGACGATGTAGGCGACGACCATCAAGACAATCAGGATCAGGGAGATCAGGAAGAAGATGCCGGTGATTTTAAGGATCGACCCGAGCTCCTCGGTTGCTGCCATCGCCATCGAGTCGTCACCGCTTTCATAGGATTGGGTGATCAGGTCAACGGTACGGTTGAGCTTGATGCCTAGCCAGATCGGGATCCAGCCGATCACCGCACCGACGACGGACAGGCACTGGAAGATGCCGTAGATGATGCACGTCACACCGAGGAATTTGATCCAGCCCTTGACCGCGTATAACGGAGCCAGCAACTGGGGGCCGGCATTCGGTTGCTGCGGGGAGTAGTCGTTGGTGTCGGGTTCTGACATCTGATACGGATTATTCTGGTCCATCGTGTACCCCTAAAAGATTTTCGTACAACTACGGGTGCATCCAATATGGTACAGCCTCTCCCAGAACTGGCAAGCGATCGGGGAATCGTCTACCGCTGTGCGATACGTCTACGTCAAAGGATACAGGCCCTAGGTGAATCACCGATGCGGATGGGAAGAGGTACCATGAACAGGGCGTATCGTGTTGCTTTACGGTACCGGTCTTTTTCTATTGCGGCTGTTCGCTATAAGAGACAATCTTTCTCGTCTTCTACAGGCGACTCTGCCAGGTCAGTCAGGTAACTTCCTGAAATCCCTGGCGTGAATCACGCCATTGCGGTCGATCACGACCTGGCCCAAGGTGACACCGCGTGGCCGGGCCGCATCTTCGCCCGGGCTGAAATCAAGTCGCTCGGGTACGATCAAAGAACGGCTGCGTTCGATTTCCCTACCGTATTTCACGTTCCATCCGCTGGATCCGTAGCCCAGCAACAGGACCCCGGTGCCGGAGCTTCCGCCACCGACCGTGTTGGGTTGCACGCTGACATGGGCCACGTCGGTCGAGCTGTCGTACCAGGGTGCGACGATCGATGTCGTACCATGCGTCTCGATGCCCGTGTGGCATAACTCGATGATCGGCCGTGAAATCAGACACGCCTGGGCGTAGGTGACGATCCCCTTGTCAAGACTGCTGAAGTAACAGTCCTCGATCGTCACTCCGTTGCCTCCGAGGTCTCGACCGTTGCCAAACTTCAGTCCGATTCCCTTGGGATCCTTGGGATACGTGTGGCCAATCCGACACTGGCGGACCGACACGCAGAGAGCATTGCTGACGAGGATCCCATTCTCGAAGCCGACAACACGCGTCCGCTCGATCCTCATCGAACGGTGCGTTCCAGCCTCGGCCCGGATGCCCCAGCCGCTGGACCGGCCGCTGGAGTCAAGCGTCAGGTCCGAGACCATGAAGTTATCCGGGTCGGGAGCCAGCGTGATGCCATCTCCAGTCCGGGGCGTGTAATCCAATTTCACACTGGATACATGGACGCCCTTCAGGTGAACGTTGGCACGTCCGGTGAGCCCCGTGTGACGGTAGATGCCTGCGGGAAAAAAGACTACGCCACCGGTCCGGGCGACCGAGTCGATGGCCGCCTGAATGGTGGCGGTGTCATCGCCGGTGGCGCTCTTCTCCACTACGGTCCATCCGGAGACGCCAGCCGGAGCAGTCGGCGGACGTCTGGCTGCTGTCAACGAGATAATGGCGATGAAGCCCAGCAGAAAGAGCAGACCATGTCGGAGCCATTTGCGGGGAACGGTTAAATGGTCAGGTCGGGTTTCCATGGTTTTCCTTTCGGGTGATTGAAGACGCAATTGGAGTGACTGCCGATTAATGATAACAGAAGAGAAAAATCAAAAGCGGATACCATATTTCCTGGGCAGTGGACCGCTATGTGGCTGACGGCTCTGGTGTTCGAAAATCTGCGGGTGCTGTGCCGTGTTGCCGATGCTATTTCCGCAATTGCGGCGGCACCACGACATTCAGCATTTTCTCCGTCGCTTCAATAGCCGCGACGATCTGGTCGCTGTTGACCCCGATGGTGATCAGCGGGTTGCGTCCGTTGTTTTCCCACTTGATCGTGGTTTCTACCAGCGCATCGCTCATGCCGCCGGGCGGAATGTGCACCGCGTAGTCGAGGAGTGCGGGAATTTTGATGCCGCGTCGTTTGAGTGCTTTGCGCGTTGCCTTCATAAATGCATCGTAGCCGCCGTCGCCCTTACCCGTTGCCGTCAGTTCTTCACCGTCGCAAGACAACGTGATCTCAGCCGTCGGCAGACTGTTCGACTCGCTGATGATCCGGTAGTTCTCAATCCACACCGTTTTTTCCCGATCGGTCTTCAGCACGCTGGCTATGATGAACGGCAGGTCCTGTGCAGTCACCTTCTTCTTCTTGTCACCGAGATCGATGACTTCCTGCAGCACGCGGTTGCGCTCGTCCGTAGTCAGTTCGAGGCCGAGGTCGGCGAGGTTCTGATCGATCGAGGCCTTGCCGCTGAGCTTGCCGAGGGCGTACATGCGGTCGCGATTGAAGCGTTCGGGCAACAGCGCGTTGGCGTACAGGTCAGCTTTCTTGTCGCCGTCTGCATGGACGCCGCAAGTCTGCGTGAAAACATCGTTGCCGACGATCGGGGCGTTGCCTGCCAGGCGCTTGCCCGAAAATGCCTGGACCACGTGAGCAATGGCGTTGACTTTTTTTTCCTTGACCCGCGTGCGGCAGTCAGTTTTGTCGTGAATGCCGACGACCACTTCGCACAAAGACGCGTTGCCGGCACGCTCACCAAGGCCGTTGACCGTGGTATGTACACCGTTGATGCCACATTCCACCGCCACCAGTGCGTTGGCCGTGCCGAGGCCGTAGTCGTTGTGACCGTGGAAGTCGAAACGTACATCCGGGTACGCCGAAATCATCCAGTCGAGGTAACGGCGCACTTCGCTCGGCGTCAGCATGCCCAGGGTGTCGGGTAGCATGATGCGCTCGATGTCCTGGTCCACAAGAACATTGCAGAAAGCGTGGACATACTGGAAACTGTCACGGACGCCATTCGACCAGTCTTCAAGATAGACGTTGACAGCCAGTCCTTTTTTCTTCGCCGATCGTATATCCTTGACGACGTCCTTGAAATGTTCTTCGGGTGTTTTGCACAACTGCTTCCGGCAATGCAGTTCCGAGCCTTTTGTCAGCAGGTTGATTGTCCGTCCACGCACTTTTCGGACCCAGCTCGATGAGACGCCGCCGTCGCAGAACCCGAGTATTTCCACGCGGTCGTCCTTTCCCTTGTCGGCAGCCCACTTGATGATGCGTTGGGCGCTTTCGGCCTCGCCCTTGGAGACGCGGGCCGAAGCGATCTCGATGCGGTCGACACCGACTTCGCCAAGCAGCATCCGGGCGATCTGGAGCTTTTCGGCTGGGGTGTATGCCAGTTCCGGAGTCTGCTCGCCGTCACGGAGCGTTGTGTCCATGATCTCGATATATGGTTTCGACTGTGCTATGTTTATCTTTCCTTGGCTCTAGAAAATAGCCATGATCTCATCCTTGTAAAGTCCATGGCTGCTGATTCGACTGTCGACTGTTCAATCCCGGATCGGCATAGGCCGTGGACCGTATGATGTGTCGGCGCAGATGCAATTTTGACCTGTGGTTGCAGTTGCCTGTCTGACGATTAGTCTACATCATCAAGCCGCCGGCTGCGAATTTCGCAACGCTGTCGTCGACACTTATGGCATCACCGTTTCAATATTGGCGATACCACTGTTGTCCGTGGCGGTGCAGCTCACAATGGTGGTGTAGGCGTTGTCGTTCCACGGGTTGACAAAAACCGATGCAACGTTTAATTGCTGACAAGTGCCCAACGTCAACACTCAATTCCAACACCAACTCACAATGGAACACCGGAGAGCTCCCATGAACACCTCTACATCGTTGCGTCTTGTCCAAGCCACGATCATCCTTGCCCTGCTTTCAGCCGCGACGTCCCGAGCTGCTTTCGTAGACAAAACAGCGGATTGGTGCGGCGGCGGCGATACGAAAGGCAGCGGTACGGCTGTCTTTTGCGATTACAATGAAGACGGCTTCCTCGATCTCGCTACCGAGGGTGGCGGCTGGACCGGCGTCGACGGCACGAAGTTCAAGCCCGGCGGCCCGCAGGGCTGTATCGTCTGGGCCGATATCAATAACGATGGCCACCTCGATTACGCCTTGGTCCACGGTCCCGGCGACCATTACCTGGGTGACGGCAACGGCGGCTTCACCGTCGGCACACGACCACCGGGTCCGTTCGGCGGCGAATGTCTCGCCGTGGCGTTCGGCGACATCAACAACGACGGACTGGTCGACATGTTCTACGGTGCCGGCCAGACCAACAAGGATTCCCTGTGGCGTCAGGACCCGGAGCACGAGCAGAAGTGGGTGCTGGTCGGCGGCTCCGCCGGCGCGTACTGCCGCGGCGTGCTGAGCTGCGACTTCGACCAGGACAACGACGCCGACTTCTACGTATCCAACTACTGGCTTTGCCCGAACTACCTGTGGCTGAGCGACGGCAAGGGCGGCTCAGCCATGAGCGGCAAGGCCGCCGCCGGCAGCGGTCACTCGATTGGCGCGGCGTGCGGGGACGTCGACAACGACGGATACTTCGACATCTTCGCCGGCAACTTTGCGCACCCGGGGCAGTCGCAGTCCCGGTTCCTGCGGAACACCGGTCCGGACGGCAACTACGGGTTCGAGGACAAGGGCACATGCGGTGTTGCGTTCCAGGAATCGTACGCGTCACCGACGCTCGGCGACTATGACAACGACGGCGACCTCGACCTTTTCTTCACCACAGTCTACGGCCACAACGCCCCCCGCCTCTACCGCAATAATGGCAACTGGAGCTTCAGTGATGTGACCGGTGCGGAAGGGATACCGCGGCTAGGGGCGACGTATCAGGCGGCGTGGGGCGATGTCAACAACGACGGCTTTCTCGATCTAGCCACCGCCGGCCGGCTGTTCATCAACAAGGGCAACGACAACCACTGGCTCAAGATCAAGCTGAAAGGGGACGGCACAAAAGTCAACAGCGCTGCAATCGGCTCGCAGGTACGGATCAAGCTCGGCGATCAGACGCTGTCACGCCGCGTCGGCGACACGGTCGGCCAGGGCAGCCAGAATGAGCTCACGCTCCATTTCGGCCTCGGTACTCACGCCGGCCCCATCGCCTACGAAGTGACCTGGAGCAACGGTCAGAAGCAGACCGGTGAGACCGAGGTCGACAAAATGATCCTTGTCGCGCAATCCGTCGACGGCGAGTAGACGGTTGTGAACCTGACCTTATTACCGCGCGTCCTCACCGTCGAGGAAGCCGGCGGAGTCCCCCGGCAGCCTTCGTCCTTTTAGATAGATGGATGCAGGGAACATGATCCAGTCAGTTGTCAGTGGTCTGGAATTCGCTCGATCGTCCAGTATTGGCCGCCGGCACCGGAGGCGTTATATTATTTTCATCGGGAGGCAAACGCCCCGATCAGAATATGCGGGTATAGCATAGTGGTAATGCTTCAGCTTCCCAAGCTGGCCAGGGGGGTTCGATTCCCCCTACCCGCTCCAATTCATTAGGCTGAACACCTGATCTAACAGAGTTTTGCGCCTGCTGCAGTTCCTGTTACATCATGGCACCGAGGGGGCCACCTACCATAGAATTCCCACAGGGATACCGCTGTTTTCGCCCTGTAATACCGCGACAATTGCAGTTGGCGATGGTAGACGAAATCGAAGACAGGGTTTATACATCTGCGGAGGAATCGCCTGTACGGTTGGTGGTGGGGCAGGCAGAAGCGTTCCGGCGGCACCCGGCCCCTAATCCGATGTGAAGAGGGAGTGATGAACATTGCGTGGATAAAACCTGTGCGTTTAATTTCTTTCATTCGATGGCTGTTTGTCGTCATGGGGGGTGGGGTGTGATTCGTTGATGCAGATGTGGTGAATAGTCTACTCATGTAGGCTGAGGCGGGAGATGTTTACGCCCAGTTCAATCTCGGTGTGATATACGCCAAGGGGAAGGGGGTGCCTGCGGACGAAGTCGAGGCGGTCAAGTGGCACCGCAAGGCGGCGGAACAGGGGCATGCCAACGCACAGTTCAGTTTTGGCTGGATGTACTACACCGGCGACGGTGTCCCCGTCGACGATGCCGAGGCAGCGAAGTGGTTCCACCAGGCGGCGGAGCAGAATGATACCAATGCGCAGTGGTATCTTGGCCTGATGTACGCCAATGGCGAGGGTGTGCCTGAGGACGATGCTGAGGCTGTGTATTGGTTCCGCAATGCGGCGGAGCAGGGATATGCCGCCGCGCAGTTTAATCTTGGCCTGATATACGCCAAGGGCGAGGGTGTGGCTGAGGACAATGCCGAGGCAGTGAAGTGGTACCGCAATGCCGCTAAGCAGGGACATGCCAACGCGCAGTACAACTTGGGCGTGATGTATGCCAACGGCTGGGGCGTGACCGCGGACGATGCCAAGGCGGTCAATTGGTACCGCCAGGCGGCGGAGCAGGGTGATATCAACGCGCAGTGGAGCCTCGGCCTGATGTTCGACAACTCAGGTCTGCCTGAAGACGATGCCGAGGCGGTCAAGTGGTACCGCGAGGCCGCTGTGCAGGGACATGCGAGAGCGCAGACCAATCTCGGCGTGATGTACGCCAACGGCAAGGGGTCACCTGAGAATGATACGGAGGCGTTCAAGTGGATCCTCAGGGCTGCTGAGGAGGGGCATGCCGCGGCGCAGTTCAGCCTCGGCTCGATTTACGACGTCGTCGAAGGCGTGCCCGATGATGATGCGGAGGCGTTCAAGTGGTATACCCGGGCAGCTGAGCAGGGGAATGCCAACGCGCAGTACAACCTTGGCTGGATGTACGCCAACGGCTGGGGCGTGCCTGAGGACGATGCCGAGGCGGTGAAGTGGTTCCGCCAGGCGGCGGATCAGGGTGATACCAACGCGCAGTGGAGCCTCGGCCTGGTGTACGCCAATGGCAGAGGTGTGCCTGTGGACGAAGTCGAGGCGATCAAGTGGTACCGCCAGGCGGCGGAGCAGGGACATCTCGACGCGCAGTACAATCTCGGCGTGATGTACGCCATGGGCAAGGGGGCGGCTAAAGACGATGCCGAGGCGGCGAAGTGGTATCGCCAGGCGGCTAGGCAGGGGAATGCTGCTGCGCAGACCAATCTCGGCTGGATGTACGCCAACGGCGTAGGTGTGCCCGAGAACGATGCCGAGGCGGCGAAGTGGTATCGCCAGGCGGCTGAGCAGGGATATGCCGCTGCGCAGTACAATCTTGGTGTGATGTATGACAAGGGCCTGGGTGTGCCTGAGGACGATGCCGAGGCGGCGAAGTGGTACCGCCAGGTGGCTGAGCAGGGATTCGCCGACGCGCAGTACAACCTCGGGGTGATGTATGACAACGGCTACGGTGTGCCCCGCGATGATGCCAAGGCGGCGAAATGGTACCGCCAGGCCGCTATGCGGGGGCAGAGCATTGCACAGTTCACGCTCGGTTATATGTACGCCTACGGCGAGGGCGTGACTGTGGACGGTGATGAGGCGGTGAAGTGGTTCCGCCAGGCGGCTATGCAGGGAGATGTCGACGCGCAGTACAATCTCGCCGTGATCTATGACAACGGCGAAGTTGTACCTGAGAACGACGTGGCGGCTTATGCTTGGTACAGCGTAGCAGCAGCGTCCGGGTTTGCCGACGCCCGAGCACATCGCGACGCTCACAAACGTAAATTGACCCCGTCACAACTTGACCAGGTCCAGGAGATAGCAACCAAAATTTTCGACCAGATACAGAAGCGGGCAGAATGAGCAGCAACCGCTACCAACCGGCAACGGCTGATGGTCCCGCCGTCAGGCCCGAAGCGCGCAGGCGGGTATCTGACAAACCTGGCAAGCGGCAGTGACACCTCAATCGACACCTGC
>CAYWQM010000080.1:0-3294 GCA_964460215.1 uncultured Lentisphaerales bacterium
GTGGATATTAAACCCCACCCGCGAACCCGACTTGAAATGGCACTATATTTAAGCTTTAGTGCCATTTTTCGTGTTTCAATGCGCCGAGCGTTGAAGCGATCTGATGACGAGGACTTACGACTTACCAGCGGGCAAAGTAGCCTAAATCGACGATGCATCACACGCCGAGACAGCGGTTCACGCTGATTGAACTACTGGTAGTCATAGTGGTCATCGCCATCCTGATGTCGATGCTGATGCCGGCGATGCAGGGTGCGAAGGACACGGCGAGGCTCGTGCACTGTATCAGTAACACCAGGCAACTGGCGATCGCGGCGGGCGGCATTTACCCAAACGACAATGACAGGATCGTTGTCCCAGGGGTCGCGCCGGGGCCGACAACGCGCTTGTACACGGGGGCTGTGCGGGATCAGGGCATGTATGGCGTTGGTGGAACGCATGGTTACTCGGTTTCGTGGCTGGAACTGATCCAGAATAAACCGGTTGATCTGTCCGCCAACCGGGCCGACGAGGTCTATGACATCGCCTATTGCCCCGATGACGAATTCCATGTCAACCCGTACGGCAAGAAAGGCTGGTGGTTCGGTTACGGGTACGTTCGACAACAGTCGTATGCGTTGAACCACAATTTCACCAACGCCCAAGGCATCAATCTTCCTGCCCCCAGGTATTTGAACTACGTAAGGATAACCAGGGCCTTAGTCCCGAACGAGACAGTGCTGATCGCGGAAACGCACTATTCCACAGTGTGGGGCGCCAGGCCTCATTTTCTCTCGACCTGGCCGGGCATATCACGAACGGCGAATCACGGGGCGCTGGAGGTGATGACCAATGAACCGCAGAGCGTATGGCCCGATGTCGGGGCTATCAGCTTGCCACGCCACGGAGGCAGGGGATTCAATGTCGCATTCACAGATCTCCACGTCGAGTTCATCGAACACGACGGGCGGGCGAACTCCCCGTGGAAAAATCCGATCTCCTCGGCAGACATCGCCGAGATGGAAAAGCACTGGTTAGTTGATTACGAGTGATCGGCACAGGGCCTCCTTGGATAGTGGATCAAGGACAAACGTTTTGGCTTTAGTAGAGTCTGCAAAACAATTATATAATAATAAATTGCAACCATATACCAACTGCCTCTGATGCAACGCTAACAACAGCAACCTATAAAAAACATTTGATTACTACTCAACCACCAAACTAAAGCTAAATAATGACACCCACTACCAAAGACCAAATCATAACGACTGCTTGGTCCAATCTTTCACCCGGCGAACAAATTCAACACCTCGAAGTTGAAGGTTATGTAATTCTTCCCAATGTGCTTACGCCAGAACATATTACCCAACTACAAAATGAACTGCTACACGTTCCTACCGTTGGTGCCGATTATACGGACAAAAAACAAACACATAACGATATTCAATGGCAAGGCGGTGCCTTGACGGAGTTGATGGCTCATGCGCCAATAGTCGATTTTCTAACTACACTTTTTGGCAGCACACCCATTTTAATGACCTACGATTATTCACGCAGTGAGCCGGGTTGCCCTCCCATTAACCTGCATTGCGATGGCCAACCCTGGGGCTCTAAAATATTCGGTCCAGAACAAAGCTGTCCAAAGCTTGTGCGCGTCCTCTATTATTTGCAGGATTTAACCCCTGAAGCAGCACCTTTCCGCGTCGTACCACGATCACATTTAAGTTTCCACAATGACGCCAATCCTTACTTGCGCTACAAAGAACACCCCGAACAAGTAAAGGTTACCTGTACCGCAGGATCAGTAGCACTCATTAATCAAAATGTTGTCCACGGCAACTACGCCAACCTTAGCAACTACCCGCGTGAATTGCTCGGTATTGCCTATCGACCAACATGGGCTGGACCACATGCCGCGGTTGAACCATGGCCACCGGCAGAATTAGCCAAGGTTTCTCCCGCCGTGCGCCAGGTACTACAAGATCGTAACACCCGTATCTGGATGTATGATGCCCCCAATGTACCAGCGGACCTTAAAAGCCAGGCACCCGGTATTAACCCAAGTCGTTGGGAGAAAAAAAAATAGCATAGTGCCTAGTAAGTTTGATTTTAAAAGCTCTCCATTAACGTTTTTTTTATCACAACCTACCGGTCGATTTTTCGATTCCCGTACCCCAAGATTCCCTTGTCCGCCTCGGTGGGTACCTGTTCCGTTGCCGCGTTCCTGCAACTGACCTATATTCAAGTTGAATTGCGTTTTAAGAAACTTAAAAATGCTTGCATCGTTATGCCGACTCCCTCTACTTCCAGCCACCAACACCTGACGCTTCGCCAGCTCATTAATCTGGCGGCGCCGATGGTGCTGTCTTTTGTCATGATGTCGGGTGCTGCGCCGATCGTCACCGGGGGTGTCGCCTGGAAATTCGGACCGGAAGGCGAGAGCCTGCATCTGTCGGCATTCCTGGTCTGCTTCATGTCCGCGCTGCTGCTTTACAGCCCGGTTTTCGTAAGCCGCGAGATAGCGATACGCACGGTCACCGACAGCGCCTCGAAGCGGCAGTACTTGCGGTTTTTCATGGCCGTATCGGGGACATGCTCGCTGCTGGTGGTCGTGATGTCGCAGATGACCCCGCTCAATGTGTTGTTTTATGAACGACTCGTCGGTATCGATTCATTGACGCGCGAGCTGGCATGCGAAGGGCTGATCTACTTTATGCCGCTGCCGTTCCTGATCTCACTGCGCAGCTACTTCCAGTCGCGTCACATCAACCAGCGAACCGCCTGGTACAACGGTGCCGGCACGGCGGTCAGGCTGATTGCCATGGCTGTCTTTGTTTTCGGTTTCGCTATACACATGCCCGACATGACCGGGCCGAAGCTCGGCGGCTTGACATTCTTGATCGGCCTCAGTTTCGAAACGCTGTTCGTGTTTGTGGCGGCGCATAGCCACCGGCTGCCGGTCGGCAATGCAGCTGTCAGTACGGGAACGATGCTGAAGTTTGCCGTGCCTTTGATCCTTTCAGCAGTCACCCAGATGATTATTCCGATGTTGTTAATCCGGCTGCTCGCCGTGACCACACATCCCGCGGAAGGCCAGGCCGGCTACGACCTTATGCGGTCGACCCTGTGGCTGTCGCTCAGCATCATGTACGCGATGCAGCCGACGATCGTCAGCTGCGCAACATCGCGCGAGAACCTGCAGCTGCTGTACCGGGCCTCGACAGCGCTGGCAATATTTGTTGCATTTTGCTTCACGCTCGTCGCCTTCACACCGCTGCATCGTCTGCTGTTCGTCGACCTGATGGATCTCGACAA
>CAYWQM010000080.1:3304-20257 GCA_964460215.1 uncultured Lentisphaerales bacterium
CGACAATGTTCTGATCCAGACGTTGCTCTTCGATGCACTGCCGTGGGCCACGGCGCTGCCGCTGATCGTGATGGTCGACGTCTTCCTCGTCTCACTGCACATGCGCGCCGGTTCGACCCTCTGGGTGTGGGCCAGCAGGACATGCGGTCTCGTGGTGCTGTTGCTGATCGTAGGCTTGGCGGATCTGTCGGCATTCAACGGCGTCAAGCTGGTCGTGTTCGCCGAGATTCTGCATCACCTCACAGCCGTCGTGCTGTTGTCGATAGGCATGCTAAAGCAAGGCATCGAACGCTCGCTGCATCGGGGCACGGTAGCGGAGTCGATGTCGTAGATTGCTCAATCCAGCCTTGCTTTCAGGTAGGTCTCACAGATGCGGTAGAACTCGAGCATCGACTGGATATCGATCCATTCGTCGGCAGCGTGAAGATTGCCGACCTGCGGCCGGTGATCGACCTCCAGGACGTTACCGGTGGCGCTACTGTTGTTTTCCTGGTGTGCATGTTGCTGATATTACGATAGATGCATTGCCAACTTCGATCTACACGCGAAAATACAGCCGGTTCACCAGCAAGCCGCCCAGCTGCTCGGTTGAGGCGCTCGCAACAAAACCGCGAGCTGCGCAGGCCGTTGCCAGGTTCGGCAGGGCCCGCGGCTGCACCCCACAGATCCGTCCAAAAAAACTGTACAGCAGACGGACAACAGTACGCCGCCATGCCCGTGACAGTGGGCCCCGGCCCGACACATCGAAGTCATGAAAAAGCCAGGCCCCGCCTGGCGCCAGGCAGGTGTCTAGCCGGTCCATCACGGGCGTCAGCTCGGGAGGCGCGAAACAATCCAGAAAACACTGGGTGCAAACGAGATCAAAAACCTCGTCCCCGGCGATTTGGTCCCAGGAACCGTGACGAAATGTCACACGTTCAGCATCGTCCGCGCTGAGCCGGGCGGCGGCACGACGCAGCATAGCTTCAGACAGTTCGACGTAAATGACTGCTGCAGTGCGATTTCGGGCTAGAAGTTCACTAAGAAAACGCCCAGTCCCGCCGCCGATCACCAGAACCCGTCCACTGGGTGGCAGGGCATCGAGCAGGGTGCATTGTGAGGCATGCAAAGCCCCGCCGAAAGCCATTGTTCCAAGACCATCGTAGACTGATGCCAGGCGGTCAAAGTTGTTCATGCAAACGGCGTGAAGGTTTGATGTTTCGTCTTTTCAAATTATGATAATACATGTCTCCGTATGCACAAGCCACGGCAACGGGCTAATGTCATCTTTCCGGAACACATCATATGCAAGATACACCTCGATCAGGCTTCGACGTCGACGATATCGAGACCAGGGAATGGCTCGAGTCACTGGAGTGGGTCCTCGAGAATGAAGGACCCGCACGGGCCGCTCACTGACTCACGCGCCTCGAATCGCTGCTGGCGCGGCGCGGCGCCCCGATGCCCACCGGCTCACGCACGCCCTATGTCAATTCCATCCCGGTCAGCCAGGAGCCGCAGTATCCCGGTACCCGCGACATTGAGCGGCGTATCAAGAGCATCGTACGCTGGAACGCCATGGCTATGGTCGTACGGGCCAATCGCCACAACACCGACGTCGGCGGGCATATCTCGACATACGCGTCGGCTGCAACGCTGTACGAGGTCGGGTTTAACCACTTTTTCGAGGGTCCCTCCGAGGACCACGCCGGGGACCAGGTGTATTTCCAGGGGCACGCCTCGCCGGGCATGTACGCCCGGGCCTTCGTGGAAGGCCGCGTGAGCCAGCAGCAGGTTGAAAACTTTCGGAGAGAATTACAGCCGGGCGGCGGGCTCTCGTCGTACCCGCATCCCTGGCTGATGCCGGATTTCTGGGAGTTCCCGACCGTCTCCATGGGGCTGGGGCCGATCATGGCGATTTATCAGGCCCGTTTCAACCGCTATCTCGAGGACCGTGGACTCAAGCCTGAGAACGGCGGCAAAGTCTGGGCTTTCCTGGGCGACGGAGAAACGGACGAGCCCGAGTCCCTGGGCGCCATCTCTCTGCCGGTGCGTGAGCAGCTCGACAACCTGATCTTCGTCATCAACTGCAACCTCCAGCGGCTCGACGGTCCGGTGCGCGGCAATTCCAAAGTGATCCAAGAACTCGAAGCAGCATTCCGCGGCGCCGGCTGGAACGTCATCAAAGTGATCTGGGGTTCAGACTGGGATCCCTTGCTGGCAGCGGACAAAGACGGCGTGTTGATCAAGCGCATGGACGAAGTCGTCGACGGGCAGTACCAGAAGTACAGCGTTTCCGACGGCGCTTTTATCCGTGAGGATTTCTTCGGCAAATCTCCGCAGCTGCTCAAGCTGGTCGAGCACCTCGGCGACGAAGACCTGCGCAAGATGAATCGAGGCGGCCATGACACACAGAAAGTCTATGCCGCTTACAAGGCCGCCGTTGAACACAAGGGCTCGCCCACTGTTATTCTGGCGAAAACTATCAAGGGGTACGGTCTCGGGGAATCCGGTGAAGGCAAGAACATCACGCACCAGCAGAAAAAGCTCAACGAAGAAGAGCTGAGCCGGTTCCGGACCCGTTTTGGCATCCCGATCAACGACGAGGAAGTGGCGGAAGCCCCATTCTATCGCCCGCCGGACGACAGTCCGGAAATGATTTACCTGCACGAGCGCCGACAGGCGCTCAACGGCTATATGCCGTCACGCCAAGTCCGTTGCGAGCCCCTGACAGCGCCGCCCGAGGAGTTGTTCTCAAAGTTCTATGAAGGCAGCGGCGACCGAAAGATATCGACCACCCGCTCGTTCGTCGATATTCTTGAAACATTACTGCGCGACAAGCAGCTCGGTCAATACATCGTGCCTATCGTACCAGACGAGGCACGAACCTTCGGTATGGACAAGCTCTTCCGCCGCGTCGGCATTTATTCGCACGTCGGGCAGCTGTACGACCCGGTCGATTCCAAAGAACTGCTGTACTACAAGGAAGCAATCGACGGGCAGATCCTCGAGGAAGGCATCACCGAGGCCGGCTCGATGTCGTCATTCATCGCGGCGGGCACGGCCTACGCAACGCACGGTATCAATACGATCCCGTTTTTTATCTACTACTCGATGTTCGGCATGCAGCGCATCGGCGACCTCATCTGGCTCGCCGGCGACATTCGTGCCCGCGGCTTCCTGCTCGGCGGGACAGCGGGACGCACAACGCTCAATGGTGAAGGACTTCAGCACCAGGACGGCCATTCAATCGTCTTCGCCAGCGCCATCCCCAACCTGATCACTTACGACGTCACGTACGCCTACGAGCTGGCCGTGGTCATTCGAGACGGCATTCGTCGCATGTACCAGGAACAGGAAAATATCTTCTACTACCTGACGGTGGAAAACGATCCGTATGTCATGCTGCCGAAACCCGACGGCGTCGACGAAGGCATTTTGCGCGGCCTCTACAAGCTCAAGCCGGCCGATAGTAAAAAGGCCAAGCTCAAAGCGCACCTCTTCGGTAGTGGCGCCATCACCAACGAAACGCTGAAAGCCCAGGAGATTCTGGCCGAAAAATATAATATCGCAGCGGACGTCTGGAGCGTCACCAGCTACAACGAACTTCGCCGCGACGCCCTCAACGCCGAACGCTGGAACCTGCTGCATCCCGAAGAAAAACCGCGCACGTCGTTCATTGCCGAGACCCTCGAGGGTGAGGATGGCGTCTACGTTGCAGCTTCCGATTATATGAAAACTCTGCCGGATGGACTGCGCCAATGGATTCCCGGTGAATTCATTTCTCTCGGGACCGACGGATTCGGCCGCAGTGAGACCCGCGAAGCTCTACGCGATTTCTTCGAGATCGACGCCCGCTACATCACCGTCGCCGTCATCGCTGCCCTGGCGCGTACCGGCAAGTTGCAGATGACTGACGTTGCGAGCGCCATCAAGGACCTCGACATTGATCCCGAAAAAGTCAATCCGATGATTTCGTAACCCTTGGGAAACCTCGTGAGCCAAGAAATAAAAGTGCCAAGCGTAGGCGAAGGCATTGAGTCTGTCGATATCGTCGAAGTTCTCGTCGAGCCCGGACAGACGATCGACGTCGAAGAACCGTTGATCGAGGTCGAATCGGACAAGGCCGCCGCCGAAATTCCATCGCCGGCCGCCGGTGTCGTCGACAAAATCCTGGTGCAGGCAGGTGACACCGCGACGGTCGGTCAAGTGTTCATGACGCTGACAGTCGGCAACGGCGAAACCGAGGCAGCCGAGGAACCGGCCGCCGCAGAGAACGCGTCAGCACGCGGACCCGAGCCCGAGGCGCCGGCACCTGTTGCGGAATCTGCAAAACCGGCAACGCCACCGGCAGCAGCGAAGCCGGCGCCAGCCTCCAGGCCCGCCGCCCCCTTGCCCTCGCAAACCGACGGAAAATCTGTCCCCGCATCACCAGCGGTCCGACGGTTTGCAAGAGAGATCGGCATCGACGTCTCCCAGGTCCCCGGCAGTGACGGGGCTGGCAGAATCTCGGTTGAGGACGTCAAGGCATATTCGCGTTCCGTCAACGCCGGTGGGCAGACGGTTCCAGCCGGCGCACCTGCCGACAGGGCTTTACCCGACTTTTCGAAGCTCGGCAGCGTGCGCAGCGAACAAATGAGCGGCGTCCGCAAGGCCACAGCCACGCACATGAGCTATTGCTGGTCGACGATTCCACATGTCACCCAGTTCGATGAAGCCGACATCACCGAGCTCGAGCCGCAGCGTAAACGCTTCGGCAAATCAGTGGAAGCCGCCGGCGGCAAACTCACGGTCACCGCAATCGCCATCAAGGTGCTGGCCGCGGCGCTCAAGAAGTTCCCGCAGTTCAACGTCAGCGTCGATACGGCCAATCAGTCGATCATCTACAAGGACTATTTCAACATCGGCGTCGCTGTCGACACGGATCGCGGGCTGCTGGTGCCGGTCATCCGGGATGTCGACGGCAAGAACATCGTCGACTTGGCGATAGAACTCGGACAGATCGCCGAGCGCGCCCGCGACCGTAAGCTCAGCCCCGATGACATGCAGGGCGGCTGCATGACCGTGACGAATCTGGGTGGTGTCGGCGGCATTGGCTTCACGCCGATCGTCAACTGGCCCGAAGTAGCGATCCTCGGCATCGCCCGAGGCAGTATGCAGCAAGTTTGGCGCAACAACCGCTTTTCGCCACGCCTGATCCTGCCGCTGTCTTTGTCTTACGACCACCGCGTGATCGACGGCGCCGATGGCGCTCGCTTCCTGCGCTGGATCGCCGACGCTCTGGAAAATCCGTTTGTCATGTCGCTGGAAAGCTGAAGCTTCAGGCGCCGGCCGTTGCGACCCCCGCAATGGTTTCCAACAGCAACCATCAGATCCACCATGGGGTAATCATGGGACGCCCAGTCACCTTGTTCACCGGCCAGTGGGCCGACCTCAGTTTCGAGCAAATATGTGCCAAGGCAAAGAGCTTCGGATACGACGGTCTGGAGCCGGCATGCTGGGGCGACCATTTCGAGGTCGACAAGGCAGCGACCGTCAAGTACTGCAAGGAGCGCTGGGAAATCTTAATGGACCACGGGCTCACCGCCTACTCGATTTCGAATCACCTGGTCGGCCAGGCTGTCTGCGATAACGTCGACGAACGGCACAAACTGATTCTGCCGCCGGAGATCTGGGGCAACGGCAAGCCCGAGGGCGTGCGCCGCCGGGCCGCCCGCGAGATGATCCGCACCGTCAAAGCATGCCGCCGCTTCCTCAACGCCAAGCCCGGCCGCAAGAAAAGCGACCGGGACGAATTCCCCGGCGTTGTCAACGGCTTCACCGGCAGCAGTATCTGGCACAGCATTTATGCGTTTCCGCCAACCGATCAGGACTATTGGGACAAGGGGTTCGAGGACTTCGCAAAACGCTGGACACCGATTCTCGACGTTTGCGAGAAGGTTAACATCAACTTCGCCCTGGAAGTGCATCCGACGGAAATCGCCTTTGACATCGCCTCTGCGGCACGAGCTTTGAAAGCGGTCAAAAATCACAAACGGTTCGGGTTCAATTACGATCCGAGCCACCTCGGCTATCAGGGCGTCGACTACGTGCGCTTCCTGCGTGACTTTGGCAAACGCATCTTCCATGTGCACATGAAGGACGCCTGGTGGGGCCACGGCGACGGGACGGTCGGCGTATTCGGCGGCCATACGGACTTCGGCGACGCCGCCAGAGCCTGGGACTTCCGCTCGGTTGGCCGCGGCGACACCCGGTTCGAGGACATCATGGTGGCACTGAACGACATCGGCTACAAGGGGCCGTTGTCGGTCGAGTGGGAAGACGCTCGCATGGACCGCGAGCACGGTGCCACGGAATCCTGCACCTACGTCAAAAACCTGGACTTCTCAGCGTCGGCAATCGTCTTCGACGCGGCATTCTCCGAATAACCACAGACACTACGATGGACAAACTTCGTGTCGCCATGATCGGCGGCGGTGGCCCGGATAGTTTTTTTGGTCGGATCCATCAGCGGGCAATCTGTCTGGATGGCACCCGTGAAGTCGTTGCCGGCGCCCTGCGCAGCGATCCGGAGGCTGCGCTGGAAGCCGCCGCCGAATGGGGTATCGAAGGGTTTCCATCATACGAGCATCTGGTCAAGAGCTGGCGTGACGGCGATCTGGCGCTGGATTATGTCGTGATTACAACGCCGAACGACCAGCACTTCGCGCCCGCCAAACTATGTATCGAGACCGGACTCCCGGTGTTGTGTGAAAAACCGGTGACCCACAATACCAGAGACGCCGAAGAACTGGCAATGCTGGTCAAAGAACACGACGTGCCGTTTTTACTGGCTCATACCTACACCGGCCACCCGCAAATGATGCACGCTCGCGAGCTCATCAGATCTGGCGTTATCGGCGAGGTCCGCAAAGTAGAGTCCTGGTATATTCAGGGTTGGCTGGCCACGGACCTGGAGTCAACCGGCCATCAGCAGGCCGCATGGCGCGCCGATCCGAAGCGCACCGGAATCTCCAACTGCGGAGGGGATATCGGCACACACGCCTTCGTCGCAGCCACCTGGGTCAGCGGTTTGAAGGTAACCAAAGTTTCGGCCCGACTCAACTCGTTCGTTGCCGGTCGTCTGCTCGATGACGATTTCAACGTGATCGCCGAGCTCGAGAACGGAGGAACCGCCATCATCACAGCCACACAAATCGCTGTCGGCTACCGCAACGACAACGGCTTCCGGATCTTCGGTACCAAAGGATCGTTGGAATGGCATCAGGAAACGGCGGAAAAACTGGTCGTGCGCCGCGGCGAGCATGATGAAGTTTACTGGACCGGCGTCAACTTCACCTTTTTCCCGGAGAACGTCGGGAGTTACCAGCGCGTCTCCGCCGGGCATCACGAAGACTTCTTCGAGGCCCTGGCCAATCTGCACACCACGATGGAACGCCACATCCGTACCCGGCGCGGCGAACAAACACCGCAGCCATACGATCATCCCGGCATCGATGACGGACTGCAAAGCATGCGCTTTCTTGATGCCGCCGTCGAGAGTTCGAAAAAGGACGGGGCCTGGATCGATCTCTGACGCCCTTGTGTGGAAGTCCCCTGGCTCGACACGGTTATCGCTTCCAGTCGATGTCACGACCGGTCTGGACGATCCCGGTATCGTGCATAGCCGCGATGTAGCCGGGCACGGTCTCGAACTGCTGGCCCTGATTGGAGCCTCTCTCAACTATGAGATAAGCCATAGATCGCGCGATTTTTCGTCCCAGCACGGTCGACGTTGAAACTTGCGTGGCGTCTGCAACTTACTCTCCCAGGAATTGCGCCAGGGCTTAGGCCCAAACACGGCACAGCATCAAATCGTTCGGGCCTTTGTAAGGTATCAGGAGACCCTGGATTCTCAAGCCTCCCGTCCGTCGTATATCGGACAAAACGGGGCCGAACAAGTCAAGTGCAACCGGCGGCATGCAGCACGGAAACGGTGGCGAAATTCCGCTAAACTGCCGCCGGCGGCGTTACGTTACAGAAAAGAACTACAGGCCGGCAAATACCAACCTATGTGCAGTTGTGTTAATGCAGTGTTCCCAATACTTTCCGGCATCGCCTCGGGAATGACCCGGTGATCTTCATTAATTGTATTTGAACGGTGCCGTTTTCCTACCATGTTACTGAGGCCGGAATATGCCATTCGCCGCGGTAATCCGACACAGCTTTTGCGGCAAGCGACATAGGCGACCAACCAGCCAACCACATGAAAGACAAGAAGTCCCCCACTAAGCACATTTTTGTTACCGGCGGAGTTGTATCGTCGCTGGGCAAAGGTATTACGTCAGCATCGCTGGCGTTATTGCTGGGACGGCGCGGTTACCGCGTTGCCATGCAGAAACTCGATCCGTATCTGAATGTCGACCCCGGCACTATGTCGCCATATCAGCACGGCGAAGTGTATGTCACTAATGACGGCGCCGAGACTGACCTTGACCTCGGCCACTACGAACGCTTTGCCGGAGTTGTCTGCACCCAGGACAGTAATTACACAACCGGTCGCATTTACAGCAATGTGATCGCCCGTGAGCGCGCCGGCGGTTACCTGGGAAAGACGGTACAGGTGATTCCGCACGTGACGGACGAAATCAAGGCGGCAATCCGCACCTTCGACCGTCCCGACGTCGATATAGTAATTACTGAAATCGGCGGCACGGCAGGTGACATAGAATCGTTGCCGTATCTCGAAGCAATCCGCCAGTACCGGCAGGAAATCGGCCGCAGCAACGGGATTTTTGTACACCTGACGCTGGTACCGTACATCAAGGCCTGCGGCGAGTTGAAGACCAAACCGTCGCAGCAATCGGTCGGTATCATACGTGAGATCGGTATCATGCCAGACATCCTGATCTGCCGTAACGAGATACCGCTGGCCGACGAGCACAAGGAAAAGCTGGCGCTGTTCTGCAATGTCGACCGCGACCTTGTCTTCGAAGAGGTCGATGTCAGCAATACCATTTACGAAGTACCATTGGACCTGGCCAATCAGGACGTCGATACCTATGTCCTGGAGCTGCTGAACCTACATGTGCGCTCCCTGAACATGACGGATTGGAAGCAGATGGTCCAGCCCCATATTTCGCCGAAGAAAGGCGAGGTCGAAATCGCTGTCGTCGGCAAATACATGAGCCTGCCGGACGCGTACAAAAGCATCGACCAGGCACTGACCCACGCCGGCATTGCTAATTCCGTACGCGTGAATGTCCGCCGTATCGAAGCCGAGGACATCGAAGCACAGGGTGCCCAGGCACTGCTCGACGGCGCCCAGGCGCTGCTGGTGCCAGGCGGCTTCGGCGACCGCGGTATCGAAGGTAAGATTCAGGCGATCCGTTACGCCCGCGAGCGTCGTCTGCCGTTTTTCGGAATCTGCCTGGGTATGCAGTGCGCAGTCATCGAGTTCGCCCGAAACGTCTGCGAGCTGGACGGTGCGGACAGTAGTGAATTCGACGAGGAATCACAGCACCCTGTCATTCATCTGATGGAAGAGCAAAAGACGGTCACCGAGAAAGGCGGTACGATGCGCCTGGGCGCTTACCCGTGCGTGTTGCAGCCCGACAGCAAAGCGGCGGCGGCCTACAAGTCGGTAGAGATTTCAGAGCGTCATCGGCACCGATACGAAGTCAACAACGAATACCGCGAACGTCTGCATGCGCATGGCATGGTCTGTGCGGGCTCCGCGCCGGAGAACGTGCTCGGCGAGATAATCGAGCTCAGCGATCATCCATGGTTTATCGCCGGCCAGTTCCATCCCGAGTTCCAATCCGGACCGCTGAACGCCCACCCGCTGTTCCACGGCTTCGTAGAGGCCGCTATTACCCGCCGCGACCAAGGGGACAGCTGATGGCAAGTGAGTACGCAGACGATAAACCCCATGACCATTGCGGCGTCTTCGGCATTGCCAACCACGAACACGCCGTCGAATTGACACGGCAGGGGTTGTTCTCCCTTCAGCACCGCGGACAGGAAAGCGCCGGAATTTACCGCTACTCCGATGGCAAGTGCCAACTGCACAAGGCCATGGGCCTGGTTGGAGACGTCTTCCGCGAAATGCCTCCGGAGTTTGAGGCCGACCAAGGCAGTATGGCAATTGGTCATGTGCGATACAGCACTGCCGGTGATTCCAACTTGATCAATGCCCAGCCGTTTGTCGTCGAGTTCGACACCTTCAACCTCGGGCTGGCACACAACGGCAACTTGTCGAACGGCGGTTATCTGCGTAATCATCTCAAGCAAGGCGGCGCTATTCTGCAGGGAACGCTGGACACCGAGATCATTCTACACCTGGCGGCGCGACAGCATACCATGGGGGCGCCGCCGTGGGAGGCACTGCAGGCAGCCTTGAAGCAGACTGAAGGCGCCTACTCCATCGTGGCGCTGTGCGAAGACGGACTGGCAGCCTATCGCGATCCCTATGGGTTCCGGCCGCTGATCATGGGACGCCTGGACGATGCCGTCGCCTTCGCTTCCGAGTCCTGCGCTCTCGATATGATCGGCGCGACGTGCGAACGCGACGTAGAACCGGGAGAATTCATCATCGTTCGGCCTGACGGCACCATGGAGTCAGGCTATTTCGACTTCGCCCGGCGCAAGGCCCACTGCATTTTCGAGCTGGTTTATTTTGCACGACCGGACAGCCACGTTTTCGGGGAATGCGTCTACGACGTCCGCAAGAAATTCGGCGCCAAGCTGGCTGAGGAATCACCGGTCGAGGCAGACGTCGTCATGCCCCTGCCCGATGGCGGCATTTATGCCGCGCTGGGATTTGCCGAAGCCACTGGCATTCCTTTCGACCTCGGTATCATGCGCAATCATTACGTCGGCCGCACCTTCATCCGTCCGTCGGAAGATGATCGGCGCGCCGCCGTGCGGATCAAGCTGAACCCGATCGGTGAAGCGATCGAGGGCAAGCGTATCTGCCTGGTCGAGGACAGCATTGTGCGCGGCAACACAACGCGCGAACGCGTCCGGACCCTGCGCGACTGCGGCGCTAAGGAAATACACATTCGCATCAGTTGCCCACCACACGTCAGCCCCTGTTATTACGGCATCGACTTTCCGAGCAAGGAAGAGTTGATTGCCAATAATTATTCCATCGACGAAATTGCTGCGCTCATCGGCGCGGACTCTCTTGCCTATTTATCGCTTGACGGCATGCTTTCGTGCGTTCAGAAACACCCACTGAACAACTATTGTCACGCGTGTTTTTCAGGCGAATACCCACTGAAGCCCAAAGCAACCTGCCCACGCACCTGAGCGTCGGGGAACTTCATCCGGAGCTGTCTCGCCCGCCATGCCGAAACGTCAGGACATCAAAAAGATTATGCTGATCGGCTCGGGGCCGATCGTCATCGGTCAGGCTTGTGAATTCGACTATTCCGGCGTGCAGGCATGCAAAGCCCTGCGTGAAGAAGGGTACGTGATCGTGCTGGTCAATAGTAATCCGGCAACGATTATGACCGATCCGGAATTCGCCGATCGAACCTATATCGAACCACTGACCTGTGACACATTGCACGCCATCCTTGAGCGCGAACGCCCTGACGCGCTGCTGCCGACGCTCGGCGGGCAGACGGCACTGAATCTGGCAATGGAACTGGCGGAATCCGGACTGCTGGAGCAGTTCGAGGTCGAATTGATCGGGGCCGATGCGAAAGCCATAGCCAAGGCCGAGGACCGCCAACTGTTCAAGGAGGCAATGCACAACATCGGGCTGGATCTGCCTATCAGCCGTGTCGTACATACGCTCGAAGAGGCTCGGGCCGCAAAAGATGAACTTGGCGATTTCCCGCTGATCATCCGGCCTGCCTTTACACTTGGCGGTAGCGGTGGCGGTATCGCATACGACGCCGAGGAGTACATCTCGATTGTTACCCACGGCCTGAACCAGAGCCCCATCAGCGAAGTACTCATCGAAGAGTCGATAATCGGCTGGAAGGAGTTCGAGCTCGAAGTCATGCGCGATCGTCTCGACAACTGCGTAGTGGTCTGTTCGATTGAGAATCTCGACCCGATGGGTGTACACACGGGCGACAGCATCACAGTAGCGCCGGCACAAACGCTGACAGATCGCGAATATCAGATCATGCGCGACGCCGCCTTCGCAATAATGCGGGAGATCGGAGTCGAGACTGGTGGCTCGAATGTCCAGTTTGCCGTCAATCCCGCCGACGGCCGCCTGGTCATAATCGAAATGAACCCGCGCGTCTCGCGCTCCAGTGCGTTGGCTTCTAAGGCAACCGGCTTCCCAATTGCAAAGATTGCAGCCAAGCTCGCGGTCGGCTACACGCTCGATGAAATCCGCAACGATATCACACGCGAGACACCGGCCAGCTTCGAGCCAACCATCGACTATGTCGTGACCAAAATTCCACGGTTCACCTTCGAAAAATTTCCCGCGACCGACAGCACGCTGGGCACCCAGATGAAATCCGTTGGCGAGACAATGAGTATCGGCAAGACCTTTAAGCAGTCGCTACAAAAAGGACTGCGCGGCCTGGAAACAGGTCATTCCGGTTTCGGCGCCGACGGCCAGGACGGGCCATACGAACAAATGAGCGACACCGAGGTTGAAGCCGAGCTGCGGCGGCCGAACTGTGAACGCCTGTTCGTGTTGCGGGCAGCACTGAAACGCGGTTGGAGTATCGAGCGGATCTATGAACTGACCATGATCGACCGCTGGTTCCTGCGCCATTTGGCCGAGCTTGCTGCCTATGAAGAGGAGATCCGAAGCGCCAACGACCTGGACGGCCTGGTAGCCGACCACACACTTTTCCGGCAAGCCAAGGAATTCGGTTATTCCGATCGACAGCTCGCCTATCTGCTACGCAACGACGAGGACACAGTGCGAGCGGCCCGCAAGAAAATGGGGCTGACGCCGGTCTACGGCCTGGTCGACACGTGTGCAGCGGAGTTTGTCGCCCACACACCGTATTACTATTCTTCATACGGCGAGCTCGACGAGGCCCGGGACAGCGACCGCAAGAAGGTCATGATCCTCGGCGGCGGCCCCAATCGCATCGGCCAGGGAATCGAGTTCGATTACTGCTGCGTGCACGCGGCCTTTGCCTTGCGTGAGGCGGGATTCGAGACCATCATGGTCAATAGCAATCCAGAGACTGTCAGTACCGATTATGACACCAGCGACAAGCTGTATTTCGAGCCTTTGACACTTGAGGACGTGCTGCATATCTACGAACGGGAAAACTGCTGGGGTGTCATTCCCCAGTTCGGCGGGCAAACACCCTTGAACCTGGCGAAGGACCTGCAGCGCAATGGCGTCAACGTCATCGGTACGTCACCGGAAAACATCGAAGCAGCGGAAGATCGCAGATTTTTCCAGGAACTGGCGGTGCGTCTGGGCATACAACAGCCGCCGAATGATACGGCGACGAACACCGAAGAGGCGGTCGCGATCGCCACGCGCATTGGCTATCCCGTGCTCGTGCGCCCATCATTTGTACTGGGCGGGCGCGCCATGGTGATTGTCTATGACGAGAACCAACTGCGGCAATACATGCATGCGGCGGTTCAGGCATCGGCCGAGCGACCAGTTCTGATCGATAGCTATCTGGAAGCCGCTGTGGAGGTCGATGTCGACTGCATATCTGACGGCAACATGACCGTTATCGGTGCAATCATAGAACATGTCGAGGAAGCCGGCGTGCATTCCGGCGATAGCGCGTGTGTAATCCCCGCGCCGACACTCGACAGCGCAATCAAGGACCGCATTCGGGAGTATTCCCAGGCCCTGGCGAAGGAGCTCAATGTCATTGGCTTGATGAATATCCAATACGCGGTGCAGGACGACGAGGTGTACATCCTGGAGGTCAATCCACGGGCCTCGCGGACCATTCCGTTTGTCAGCAAAGCAATCGGTGTCCCGCTGG
Organism: uncultured Lentisphaerales bacterium; assembly: GCA_964460215.1. Lineage (GTDB taxonomy): Bacteria > Verrucomicrobiota > Lentisphaeria > JABSQK01 > CAJWLW01 > CAJWLW01. The sequence goes on from CAYWQM010000080.1 coordinate 17,209, forward strand.
CCAAGTACGCCAGCCTGATCATGGTCGGTAAAACCCTTGCCGAGCTAGGCTTTACGGCTGAAGTGACACCGCCGCAGGTATCGGTGAAGGAAGCAGTCTTCCCGTTTATCCGCTTCCCCGGCACTGACATCACGCTGTCACCGGAGATGAAATCAACCGGGGAGGTGATGGGTATCGACGTATCGACGGGCATGGCATACCTGAAGAGCCAGTTGGCAGCCGGCAACAAGCTGCCACGCACCGGCAATATCTTCCTGAGCGTCCGTGACGCCGACAAGGAAAACGTGCTCGACGGTGCGCAACGGTTAGAGTCCATGGGCTTCACCATCTATGCCACTGCAGGCACCGGGGCCTATTTGCGGGCACAAGGTGTCGCGAGCCGCGAATTGGAGAAAATCTCGGACGGCAGCCCGAATGTTCTGGATCTGGTTGCCGATCGCAACCTCGCCTGGATCGTCAATACCCCTAGCGGTGGGGCGGCACCACGAGTCGACGAAATCCGCATGCGCGGGGAATCGGTAATCAATAGCATCCCTATAACGACAACCGTGGCTGGTTTCATCGCTGCAGTCTCCGGGCTCGAGGCGCTGCAGGATGTCGACCGAATGGACGTCCGGACGATCCAGGAATATCACGCCGTTCTTAACGACTGATGTTGCTGCAATCCAAACCTGCCAACGCAATCGTCAACTGGTGACCCTCCCCGCAAGATCGCTCGCCAACCACTGGCAAGATCGAGTTGACATTGATCCGCTTTTACTCGGTGATTTTTTTCTGAACCAGGCATTGACGAGCATGAAAAGGCGATTATGTTAGGGATGTATGGCGTACTCCCGGAGCGGAGTATCCCCACCATACAGCAAGGACCTCTCCAACCCGCCAATTTCAGGTTATTACCGCGCCTTTTTGACGTTTTGAAACTGGCTGGTGTCTGATATTTGCAGTCGTCATACCGCTGGGAAGCCATTGGCTTACACGGCGCCGCTTGCCGACATTGTATTGATTCGACACAATCTCCGACAGCTAAGCATGTTCCATCACCACAGACCATGTGGAATGGTATATGTGGAAAATCCGTTTCCATAGACAGTCTGCCTGATAAGCGATTTTCCCTGTAACCCTTGTCTATCGACACAATTGCCTGACAACGTTACCCATGCTGGCAATTCCGGCCGCCAACGTAGCGACAAAAAATCACAGAAACTCCATCTGAGAAGTTGTTACTTGCGTATTATAAATCCTTTACGAAAGTGCTAATTCTCAAAACCGACCTCGCAGTTTGAACCAACACCGGGATTCCCGGCAACAAACAACCTACCCCAAATAACCCGCCGTTTCAGGCCGCGCCCGCGGCCGCAACAATCGAGGATATCATGAACGATTCAGAAATGTTTCCGGAAGAAAATAGCAGTAGTAGCAGCGACGCACCGGCCTCCACTCCGGCTTCGTCGTCATCAGACTCGTCAGAACAGGGCTCCGCACAGCAGAAACCCGCACAGCAGGAACCCGCACAGCAGGAACCCGCACAGCAGGAACCCGCACAGCAGGGATCTGGACAGCAGGGATCTGGGCAGCAGGGATCTGGACAGCAGGGATCTGGACAGCAACGCCCCTCACAGCAGCGAAAACGCCCCAACCGACGTCGGCCAATGCGTGGGCGCGGCGGCGGTAATAACAGGAACTCCGGAGGCGGCAACGACAAGCGCGGCGAGAATTACCGGGGCGACGGCAACTATCGACGGCGCAGTGGCGGCGGTAACAAGCGCAACGACGGCCTACCGAAAATGACCGAAGAGGAAGAGTTCGAGCTGCTCCAGCGCGACTCGCTGGCACCGACGCTCAACCTCATCGAGCTGCAGGAAAACTCTATGACCGAGCTGACGACCATGGCAAATGAAATGGGCGTCGAAGCAGTGGGTGCAATCAGTAAGCAAAATCTCGTCTATGAAATTCTCAAGGCCAATGCCGAGAAAAATGGCCTGATGTACGGTGGCGGCGTTCTCGAAGTACTTGGCGATGGTTTTGGATTCCTGCGCTCGCCAAAATACAGCTATCTGCCCTGCCCCGAGGACATTTACCTGAGTCCGTCGCAGATTCGCCGCTTTTCTCTGCGCAAGGGTGACACTGTCACCGGTCAAATCCGGCCGCCTCGCGAGAAAGAGCGTTTCTTCGCCATGCTCAAGGTCGAGGCAATCAACGATGAACCGCCTGAACTGAAAAAGGGTAAAATCCCGTTCGAGAACCTGACCCCGTATTTCCCGCGTGAGCGGCTCATCCTGGAACGCGGCCAGAAAGAGATCGCGATGCGCATCGTCGACCTGATCTCGCCAGTCGGGAAAGGACAGCGCGGCCTGATCGTCGCCCCGCCGCGAACCGGTAAAACGGTGCTGCAGCAAAAGATCGCGAACAGCGTCACCGAGAACAATCCCGACGCCATCCTGATCATCCTGCTGATCGACGAACGACCCGAAGAGGTCACCGACATGGAGCGTGAAGTCGACGCCGAAGTCATCAGCTCCACCTTCGACGAACCGCCGACGCGGCACGTGCAGGTTGCCGAAATGGCGATCGAAAAGGCTAAACGCCTGGTTGAGCACGGCAAAGACGTCGTCATTCTACTCGACAGCATCACCCGCCTGGCGCGGGCCTACAACACCGTGGAACCACACAGCGGACGTATTCTCACCGGTGGTGTGGATGCCAATGCCCTGCACAAACCCCGCCGCATCTTCGCCGCGGCCAGAAACATCGAGGAAGGCGGCAGCCTGACGATCCTAGCCACCGCCCTCATCGATACTGGCAGCCGTATGGACGAGGTGATCTTCGAAGAGTTCAAGGGCACTGGCAATATGGAACTGCATCTCGATCGCGAACTCGTGCATCGCCGCTGCTACCCTGCCATCAACATCCAGAAATCCGGCACCCGCCGTGAGGAACTACTGCTGCATCCGGACGAGCTCGAGCGCGTCTGGCAGTTGCGTAAGTACATGAACGCCATTCCTCCCGTCGAGGCCATGGAACTGCTCATCAAGAAGATGAAAGAGACGGA
>CAYWQM010000081.1:0-8589 GCA_964460215.1 uncultured Lentisphaerales bacterium
TGCCGATGTTGGCACACTCAACACCGTCGTACCCGGCTTCCTTGTACTTGTGCAGACGCTCGGACGGATCGCCCAGGTATTCCATGCCCCAATCGCATTTCAGAAGTTTCAGTTCCATGACCAGTACCGGTGTTCGAGGGTTTCGGTGTCAAAAAACGAAGGATCAACCGCACAGCGCTTTGGCGTGGTGTTCGAAATGATCGCCGATGAATGTGGAGATAAAGAAATAGCTGTGGTCGTAGCCATCCTGCAGCCGCAACTCGAGCGGGTGTCCGGCTTCTGCGCAGGCCTGCTCAAAAATCTCGGGCTTGAGCTGCTCTTCGAGAAATCCATCGCCGCCGCCTTGATCGATCAGGATGGGCAGGCGTTCGGCCGCGTCTTTTACCAGGCACGTAGCGTCGTATTGGGTCCACGTCGATTCGTCCGGCCCCAGGTAGGCGTTGAATGCTTTGTGCCCCCATGGCACCTGGGTCGGTGCAATGATCGGCGCAAACGCCGAAACCGACAGATAACGCCCGGGATTCTTCAGCGCGATGGTCAAAGCACCATGACCCCCCATGGAATGCCCGAAGATCCCACGTTTTTCGGAGACGGGAAGATTAGCTTCGACGATGTCCGGCAATTCGCTGACAACGTAGTCGTACATATGAAAATGCTGCGACCACGGGGCCTGTGTAGCGTTCAGATAAAATCCGGCACCTTGACCGAGGTCATAGTTCTCGTCGTTCGGCACGTCGTCGCCACGCGGGCTGGTGTCCGGCGCGATGACGATGACGCCATGCCTGGCGGCGAACTGCTGCGCCCCCGCCTTGCTGACGAAGTTGTCCTCGGTGCAGGTGAGACCGCTTAGCCAGTACAGTACCGGGCAGGGGGTGTCGGCGGCCTGCGGCGGCAGGTAGGCGCCGAATTTCATATCACAGTTGACAGTCGACGCACTATGACTGTAGACGCGCTGTTCGCCACCGAAACTAGGCGCACTGCTGACTTGGGTTATTTGGGACATAAACGTGTTTTCAGGTTTCAGGTGTCGGTTGTAGGGATCCGATTGTCAGAAGTGGATGACGCTGCGGATGCTCTTGCCTTCGTGCATGAGATGGAAGGCTTCGTTGATTTCTTCCAGCGGCATCGTGTGCGTAATGAACGGATCGATCTGGATCTGGCCTTCCATTGCCTTTTCAACGATGCCGGGCAGCTCGCTGCGGCCACGCACACCGCCGAATGCCGAGCCGCGCCAGGAGCGACCGGTCACCAACTGGAACGGCCGTGTGGAGATCTCCTGTCCGGCACCGGCGACACCGATGATGATACTCTGGCCCCAGCCCTTGTGGCAGCACTCCAAGGCGGCGCGCATGAGGTTGACGTTGCCGACGCACTCGAACGAATAGTCGACGCCGCCGTCGGTCATGTCCACAATGACGTCCTGGATCGGGCCGTCGTGATCTTTCGGATTGACGCAGTCGGTGGCGCCAAGCTGCGTTGCCAGTTCGAATTTGCCAGCGTTGATGTCGACTGCAAGGATACGGCCGGCCTTTGCCATGACAGCACCTTGAATGGCACTGAGCCCGACCCCGCCGAGACCGAACACGGCGACGGTCGCGCCAGCTTCGACCTTGGCCGTGTTGAGCACCGCACCGATGCCCGTGGTGATGCCGCAACCGAGCAGGCACACCTTCTCGAGCGGTGCCTCCTTATTGATCTTGGCGATCGAGATTGCCGGGACCACGGTGTATTCGCTGAAGGTACTGGTACCCATGAAATGATAGATCGTCTTTCCGCCGGCAGAGAAGCGGCTGGTCTCGTCGGGCATCAGCCCGCGACCTTGCGTCGAACGAACGGCCTGGCACAGGTTGGTCTTGCCGGACGTGCAGAATTTGCATTCGCCGCATTCGGGAACGTATAGAGGAATAACGTGATCACCGACGGCCAGTCCGCTGACACCGGCACCGACTTCCTCGACGACAGCGCCGCCCTCGTGACCGAGGATCGACGGGAACACGCCTTCAGGATCGTCGCCGGAGAGGGTGAAGGCATCGGTGTGGCAGACGCCGGTGGCGACATTGCGCAACAGGACTTCGCCGTCTTTCGGGCCTTCTAGATCGACTTCGATGATTTCCAGGTCTTTGCCTGCTTCCCAGGCAACGGCTGCACGGCTCTTCATGACGAGCTCCTTCGGTGTGGTAATGTGGTTACTGTAAGTTTTTGAAAAACGGTAAACTGACGCACTGCCCCACGCTTGGCACAGCGAGCCGGGACGTTATCACATCATGTATTTCTGTTCAACCGCGCTTGTGGATTTCCGCTGAATCGCCTGTTTGATGATGTCCCGGATCGCTTTTCCTGCCCGATACTCCCGGAGCCAGCGCTGGGCGACATTGCCGTTTTTCAGGACACACTGCAGCGGCTGCAAGCGGTCAGCAAACCCCGCTGCTTCGGCAAACGGTGTAGCGTCATCGATCAAAAATTCGAGTTGTCGACGCACGGTCGAATGCTCACCGGTGCGCCAGTCGTGGAAGCCGGCATCGAGGCTGTTGAGGGCAGCGGCCATTTCGTTGCCTGCAGACATCGCAACGAGCGCCGGCTCGCGGTTAGCCGCGTTGACCCACGAAACGTTAAGCGGGTCGAGCGACGGGTTCTCGAGAATCTGCAGCACTCGGGCTTCGAGCAAAGCGATCACCCCGAGCATGACGGACAGGTCGCCGATCTGATCACAGACGCGGAGCTCCAGGCGCTCGAGTTTCTCCAGCGGCTGCACGCCATTCGGCCGGACACTGACCCACAAGTGGCGGACGTTGTACATCTCGCCGGTGTACATCTTTTTCTGCATCCAGTCGCAGTAATGTGAATAGCCGGTGAACAGCGGCACGTTTTTCGGTGTTTTCGGAAAAATCTGCCAGCGCGTCGAGTGCAAGCCGGTCGCCTTGCCATTGAGAAACGGTGATGAAGCGGAAAGAGCGAGAAAGAGCGGAGCCTCCATTCGGATGATACGATAGGCTCGGATCATCTCTTCGGAATCTTCGATGTTGATATTGATGTGACAGCTCGTGGTCACGACATCGGTTCCGTACAACTCGCGGATCCGGGCGTGATAGGGATTGCCCGGTGTCGAATGCTGGAAGGCGCGGTCATGCTCGAGCGACATGCAGCTACCGGGTATGAGGTTGTAGCCGTTCTCGGCAAGGTACCTATCCAGCGTGTCGCGGCGTTCCTGCAACTGTGCCTGAACGCTGCCGTACTCGATCGCGGGCGATGTTGTGTACTCTAAGTTGCGGGCGTCGGGTTCGCGGACGAATCCGTCCAATGCCGACGTGACCTGCGGCGAGATCCCCAGGATATCGCCATCAGGCGTACCGGCGTATACTTCTTCCTCGATTCCTTTAAGCAGCATGATAATCCATTTCGGTTTTGCCCGTGTCCATCTCAGGCAACGTTCGCTTCGCGTTGGAGTCGATTGACCTGTGCTTCAACGTAGCTGATCACCGGCTCCTCGAGTTGCTGGTTGGACAACCGGTTCATTTCCTGCAGGCACGTCGGTGAGGTGACGTTCACCTCGATGAGATAATCACCGATCACATCAATGCCGACAAACATCAGGCCCAGCCGGCGCAGTTCGGGTTTCAAAGTCCGAATAATTTCCCGGTCGCGCTCAGTGATCTCGGTTGCAACAGGCTTGCCGCCGGCGAAAAAATTGTTACGGTGGTCGGCATCGCCGTGCACCCTCAGGACCGCACCGAGCGGCTCGCCGTCGAGCAGCAGAATGCGCTTGTCGCCGACAACGGACTGCGGGATATACGTCTGCACAATGACGGCACGCCGGCCATGATCGCTGAGTGTTTCGAAAATGACGCCGTCGTTGGTATCGTCCTTTTCAACGATAAAAACGCCTTGACCACCGAAGCCGTCGGTTGGTTTCACGACCACCTTGTCATGGTTGGCCAGAAACGCCTTGAACCGCGATATGTCACTGGTCACCAGCGACTCAGGAACAAGATCATCGAACTGCAGTGCCCAGACCTTCTCATTGACGGTGCGCAGGCCGTCCGGACTGTTGAGCACGAAAACGCTCGGAGGGAGGTGATCGAGCAGCCAGGTGTTCATTAGATACCGCGCGTCGAACGGCGGGTCGGTACGGATAAAGACCGCATCTATCTCGTCCTGTCCAAGCCGTATCGGGTCACCACATTCAAAGGGCTGAGCGGCATCCATGCGCGGCACAACCGGCGTGGCATCGAAACTGACTCCGAGATCATCCAGGTGCAGCCCGTCATTGGGCACATACCAAAGTTTGTGTCCGCGTCGATCGGCACCTATCATGAAGATGAAAGAGGTGTCCTTCTCGATTATGACGTTGGACAACGGGTCCATTAGGAAAAGAAAGTTCATGGGCAGAATTGTGACTTGTGCATATTAGGTACTAAGGGAATGTACCGGACTGTTCGCAGTGATCAAGGGTTTTACGTGAATCTCATATGTACCGTTATCGCACCGCGGTGGGGGCGGTCGGTTGCCAGGCCCCAGCCGCTCCTTTATATTCCGTCTTTACCTTATCCATTTCAAACGCTCCAGAAGCAGCGAAAACACGACCATGTCCCAAAGCGACCGCCATACGACGCATCAGTTCGGTACTTTCGCGGGCGTGTTTACCCCGTCGATCCTGACGATCTTCGGGTTGATCATGTTCATGCGCTGCAATTTCGTCGTGGGCCAGGCCGGCATCCTCCACAGCCTGGCGATCCTCTTCCTGTGCAGCGGTATCACGTTGCTGACGGCGCTTTCGCTGGCGGCAATATCGACTAACACACCAGTGGCCGGCGGAGGTGCTTACTTCCTGATCTCCCGCGTACTGGGGCCGGGATTCGGTTCGGCGATCGGCATCGCGCTGTTCCTGGCACAGGCGTTGTCCGTACCGTTTTACATCCTCGGCTTCGTCGAAGCGCTGATAAGGACTTTTCCGACACTGGAGGTTTTCTTTCTGCCGCTTTGTCTGCTGACGCTGGTCATACTGTTTGCAGTTGCCTGGATCGGGGCAGACTGGGCGTTGAAGCTGCAGTTCATCGTCCTCGCTGTACTGTGTATCGGGATCCTGTCGTTCATGATCGGCGCCTGGCTGCGGTTCAGCAGCGAGCAGATGTGGGCCAACTGGCAGCCGCAGTACCAACAGGGCAATGATATCTGGGACATGTTCGCGCTTTATTTTCCGGCGGTAACGGGAATCATGGCCGGGGTCAACATGTCTGGCGACCTCAAGGATCCAGCGCGGTCAATCCCCCGGGGCACGCTGGTGGCGGTCATTGTCAGTCTCCTGGTCTACGGGCTACAGATCGTCATTTGCGGAGGTATGGCGTCGGCCGATGCGCTACGGCAGGATCCGTTCAACATTCTGGTGACCAATGCCGTGGCAGGCACCGGGTACCTGGTCATCGCGAGCGTTTTCTGCGCGACATTGTCGAGCGCCATCGGCTCGAAACTGGGGGCTCCGCGGGTACTGCAAGCGCTTGGGCGTGACCGGGCGCTGCCTGGTCTAGGCCTTTTCGCACGCGGCACGGCACACGGCGACGAACCGCGCCGGGCGCTGATTGCCACGCTGATAATCAGCACCATCATATTGGTGCTGGTTGGCGACAGCAGCGAAGGCACCGGTCTCAACCTGTTGGCCGGCATGGTATCGATGGTTTTTCTTTATACCTACGGGATGACCAACCTGGCGGCATTCGTCGAGTCATTCGGCGGCAACCCGTCATTCCGTCCACGGTTCCATCTGTTTCACTGGACGACGGCGCTCGCCGGCATGATGGCCTGTGTCTGGGCCGCGGTCATGATCAATACGGCGGTCGCCATACTGGCGTTGGCGCTGTTGGTCATCCTTTTCCTGTTGGCTCGGCGACAGGTACTGGCGGAAGGCTATGGTGACGCCCGCCGCGGCTTCGTCTACCAGCGTGTACGCAACAACATGCTGATGCTCGAACGCATGCCGGTGCACCCGAAGAACTGGCGCCCGACGATTCTTGTATTTTCCGGCAACCCGCGCGCCCGGCTGTCGCTGGTCACCTACGCCGGCTGGCTGGGCATGAACTGCGGCATCATCTCCGTCGTCGAGGTGCTGGTCGGCGAGCTCAGTGACATTTCGCCCGGTCAACAGGAGGCGGCACGCGAGCGACTGGCCCAGTTTGTGACCGAAAACCACCTCGACGTCTTTCCCGAAACCGTGGTCATGAGTAATTTCGACCGGGATCTCTCGCTGTTTCTTCAGTCGTTTTCCATAGGCCCGATCAAACCGAACATCGTGCTGTTCGGCTGGGTCCACGAACCCGACCGGGTGCAACCGTATTTTCAACATCTGCGCACGGTTGAGCGTCTCGGGAAGAATATCGTCATCGTCATCGACCGCGGTCTGCTGGTAGTCAACAACCGGCGGCGAATCGACTGCTGGTGGCGCGGCCAGCGGAACGGCTCGCTGATTGTCATCCTGGCACATTTGATTCAGCAGAACGAGGACTGGGACGGCGTTCAACTGCGCGTGCTGCGGCAGGTGCACCACGCCAATGAAGTCGCCGGTGCACGGGAGGAACTCGAGCAAATCTGCGATGCTGCTCGCATCAATGCGGAAATCGAAGTACCCGTTTCCGAAGAACCCTACGCTAAAGTACTGCGGCAGGAGTCAGAGGACGCGACGCTGATCCTGATGGGCCTCATCGCTCCGAGTAGTACGGCGGAACAGGCTTTCCACGAGAGCATCACCGAAAATCTCCGTGACATGCCGAGCACTATCCTTGTGTCTTCGGCGGGCGAAGCGGATTTACTCGCCTGATCCTATGGCCAGACACAAATCACGACCTGTCACTAATGCCGCGGACACCGCCGCTGTGAAAAGTCTGCGCCAGCTGCGCAGCCGCCGCGAACGCGATCGTACGGGCACCTTCTACATCGAAGGCAACCGGATCATCGCACAGGCTCTCGCCTCCGACTACGAGATTGTCCAAGGGGTCATCGCCCCGGACTTGCTCGCCGGCGGCCACGCCCATGAGACGGCAACGGCGCTGCAAGCCAGCGGCGCTCCGGTCACAGAACTTTCGCGCCAGGCGTTCGAAAGCATTTCGTATAAAGAGAACCTGCAGGGAATCGGCGCTGTGCTCCGTGCCCGCCTCGAGACTCTCGACCCGGTAGTACCAAGCACCGACGAATTCTGGATGGCGCTGGACAACGTCGGGAACTCCGGCAATCTCGGGGCGATTCTGCGGACGTGCGACGCGGTCGGCTGCGCCGGTATCATTTTATTGGGGCAGACGACGGATGCATATCACCCGGCGGCTGTTCGTGCCAGCATGGGCGCGGTGTTCGCACAACGCCTTGTGCGTGCTGAGTTCGATGCCTTCGTGGCCTGGAAACAGACCTCCGGCTGCCACGTTTTGGGAACTTCCGGTGAGGCATCGCAGTCGTACCGGGCCTTGACCTATCCACGCCCCTGCATCCTGCTGATGGGTAGTGAACGCCTGGGCCTGACCAAGGCGCAACAGGCAGCCTGTGACCAGGTGGTCAGCATCCCGATGATCGGCACGGGCGACTCGCTCAACCTCGGTGTTGCCGCCAGCATCCTGCTGTATGAGGTTTTCCACCAGCAACATGTGAAAGGATCTCCTTGAATGCAAATTCATCCAGGCGGCAGGAAATCCGTTACTGCAGGCACCAATATCATACCGCTATTCTTGAACAACCCATGGGCGTCGTTACGTTCTGCCGAACTCCAACCGCATCAACCAAAAGGATATCACCATGCACACCATTCGCCGCATCTTGCTTACTGTCACTGTTCTGACGCTTGCCGCACTGACGACAGGCGGGCAAACCTTCGAGAACGTCACGGCGGCAATGGGACTATCCCCTGCCAATGACTGCGCCTCGTGGGTCGACGTCAACATCGACGGCTGGGTTGATCTCGTGGCCGGTTCTCTGTGGCTCAACGAGGAAGGAAAGAAATTCGTCAAAGCCGGCCCCGGCGGTTCGCTGTTGAGCTGGGCGGACTTCGACAACGACGGCAATCTCGATTGGTTCCAGGCCGGCGGCGGCAGCATTGGATTCGGCAACGGCGACGGCACCTTCACCGGCAGCAGTCTGCCGTCAAAGCCCGCGGACATCTGCGACGGCGGCACCTGTCTGGATATCAACGGTGACGGATTTGCCGACGTCTACTGGACCGGCTACGAAAACTGGGGTGTCGTCAACGGCTACCCCGATTCGATTTTCCACAACAAAGGCGACCGCACCTTCGAACTTGTCTGGACCCAGGAGCCACCCGTGTTTCCCGGTCGCGGCACGACGGCGGCCGACTACAACAATGATGGCGCCACAGACATCTATGTCTCGGACTATCGGCTGTGCGGCAACCTTCTTTGGAAAAATGCCGGCAGCCTCAAAGCACCGGGGATCATCATCGCATCCATCGAAGCCGGGGCCATGGGCGGTCCGGGCAACCAGGGCGGCGGCCACAGCATCGGCGCCAGTTTCGGTGACCTCGACAGTGACGGCTACATCGACCTGTTTGCCGGCAACTTCGCACACGGCGGCCAACCGCAGTCCCAATGCCTGCGCAACCGT
>CAYWQM010000081.1:8599-20224 GCA_964460215.1 uncultured Lentisphaerales bacterium
AACAAGGGGACGCGCGGCGTTGTTTATCAGGAATCCTATGCCTCGCCGGCGCTCGGCGACTTTGACAACGACGGCGACCTCGACCTGTACTTCACGACAGTATACGGGCACAACCATTCCAAACTTTTCAAGAGCGACGGCAATTGGGGCTTTGCCGAGATCACCGGTCCGGCCGGACTCGGCGGCATGCCGCCGACTACACAGGGGGCCTGGGGTGATTTCGACAACGACGGTGACCTGGATCTGGCGACCGGCGGGCAGTTGTATCGCAATTCCGGCACCGCCAACAACTGGCTGAAGGTACGACTGCAGGGCAACGCTTCGGCTGGCTCAGCAGCGGGCGGCAAAGTCAATCGGGCCGCGCTCGGCGCCATTGCACGAATCAAGGTGGGCGAGAAGACAATCACCCGTCATGTCGAGAGTAGTACCGGCCGCAGCAACACGAACGACATGACGCTTCATTTCGGACTCGGCGAACACGAAGAAGATGTCGAGATCGAGATCTCCTGGCCATACACAAAGAAGAAGCAGATTGCCACGGCCAGCGTCAACACCACGATCACGGTGGTGTGCTCGGTGAGCGACAATTAATCTCGGGGTTCTACTCCCAGTATGTCGCTCCGGGCAGGCTGCCGTCCATGACATAGCCGCCGTCAATCGTCAAGTCCTGACCGGTCATGTAACAGGCATCATCACTGGCCAGGAAGACAGCGCCGGCGGCGATCCATTCCGCCTTGGCAATCTCTTTCGCCGGGACCCGTTCGTACAATGATTTGACAACCTGCTCGGTGTACATCGGGTTGGTCAATTCCGTGTAGGTCGCCCCTGGGCGGATGAAGTTGACGGTGATCTTGTGCGCTGCCACTTCCGAAGCAAGCGTCCGGCAGAACGCTTCGATACCGCCCTTCGCCGCGGTGTAGTGGCCGCAGCTCGGTTCACTGAGCACGGCGTGGATACTGGAGATCGCGATGATGCGCCCGCCGTTGCCCTGCCGGATCATCTGCTGCGCCCCGGCCTGCGAACACAGAAACACACTCTTGAGATTGTTGCGAATGATCAGATCCCACTCGTCTTCAGCCATGTCGACAATGTTACTCTGCCGGATGATACCGGCATTGCACACCATGATATCGACGCCACCGAGCTCGTTCACTACCTGGTCCATCGCCGTGCTCACGTCCCCGGACATACCAACGTCACACTGAACGGCACAGGCTGAACCACCGGCCTGGCGAATGCCGGCGGCGACTTGCTCAGCTGCTTCGAGATTGGTATCGAGAATAGCAATGTTGGCGCCTTCAGCGGCGAAGCTGTTCGCAATGGCTTTACCGATCCCGCTGGCAGCACCGGTAACGACAGCGTTTTTTCCCTGCAGTTTCATATTTTTCCCTCATTGTTGGAGCGACACGATATCATGTTCTCGGCCAGTTGCGAATATCGAAGTCGCAGTGGCGCGATCAATCAGTCTTTCTGGAGCTAGCCGCAAACGCCTCACCTACGGGATCCTGCAGCAGTTCAGCAATCTGCTCATCGGTCAACGCCGGCGCCGGGTTGAAGTGCGTTTTGCCGGGGATGCCGTGAATGTTCAGCAGCGCACTGCACGTTGCCATTGCATTGCCGAACTGCACCAGCATCGTGCGCAACCGGGTGATCCGCTGCTGGTGTTCGGCCGCGGCGTCCCAATCATCGGCCGCAGCAGCCTCTCGCAATGCCTGGAGCCAATGCGGCGCGAGCGCGTAAATACCGTCGAGCAGTTCCTGGAAACCGGCGTGCAGCATCACATCGGTGATTTCGGGTTCCGCGATGATCACGCGGAACTCGGGGTCCAACTGGTCCCTTACCTGGCGCGTGAAAGGGAAGCGCGCCGAGATCTTTGCACCATGGATGTTCGGATGTTCCTGCAGCTGCAGATAGGTGTCCATGGTGAAGTCGACACGGGTAATAGGCGGCAAGTCATACAGGTAAACCGGTGCCTTGGCAACGTCTGCCACAGCCTTGTAATAATCCACGAGCTGCGACGCTGTCGGTAAAATAAAGAAAGGTGCGAGAACCACGACACCATCTACGTCGAATTGATTGACGAACTCGAGACGTTCTTTTGTCCGGCTGTACGACGTATCACCGACGCCGATAAGCACCTCGCCCTTGCCGGCCGACAGTTCGACCGACTGCTGCACCAACTCGCGATAGGTGCTGTCGCGCAGCAACTGCATCATCCCCATCGTGCCGCCCACCAAAACACCTTCGATCCCGTGTTCAAATTGGTCCGCGAGATGCGCTTCCAGCCCTTCGGAATGAAGGCTCTCGTCCTCTGTGAGCGGCGTACAAATCGCGTTTATGAAATACCCAGCACCCATGATTATCTCCCATTCATTGTTTGAGCCGAAGGGCGGAATATAGTCGTAAACTGGCCATATACCTGATCACATGCCCAACTTGAATCATTCACAAATTTTATGCTCGCGCACTCAGATAACGCATCTCGTCACTCTTGCGGCAAAACTTTGCGGATGGTCCGAGTTCAAGAAAAAGGGTATTCGAACGCACATCTGGCGGCCCGGCGCTCCCGCCGACATGCCTAAACTCCCCACTGATTCGCCACATCACGTGTAATGCGGGCGAGTTCTTCGGGTGTCTCGTCATTGCGGCCATGCCCTACCTCAAACGTCCAGGGTCCCGTGTACCCGATCTCGACGAAGGCGTCACGGATGTCGTCCCAGTTAAGTCCGCCGTGGGTGGGCGGCCAGTGGTCGTCTTGAGGATCGTCGAAGTCGACATCCTGAAGGTGCGTACCGGCCAGGCGCGAACCGGCTGCGATAATCTCAGCGACCGGTTCGTGTTTTGCGGTCCACGCGTGTCCGGTGTCGATGACCAACCCGAGTGCATCTGCCGGGTAAGAATCCACGAGCGGTCGTAATTCCTTCATCGTAAGGAATGGGTACAGGCAGTCGTAGGGTAAGTTTTCCAGAAGTATCCGCACCCCGACTTCGGCGGCTACCGGAACCAGATCATCCAGGGAACGATGGACGGCATCCGCAATAAGCTGTGGGGTATCCGGATGATCCGCTGCGGGTACAAAGCGCGGGTTTGGCACGGGATGGATGATAATATCGGTAGCCTCGATTGCAGCTGCAAAGTGAAGATACCCGGTAAGAACGCCCACTTTTTCACGCCGCCAATCCTCCTCCGGGGCGCCGAGGACATTGCGGGTAAGCGGCGCGTGGACGGTCCCGCCAGCCAGCCCGCGGGATTCCAGGCGAACGCGAAAATCAGTCAGTGCCGGCTCGCTCGGCAACTCTTCCAGATGGGGCGCCTGGCCGAGGATTTCCGCCTGGTCAAACCCCGCAACGGCGATGGCATCGAGCGCGGCATCGACATCCCGATCGCTGAACCCCACGGTGCTGTAGCTGATTTTGCTCATAATCTCTTGACTCCTGTCATTCTCCTCTCCCCCAACGATCCAGCAGCGTCATTCAGCGATTTCGTCGTTTCGCTGTGAAAACCGATCGCTGATTTCCATCTTGCGACCGGCCTATCGCACAGCTCCCAGTGCAACTGGCAGACCGTCGGCAGCCCCAGTTGGGCCCTGAATACGGCATTGTCATACGATGAATGTCCTTCGGCCCAGGTTAGATTCAAGCCTCCATTGTGCCGAACGCCAGCACTGGTTGCCGGTCAGGTATGCAGAGGCGGGATACACAACGATGCGGCGATCGTGAATCTACCCCAGTTGCGTGACTGCAAAGTTATTGTTGTCGAACAGCGATAGAGCTCTGCCAAATTAATTTAATCGGGTATCTTTCAATCGTTTCGGAACACAACCGCATAGTGCGGAAAAACGATATCGGGTCAGCATGTCGAAAGTTTGGCAGGAAAAAGGGTTTGCGGATTTTTCAGACGGTACGTTCGGCAACGCCGGGCATAACATTTATGTGTCGCGTGCAGGTGTACTGCAACGTATCCATCAATACGACTGCAACAAAAATGGCTACGTAGATCTGCTGTTCTGCAACAGCCAGAACCACCTCGAGACGGCGCCGGCTTATCTGTACAGCGACCCGCTGAACAATCAGACGCCGGTGACATTGCCATCTGACGGGGCCCGATCGGGCGCCGTCGTCGATCTGAATGGCAACGGGTACAATGACCTCGTCCTGGGCATGTTCTACAATGGCAATCGATTCGACTTGAACGCCATCATTTACTTTGGGTCCCCGGCAGGTTACAGCGAGAACTATCAGCAACATCTGCCGGCCCCGGAATGCTACTCTGTGGCGGCCGGTGATTTTAACGGCGACGGCAAACCGGACCTTGCTTTTCTGTGCACGCACGGTCTGCGGGTGTTTTATCAGTCGTCCATAGGGTTCGAACCGAAGCGCTTTGTTGACCTGCAGGTCGAAGGGCGTCAAATCACGGCCGTCGATCTGGATGACGATGGCTATGCCGACCTGGTCGTAGGCTCAGCGGATGGCAGTACACGTATCTATTGGGGTGCCGCCGACGGTCTGGATCCAAAGCGGAGCATTGAGGTTCCCGTCGAAACCGGCGACGAATCTGTCGCGGCTGTCGATCATGAAGCAGCATCTACCGAGTACGTTGCGGAACCGGATCCACTCACACAGGTCATCTCTCTGTGCGATGGTTATCATTTAGTGGTACCACTGCCGAACTCCGTGATATTCCTTCCGATCCGCAAAGATCGCAGCTTCGGCCCATCCTGGGCCCTGGCATGCCGGCAGACGATGTCCGTGGCGGTCGGCGACATCAATGGCAACGGGTCCGAGGATCTCGTTGTTGCGTGTCGCGACAGCACCGGGGGCAGTGAGTGTTCCTGGATCTATTGGGGCGGCTAAAACGGCTTCGATGCCGCACATCGAACCGCACTGACAACTGATCGCGACAGCGATGTAGCGGTCGGAGATATCAAAGGCGACGGCTGCGATGACATTGTGATCTGCCAATTTCACTCCTATGAATCGTTCAGCGTGCCCTCCCTGCTTTATCGCAGCTCTCCCGAAGGAGGGTGGAAGACCCCGATCGAGCTGCCGACCGAAGATGCCCGTAGAGTCTTTCTGGTCAACACGCCGACGGGAGAACCGCCACAGGTGTTTTTTGTCAATCACTTCGGTGCCAATAAGATCGGCAATATCAGCCCGGCCCTGTACTTTGGCGGTCCCGACGGCTATGTCGCGGATCGTCGGCATGATCTCGCCGGATGGGGCGCAGTCGAGGCGATGTGTTGCGACATCAATGACGACGGCTACGCAGATATTGTCCTTGCGAATTGTGCCGAAAATTCCGTCAGTCTCGATCCCGGGTCTTTCGTCTTTCTGAATGGCAAGGATGGTTTTTCACGGTGCGTGTTGCGCGGACCTCAATCGCGACGGGTATCTCGACCTGATCTTCGGCGGTTGGGACAACCCGGAGTTGCTGATTTTTTACGGCAACGCCCAGGGCTTCGATACGGAAAATCCCGATCGGATTGAAATGACACAGGACGGTGTCATCTACAACAATCCGCGCTGGATTCATCTTGTTGATCTCAATAATGATGGGTGGCTCGACCTGGTGGTGCCGCAGATTCATAGCGATCGGAGTTTTATTCTCTGGGGCGGTCCGGAGGGATTCAGCATGGACCGTTGTCAGACGCTCTCGGCAGAGCGGCCAGCATGCGCCCGCTCCGCGGATCTCACCGGCAACGGTTATCCGGATCTGATACTCGGCGGGCACGTTCCATCGCGCGGGCTGCCCCATGATTCCTTCGTATACATTTATTGGAACGGACCCGAGGGCTTGAGTGAAGGTCGACGCTGCATGTTACCCGCCAACGGGATCAACAGTATGGCGATCGCGGATTTCAACAACAACGGCAGGCTCGATCTGTATGTCGGCTCATACGCCGACGGCAAGAACCGAGATCTCGATTCGTACATCTACTGGAACCGCCCGGGCACAGGTTTTTCCGCGGCCGATCGAAAGCGGCTGTTCACCCACTCGGCGTCGGGCTGCGTTGCGGCAGACTTCAACGAGGACGGTTGGATCGATCTGGCCGTGGCAAATCACAAGCTCTGGGGCAATCACCAGGGGTATTCCGAAGTGTGGTGGAACGGTCCCGACGGATTCGAGGCGCGCCGTACAACGCGCCTACCGACTTCCGGGCCGCACGGGATGACTTCCATTGAACCGGGGAACATCCTTGATCGTGGGCCGGAAGAGACCTACGAATCAAGTCTTTTCAAGTTGCCCGATGGTGCCACAGCCATCGGGATCTCGTGGCAAGCAGAGGTTCCATCCAAAACCTGGGTGAAGGCACAATTGCGTTTCGCCGAAACCCGCGAGGCTCTGGCTGCCGCCGATTGGCTTGGACCGGCAGGTGCATCGAGCTGGTTCGACAACGGCGATGCCATGGATGCCACGGCCTTCACCGGTCATTGGCTGCAATACCGATTGGCACTCGGCGCTGCCAACGCACTCAGCACGCCTCGGGTAATGTCAGTTGAAGTGGCATACGCTGGGTGAGAGATGAGCCGTGAACGCAATGAGAAACGCCGAGCTGAACAAGGTCCCAAACGGCGGCAAGCGCTCCAGGACGCCGGGGTTCCCGATTTGCTGTAAGCTGACAGTCAGCAGCGTTTAATCTCTGTGAAAATTCTCTCTATCTCTCCAGGTCCGGCGATTCGCTCAGAGTGCCTCGTCTCGTTCCTGCTCAGCGAGTTGTTCGACCGCCCCTGCGACTGGGCGGATCCAAGAGGAAAAGTCGGCATCCGAACCAGATCCTTCTGTCCCCCCCTATTTACCCGCCATCCCGTGGAAAGCTCTACTTTGTGTTGATGGATTTTCGCAGATCAAGGTAAACCGTCGTCAGCATGGCAGTGTCGGTGCTGTAGGCCAGAAAACGGATACCATGCTGGATATAGTTCTCCGCCTGCTCCGGAGTCACGGCGAAGTTGCCGACGGCGACCCCCTTCTCTTCCGCCCGTTTTATGATGTCCTTTAATGCATCGATGACACGGACGTCGGTGACCTGCCCCGGAATGCCCAGGGACTGTGAGAGGTCGAAGGGGCCGATAAAAATGGCATCAACGTTGGGTACCGCCAGGATCTCATCAAGATTGGCTATCCCCTCGGTCCCTTCAATCTGCAAGATGACGGCGGTCTCCGCATTGGCCTGCTTGTAATAGTCCGGGTTGTCGAGGGCATAATAGGATGCACCTCTCACAAAAGGGCATATCCCCCTGCTCCCCTCGGGATGATAATTGGCACCGGCAACCGCGATCTCGGCCGACTCCCGGTTGTGAATCATCGGGACCATGACGGCGGAGGCGCCAAAATCGAGGGCCTGTGTTATACGTTCCGCGCTGAGATTGGGCACGCGGATCACCGAAGCAATCCCCGCAGCATCGCAGCCACGCACCAGCTGGATAGCGGCATCGACGCCGAACATCCCATGTTCGGTGTCGATGATGACAAAATCGATCCCGGCACGTCCGATGATTTCTGTCACGTCCGCCGCGGGTATCTGCTGAAAGGTGCCCAGGAGGGTTGTGCCTGAACTGAGCTTGGATTTGAATGTCACTGTCGGCATCGGTTCTCTCCTTTACCGGTCATGTTTGCGGCTTGCGGTCACAATCGATCTGGTCGCGTTCCGTCATTCCAGCCACTTTAGCTCCAAATCATCACAAAACGTTCAGTATTCCTGTCTTTTCCCAGATAGCCCGACCAGGAAAAGAGATATAAAAAGGAGTTGAAACCCGAGTTCAAAACACCCGGATATTCTCCGGACGGGCGACAGTCCATATTGGCGGAAATAAGGCTTTGACAATCTCGGTGGTAGAAGGCGTCTAAAAAACATCCTGACAAAATAAAATTTTGACGTGTTCGAGTTCCGATAGCTGCGACATATTACCCGATGATCAGGCCTGTCATCAACTGCCCGCCACCACCATCGCGCTCGACGGAACCGGCGCGCCGCTCTGCATCAATAACAAGGGCGAATCGCGTGACACGTAACAACATGAAGGCGGCCCTGTTTCTCCTGCTCATGCTCTGGACCGGCAAAACCGGGGCTGAACTGATCACGGGCATCCCGTATGCGGACTTCGAAGACAACACTCCCGTCAGCCTCAGTGGTGAACGGCTGCAACCCGAAACGCGCCTCGAGGGCAACGGGGTAGAGGCCTATGGAGGAATGCAGTCGGCACGGCTGCACTATCGATTTCGCCAGAACATCGGGCCGCTGCAATATGTCGAACTGCGGATTCCTCAACCGATGACCGGTACCGTGCGGGCGATCAACTTCTGGATGCGCGGTGACGAATCGAAGCAGTTGCTCAGAATGCGTGTCCAGGATGCTGACGGAGAGGTACACCAGTACACCTGGGGCACGATCGACTGGCACGGGTGGCGTCGGATCAAGTTCGATGTGAGCGCTCGGGCGGATGAACATTGGGGCGGCAGCGGCGACGGGATAATGACCAGCCCGTTTCGCAGCATCACTATCCTGGTGGATAGCGCCATCCGACCATTCGAAAGCAGTATCGCCATCGACGACATCACTTACGATGCCGAGGGAGCATACACGGATTTTGTTTATGTTTCCTGTAAAAGCTCGGTTCCCGGCAATGCGTTCTATGGCCGGCGGCCATCGTTCGACATCACCGTGAACAATCCGCTTGTGACCGCCATTCCCGAAACCCCATTTCGTGTGGCCGTGGAACGTGGCGATGGCACCTCCATAACCACGCTGCAGCGCAATCTGACCCTGGCGGCCAGGGCTGGAGAGACGTTTACAGTAGCCCCGGAACTCACCGACTTCGGACTATACCGAGTCATCGTAGGATTCGGTTTGCGTGGCCAGACACAAGCTTTTTCGTGGTTACCGGAAGTTGCCTCGCACAAGCCCGACCCTGACAGTCCTTTCGGGGTATCCATGCACTTCGGCCATGGCAGCCGGGGCCCGATCGAAAAGAACCTTCAACTGGCCAGCGACATGGGTATACGCTGGTTGCGCGATGACGCTCACTGGAGCGGCACGGAACAGACGAAGGGTGTGTACAACGTTTCCCCCACATTCGACCGTTTCCTGCGCATCGCCCGGCCCGAGTATGGCTGCGAGCCCCTGGTCATCCTCGAATACAGCAACAACCTGTACGCGGAGAACCGATCGGTCGAGACCGAAACAGGGCGACAGGCATTTGCCGCATGGAGCGAGTTCATGGCCCGTACGTACCGCGACACCGTGCGCTACTGGGAAGTCTGGAATGAACCCAATACCGACCACTTCTGGGAACCCAAGTCGAGTCCCGCGGCCTATGCCAGCTTGCTCAAGGCAACTTACCCGGCGGTAAAACGGGGCAACCCCGATGCCATCGTCATCGCCATGGCAACTGCGGGTCTCGACCTGGGCTTCATCGAGAATGTCCTGAAGGAAGGCGCAGTCGGCTCTTTCGATGCCGTCTCGGTCCACGCCTATCACTATCCCGCAGCTCCCGAGCAGGGCAGCCGTACGATGGGCGAACATCTCGGCGAGCTGGTGGAACTCCTGGCCAGGTACGGCGCTGCCGGCACCCCCATCTTCAACACGGAAGTGGGATGGCCCAATCATGATGACCCCCGCGGCGTGCCGGAACACGCCAGCGCCGACTACCTTGCCAGAATGTATATCCAGCTCTATGCCGTCCCCGAGGTCAAGGCCAATTTGTGGTATGATTTCCAAAACGACGGTACCAGGCGCGACTTCAACGAGCACAACTTCGGCCTGCTCCATCATGACTTCACCCCGAAGGCTCCGGCGATTGCCTGCCGCATGACATCGATGATGCTCAGAAACACCCGGTTCGTGCGTCGCCTCGAGACCGGTGCCGCCAACGTGCATGCATACCAGTTTGCGCACGCTGACAACCGGACACTGGTGGCAGCGTGGTGTGTCCTCGGCACCGCGTCGCTCACAACCCGCTGGGAAGGTGTGCCGCTTCGCAGCGTCTCGGCATCCGGACCGATACGCCCGATACGGGCGCGTGGCAACCTCGTCGTCACCGAGCTCGGAACGACACCGCTCTTTTTGGTCGGCAACGGTGAAGTCGAGTGCCTGCCGGCAGTGATGACGCCGGGCTCGGCGGTTTCGGCACCGCGCCACACAGTCGAGATCCCCATGACCCTGCACAACCGGCAAACGCGTCCGCTCACCGGCACCCAGACGGTCGAGGTTCCCGATGGTTGGCTGGGACCGGCGGCGAAACAGATCGCCATCCCCCCGGAAAAGGACGCCGGTAGCACGCTGCGGATCACGGTTGGAGCCGATGCGGTAATCGGCAGGACGTACCCCATTGTTTTGCGCTGGCGGAATGACGCCGGGGAGTTGCTCGGCGCCGAATCGGCGGCAGTCTCGATCCGCCCGCCCGCCACACTCGCGTTGGCACCGATGTGGACACCCCAGGGATTCTCTCTGGCGCTTTCGGGCCAGAGCACTCTGGAGCCACCACCGGCCATCCTGCGGTCCAAGGTCAAAGGAATGGAAACCTGGGGCGGCCAAACCAAGACGATCCTGGAAAAGATCGCCTGGGTTGCAGCCGACGAGTCACGCTTCCGCGTATTGGTCCCCTGCCCACCGGGTGCTGTCAATGCTCATGCCGCTGAAGTTACCGCCGAGCTGCAACTGGCAGATGGCAACACCGTGACCGCCACCCGGGAGATATCCTTCTGGCGTCCTTTGCAAAGGACCATGACCGCCGACGGTTCGACAGCCGACTGGAAGGACGTGCCCGCGATCCCCGTGACAATTTTCGACGGCCTCCACATGGACCTTTGGAAGGATGCAGCCGATTGCAGCGCTCTCCTGCAGCTCGCCTGGGATACGCAGGCATTGTACTTGTGCGTCCGGGTGACGGACGAAACGCACGGTCAAGCCTACACTGGGACGCAGATCTGGAAAGGTGACTCGATTCAACTCGCGCTGAGTCAACAACCCGAAGCCGGCACACGCACCGAAATCGGATTCGCGCTGACGGCACAGGGACCGCGAGTGTTCCGCTGGACTCACCCCAGGGGGCCAATGGCGGCAGTGCACTGCAGCATCCGCCGCGCCGCCGGCGAAACACTCTACGAAGCGGCGATACCGTGGTCCGAGCTGCATATTCCCGTCCCGTCCCCTGGAACAACCCTCGGTTTCGCACTGGTCGTCAATGACAATGACAGCGGCATACGGGAAGGGTGGCTGCGTCTCTTTAACGGCATCGCCTGGAGCAAGGATCCCGGCCAGTTCGGGACCCTGTTTTTCTGACTGGCGCCGTCCACCCATTCGTGTACGCCCCATGGGCACTCCCCAAAAACACGCCTGGTCCAAGCCGTTTCTATTGGATGTGACAGGCAGCCTGCAAAGGGGCGATGATCATCTGCTGGCGATCCGGGTGCACAATTATTCCGGCGACGGCGGACTGTACAAGCCGGTAAGCATCATGGCGGAAAAGTGAATGGGGGAAGTGGAAAAGTCCGGGGCCAAGATATGATAAGCGCCCCCCTGGTCCCAGAGATCACGCCGAACACAGTGCCGCGGGCAGCGATCAACTTCAGCCACGCCGGCCTTATCATGAATATCGGCAGGTCCTGCGTCGAGGAGGTCAGACTGTG
>CAYWQM010000082.1:0-20110 GCA_964460215.1 uncultured Lentisphaerales bacterium
CGACGCGGAAAAACGGCTCAACGCAGAAAAACGACTCAACGCAGAAAAACGACTCAACGCAGAAAAACGACTCAACACAGAGATCCACGAGTTGCTCAAGCAGAATGAACTGCTCGAGCAACAATACAGCAACGCGAAAAAACGCTTAGTCGCACCCCCCGATGTTGTCGCCCAAAATGCCGCGGAAGGCAAAACCGCCGCTGCCAGGATCGAACACGACCGCGATGTGCAAACTTTCCTGCATCTCGCATCCAACGCGCAGGTGCAAGAAAACCTGGAGGCCGCGAAGTACTACTATCAGCAGGTCCTGGAGCTCGATCCCGATCAGGTCGACGCACTCGTACGCATAGGCAATATCCTCGTTGAAGACGGTGATCCGGCAAGCGCCGAGCGCTATCTCTCCCGGGCCTTCTATACCAACCCCGACGATCGTGACGTGCTGCTGCCCTTGGGCTTTCTGCTGGTGTCCCGCGGCAAGGCACATCTGGCCGTTTCCATGCTCAGCCGCGCCGCCGCACTTTACCCGGACGATCCCGACATGGCACGTATGCTGGGTATTGCCTGCCGGTCGCTGGGTTGGCACCAGGCCGCAGAGGTCCAGTTCCTGCGCGCCTGGAAACTCGACCCAACCGGTTCGGACGCACCGTACAATTTGGCAATCCTCTACGCCACGCGCGATCAGCCGCGCTATGAAGACGCCAGAAAGTGGTACGAAATCGCCATCAAAAACGGCGGCGCGCAGGATCCCCAACTCGAACGTTTTCTCAATCACCAGGCCGTCGCCGTGAGGAACGGCCAGCCGTAACCCGGGACAGCCAGGCGCGGAACTTCAATTCCCTGTATCTGTCATATTCTCGAATGAAGCTACCCTCCGCAATTCACTGAATTCTCTCATCCGCAACCGTGCTGGAGACTCCGCATGATGCTTCGATTTACTGGAATGACACCGCGGCTTGTCGCTGCAGGCCTTTTCACCGCGCTCCTTTGGTTGCCGGCCGCCCAGGCCAATTCCGAGCGCCGCCCCACACGCCTCGATCGAAAAATCACGATGATGGTAGTCAAATACCTCCAGAAAAATCATTACACACTTCCAGAGATCGATGACGACGTGTCCGAGCAGCTTTTTGATGAATACTTCGATGAGTTAGATCCCAACCGCTACTACTTCCTGCAGTCCGATCTGGACGAGTTTTCGGTGTACCGCGAGAGCCTCGACGATATGGTCGAGAAAGGCGACCTCGACTTCGGCTTCAAAGTCTACGAACGCTTCATCGATCGGGTCACAGAACGCCTTGAATACGTAAAGTCGATCATCGATGACAACTTCGATTTCACCATCGATGAAGAAATCCTTCTCGACCGCAAGGAGCTGCCATGGCCGACAACCATCGCCGAGCTCAACATTGCCTGGCGTCAACGCGTCAAGAACCAGCTGCTCGTCGCCCAGCTGCTCGATGAAGAGAATGCCAGGGAGGAGGCGGAAAAAGAAAAAGAACCGGCAATGAACGACACCGAAGACCCCGACAAGGACGAAAATACGGCAGAAAGCGAAGACACGGCAGAAGGCGAAGACACGGCAGAAGTAGAGAAAGTCGTTGATACGCCGCAGGAGGCCGTCGTTAAGCGACTCGAGCAGTTCCTGAAGTTCCGTGACGAGAATGACAATGCCGATATCCTTGAGATTTACCTCTCGACACTGACCCGTATTTTTGACCCGCACACCACCTATCTGAACTGGCGTCAGCTCGAGGACTTCGATATATCCATGCGCCTGCGGCTCCAGGGCATTGGTGCCACCCTCACCTACAAGGACGGATACACCGAAGTGGTGAGCATCATCCCCGGCGGCCCGGCCGATCAACAGGGCGCCCTCAAGCCTGGGCACAAAATCATCGCCGTCGGCCAAGGCGACGAGGAAATGATGAACGTCATCAACATGCAACTCAACAAAGTTGTGCGACAGATTCGCGGTACCAAAGGCACAAAAGTGCGGCTGTCGGTTATCCAATCGCTGCACAGCACGCCGAAGAGCATCAGTATCATCCGTGACGAGGTCGAGCTCACCGAGGGGGAAGCCAAGGGGGAAGTCCACAAGGTCGAACTTACGGACGGTCGTTTCATCAACGTGGGAGCCATCGACGTTCCCTCTTTTTACGCCGATTTCGACGCGCTCAAGCGCGGGGATTCCGATGCCAAGAGTACAACCGTCGACGTACGGCGCCTGATCGACGAGATGGTTGAGACGGATAAGATTGCCGGTATCATCATAGCTCTGCGCTCCAACGGCGGCGGCAGTCTCGAAGAGGCTATCTCGCTCAGCGGCCTGTTCGTGCCCAGCGGCCCGATCGTGCAGGTGCGACGCGTCGGCGGCATCGTTGACGTGCGCGAAGATTTGGACGACGGCTTCGCCTACGACCTGCCGATGATTGTCATGGTCAACCAGCTCAGCGCTTCGGCATCCGAGATTTTTTCCGGTGCCATACAGGATTACCAACGCGGCTTGATCGTCGGCAGCGTCGGCACCCACGGCAAAGGCACCGTCCAGACAGTGCTCAAGCTCGATCGCATGCGGTCGTTCCGCAACAAGAAGCCTGGTGCCATCAAGTTCACGATGGCGAAGTTTTACCGCGTCACCGGCGCCTCCACTCAGAAAAAGGGAATTGCACCTGACATCGCGTTTCCGTCGTTTCTTGATCACATGGAACTGGGCGAGGCAGAACTCGACCACGTGCTGAAATGGGATACAATCCAGGCACAGCCACTCAACCGAAATTTCACCCCGATCACACCGTACGTCGAGGAACTCCACAGACGCTCCGATATACGCCTGGCAGAAAATGAACTGTATCAGCACCTCGTCGAAGACATCGCTGAATTCGGCAAGCGCCGGGCCGAAAAGCACATCTCGCTGAACCGGGAGAAGCGGATCAAACTGCGCGAGGAAGAGGAGTATTGGACCGAACGCAGCCAGGCTGTACTCGGCAGTGATCGCGACAACGACGACGAAACAGAGGATGACCCCGAGGACGCGCCCGAGGAGACCGAAGTCGAAGGCGGCATCCAGAAAAACAATGAGAGCGAGGAGGATTTCCCCGATGTCTATCTTGACGAGGGCCTCGCATTGATGGGCGATCTCGTCGAGATTCTCAATCGCGACAACAAGCTCACCAGCAACCAAATGATCAAGCAAAAAGGGTTGGAATGAAAGGCATCGTCCTGGCCGGAGGCGCCGGCTCGCGGCTGTACCCGCTTACACGCGTAGCCAGCAAACAACTGCAGCCCATTTACGACAAGCCGATGATCTACTACCCGCTGTCCACCCTCATGCTGGGCGGTATCCGGGAGGTGATGCTGATCTCGACGCCTGTCGATGTGCCTCGATTCAGGGAGTTGCTCGGTGACGGCCGCCAGTGGGGCATGAACATCGAGTACTGCGTCCAGGACGAACCCCGGGGCATCGCTGAAGCGTTGATCCTGGGCGAATCATTCGTTGGCGACGACGATGTTACGCTCATCCTGGGCGACAACGTTTTTTACGGCAATCTCAGGATCCTCGAGATTGTTGAGAGTTTTTCAAGCGGCGCCCTCGTGTTTGGCTATTACGTCAACGATCCGGAGCGCTACGGGGTCGTCGATTTCGATGCCGACGGCAATGTCCTGAGCATCGAAGAAAAGCCATCAACGCCGCGCACGAACTACGCCGTCCCGGGACTATACCTGTACGACAGCACAGCGGCTGCCCGCGCCCGGGCTTTGAAGCCCTCGCCGCGCGGTGAACTCGAGATTACCGACCTGAACCTTGCCTATCTCAGCGACAGTGAGCTTCGGGTACAGTTACTTGGCCGTGGACTGGCCTGGCTGGATACCGGCACCCACGCCAGTCTGCTGGAAGCTGCCGCCTTCATCGGTGCCATACAAACCCGCCAAGGCCTGAAAATCGCCTGCCTCGAAGAGATCGCCTACATCCGCGGCTTCATCGATCGGACCGAACTCAACGCAACCGTTGACTCGATGCCCAACGGGCCATACCGCGAATACCTCGAGCAGCGATTCGCCAACGAATAGTTTTTTGCTGGCGTGAACAGTCGCCCGCGGCCGCTGAGACGAAATACGCCGGACCTGCTCATCCTTCGTCCAAACCACGGACGCATTCCCTGAACTATCCCCAACTGGTCCTTGCCCAAACGGTGAATACCTCGGTCACATACAGGTTATGCAAGAACGCGTAGCTGTACAGCACTGTCGTTGCCCATAACAACAGCAATGCATACGGCCGCACATAAACCGTTGCGATCAACCCGAAGACAATTTGAACCGACTTGCCGGCAATCGGCCCGCAAACCGGCCCAAACCACGCAGCTGCCCAGAAAAAAACCGGGTGTAACTCGCTCATGTGATCGCGCTCGTACAGCATGAAATGCATCGTGCTGATACAATCCAGCGCTGCAGCGGCAGCCAGAGCAATGATAGGAAAACGGTAGGCGCTCAGGAAGCCCCGGCTGTTGCGGAGGAATTTCAGCCGCACGGCTTTGAGTTGTCGCAGGTTTCTGTCGCTGTATAGCTTCACTGTCGGCGTAGTGTCCCTTCTCATATTAGAGACGCCTATACCGAAAAAGTTGCGGTCAATTGTAACCGCAAGGTAACGCCGCTGTTCAAGGGGCGTCCAGCAGCTCCTGCAACTGCGGATTGATGCGTTGTTCAACCTTCTTCTGGATAATCGCACCGGCACCGACCTCGTACTCCCGTCGAAGAAAGGGGATCCAGCGGCTGTAAACTTTGACCCTGATCGTGGTCTCATAGTTGGTGACGACCGCAAGTTTACCGGCGAGATGCTGGGCAGTCGTCATTTTGTCCGTCGGCTGCGCCCCAATCACAATATCCTGGGGATCGATTTCGAAACGCCGCGCCTCCACCGCGGCAATGATCTGCGTTTCGATGGCATCGCGGTTGGATAGATCCTCTTTGATCCCCTGAGAAATCACAAACAGATCGTTGTTGAGATTGGTCGCGTGGTAGCCCTCACACATGCTGCGGATGACGTAAAAACCACCACCCGCAACCAGCAGAAGTACCACGGTAAAAATGATCTTTTTCATCGCAGACCGAGATAGGTCAGCATATCGGTTTCGAGGTCGAGCACAGCGACGCTTGGCTCGGCCGACCGATAAACGGCACCTGGATTGATGATACGGGTGTTGCCGATACGCTCATCAGAAGCAACGTGGGTGTGGCCGGTAAAAACATAGTCGAACTCGCCACAGCTGGCGGCATAATCACGGCGACGAGCGTCGTCACCATGAACCAGTGCAATCGCCTTTCCGCCAAGTTTCAGCCGGCCGAAGGCACCGAGGATCGAGATCTTGACATCGGCACAGAAATCTGTGACATCGCTGTTGTAGTGGTCGACATTGCCAAGTACTGCATACACCGGCACACCTTTAGGATCGAACACAGCAGCCATCTCGACAAGCACGCCGTCCGAACCGAGGTCGCCACAATGCAGCACCGCCGCGATCTGCTGCGTCGCCAGAATATTGCAGGCGTTGCGGGTTCGCGCCACATTACCGTGGGTATCGGAAATCAGTCCTATTTTCATGGGGCCAATGTGGGTTCCGGTATTTCCGTCTCCAGCACAGACGGCAGCGGCGCCGCCAGCGCGTCACGATGCACGGACTGCAGTTCGACAGCACCGATATGCGGGACCGACCGTGCCGCTCTGCTTTCAAGAGAAAACACCGCACCGATGCCATAGATCCGATTCAGGTGCATCGCCAGATCGGGTCGCGACACAGCTTTCGCCGCAACGTGTCGAAGGCCGCAGCGGTCGGAGTGCGCCAACGCCGCGATCCGGGCAGCCAGCGCCGGTGCCCACACTGCCGAGCGATACTCGTCGGCCACGACGGTCATGCACAACCCCTGCCGCTGCCGGTAGCGCAGCCAGTCGAGATGGCCGCTGCGTCCGTCGAATGAATCACCGATGGCAGGACCGGAACGCACCACCAACGCATCCGGCCGGGCCGCCAACACCAGCAGCTCTGCCGCCACCCGGGTCTTGCCGTAGACCGAGATCGGATCCGGCGTGGACTGCTCGTTGTACGGTCCACTGTCGCCACTGAAAACATGATCCGACGAACAGTACACCAGTCGCGTGGTTGGCGGTAAATGTTCCAGCAACAGCCGGATGCCGTCGACATTGATCCGCCGTGCCCAATCCGGGTCCACCTCACATTTGTCAATGTCGCAGACGCTCGCGCAACAGATCACCGTGGCAGGCGGCGGTCCTTCAAACACCTGCCGGACATCACCGATCTCATCGAGGTTTGCCCGTCGCCAGCCGCTACAGTGCGCAGAGTTTGCAAAGCGATTGCAGAATACCGTGAGTCCAGGCAGCGGCAGTTGCGCAAGATGCCATCCAAGCATCGACGTGCCGCCAAGCAGGTAGGTCGCAGCCGTCATTTCAGCAGCTTGTAGGCCGTAATCAAAGGAACGTCCTTCGCCAGGCGCTGGTTCGGCGTGAGTTTGGCAACGGCCTTGTAGGTGCTGCCATCCTGCGGCGCGCTGAAATCCGGCAACACGCCCTTTGACTGCCAGGTAACACCCCGCGGCGTGTACATCGCACCAATGATAAACTTGCAGCGATAATTATTTTCCAGCGTATATGTCTTTTCGATCACCGACTTGCCGTAGGTGCCGGCACCTACGATGGTGGCGGCCTTGTGGTCCCGCAGCGCCGCGGCAATGATCTCGCAGGACGACGCTGTATTTTTGTTGACCAGCAGGACAATCTCAAATGCATACGGCGTCTCGTTCGACGAGACATATCGTTTCTCCTCCTCCTCGCCGGCCTCGCCCAGCGTTGTCGGCGCCTGGCGCTGCTGCAGCCGCAGCAACACACTCTTGTTCGCCAGAAACAACTCGGCAAGGCGCAGGGATTCCATGAAGACCCCGCCCGTATTGTCGCGCAGGTCGAGAATCAGTTTCTTGACGTTTTTCGCCTGCAACTCGTCGAGCTCGTCCTTCAGTTCGTCGGTTATCCCAGCGGTAATCTTGTGAATCTCGACGAAGCCGATCTCGTTCGGCAAGACAGCGACCGATAGGTTAGCTGTCTTGAACTCTTTCAGCTTGATTACAACGTCAAAAACCTGCACATCCCGCACAATAGTCAGCTTGACTTCAGTGCCGATCTCGCCGCTCATCATACTGTCGACATCGCTTACTAATTTCCCCTTGAGCGGCTCGTCGTTGACACGCAGGATGCGATCGTATGGCAGCAGTACACCCTCCGCTGGCGAGCCGGGAAGAACTCCGGTCACAGTGAGACTCCCATCCTGCTGGCTGAACGTACTCTTGACTCCAACGGAAACCTGCACGCCCTTGAGATTGTTCCGTACCTTGTCATAATCCGCCGGCTTCCACAGTTTACCCAGCGACTTGTTCTCCGGTGGTGAAACATGGCGGAGCATGCCCGTGATAGCGGCGTAAAAAAGGGCTTCTTCGGTGATCTCGGTGGTATAATAGTTCTCAAGGATGAGGTCCATGACCTCGTGAAAAGAGTTCTCCGCATCCGGAAACTCCTGGTCAAGGGAGACAGGAAAGAACGAACGCGGTTCGGAATCTTCGGCATAGGCCACCGTAGCTGTCAGCAGGATCAGGATCAGATATCGATTCATGAAAGTTCTCCGGTTGTCAGAATTTAAGCAACCACAGCACACGCGTGAGACTGTCGGCGCCGTCGAACGCATCCATTGGCGGCAGGAGAAACAGCACCAGCCGCCGCGACACTGGTGGATGCGGCGAAAAGCAAGAACCGGACGTCTCTGTGCAAGTCACGATATCAGATACTCGATACTGTCAATGACATTTTGCGGCGCAATGGTTTTGAGGCATTCATACGGTATGTCGGTACGCGGGCAGGTGCGCTGCAGGCACGGCGAACAAGGCAAAGGATGACGCATAACCATCCAACGGCCGCCGATCGGCCCGGTCGCAACAGGATCTGTCGAGCCGAAAATCGCCACCCCATCCTTTCCCAGTCCCGCGGCCAGGTGCATGGCACCACTGTCGTTGGTCAAAACGCAGTCGACCCCCGCAAGCACGTACATTAATTGAGCCACCGACGACTTGCCGGCAATGCTGACCGCGCCAGGGCAATCCGCGATTGTGGACATCGCAGCCGCTTCCTCGCCCATGGTGCCGCAGACGATCACGCGGCCGCATTCTGCCGTCCACCATTTGGCGACCGCATTGAAATGGTCGACCGGCCATTGCTTAGCCGGGCCATAAGCCGCCCCCGGAGCAATGACCAGGAGACGCTCGTTAGCGGGCACCAGCGCATCCATGGCCGCGCGAGCTTCGTCGGTAAGTTGGGGTTCCAGCACCGGATAATCAGTATGCCAGTGACGACTGCCGCAGGCAGCGGCGAACTCCAGGTACTTGCGTACCTCATGTTGCTGGTCGTGGCCTGCCCGCCGCCGCCATTCCGGCAGGCGCCCTCGAAGCAGCCAGTTGCGGCCACGCCCTGATCGACCAACGATATACCCGCCGCCACTTCGCCACAGGTCCCAGGCAGCACCAAACGAATTCGGCAGCACCACCGAAACGCCAGGCTCGGCGGCGCGCACCTGCCGACGTTCGGCAGCAGACAAACGACGGCCAGCAAAGGTGATCACCTGATCGATCCATGGTACCGAGTGCCACAGGCCGGCAAGCTTTTCCGGCGCCAGCACGGTCGTGCGACCACCCGGCGGCACCAGATTGCACAACCGGTAGACGCCGGGCAAAGTCATGACTGCATCGCCAAGCCAGTTGGTCGAGCGGATCAACATCCCCTGACGCCAGTCGACAGGGCTGAGATTAATCGAACACGGGCAGCTGTAGTCGCCGATAACCGGACGATAAACATTTGTCTCGGTGGCGTTCAAGAGGCGGACTTGCGGCGACCCGTTTGTTTTCCGAACCAGAATATGCCGATCACAACGAACAGCAGCAGGAACGGGAAGCGAACGAAGATTTTCGGGTAGAACAACGCCACCAGAAAGACGGAAACCCAGAGAATCGTCAGCAGCACGTGCTGCCGGCCTGCCTGGCGCGGTTCGGTGGTGATTGGCGGTTGGTCGGTCATATAAGTATTGTAGTGTTCAAAAGTATGGCACCTCGAAACTGCAGCGAATATATCGCCAATGACAGCCAAAAAACAGAAACAGCCGTTACAGGACAGTGCAGATTTCGCGCAGAACCCGTTCGACGCATTGTCGAGTACCGGTCTGCCGTCTGGGCCGGCAGACCCGGAACCGCCGGAGCATGAGGCGCCGGCGACAGCTGATTTCATTGTTCATCGCGAACGCCAGGGACGGGGCGGCAAGGAGGTAACCTTGTTGACCTGCGAGAGTGGTACCGAAGATCTGCAACTTTTGGCGCGTGCGTTGCGACGGCATCTCGGCACCGGCGGCACTGTGCGCAATGATATTATCGAACTGCAGGGCGACCAGCGTCAGCCGGCGACGGCCTATCTGCGCGCCGCCGGTCACCGCGTCCGCGGCGAGATCCAATGAAATACTCAAAATCGGGACTACGGCTGCAAGCTCCGCCCCAAAAAGCTGGGCGACAGCCTCGCAGCGGCGGGTGCCGGTAAGCCGGCGGTGCCCTTTACTCGCCCCGGTGCTTCACCGCTTTACTGGTATCAGGCGAACTCGGTAACCCGATGGTAGGGAATCCATTCGAAATTCAGACCGTGCGACTCGGCCTTGTCAATCAGCGGTCTGACGACATGGTGCGGTTCGTAGCGCGGTGAGATGTGGGCTAGAATCAGGCGCTTCACGCAAGCTTCATGGGCCAGGTCGAAAACCTCCTGCAGCGTGCAGTGCGTCGGACCTTCGCGATCATCAGCTTTGAGAAACGTCGCGTCGTGGATCAGGATGTCGGCGTCCGCGAATTCGCGCGGATCTATCGGCATCGTATCGCCGGAGTAGCAAAACCGCTTGGCATCGTAATAGTCGAATTTCTCATCGTCCGGCATGGCAGCGATCTCGGGGCCGGGCTTGCCCACATGCACTTCTTTCAGACGTTTCCGGGTTTCGATGATCCGATAACCCAGCGGCTGGTCACAGGGATGCACCACTTCGATCGCCTCGCACACCCGCCCTTTGCGCAGTTCAATCCGGTCACCGGCCTCGATTGGGATCCATTCCAGCGGATATTTGACATAGCTCCCCATCATGCGATCGACAGTCTCGCGGATCAGCGCTATCGACCGGTCGCGGCGCGGGTAATAGATGCTCAGGGGCTTGGCATTGTCGCCCTTGGTCGACTGGCGCAGGCTGATCAGCAGCGGCAACCCGGTGATGTGATCGATGTGGCCGTGGGACAGAAAAATCTTTTCAATCGCAAAGATGCCGGCACGCAGGTAAAGCGCCGCGCCTTCACCGCAGTCGAACATCACGCGGTCGGGCGCGTAGAAATACCAGTTCGAATAGAGGCCCTTCGAATATGCTTTGATGATCATGGATCAGGTAGCGGCAGCTGATTTCGTGTCGAAAGCGAAAAGGAAATGCACGATACGGAAGATAACATCTGCGGCAGTGCTGTCCACATCGAACGCCGTTACCTGATATCATGTTCAACGCCCGGAGCGATACGCAGGGAGAACATCAGAGCGAAAATGATCCACACGGCGCCCTGCCCGATAATCTGCAGGTTTTACGAAACTTCCTGGAATCAATGTAACGGGGCGATGCAATGCAGGGTACCTGATCCGAAAAATAGTACGAACACGAAGGCGCCAATGCTTGCGTAAGCTCGTATGCTGTCAGCAGGTCACCCCTCGACAAGGGTCTTGTACGCATCGCAAACAACGTCGAGTTGCCGGTCGAGTGAATAACTATGCGCGATAAAGGCTTGCGCCCGGGCTACCAGCTTGCCGCGGAGATGCGTATCGTGGGCCAGTACGTGGATGCGGGTCGCCAGCTCGCGGGCGTTGCCGGTAGAGAAATAAACGACTGGGGCATCGCTGCCGCAGCAGTTGCCAGGCGCGTTGCTGGCAAGCACCGGTACGCCGGCAGCCAGCGACTCGAGCAAGCTGTAGGACAGGCCTTCATAGGCCGACGGAAGCACAGTGAAATCAAGGCCCGGCAAAAAACGCTCAGCCTGTGGCCGATAGCCGAGAAAGCGAACCGTTTCTGTAAGACCAAGTTCGTGGCAGCGCTGCTGCAGTGCCAATTCCAGTTCGCCGTCACCGAAACAAAGCACCTGGAGAGACTGGCGCTCATCGGGTGTCAGGATATTGAGGGCTTCGAGCAGGTGCTCATGCCCCTTCTGAGGCACCAGGCGGGCCAGCACGCCGACAGCGGTCACGTTGTCATCGAGTTGCAGCTCGCGGCGCGCCGTTTCGCGGGTCAGTAGCCGGGTTGAAAAATCCGCAGGAATGCCGTTGGGCGCAACCAGCATTCGCGACGCTGGAACGATTCGGTGGGTCAGGGCCTGAGCCTTTTCCGCCTCGGAAATACAAAGCAGCAGATCGGTCACAGCCGC
This sequence comes from uncultured Lentisphaerales bacterium, assembly GCA_964460215.1. Lineage (GTDB taxonomy): Bacteria > Verrucomicrobiota > Lentisphaeria > JABSQK01 > CAJWLW01 > CAJWLW01. The sequence continues at coordinate 11,527 of CAYWQM010000082.1, forward strand.
GCGCTTGCGCTCGAGCAAAATCGCCATGTTGCGTACGAACGGCCTGAGCCCGTCGAAAACAAAAGCATGCGGCGTGTAGACCGTGCGAATGTCAGCACTGACCGCCTTGGCAGCGGTGCGACCGAGGTAGCCGGCCTTGAAACAGTGGGCGTGTACGATCTGCGGTTGCTGCAGCCGGATTATCCGCTGCAACTCTTTATGGGCGGCACGGTCACCAACGGTCGGCAGCCGGGCAAGCGGCACTTCGAAGACTTTGCAGCCGAGGCCGCGGAACAGTTCCAGGTCGTCACCGAAATCAGATTCGGCACGGTTGGGTGACACAATCACGTCGATCTCGAGCCCACGACTGCTCAGTCCGCAAACGAGCTGGCGCACATGTTTGCGTGCACCGCCGCCGGTGGCTTCGAGAAGCTGCAGAACTTTCATCGACCTTCCCGGTGCGGGGTGATTCATTGATAACCGTTGATCGCGAATTACTTTAATGAATATAAATCGTTTGCGCGAGACACAAAACACGTCTCGCTTGAGGTCATGAGGCGACCGCTTCTGACATTTTTTTTTCTTCACTCCGAATAAACTCTCGGGCCAGACCTTTCCTGGGACCGACAGCTGTCAGGAATTCCACTCTTATGCCAGACAATATCCTGAAAACTATCACGGATGTCGGACTGATTCCCGTCATCCGAGTGAACTCGGCTGATGACGCACACGCCGTTGTCAACGCCATCAAAGCCGGCGGCATCAATGTCCTGGAAATCACGATGACGACGCCGGGCGCCATCGAGATCATACGCGATGTCGCAGCTGCATCCGACGACATCCTGTTGGGCGCCGGCACCGTGCTCGACGCCGAAACCGCGCGGATGGCGATCCTTGCCGGGGCAAAGTTCATCGTGACACCGACGCTCAATCTCGACGTCATCCGCATGGTCAAGCGCTATGGCCTGGTAGTCTGCCCCGGCGCACTGACGCCGACCGAGGTGCTGACTGCATGGGAGGCCGGTGCAGATGTCGTCAAGGTCTTTCCATGCGACTGTGTCGGCGGCCCAACGTACATCAAGTCACTCAAAGGCCCATTGCCGCAGATCAAAATGGTCCCGACCGGCGGTGTCAATGTCGATACCGCCGCAGGGTTTCTTAAAGCCGGCGCCGAAGCGCTCGGGGTCGGTTCCTCGCTGGTCGAAAAAAAGGCTGTCGATAGTGGTGACTGGGGGCGAATCACGGATCTGGCAAAACAATTCCGAAAAATCGTGGTCGATACACGAGCCACACCTGAATAACTAAAGAGTATATGAGTAAAAATAAGAAGAAGAAAAAGAACGCAACACAGAAAGACCTGCCGGTTTCCCGCGACAACGTCATAACAGTGCTCGATGCGCCGGACTATCAACCGCTGAATCTGGCTGGCATGTTAGAGGCGCTATCGCTGCCTGCGGAAGCCGCAGATGCACTGGCCAACCTGATCGCCGGCATGATCGACGACGGCATCGTCGTCAAGCTCAAGCACAAGGGCTTCGCTCGCGCGACCGATGCCGACCTGTTGATCGGCATGATATCCTTTACCAATACCGGCCACGCGTTTGTGGCGGAGGCCAACAGTGCGCGCGAGGTGTTCGTGCCGTCGGGGCGCACGCACACGGCACTGCCAGGCGACAAAGTTTTGGCCCGTATCGACCGGCGCGGGCGGCGAAAGCAACCCGACAAGCTGGCGGAAGCCGACGTGATCCGGGTGCTGCAGCGTAACTGCCAATCAATTGTCGGCACACTGCGCAAGACGAACAAGTGGTTCTATGTCGAACCGATGCAGGCAAGTTTCAAACACGATGTGATGGTTCCGTCCAAAGGCGACGCCCGGCTGGGCGACCGTGTACTGGTCAACCTCAATGACTGGGAAGATCCACGGCTGAGTCCGGGTGGCAACATCGTCGATGTGATCGGCCCAGCGGACGACCCATCACTGGATACCCTGTCCGTGATCAAGGCGTTCAATCTGCCGGAGGCCTTCCCACCACAGGTTGTGGAGCAAGCGCAATCAGCGCGAATCCCGAAAAAAGAAATCGAGCGCCGCCAGGATTTGCGGAAAAAATTTATCTTCACTATTGACCCGAAGGACGCCAAGGATTTCGACGATGCCATCTCACTCGAGAAGTCGCGCGACGGCAACTGGCGCCTGGGCGTGCACATCGCCGACGTCAGCTACTTCGTCAGCCGCGATTCCAAGCTCGATCGCGAAGCGACGAAGCGGAGCACAAGCGTGTACCTGCCGGACACTGTAATCCCGATGCTGCCCGAGCAGTTGTCAAACGGTCTGTGCAGCCTGAGGCCGGATGAGGATCGCCTGGCGTTCTCGGTGTTTATGACGATTAACCAGGAAGGCGAGATCCTGCGCACGTCGTTTGCCGAGACGGTCATCTGCTCGCAACTGCGGTTGACTTACGAACAAGCGCTGTCGGCGCTCGACGGTGATCAGAAAGCGGTCGCGGCTGTACCCGGTCTCGCCAAACGCGTTGAACTGCTACAACTGGCCAACACTGTCGCATGCTCGTTGCGGCGCCGGCGCTTCAGCACCGGGGCGCTGGAGATGCATATCCCCGAAGTGAAGTTCAAGATCGGCGACGACGGCCGGATCGCGGATGTCATCCTGGCGACGACAGACGAAGCCCATCAATTGATCGAGGAATTCATGCTGGCAGCGAATGAAGCAGTGTGCCGGGAATTGACCAAGCGCGGGCGTCTACTAATCCATCGAATCCATGAGGAGCCGGACCCTGAAAAGCTGGCGGACCTGGAAGAGACACTCCAAATGGCCGGTTTCGAGACCGGAGACCTGACACTTCGCCGCAACCTGCAGCACGTGTTGCGTGAGATCGACCGGACCGACCAGGGCCATGCCTGGAACGGCGCTGTGCTACGGGCATTCAAGCGGGCCCAGTATTCGGCGGAATGCGTCGGGCACTATGGGCTGGGAAAATCGCATTACTGTCACTTCACGTCACCGATTCGGCGCTACCCGGACCTGATCGTGCACCGCGTGCTGCAGGCCCTGGTAAACCGCCGCAACCCGCCGTACTCCCGCGAGCAACTCACGGAAACGGCCCTGAACTCGTCACGCTGCGAAGACAAGGCGGCGGAAGCAGAGCGAGAAATTGTCGATATGAAAAAAATCCGCTTCTTCGCCGAGCAGCTGGAGAGCGGAGACCTGCAGGAATACGATGCCGTGGTCGTCGACGTGCGCAACTTTGGTGTTTTCATTTTTATTCCTGCGCTGCAAACGCAAGGCATGATCCATGTCTCTCAGCTACGCGACGATTTTTTCGATTTCAACCCGATGCGGATGGAACTCAAAGCCCGGCGCAGCGGGGAAAGCTACAATATCGGCACGCCGGTAAAGGTGGTGATTGCCAAAGTCGACGTGGAACGACGGTTGTTGGATTTTTTCCCGGTCAGACCCGAGGCAGAGCAAGCGAAAAAATCAATCCGGGCGTCTGGCCGATCACCGGCGCAGCCCGGAAAAAAGAATCGAACACGGAAAAAACCCCCGCAACGCGGACGACGGCGGCATTAAATCACTTTTTTAATGGTCTTGCGCTGAATCTGAATTGTGATAAACTATGCGCTTCGCGATTTTTGCCAGAGAAATGTTTTCCGGCGAATAGCGCAACAAGCGCGGATTGCGGCGATACCTGAAGCACAAGAACGGAAGCTGTATGAATCTTACGTCCAAAAGACCAGAGTATCTCGGCCTGGCAGGTTCGGCACTGGCACTGGCGCTGCTGCTCGTCGCCGGGTGCGTGAGCTTTTTCTGGGCCCACAGCCGTATAATCGAGACGGCGTGCCTGCCTCTGCAAGTGGCATTTGTATTCGGCCTGGTGGCGTGGTGGTACGCCCGTATGCGCCGCCACGAGGCGGCGGAACAGGAGGATCAGGAACAGTTACGCCGTGCTTACGACCGCAATGACCTGTTCGATGATCAGGACGAAGCACTGAAGCTGGCCAAGGAAACTCGCCGGCAGTTCCAGAAGTATTTCATTCCTGGATTCACCTTCATCTTCGGCAGCATCGTCCTGCTGTCTGTGTGGGGGCTGCTGTATCGCTGGAGCCTGATACAAAAGGTTGCCTTCGAACGTTCACCTCTCGACGTCGCGGGCCTGTGCTTGTGCATGGTGTTTCTGTGCCTGCTGGCGGGCAGCTATTTCAACGGATTATCCCGGGAGAAGGGCTGTCACTTCCTGCGACCGGTCGCGGCCTGGCTGCTGATGACCTGTGCGATATACACCATCGCGGTAGTCGTAATGCTGTTGGAACACTTCAGCGTCGGCACCTACGACATCCAAATGGGCAAAGTCGTTGCCTGGATCATCTTCGCGTTCGGCATCGAGATGATGATCAACTTCGTGATTGAATTCTATCGACCGCGCGGCAAAAAAGATAAGGTCCGCCCAGTCTACGAAAGTCGTGTCCTGTATCTGTTCACGGAACCAGGCGGCATCGCCCGCAACGTTGCACAGTCGCTCGACTACCAGTTCGGCGTTGCCGTGTCGGAAACCTGGTTCTATCGCTTTCTCGAGCGTGCTGCCCTGCCATGCGGCATCCAGCTGATCATTCTGTTTATCCTGCTCGACAGTTTCGTGATGCTCGCAGCCAACGAGATGGCAGTCAAGGAACGATTCGGTGCTCCCCGCGAGGGGGTGCTCAAACCCGGACTGCACCTCAAGTGGCCGCGACCAATCGAGACCGCCCGTATCGTACCGGTGAAGAAAGTACAGAAACTCGAGCTCGGCATCGGCGACGAAAATGACGGAGACCACCACGCGGGGGCACCGGGGGCACCCGGAATGGAGGACCGGAAAGCAGCGGACCCGACGAAGTTCATCCCGTGGGACAAAGAGCACTACGACAGCGAGCGAAAGTTCGTCGTTGCCAGCCGCGATATGCTGGAAATGGGTGACGACGTACCCTTCAATTTCACGGCGGCAAGCATTCCAGTCTATTACCAGATAAAAACAGATGCGGAGGGCCTTCGCGAGTACCTCTATAATTACGAGAACCCGGATGACGTCTTCAAGAAGATCGCCAGCCGCGAGATCGTCAAGTTTCTGGCATCTGCCGACTTTATCGAACTGCTGGCGACCAAGCGGCTGCAAGCCAAAAGTGATCTGGAGGCGCGCCTGCAGGCGGCCCTGGCAGGCGCCACACCGCCGCTCGGTATCGAGTTGATCTACGTCGGTTTCAGCGGCGTGCACCCATCAATCGACGTGGCACCGGCGTTCCAGGAAGTAATCATGGCACAGGAACAGAAGTTGACGACAATTCTCAATGCCGAGAAAGAGGCAATCACCACCCGCACACTGATTGCGGGCGCAGCCGCAAAGCGCAAGAACGACGCAACGGCCGACGCCTATTACAAGGCCAAGGTGGCCGAGGCGGTGGTGGCAAAATTCAAGGATCAACGCACCGCCTACGAGCTGGCCCCTTCGATCTACAAGCTGCGCTCTACCTTGGACGTGATTACCGAGAGCCTCGGCAACAAGGCCATCTATCTGGTTCAGACCAAAGCCAAGCTCGTCTACGAGCTTGATTTCAAAGAACAGATCCGACCGGGACTAATGGATTACGACCAGTACAATCCCGAAAACAAAAAGTAACTGCAGCTCAGCTGTAAACCGCAACATACGAGCGTTTAAGGAGGGTAAAAATGGCCGAAGGCAAACGGGTCTTTCAACATTGGCCGGTTATCCTGATGGTGCTTATCGTAGCAGCCATCTTTCTGATCAAGATGCTGACCTATCAAGTGGATACCACAGAGTATGCCATTGTCCTGCGATTCGGCGAACCACAAGCCGAGACCAGCCGATCACGGTCGCCGGGGCTTCATTTTAAGCTGCCGTGGGAAACGGTGTGGCGCCAGGACAACCGCGTGCAGTGCTTTGAAGGAAACATGGGCGAGTTCGAGGAGATCATGACGGCCGACGGCAAAAACATTGTCGTCAGCGTGTTCATCGGGTGGAAAATCGGCAGCAACGCCGAGGACCAGCTGATGTTCATGGAAAAGCTCGGCGACCTGACGACCGCGACCGACCAGCTCACCGAGCTGCTTCGCACCTACCGCAGTGGCGTCTTCGGCACGGTTAACTTCAATACCTTGGTCAACATCGACGCGGAAAAAGTGAAACTGGATCAGGTCGAAGATGACATCCTCGACGCAATAGCCAAAGACGCCAAGGCATTGTACGGCATTGACGTCGAGTTTGTCGGCATCCGGCATCTGGGCTTTCCGGACAACGTGACCACCGATGTCATTAAGCGGATGCAGGCTGAGCGCCAAACGAAGTCGGCAGCGACGAAAGCGGAAGGCGAAGCGAAAGCCATGGAGATTCGCTCGCAGGCAGATCTCAATGCACGCAAGCAAATGGCCGATGCCGAAGTTGCAGCCAAAGCAACCGAGGCCAAAGCGGAAACCGAGGTCGCCAGATTGTACGCCAACTTCGAGACAGAACCGGAACTGGCAAAACTGCTGCTGCGACGCGAGACCGCCAAGAAAATTGCGGCGAACGAAATGATCATCATCATGGACGCCAACGAAGAGCCTTGGATCATGTTCCAGGAAAACACCGACAACCAGCCCAAAGACGAATAAGCGATGACCACAGCACCGGTCAATACACACAACGACGAGGTCGGCGAGGGAACTGCAGCTCTGGTCAAGACGACCAAGCTGATGATCCTCATGCTGCGTATTGCAATCGCAGTCCTGCTGATCGCTTACATCCTGTCCGGCTTCTTTTATGTCGGACCGACGGAGTACGCACTGGTCCTGCGCTTCGGTAAGATTTCCGGAACCGCCGGCGAGGAAATAGTCGAGAGCGGCGCCTGGCAATGGGCATGGCCCAAGCCCATTGGCGAGGTGGTGCGGATTCCGAAGAAAACACAGTCACTCAGTACCGACTACTATTACTTCAACGACGCATACATGGGCGGCCCTGAGAACAAGCCGGCGCTAACCGCCGATGCCGGACCACTGGTGACTGGTACCGACGGTTACCTGCTGACAAAAGACGAAAATATACTGCACGCCAAGTGGGGGCTTACCTACGATGTCGTTGACCCGGTGACCTACTACACGTCACAGATTGACGCCAACGCAACGATCCGCCGGGTCTTCGAGAGCACAATCCTCAAGCGTATCGCTCGCACCGCCATCGATCAGGCACTGTACGCCGACCCGGACGACTTGCGGAAGAAGGTGAAAAAAGACACCCTGAAGGCATTCGAAGAACTGGACATCGGTATCAAGGTGAAATTTGTCAATTTCGGTGAAAGTACACCGCCACGCACCTCGGTTCTGGCATTCCACGAGGTTCAGAAGTCCGAGCACATAAAACAAACGCTCATCCTCGAAGCAGAGACGTACCGAAGCACGACCTTGCAAAACTCCAACGGCCTGGCCAAACAACGTCAAGCCGAAGCCGACGCGTACGCCAGTGAGTTGATCGCATCGGTCCAGGCCGAGGCTCAGTATTTCAATCAGCTGCTGGAGCAATATCAAGATAAGCCAGACATTGCAATCAGGAATTTGATCAGCATCACGCGACAAAATGTCATGCAGAACGCCGAGAAAATCCTGCTGCCGGCTGCTCCCGGAGAAATTCGAATTCGCCTCAACCGAATAAAACCCACTGTGACACACGATACCGCCGCCGGCAGCACCGGCAGCAGTAACCACCATCCACACTGACACTAACTTCTGAGGGGTGCGCACATGCTGGCGCGTGAAATGTCAGATTTCGTGGCCCATGACCACGGGTCGTGTGAGCACGACCACGGCAACGCCAAAGTCAATCTCATTGTCGCCATCGTCGGTGGCATCCTGATCATTAACTCCGCTCTGGCCGACTGGCTGCCCTACTACAGCGACGGGTTTCAGAGCAAGCTGAGTGCCATCATCGGCGCTATCATCCTGGCCCTGCCGATTCTGGTATCGGCAGTCAAAGATGTGCTTCGCGGCCGCATCTACATGAACGAGCTGGTCGCCCTGGCACTGATTGCTGCCTTCGTCATGGGGTACTATCAGGAAGCCGGTATCATTGCTTTTTTCATGCTGATCGCCATCACTATTGAAGAGCGAACCGCAATCGGCGCCGTCGCCGCCATCGAAGAAGTGCTGCGGTTGACACCCGCCCAAGCCCGCCGGATTGTCAACGACGCCGAGCAGGAAGTTGCGGCTGCCGAGCTACAGGTCGGCGATATCGTGCGCGTCCGCCCGGGCGAGAACTTTCCGGCAGACGGTGAGATCACGACCGGCAGCAGCGAAGTCAATCAGGCCTCGATTACCGGTGAATCGCTGCCGGCCGCAAAACAGAATGGTGACTCGGTGTACGCCGGCACCGAAAACCTTACAGGCATGGTCGAGCTTCGGGTCACCGGCGTTGGCACAGACACCACCCTCGGCAAGGTCCGCGACCTCATTGCCACCGCGGAAAAGACGCGACTGCCGATCATGCGGATGGTCGATCAGTATGTGCACTACTACACGCCGGCTATCCTGATGATCGCCGCCGTCGTCTGGTTTTTCAATCCCGATGCC
>CAYWQM010000083.1:0-4069 GCA_964460215.1 uncultured Lentisphaerales bacterium
CCGTCGTCTTCGTGGATATCGTTCATTCTCAAGGCGGGCCAGAACTGAAGTCCCCTCGTGTGGGCCCTTTCCGCCAGAAGCTCAATGATGTTGATTCCGGCATCCAGGAGGGCCTTTGTATTTTCTGCCATGGTCCGGACCCATTTCACGTCTTCTCCTTCCGGCCATGCGCTGACATTCTCACCGTAGATGTCGCCGAATTCGGTGGGATGGGAGAATGTGTCATCGCCCCTGCCCATGGCATTCGAAAATACCTCGACGCCGGTGCCGGCGATCTCTTCGATATCGCGGCAAGCCTGCTCCGGGGTAATCAATGCGTCAAAGGCCAGGAGCGTCGTGCTATCCCCGTCGGAGTTGTAAATCAACCGGGGAATCTCCTCATTGTTTCGGTCCATCTGCCTTTACCCTTGCTATGGGGATTACACCTAATCTGAGCGATTCTTCTCTTAAAGCGGTATAACTTGTGAGTGAGCGAAATATATCCGTTAGGATTTATAGTCCCGAAAAAAGTTGGGCTATCCTTCTTGTCCTTCGGCTAAGTTTCATTATAGCTCCGGACATTCCTCCCGATCACACGTCAGGCCGCCGTTACCGGCTCTACTGAACGATGCCGCTGCCCTCGCGAATCACCTGGCCCCTGTTGCGGGCAGGTCTTCAAAGTGCTCGACCAGACAGCTCGACCAGAAGACGTCCATCCGGTCTATAGTAGCGCACTCCCCCAGACCGAGATGGATCCTCAAGTCGTTCTGTGATCGACAGCTCGAACCGCTTTTATAACAGGACGTTATACTGTCAGTCGCGGCTGCCGCCGAGCAGGCCGAAGCGCATCATCAGGTAAAGCAGCTGGGCAACGGCTGTGATCGTCGCGGCGACATAGGTCATCGCCGCCGCGGAAAGAACGGCAGACACGCCCTTAGCCTCTTCCCTGCTGCCGATAATGCCGATGGACTGCAACGCTTTCTTGGCACGGGACGAAGCGTCGAACTCGACCGGCAACGTAATGATTTGAAAGATCACCAGGCCGGAAAACAGGACAATCCCGATCTTGACCAGGCCAAGGCTGCCGAGCATGGCACCGATGATGATCATCGGCCAAGACAGCCAGGAACCGAAATTGGCCATCGGCACGATTGCCGAACGCAGGTGCAGTGGTGTGTAGTTCTTGGCATGCTGCAGTGCGTGCCCCGCCTCATGGGCCGCGATACCGACCGCCGCGACGCTGTTGCTGTGATAGATCTTGGGTGACAGCCTCAGCGTCTTGCTGGCCGGGTCGTAATGATCCGACAGCCAGCCCTGGGTGACTTCGATGTTGACATCGTTGACGCCACCGGCCCGCATCACCGCAGCGGCCGCTTTGACGCCGGTATAGCCGCCGCTGGTAGCGTACTTCGACCAGTGCTTGACCGATGATTTGACCTTCAGTTGGGCCCACAGGGCAAGCAGCATGGCGGGTCCGATGATCAGCCAGTAGAGAGGATCGAACAAAGCGAAGAAAGGCATGTCTCAAGTCTCCTTGTGTCAGGTATGAACGGTTTCATCCGTTTCAGCACAACTCATGCCAAATGCCGCCGGCTTCATTCTGCAGGGGCAACTGGTTGGGTAATCACTGATTCTCAATCTATCATCTAACCCACTCACCTCAAGTCAATTACATGCAGCTTGTCGAGATTGCAAAAAGTCCAGGCGAGCGAATCGGGGCAAGCCGGACAGCTCAATCCGTAGGGTAGTGTATGGATCAGGTTGTCACAATCGTCATGTAACGGTGCGTCGTTTTGACCCGGGTACCGGACAATCAAGGCACCGTCGTCAATGAAGCATTGACGCAGATCCCAATAAAAACGATTGCCAGTCGGTCATCGTCGGCAATGTCCAGGACCTGATCGACTCCAAAACGGGCAACGAAATGCACGCCGAAACTGGAATTGTAATGAAAGCCCGCACTACGCTGCGGCTTTTTATTTATTGTTTTTGCCGATGAGCGCAATATAGTCGCAGTCCAATCAATCGCGTACCGACGTAATGGAGATTTGGCATACTGCAGGTTCGAATAAACAGGCTTTTGCCCATGCCCACGCAATTGGAAATGATACCGTTTCCAGGACTCTATTGCTGTAAAACGCATCACGCCGCTATCCTGTCGACATGGCAGTACGCTTAATCAAAAAAAAGGTCCTAAAATGCGCACACTAGCAAGATTCCGACTCGAAGGCCGAGAATCCGTCTTCACCGGGGGTGCGAGCGGCCTGGGCTATGACATTGCCGATGTCCTGGCTGAAGCCGGCAGCGATCTGGTCATTACTTCCCGCCACCAGGAAGCCGTCGATGAAGCAGCGGACAAGTTTCGCGAGGCTCACGGTATACAGGTTCTGCCGCTCGCACTCGATCACTGTGACTTTGACCAAGTGGCCGCAGTAGCGCAACAGGCGAAAGATTGGCAGGGGCGCGTCGACGTCCTTGTCAACAACGGTGGTGGTGGTGTGGGCGGTAACCCGGACCTGTTCGAGGGCTCACCTGAGTCGATCTCCTTGCTAATCCAGACCAACCTAATGGGTCCTTTGTACTGTTGCCGGGAGTTCGGCCGGACAATGGTCGAGGCTGGCCGCGGCAGTATCATCAATATCGCCTCGATCGCCGGCATGTGTGGACGCGACCGCCGCATGTACGACCGCACCGGGCTCGGCCAGCAGCCCATTGGCTATGCTGCCGCCAAGGGCGGCGTCATCAGCATGACCATGGATCTGGCCGGGGACCTGACGCCAAAGGGCGTTCGGGTCAACGCGGTCTCTCCCGGCGGCTTCGAGCGCGGCCAGGTGCAAGCATTCATCGATGCGTACAGTGACGCTACACCGATGGGCCGCATGGGCCAGGACGGCGTCGACCTGAAGGGTGCGATTCTATTCCTGGCCTCCGACGCCTCGGCATATGTCACCGGCCAGAACCTCGCTGTTGACGGCGGCTTCGTGATGTGGAAATAGGAGTGGCGCATGAGCCAATCAGAATCCACCAACGCTGACGCCGGGAAACGCACCGTCCTTGTCGTCGGCTGCGGCTCGATCGGGCGACGCCACATCCGCTTGCTGAGCGAGCGCCCGGACACCCGGGTTCTGGCCTGCGACCATGACCCGGCAATCCTGGCAGACGCCCTCCGCGAGACGCCTGTCGAGCAGTCATTCGACGACCTCGATGCGGCGCTTGCTGCAGCCCCGGAATTCGTCTGGGTCTGCACCCCGGATCCGGCTCACGAAGCAGTGGCGACGCCTGCCCTGAGGGCCGGCGCCCATGTATTCTGCGAAAAACCACTGGCCCACACTGTCGAATCGGGCCGTGCTATCGCGACCGTAGCGCAAGAGACCGGCCGGACTGTCGGTGTCGGCTACATCATGCGTTGCGAAAACGGTTGTCGGCGTATCAAGCAGTTGCTGGACGACGGCGAGCTCGGGACAGTCGTCGCCGCTCGCGTCAAGGTAGGTGCCTACGACACGCTGCTGAATATGAAATCCGGTTTCATTACCGATCGCAAAGACAGTATCGTGCTGGACTACTCCCACGAGCTGGACTATCTGCTCTGGTTCATGGGACCGGTTGCCGAAGTAATGGCAACAGCCACGTCGATCGGCAATCTGCCGCTCAAGCCCGATCCGAATGTTGTCGCAGCAACCTTGCGATTCGAAAGTGGGACTGTGGTCAGTCTACACCTGGACTATGTGCAACTGCCCGGCGGCAGGATGATCGAACTTTTTGGCGATGCCGGCAACCTCTCCTACACTATGCCCAGGGGGAAGATTCTTCTGCAGGCACACGGCGCCGACGCCGTAACCGAAATCCCGATCGCCGGCGAGCGCGACGACTGGTTTCGCAAGGAACATCAAAGTTTTTTCGACGCCGTAGCGGCGGGGCAGCAGCCTCTGGTGTCCGCCGAAGACGGCGTCGCCACACTGCGGGTCGCTGAGGCTATCATCACGGCGTACCGCAAAAATCATGTCGTACACTTAAGCTGAGGCGTCATTCATGAGTAGCACGTTTAACGTTGGCATTGTCGGTTTCGACTTTACCCCGGCCATACATCCAG
>CAYWQM010000083.1:4169-19440 GCA_964460215.1 uncultured Lentisphaerales bacterium
GCGACGTCAACTGCCATCATATCTTCGGTACCCCGGCACAGGCCAGGTCCACCGGCCTGCGTCTCGGCAAAGCCGCTGTCGAGGCGCTGCCGACGCTCATACCGGCACGCGCCACGCCGTTCGCTGTCCGGACCGAGACGATCCCGATCGACTGCGACCCGATGTACACGCACCCTCAACTCGACCATGCGCTGAAGTTGCGACGAGACTACATCGACAGCCTCGCAACCGACCCGGCTGCAACGTGGTTCGCCGGCATCAACGCACCCGATTTCATAAACGCCAAAGAGAAAACCGCCTTCGTCCAGGTGCAGATCGATTATCTCGAAGAAGGCCAGCGTATCCTGGAGACCGGCGAATCGGTCTGCGAACAACTGGATTTCGAACTCACGGCAGTCCGCATAGGCGACGTCGCCGCGATCATCTCATACGGCGAAAACTTCACGCAGACCGGTGCAAAGATCCGCCAGCGCTCCCCCTTCGACCACACCCTGATCTGCGGCGACAGCAACGGCCTGTGGGGCTATCTCGGGGACGACGACGAAATCGACCGCGGCGGCTACGAGACGGACTCCTACTGGAAAATGCTCATTATCGGCGGCTTCCGCCGCGCCCCCGCCAAAGGCAGCGCCGACAGGATTATCGACACCAGCGTCAGGATGTTGTGGGACTTGCAGCAGCACAAGGGCTGAATCTGTTTCGCCCCGTGGCGCTATCTCGTGTCTCGGCGTTCGTCTAACTGAACTGGTTGTATCCGGTCGGGATGCGTTCGCCAGTCGGCGGGTCGCTGAGGCTATCATCACGGTATACCGCAAAAATCATGTCGTACACTTAAGTGGAGGCGCCATTCATGAGCAGCACGTTTAACGTTGGCATTGTCGGTTTCGACTTTACCCCGGCCATACATCCAGAGTACGGCGCCTGGGGCACCACACCCAGCATGACCGAAGTCGACATGCCACTGCTCGGCCGCTGCATCGCGTTGAGCCAGGGTGAAGATCTCCTGCTCTGGTATGGTATCGATATCTGCGGCAACCCGCCGAAAGAAGTCGCTGAGATCCGCGACGAGCTGGCGAGCGCCCTCAGTCTGCAGCGCCGGCAGATTATCTGGTCCACCAGCCAGACGCACTCGAGCCCGACGCTGCCCGGCTCCGACAAGCCCGGCGGCAGCTGTATTACCGAGCGCGGTTCATACGACACCGATTACTGCAACGCCCAGCGCCGCGTGTTCATGCAGAAGTGTATCGATGCCGGACGCCAGGCCATCGACAGCCGGCAACCGGCTCAAATCCGGGCCGGCAGCGGCTTTTGCGATTCCATCAGCTACAACACCCGCTTCCCGATGCCGAACGGTGGCGTCAAGTTCAGTCGGCACCACACGGAAGGCCTGCAGAGCGGCAAGTTCTTTGACCCGACTGTCGGGCTGGTCGTGTTCGAAGATGAATCCGGCAAACCGCTTGGCGCCATCTTCAACTTCTGCTCGCACCCCGCGACGATGATCAACGACAAGTACATCTCGCCCGATTGGATCGGCTCTGCCCGGGCCGAGATCGAAGGCGCCATCGGCAGCGCCCCGGCAATGTATGTCCAGGGCTTCTGCGGCGACGTCAACTGCCATCATATCTTCGGTACCCCGGCACAGGCCAGGTCCACCGGTCTGCGTCTCGGCAAAGCCGCTGTCGAGGCGCTGCCGACGCTCATACCGGCGCACGCCACACCGTTCGCTATCCGGACCGAGACGATCCAGATCGACTGCCGGCCGATGTACACGCACTCTGAACTCGAACATGCGCTGAAGTTGCGTCGCGACTACATCGACAGCCTCGCAACCGACCCGGCTGCAACGTGGTTCGCAGGCATCAACGCACCCGAGTTCATGAACGTCAAAGAGAAAACCGCCTTCGTCCAGGTGCAGATCGATTATCTCGAAGAAGGCCGGCGTATCCTGGAGACCGGCGAATCGGTCTGCGACCAACTGGATTTCGAGCTCACGGCAGTCCGCATAGGCGACGTCGCCGCGATCATCTCATACGGCGAAAACTTCACGCAGACCGGTGCAAAGATCCGCCAGCGCTCCCCCTTCGACCACACCCTGATCTGCGGCGACAGCAACGGCCTGTGGGGCTATCTCGGGGACGACGACGAAATCGACCGCGGCGGCTACGAGACGGACTCCTACTGGAAAATGCTCATTATCGGCGGCTTCCGCCGCGCCCCCGCCAAAGGCAGCGCCGACAGGATTATCGACACCAGCGTCAGGATGTTGTGGGACTTGCAGCAGCACAAGGGCTGAATCTGTTTCGCCCCGTGGCGCTATCTCGTGTCTCGGCGTTCGTCTAACTGAACTGGTTGTATCCGGTCGGGATGCGTTCGCCAGTCGGCGGGTCGAGGCATGGATTGAGCTCGCCGGAATCGGTACCACGCAGACGAATCCAATGGAAGGAGGGCCAGGTTTCCAAGTCTGCCTTGACGTCGGCAGAAGCAACCCGCATGGTCATGCCGCAGCGGATTCGATCGCCTGTGTTTGCTTCGGAACCGTGTACCAGGGCATCGGTATGCAGCGACATCTCGCCGGCCTTCAAGTCGAAGTCGATGGCCTGACTCTCATCGATCTCGCTCGGTGTCAACGCCTGCGCCAGTACATCGCTCTCCTTCAAATCCCCGGCATGTTCCAGTACTGTCTTGTGCGAGCCCGGGATGACTTTCATGCAACCGTTGGACGCGTCCGTATCGTACAATGCGATCCAGGAACTGACGTTGTGCTCTGCCGGCTTCAGCGGCCAATAGGATATGTCCTGATGCCACGGCACCGTCTTGCCATCGCCCGGCGCCTTGTAGAAATACTGGCCGCCCCAGATAAACAAGTCGGGACCGAGCAGGTCTTCGAAGCAATCGAGTACAATCGGGGTCTTGCAAATGTCCCAGAACCCCTTGTGCACTGCCCACCAACCATTGACATCGTTGTGCGTCAGGCCCTTGTCGGCAAGACCGGCCGTCACCTTCTCGAACAGCTCCCGGGCCTGCTCGAGCTGTTCGTCGTCGAAGACGCGAATGCCCTTGATGTAGCCCTGTTCGTGAAACTGTTCGACCTGTTCTGCGGAAAGCATTTTATTCATCGCTAAATCCCTATTATACGTTTGTGCAGTTAACATAGACCACCGCGTCACGAATCCCACATGCAGTCATCCCACCGACCTCATGGAAATTGTAATCATGCACAGGGACGATTACCGTTGTCACCTGCGCTCGCACTCGCACCCGCAGTCAATGAGGGACGGTAAGTTGAACGACGAAAATCCTGAATGCCGGGCCATGCAGCAGCGCTTTCTGTGGGCGCTCTGCTTAGCCTTTTTACTGCATGCCTGGTTACGCTGCAGCAACGGCCCCAATGCCGCCGGCCTGCAGTACGCCTATATCGGTCCCGGCGCCGGCATCGCCATACTCGGGTCGTTTCTGGCTGTTGCATCGGCGATGTTTGCGGCGTTCCTGGCGCTGCTTACCTGGCCGATCCGGCGACTTTGGCGCGCCTTCCGTGGACACCGGACAGCAGCCAACGCCAAGGTCCGACGCGTCGTCATTGTCGGTCTCGACGGCCTCGAACCCGGGCTCGTCGACGAGTATCTCGAGGCCGGGCTGCTGCCGAACCTGGCGCAACTCAAGGCGTCCGGCAGTTATACCCGTCTCGGCACCACGTGCCCGCCCCTGTCACCCGTGGCGTGGTCGTCGTTCAGCACCGGCACAAACCCGGGCAAGCACAACATCTTCGACTTCATCTGCCGCAACCCGAACGATTACCGGCCGCAGATTTCGTCGGTACGCATCGAACCCGGTCGACGTACACTGAAGCTCGGCAAATACCTCGTCCCGCTCGGCAGGTCGAAGATCACCGGCCGACGCAAGAGCAAGCCGTTTTGGAACGTGCTCGGCGAGGCCGGCGTTTTCAGTGCCGTGCTGCGCGTGCCGATAACCTTTCCGCCCGACCGTTTCCACGGCGTGCAGCTGGCCGCGATGTGTGTGCCCGATCTGCGTGGGACACAGGGGATGTTCGCCTGTTTTTCCGAGAGTGAAGAAACCGGCGCCATGATGGACGGCGACGTCGGCGGCGAGCGTCGCCGCGTCCGGCGCGACGGCAACCGCCTGCACGGCGAGCTCATCGGCCCCGCCAATACCCTGCTCACCGGTCAGCCCGAGGTGCGCGCGAAGTTCGCTGTCGTGCTCAACAGCTCTGCCGCCGTGCTGCACATCGCTGGCCAGAAGATCGACCTGCCTTTGAACGCCTACACCGACTGGATCACTATACGATTCCGCCTGGCACCGGGATTCCGGGTCAACGGCGTGTGCCGTTTCTACCTGATCAGCACCAAGCCGTTCACCATGTACTGCACGCCGGTGCAAATCGATCCGGACAAGCCGGTCATGCCGATCTCGCACCCGACGGTCTACTCCAATTACCTGGCGCGCCTGCTCGGCAAGTACTCGACGCTCGGCCTGGCAGAAGACACCTGGGCGCTGTCCGAGGGGGTGCTCGACGAAGACGCGTTTCTGACGCAGGCCTACGACATCCATGGAGAACGCGAACGCATGCTGATCGATTCGCTCGACCGCGTGCGACGAGGCATGGTAGCCTGCGTCTTCGATGCGCCCGACCGCATACAGCACATGTTCTGGCGCTTCATCGACAACAATCATCCGGCCCTCGCCGAGCGACCCAATACCCATCCCGATACGATTCGCGACATGTACCGGCGCATGGATGAAACTGTCGGTAAAGTAATGGAACGGCTCGATGAAGACACCGCCCTGATCGTCATGTCCGATCACGGATTCAAGCCGTTCCGGCGCGGCCTCGATCTCAACGCCTGGCTGCTGGCCAATGATTACCTGAAACTGAAGGACGATGCCGCCAACTCCGACTCTCAATACCTGGCGGACGTCGACTGGACCCGCACCCGAGCCTACGCCATCGGTCTCGCCGGCATCTATGTCAATCGCCGTGGCCGCGAGGCCCAGGGCATCGTGGCGGGGGAGGAAACCGAGTCGCTGATTGCAGAGCTCGCAGAAAAACTCACCGGCCTCGTCGATACAGAGACCGGCGACATCGCCGTTCACGAGGCGATCCCCGGCAACCGCGCCTACCGCGGGCCGTACGTCGACGCCGCACCGGACCTGATCATCGGCTACACTGTCGGCTATCGGGTCGCCTGGGATGCAGCCGTCGGCAAGTGCGGCACCGACATCTTCACACCGAATACAAACGCCTGGAGCGGCGACCACTGCGTCCACCCAGACCTGGTGCCCGGCGTCTTGTTCAGTAGTATCAAACTCAAGGACGACGCCAGCATCATCGATGTCGGACCGACAACGTTGGAACTGCTGGGCGTCGCCAGGCCCGGCTACATGGATGGAGAGTCATTGTTATGCGACACCGAATAGCAGAACTGCTTTTCGCATCGGCGCTTTTCGCTGCCTCGGCAAGCACCGGCAGCGAACCGCAACGTGTCCTGGTCCTTGGCTTCGACGGCATGGACCCGAAAGTCTGTCGGGAACTGATCGCGGCGAACAAGCTGCCGTTTATCCAACAACTGGCGAAATCCGGGACGTTCACCTCGCTGGCCACCAGCAACCCGCCGCAAAGCCCCGTCGCCTGGTCGAATGTCATCAGTGGCGCCGGCGCCGGGGTTCATCAGATTTTCGATTTCATTCATCGCGAACCGAACCCGGACGTGGAGGGCATGCCGTTGCGCCCCTTTCTATCGATCTCCGCGATTGTGCCACCCGAAAAAACGCGCGCCATCGATATCGGCGAGTGGAGCATTCCACTGACCCGCGGCAAGCCGATATCACTGCGTCGCGGCAGTGCGTTCTGGGATCACCTGGTAATCAACGGTGTCGATACGGCCATCTACCGGATGCCGGCCAACTACCCGCCTCCCGAGACCACCGGGTCCGGCCATTTCACTTGTCTCTGCGGCATGGGTACGCCGGACCTGCTGGGGACCTACGGCGAGTTCACGCTGTACACACCGGACGCCCCATTTCGCCCACGCGCCGTACCGGGCGGCAAATTCGTCAGCTTGTTCATGCTCGAACATCGCGGTACGGAGCAACTGACCGGCCCGGCGAATTTTTTGAAAGCTGAATCGTCGAACATCAAGACGCCGCCGCTGGCGATCGAGTTCGAAGTGGTCAGGGACCCGCAGGCCGATGTCGCCAAGATCTCGATTGGCGAACATCTCGAAATCATCAATGCCGGCGAGTGGACCAGGTGGCTGCCGATCACGTTCGAGACCGGCGTGCCGGGTGCCGCGGTGCTGGACGCTTTGCAGGCGCCCGTGTCGGTGCCGGCGATGGTCAGGTTCTACCTGAAGTCTGTACACCCGAAACTCGAACTCTATGCCAGCCCGCTGAACATCGACCCGCTACGGGCGGCAACACAGATCAGCACACCCGCCGATTTCGCCGGTGATCTGGCAAAAGCAACCGGGCGCTACTTTACCACCGGCATCCCTGAAGACGCCAAGGCAATCCGCGCCGCTGCTCTCGACGAGGACGAATTCCTCAAGCAGGTCGACCTGGTCCTGGAAGAGCGCATTGTTCAGTATCGGCACGCACTGAAAAACTTCGACGATGGTCTGTTGTTCTTTTATTTCGGCACGCCCGACTTGCTCTCACACATCTTCTGGCGCGACCGCGACCCCGACCACCCCGGGCGCGACCCGGAACAGGGCGACCGCTACGCCGAAGTCATCAACGATTGCTACATCCGCATGGACACACTCATCGGCGAGGCACTCGACGAGATGGATGAATCCGACACACTCATCGTCTTGTCCGACCACGGATTCACCAGCTTTCGACGTTCCGTACACCTCAATACCTGGCTGCGCCACAACGGCTATCTAAAAATCCACGCCGGCCGTGCAGCCAGCGAAGCACCAATGTTCCAGAACGTCGACTGGTCGGAGACTCGAGCCTATGCTTTCGGCATCAACGGCCTGTTCGTCAATCAGCAAGGACGTGAGAAATACGGCATTGTCGCGCCCGGCGACGACACAGAAAAGTTGCTGCAGGAGATTTCGGAAAAACTGCAGTTGCTCCAGGACGATGACGGCTCGCCGGCAATCGAAAAAATGTACCGCGTGCGCGATGTGCATCCGGGGGCCGATGCCGATCTCGCGCCGGACGTCATTGTCGGTTACGCAAACTATTACCGCGGCAGCTGGACCGCGGCACAGGGCGGCATCGCGGACAAGGAGTTCGAGGACCACCTCGACCGCTGGAGCGGCGCCCACTGTGTCGCACCGCACCTCGTGCCCGGCATCCTTGCCAGCAATCGCAAGATCGACATCGACGATCCTCGACTCGCCGATGTCACCGCAACTATCCTCAGCTTGTTTGATATCGAAGCAGACACGCAAATGAACGGACGCAATTTGATCACTGAACCCTAAACCTCCTGACTACCATGTTCGGACCAAAAGTAAAGATCGACAAAAGTCTCTACGAGCGCCTCGAGAAAGCTGCCGGGAAAGCAGGCTACGCAACGACCGATGAATTCATCATCCACGTTTTGGAACGTGAGGTCTCGCAGCTCGAACGCGGCCAGGACGACGAGGAAGTGCGGAAGCAACTGCGCGGGCTTGGCTATATCGAGTGAGCTTCGTCAATTACATAACCACGGCCGTATTCGATGTGCTGATGGCACCGTTCGAAGCACTGCCGCCATTGCTGGTGCTGATCATCTGGTCTGTCGTGACCGGTATCGTGATGGCCGTGGTCTTCCGCTGCACGTCGAACCAGAAAGCACTGGCAGAGGTCGCCAATGAAACCAGCGCGAATATCCTGGCAATTAAACTTTTCCAGGACGACCTCGGCGTCACTTTCCGATGCCTGCTGAAGCTCCTGCACAATATCGTGCAGCGCCTGCGGCACTCGTTGCGACCGATGCTGATCATGCTCGTGCCGCTGGTATTGCTGCTGGTTCAGCTCGCCCTGCGATTCGAGTACGCACCGCTGCAGATTGGGGAGTCCGCAGTTGTCGAACTGCGGCTGGCGCCGGACGTGTGGGAACAGTTCAACACCGCCCGGATCGAGGCTCCCGACACCGTCAGGGTCGAGACACCGGCAATGCGCGACTCCAGGC
Source organism: uncultured Lentisphaerales bacterium (assembly GCA_964460215.1). GTDB lineage: Bacteria > Verrucomicrobiota > Lentisphaeria > JABSQK01 > CAJWLW01 > CAJWLW01. The sequence goes on from CAYWQM010000083.1 coordinate 12,313, forward strand.
TGCACACAGTCTACTGGCGCCTGTCTGTAACGACAGCGGAACCGGTCGGAATCCGATGGACGTTCGGTGACCGGACAATCGAGAAAGGCATTGCCGTCGCCGATAGTTCAGCAAGGTTACTAAGGGTCGACACAGTGCGTCCCGGCGCCGACCGGCTTGAACAACTGCTGCATCCCGGTGAGCAATCGCTCGACAATGACTCACCGGTTCGCGACATTGTCGTGCACCACGTCCGACGCATGACGCCGATTCTCAACTGCAATGTCCCCTGGTGGGCGACGTTTCTCATCGTCTCCTGCCTGACCGCCTGGCTGGTGCGCCCGATCGTCAAGGTTCAATACTGAGGTGACTGTTGGATGATGTGATCACAATTGTTTCGGGCCTGCCGCGTTCCGGCACGTCACTGATGATGCAGATGCTCGAGGCCGGCGGCATGCCGGTGCTCACCGACGGCATCCGTGACGCCGACGAAGATAATCCCAGGGGCTACTTCGAACTCGAGGCGGTCAAGCAGACAAAGGACGATCCGGCATGGCTGCATGGTGCTACCGGCAAAGTTGTGAAGATGATCTATCTGCTGCTGTACGACCTGCCTGCGACGTACAATTATCAAATCATTTTCATGCGTCGTCCGCTCAGCGAGGTTGTCGCTTCGCAACAGACGATGCTCACACGCAGCGGCAAGGAAGGCACCTCATTGAGTAATGAGCAATTCACCAGCCTGCTCGAACGCGAACTGTCCGAGATCGACGAATGGCTCGGGCGCCAGGAGAACTGCACGGTTCACAACGTGAACTATCACGACCTGCTGAGCAACGGTGAATCTGCAGCAACTGCGCTCAATGATTCCGTAGGTGCTGACCTCGATGTCGAAGCCATGCAGCACGTCATCCGGCCCGAACTCCACCGGCAGCGACATTGAACGGGCCGCGATTAGTGAAACCATCATCTAAGTGCCCATGCGACAACGTGCATTAATCATCGGCGCCGGACGCATCGCGCGCGGACTGATCGCGGACATGCTGACGCGGTCGAACTGTGACATCGTCTTTGCGGTGCGATCGCAAACGCAACGCCGCCTGGAAGATGCGGGCAAGTACGATATCCGATTCTATGGCAAGCGTGATGATACGCTGACGATCGACCGCTATACAACAGTATCGCTGGCGGATGCCACTGCACTGGAGCGCGAACTGGTCACAGCCGATTTCGTATTCACCGCGGTCGGTGCCGGGGCGCTTGCGGAAATAGCAAACACGCTGGCACCACCGCTGCAGCAGGCGCTCGAGCGACGGGAAAAAACGCTGAACATCTTTCTGTTCGAAAACAGCGACGACGGCGCCGACCTGTTCCGGACTATGGCGACCGCAACGCGAACCGGTGTCGTTCCCTGCGTCGTCGACCGGCTGGTCACGACTGTGACGGAACCAGGCTCTCTCGACCTGACAGCCTGTGCGCGGGATACCACGGTATACGAGGCCGGGGCGGTGATCGGATCCGCACCCGAACTACATGGGTTCCTGCCGTGCGATGACATTGCCATACGACGACAGTCAAAGATGATGCTTACGAATATGCCACAGGCGACTGCCGCCGCCTTGGGCTACCTGAAAGGATACGAATTCGTCAACAGCTGTTGCCGCGATCCGGATATAAGCGCAGTCGTACGTGGAGCCATGACGGAAGTACACGACGGCATGGCGGCTGCCGGCACATTTATCAGTCCGGACATCCCGGATCCGGCAGCGTACGCCGAAGAATTTTTCGGATACTTCTCGGCGGAGGTCTGCAGCGACCAGGTCACACGGATCCTGACGGATCCGATCCGAAAATTGCAGGTGGGCGAACGATTCCTGGCACCGGCACTGCTGTGTCTGCAACACGCATTGCCGGTCGAAAACCTGGCACGCGGCATTGCCGCGGCCATGTTATTCGACCACGGCAACGATGCCGGAGCGATCAGGGTTCAGCAGCTCGTGGCAGAGCATGGCCTGTCCAACGCTCTGGCAGAGATCGCGGGGCTGGATCGGCAGGCGCCGATTCTGCGGTGTGTCGAAAGGCAGGTGGAACAGGTGAAGACTTTACGAATGGGGCTACGAGGAGGTAACAGCGAATGAAACGCGCGGTACTGCGTGATATCAGGCAACTGTCCGTGGAAGACGTTGAACTGCCGGCGTGTCCGCCGGACGGGTTGCGTATCCGCACCCGGGCCTGCGGTGTTTGTGCAACCGACGTCAAGATCTATAACTACGGCCATCATCTACTCAAACTGCCGCGCGTCCTGGGGCATGAACTGGCCGGCGAAATCGATGCCGTCGGCGAGACGGTCGACGGGTCATACGCTGTCGGGCAACGGGTCGCCGTAGTAGCGGGAATCAACTGCACGGCTTGCCGGTACTGCAGTCGCGGAGCGCCGAGCATGTGCGAGAACCTGGAGGCTTTCGGCTATCATCATGACGGCGGCTATGCCGAGTATTTCATCGTGCCCGCGAAGTCGATCCGCTGCAACGGGATCAAGGCTATTCCGGACCACCTCGATTACGCTTCAGCCTCGGTCATGGAGCTGCTGGCATGCGTCGTCAACGGTCAGGAGCTGTCGGGTTTCACAGCCGGCGAAAGTGTACTGATCCTCGGCGCCGGGCCGGTAGGCATCCTGCACGCGCGCCTGGCGAAGGCAACGGGTTGTGGACCCATTTTTCTGGCGGACATCTCTCCGGAGCGCGTGGCGCAGGCAGAGGATTTGTGCAGCAGCATATCGGCCGGCGTCTTCGAGTGCAGTGATGCGGAAATATTCCGCAAGACGATCCTGGAACACACCGACGGTGTCGGCTGCGATCAGGTGATGGTGGCTTGCGGCGCGCCTCAGGCGCAGTCGCTGGCCATGCAGGTCGTCGACAAATGCGGCTGTGTGAATTTCTTTGGCGGCTTGCCGCGCGGCAGTGATCCGGTTGAGATCGACACCAACGCAATCCACTACCGCCACATCCGTGTGGTCGGGACACATGGCTCGTCGCTAGATCAGAACGACACTGCACTGTCATTGATCGCCGATGATTCCATTGCCGTATCGGATCTGATCACCGGGCGTATCGGCCTTGAGTCGCTGGAAGACGCCTTGACCCTGAGTGACACCGCCGGTGCCGGCCTGAAAACGGTAGTGACGTACGAGTAAACGATGAATGAGCTGCCGCGATTCGGGCTTGGGTACGGGCCCTTGCCATTCGGTCCGACCGCCGCCGAGCATGCCGCAGCCTGCAACTTTACTTAAGCGATAAAAACCGGCTTCACAACTACCGCTCCCAACAATTATTACCGATAGATTTCAAATATGTTACTGCGGCTGGAAAAGAGAAAAGAATCCGTCGATTTCTACTGAGTCAAGCTTATCTTCATCCATGGCAAACCTCTGATATCCGCAGGAAAAATGCTTGTTATGGCCCAACCATCAACATAAAGAAGCAGTATGCCAAATGATGATGCATCACAAGAGGAATCAATGACAAAACACTCTCAAGATACGACCGAAGCTAAAATTGCTGGTGAAGAGGCGCAATGATGCAAACAAACAACGCTGTGCTAAAGGCTGCCGAGCATTTGAACCAGCACGGGTACGTAGTGCTCGAGGACGTGCTGACTCAGGCCATGGTCGAGCGTTGGCGTGAAGTCTTGGATGTGCTGTTGACGCAGGAACAGGACAGCCCTTTTGACCCCGGCGACGGTCCATCACATCCCGAAGACAATGAAATCGAAGAATTATTGGCCGAATCATACTCGCTCAGTTCGGAAGAACTCCAGAGAATCATGCGGCGGATCCGCTATACGCGCGCTCAAAACTACGATACCCCCTGGCCGACCGGCCCACGAAAAATCAATAAAACATTCATGCACATACCTAATCTGTTTGACCACGACCGGTCTCAGTATGTACGGAACCTCCCGGGAAAAACCGAATTAGCGGATCAACTCGTCGAAAATCCACTCATTCTCGGCCTGGCCCGTCATCTTTTGGGAGATGACTGTGTATTGGGTGACATCACCGCAACCAGCATTGGACCAGGCACCGACGGGGGCGCGTGGCATCTGGACAATCCTCTCACACAGATGAACGAACCATTGCCCGACTTTCCATTGGGATTACAGGTGGCGTGGATGATTGACGATTTCAAGCCCGAGAACGGTGCAACACGCGTCGTATCCGGGAGCCACCTGACACGGCGCAAACCCGACTGGAAGCGCGGTTCGGGCAGCGGCGAACTCGCATTGTCCGGACCGGCGGGTTCCGTTGCGATTTGGCTGGGAAGTGCCTGGCACCGGGCGGGTCCCAACACTACTGAGCAGCCACGACGAGCGATCATCTCGTTTTATCAATGTTCGTGGATCAAGCCCTTTTCCGAATATCGCTGCTCTATCGATTCTGAACGGGTTGCACAAATGTCATCTACCGTGCGCTACCTATATGGATTCTCAGCATATGGCCTTCGCCGTGGCTGAACAATCGCCTCGTCCAACCATCAACATCAAGTAATCTTTATGCCGAATATCGAAATTACAGGAAGCGGCCATGTCGATCGCGGCGACTCCGCGTTTCCGACGCTGGTGCAACTGGACGACGACGACATCGTCTGCGGCTTCAACCGCGGCGGCGGCGCCCACGCCAACGGCGGAACGCACTGTGCACGGTCGTCGGACGGCGGCCGGACCTGGGAATATCAGAGCGTCATCCTCGAACGCACGGAAGATCCGGTCAAAAGCAATCACCTGCGACTGAGCCGCACGGCCGACGGCACCGTCCTGGCCTATGGCCAGCGCGATCAGACGATTCCGACCGCGGATGGTGGAAATTGCCCACATAAATCCGAACCGGTACTCTGCCGCTCGATCGACGGCGGGCAAAGCTGGTCGGCACCGGTCATAGTGCCGTTTCATATTCCCGGCCCCTACGAGATCTCGAACCCGATCGTCGTCACCTCCGAGGGCCACTGGCTGGCACCGACGGCGACATTTCATGAAGGACGCTACGGTGAGCTCGTCGTCATCCACGAATCATTGGACGAAGGCGCGACCTGGCCAAACATGCACACCGTGTTCAAGGATCCCGGCAACGGCATCGGGTACCTGGAGCAAAAGCTCATCGAGACCGAGCCCGGCAATCTCATGGCCGTAGCCTGGATCCAGGATTTCGCAAACGACACCGATCTGAAGAACCAGTACAGTTTCTCCAGTGACGGCGGCCACACCTGGGACGGCCCGTTCCCCACCGGCATCCAGGGCCAGACGATGACACCGGTCTGGCTCGGCGACGACCGGTATCTGATCGTCTACAACAAGCGATTCGGCGACCAGAGCGTTCAGATGTGCCTGGTACGCGCGTCGGGCTCGAGCTGGACGATCGATTTTGAAGGTACGCTGTTCGACGGCCAGACCAAGCTCGAGCTCTCTGACGAGATCAGCAGTCAGGAGCAAATCGGCCTGATCAAATTCGGCTACCCAATGGGTATGCGACTCGACGACAGTACCATGCTCACGGTACACTGGTGCGAAGAGGACGGCGTCTGCGGTATCCGCTGGACGCGGCTTCATGTGGATTGGTGACGCCTTTCAAAAGCGCTTGGAGAGCAGGCGGACACCTCGCTCCCAAGATTCAATAGTGCCGCACCACCATCTGATGACACGTGAACTCGTCGATCTCGAACTGCACCGTGCCGCTGGCCCGGCACAAGGTAAAAACCGGAAAGCTGCGTCTGCCGCAACAGCAGTAACTCCTCGATGACCTCGACCGGCTTCAACGGCATCGATATCGCCGGCGCCGGCGGCGGGAACCCGCGACCGGCAAGATACTCTCCGGCAACGAAAGTGCCGCGGTGTATCAAAGCGCCGTCCGGTCCTCTGACCGCGGATCCTCCACCAGTGTACCGCTGTGCAAAACGCCCGTCATGCAGCGGTCGCGCCAGGCGACCGAGGCATCGTACAATTTCACTTTGGTATCGATGGTGTTAATCAGTACCGCCGGTCGATGCGGCCGGGCACGGTCGATGATCACGCCTTCGGCGTTCACGACGAAACTCGGCCAGGCGTGTCTGGCGGTGCCGTTACTCGCACTGATCCAGAAATAGTTGCTGGCAGCGGCGCCCTGCAAGGTCGGCGGTACGTAGATCATGTATTTTTCATGCACTTCTTTCGTCCCCCGCGCATAGTGAAAGGAGGCAAGCATCAACTCGACACCGCGGCGCTTATACTCCCGAAACAATTCGGGATACCGGAAGTCGTGACAGATCAGCAGACCGCAGCGCACACCACGAAAATCGAACGTGACGAATTTCTCGCCGGGACTGTAATGTGCCAGATCGCCATCGTTCGTGTTCTTGCCGGTGCAAAACATCTTGTCGTAGCGATCGACGAGCCGGCCCTTGTCGTCGATGACATAGAGCGAGTTATGCGGCTTGTGCTTGCCGGTGAGCCGGTGATTGGAACCAAGGACCACCCACATCCGATATTCCCGTGCCAAGGCCTGGACCTGTTCCGTAGACACTTGCAAAAAATCCCAGTCCATATCCCGCCGCGACGCAACTTCAACGCCCAGGTACCCGGACAGGCAGGCCTCTGAGAAATGCACAAGATGTGCCCCCTTCCTCTTTGCCTGCGCCAGTTGCCGTTTCACGGCTCGAAAGTTCTTCGCTGGATCCTTGTCGATCGGAAACTGACACGTAGCTAATGTGATCTTTGCCATGATTTCTTAAAAGCCCCAAGAGTCGCCGTAATTGGCGGAGAGGGAAGGAATCGAACCTACCATCCCTGTATCAACAGGGATCAACGGTTTTGAAGACCGCGGGGAGCACCAGCCACCCGCCACTCTCCGAATAAATAGGGTGAAACGTTACAGGCAGAGAATGTACTGCTTGTGAATCGCAGGGCAATGACAGAAAATCAGATGCCGCCGCCGTATATGCCGACCGCAGTGGCGCCTCCGACGAGGATCAACGATGTTCCACAAGCCTCCCCACTGGTGATTGATGACATTACCAGGCACCGGTCGTTCCTACACCGGCACAACCTCACCCGACCGCGCCGACTCATGCGCCGCCGCGGCCATCGCAACTGCCATGCGGCCGTCATTGCCGTCGACTATCA
>CAYWQM010000084.1:0-18310 GCA_964460215.1 uncultured Lentisphaerales bacterium
GAAAACATCGTGGGGCAAACCTGTGCATGTAATTCCGTTCATTCGAACGCTGCTGATCGTGCTTGCGGTCGCGATGTGTACGGTCGCGGCAGAAGATCTGGAAACACTGCGTAAGAAGGCTGAAGCGGGAGATGCCGAGGCGCAGAGCGGTCTTGGCGCGGAGATTCAAACGATCAGCCTCGAGGATGCAACCCATGGTGATGACTGGGGCCACGGTCCGAGGACTACGATAGATGGAATCCCGATCATCTCGACCGGTAAGCGCAGAGCGACAATGACGTTCGAGGTCACCGTCGGCGCGCCCGGTGGAACGTACCAGGTATTCTTGCCCCTGGTGAAAGCGTTCAATGCCGCCCACATAGGCGTCTACTTTGATGGAGAACTCCAGGTTGAAGCCGATATGTATTCGGCGTCCAATGTTCAGCATTCAATTCTTATTACCGAACGATACATAGCGCCGGGGCCGCATACGATCAAAGTAAAGAACCTGGGCCAGAAGAAGGCACTCGGCGGCAACAACCTCTACATCGAAGGGCTTCGGATTGTCGGCAAAGAGGGAAGCGGCACATGGCGGGTGCGAGTGGAAAGCAACGAATTCGTTTTCAAGCCCGCGAAAAAGGAAGCCATCCCAGAATACGATAACTTCCTTACCGCCGACCTTCCTGCCAGAGCGCAGAAAGAGCCGTTTTCAGTACCGGAAGGTTCGGCCGGCAGCGACATGTTTTCCCATCCCTTGGTTTTTGTCAGGAACATTCCCTTCCTTATCCCCAATGTGAAGAATATCCCCGAAACAGGGCTTGCAGACCAGAACCCCCTGCAGGTCGTTCTTGCCAACGCGACGAGCGAGGTGTTTCTTCTGGTCTGGTCACAAATTCCGCCTTACGACGGCGACCTCGGGCCGTCTCTGCCGCCCATCGCACCGATTGACCAGAGCGAACGCTTTACCATAAAACTCACATACGAAGACGGCACCACCGAAGAGATGATCCCCTTTGAAGTCAGAAAAAAGAGGTACGGCCTGGATAACGGGATCGGCCTCTATGTTCTCCATCCCGACGCGGAAAAAGTTCTCCAACAGCTGGCTTTCCAGGACCGGACGTATAAGTCTTCCTTCGCTCTGGTCGCGCTTACCTGCAATCTGGATAAGCCCATTTCACCTGAAGTCGCGCTGGGCGGACTTGATGCATGGTATCCGACTGTCAACAAGACCCCTTCAGCGGCAGGCAAGGACGAAGTGTCCATTGCCAATGGTCGCGCGGTTCTGGCGGACGGCAGCATCGAGTTAACACTGGATATTAAGGACGGCTTGAAGTGGGAGAGCCTGGGAACGCCTGCCTATCAACGCGTTGTCCTTGATGACTCCGATCTATTCGCTGTCAGGCCGGCGGACAGATGGATTGGCTCAAGCAGTTGGCAAGTGACGGATGCGAAAGCCAGGCAGAATGGGGTGTCGATCGTTCTTGAGTACAAGGAGAAGAACGTAAACCTTGAAGCTGTGGTCAAGCTGACGCTGACGAAAAACGGCAAGATAAAAGCGGGCTTGGCATTGACCAACCGAGGAACAGAGCCATTCCTGGGGCGGGTTAAGTTCCCGATTCTGGAAGGCGTTCGCCTAGGCGCCCTTGAAGATACCTGGTATTTCATTCCACGCTCAGGCGGAGCCGTGATTCACCGCGATGAGGTTAACGTCTATGCTTCGCACGGCGAGCAACATCCTCTGCAGGTGGAGTCGTTCTTCAATCCAAAAGAGTGGTTCGTGCTGACTCTTCTGAGCAACGATCTGGACGGCCAGTTTCACTGGTACGATGTGGGTAAGGACGACAAAGGCGGCTGGTACAATGTGGAATACCTCGAGAAATCGCTCAAGCCCGGCGGTGTCTGGACTCTTCCGGAGTGCACCATTGCCGTTACGCCCGGTGACTGGCGGGAAAGTTTCCGTTTGTACCGCCAATGGATAACCACTTGGTACAAGCCGAAACCCGCGGCGACCGACTGGTATCGCAAATCGTTCGTTCAGGGGTTCTGGTATCAATACACTAACAGGGACTTCGCCACGGATGTCAAGCAGATTCGCGACATCTTTGGATACTGCGACGGCTTGAACGCCTACAACTGGAATTCCCGAGAGTATCCGAAAATGGCGGGGTTCACGTTCGGGGAGTACGACCGGACTGTGCTGTGGCCCGGCTTCGGTGGAGAGGAGGGGCTTAAAAAGAAGGTCGCGGAAGCCGACGTACCCCTAAGTTTCTACACTAACGCCATCCTCATTCACAACAAGGCCTTTCACAACGGCGTACCCACCAAGACTAAGCAGTGGATGGGCGCGGGGGCCGCCGTGCATGATGGCTTGCCGTCCTACCGTCCCTGCCTTCGCATCGAGGAATGGCTGGACTATATGGTCGCCGCCGAGCGCTGGCTCACCCGTGAGATCGGCGCCAAGACCGTCTACCTCGACGAGTTCGGATACGGCGCTCGCTTATGCTACAGCAAGGCGCACGGCCATGATGCGCCGGAGCCAAGCGCCTACGGCGAGCGCGAACTGACCAGGAGAATCCGGGCGGCGATCCCCGACGACGTGGTGATCCGCTCGGAGAACCAACCGGAAGATATCCGGTTTCAATGGCAGGATAGTTACTACAACGGAGCACTCGTCAGGAGCAAGCCGGCAGAATCTGTCCCCCTCGATTTGGTGAGGTTCGCCTTCCCCGATAGCAAGGCTTTCAACCTGATCTACGGCTACGCCCTCAAGGACGGCAACTGGGAACTTCTCAAGTTCATCCTGTTCAATGGTTCATCCTACGGCATGAGCCGATCCTACGATCCCAAATCATTCTTTGAGGAGCGCTCGATTCTTGTACTCAGGAAACTATTCCGCATACTGCACGAAAACGCCGACGCATTCACTTCGCACGACGTAGAGCCGCTCATTACAACCGAACTCCCGGGAGTTTTCGTCAACAGGTTCCGAGGCACAGAGAATACTGTCTGGACCGTTTACAACGCCAACTACAGAACGGTAAAAGGGGAACTGATTCAGGTTGCGCACAAGCCGGGCGCACAATACGTGGATTTGTGGAAGGATTACCCGGTTAAGGCGCAGGCCTCCGGCGACGTAGCTACCCTCATGGTAGAGATCGGCCCAAGAGATGTCGCCTGCATAACACAGGTTAATCCGTAATTATCGAACGCCGGAAACGGATCTTTCCGCCAGGATCGAGTACGAGATCGAGATGCCGGAGTAAACGGCGCACCCGGGAGCCGTCTTACGACGATATGTACTACGAGCGTGGGTTACTGCGAAAGTTTGCTAGTACCGAAAATAATATGGCCCGCCGGTAAAGCTGCAGTTCTGAGCCACGAACCTGAACTCTCTTCTCGGGGCGCTGACATGACCGTCGCCCCAAAGCAGGCTGCCGGGTTCATACAACGCCTCAGGGACGGTACTGTCCCATCCTTTGCTGGGATTCTCGCAGGCGATTACGGAATTGGATTCAATCGAAGTTGTTCGCGGGGCTTCGTTGTTCGGCTGATCTTTCCAGCCGTCTGGCCCGGTGCAGTAATCTTCCTTCAGCATGAAAAACAGAATCGTGGTCGAGCTTGTGTGCTTGTAGTTCTGAGCTGCGCCCTGCACGTGAAATTTGTCGGCATACTTGGTGTTGTTGTCGGCACCGACCGGCACCCACGAATTCTCCGGCCATAATTCGGGATTGGAGAAGGGGCAATGCAGGAGTATCTCCGGCACATCGCTGCAGATATCGATCAGGTTTTCGCGAATATTGGTCGTGTTGCCGGCATCCCAGAATTCTGTCCAGTGTGACATTGGGCCTGGAAAGGTTTGATCGTTGTCGCCCCAGTAATTGAACGCACCCCCGCCGATCTGTCTGAAATTGTTCATGCAGACGACGACCTGTGCCTTACGTTTCGCCTCCGACAGCGCCGGCATCAGCATCGCCACGAGGATGGCGATCACGGCGATCACCACCAGCAGTTCGATTAGTGTGAAACACTGACGAACTGGCCTTGTGAGCTTACGAACCACCAAAAGCTCTATCAGGGTAAAGCACCGCTGTCTCATTTTGTGTTTTGTGTCCTCCGTTGGCACAAGAGTACAGTAATATGCAACCGCAGGTATGCGAACGTGGAGATCTGCCGCTTGTCGACAGTATCTCATGGGTGGCGTGGTTTGCGGGACAGTTCATCTGCTGTCAATTAGCGTTTAGATACGGTAGATTCTCCGCAGAAAGCATTTCCCCCGGCCACAGGTGTGCCTGCACTACGGCGACGTGATCGGGCACGACTCGGTGGCGATGGCACTTGAGTATGCGCCTTCGAACATTCAAGACGGGATCAGGGAGATGGGGCGGCTGGTGGATGAGGCAGATGGCGGCGACTAAAAGAACCTGAGCGCACTGTCACTACCCGGACCGGAAAGCGCTATCCCGAAGGAAGAACTTGAGGAGTTCGTGAAGTATCTCGACCTCCCTCGCGGGATGTTGCCCACTAGCACTACGACCACAACTACTACCACCACTACATAACGGGGGAACCCCTCAGCGTGTCGGCTCTTCGCTTGTGTCCGACGTTTCCTCCACAATGATAAGGCCTTTCGTTTGATCCTGCTTTGCCGACACAACCTGCCCTCGGCAATCTTGATTGTCGGGATCACGTCCGATCAGCAGCTCATCATCGGAAAATCGGCAAATGCCCAGCGCGCCGTCGAAATCGTATTTTCCAAGCAATTCGAATGATTCATCGGTTTTGAGCAATGTTCGCGGATTCCCAGAGCATCCAAACCACCAGTAGCCCTGCGCGTAGCAAGCTGTTTGGATCCCCAGGCGCGTGTATCCGCTCTTGATCGTGTGCTTCTTCAGGAATTCGAAACCCTCATCATATTCATAAACATAATTTTCATCGTACCCTTCTGGCAGGCCGCCAACGATATAGAAACGGTTATTGTGATAATCGATGCCGCCGGCACCATGAACGACTTCAGGAATGCTGTGTTTTGAAAGCAGATCCAATTTCTCGGCATCATAGACGTAAACCCATGATCTTGCATGCCCCTCCTCTCGGTTGAATTTACCGAGATTGACGGCCACATAGATTTTTCCGTCGTGATACGTGAGGTCGCCGTGGTGATTTGGGACGGTAATTCTGTTTAACAGTTTTCCTTCTGAGTCTGTCTTCACCAAGTCTGTTGTGAAGGACCAGTAGATGGCTTTGGCATCGTCTGTTGTGATTCCCTGCAAATGGCCTCCATATGAACCGGGGCAGACAATCTCTCCCATGGGGCTCTTCACAGTCGCTGGGGTAGCTTCGTCGGCCACAACCTGCTCTGACTGACCATAGTCCGAGATGACTTGCAGCTTCATTGTTTCTGCTCGACTGTCTTCTGCTATCACATCTTCCTGCTTGTCCATATCATCCGTCACCTCGACCTTGGTACGGTCACAGCTAACGGCCAAGAGAGCCAGAATAAACACGAATATAAGCCGAATTTGTATCATACTGCGTCAAAAAAGTGGGGAAATATGGGGAGCCCGAAATTACCACTTCCATAACTCCCTTATTTTGAGCCTGTTACGGGCACAATGATGGTGGAGGCGGGGGGAGTCGAACCCCCGTCCTAACCAAGCACTACGAGAGCATCTACACGCTTAGTCTGCCTTCAGTGTTTATCGTCCTTCCACCTGCCAGCGGACGGGGCCAGCTTCCGGACTAGTTGTCGGTATGAGTCTCGCGACGGTCCCCGTCAACACGGATCGACGCCAGCCTGATTTAGTCGTCTTCATCCCTCATCAGGCGTCAGGGTGAAGACGTGCTGCTCTAATTAGGCAGCAAGTTCTAACTGCGTGTTGGCAATTATGTTTTTTGATCGATGTTTAACGAGGCCAACGATCATCCTCGACGTGCAGCCAACGCGTTACCTGACCAGTCGAAACCAGTTTCGCCCCCGGTAAAGAATCGCGTAACGCAATACTATAGGTTCTAACGTGGCAACTGACAAGAAATAAGCCGTACGAGCACCCTCGACCGGTGTTCAGTCCATCGAAGAAAATACATCTTTGGAACTGTTTCGAACGCTGGCAAAGTCGCTGCTTTCTCAATATGTTGCGAGATTCCTGAGGCAAGTGCAGATGGCAACTAAGCGCATTATACAGCAATACAATGAAGACGGTTTCGTAATCGTTCGGCAGCTCATTTCGACCGACGAAATCGCGGCGCTCGAGCAGCATGTGGATGACTTCATCCGCGACGTTGTACCCACACTCAAGCCTGGTGAGGTCTATTTCGAAGACACCCCGAGCCGGCCGGTCAAGAGTATTTTTCGAATGAACCAGTACGCCCCGTACTTTCAGCAGCTCGCCGATGACCTGCGACTCCGGGACCTCGCCACCGCTCTCCTCGCCGATACCGACATCACCTGCTCGAATGTTGCTTTTTTCGGCAAGCCCGCAGGCGATGGGTCGGTGGTGCCGGCCCATCAGGACAATGCCTTTCAGTACTGGACGCCCCCCGACGTGTTGACCGTAACCATTGCGATCGACGAATCGACGGTCGACAATGGCGCGTTGATCTGCCAGCAAGGTTCTCATCGCCTCGGTGTACTGCCGCATCAGCCGTCCGGCGTGATGGGGTTCAGCATGGTATTGGTCGAACCGCCGGACCTGGCGTCCCACCCCGAGGCCGCGCTTTGCCTGCAACCCGGCGATGTTGCAGTACATCATGTCGCCACGGTCCACCGCAGCGACGCAAATCTCACGACGCGCTGCCGCCGCCAACTATCGATCGGTTATTGCTCATCCCGGGCGCAACCGGACGAAGCGGCGCGCGCCGAACACCGGAAGCGTTTGGCAACGCTTCATGCCGGGGCTAAGCCGCGGTCGAGCTGAATCGTCCCGTCCCGCACCACGGTTGCTCACACGTCTTCCCACAGATCCAGCCCGGAGTCACGGCAGATGCGGTTGGCGATCGCGGTTTGCATGGCGTCGGTCGTCCCGTATGTCACCGCCAGATACTTCGCGCGCGTCAGTCCGGTATAGATGATCTCCCGGGTCAGGAGCCGGTGTCCCGCGTCCTCCGGAAGTACCAACAGCACCTGGTCATACTCCGAACCCTGACTCTTGTGCACGGTCATCGCGAACGCCGGCTGGTGCGGCGGCAGCGTATCAATCGGGAACGACAGGTACGTGCCCAATCGCGGAAAGACGGCGCGATAGCCGCCGTCCGATGTCTCGAGGATCACTCCGACATCGCCGTTGAACAGGCCCTTGGCATGGTCGTTGTTGGTGATCAACACGGGGGCACCGACAAACACTGTGCCGGTGCCGGCGGTGTCCAATGCCGGACGGATAAGGTTGCCGATGAGATCGTTGATGAATCTTGTCCCGCGTTTGCTTGAGTGTATCAGAGTCAGCACCCGTGCCCTGTTGATGAAGTGGAATATTGCGTTGTAGATGGCGTTGCTCTCATCGTCTTCCTCGGAGCCGGTCAGGTCGTCTGCCGCCTGCAGGCATTGCCGATAGGTACGCCCATCTTCATCCGCGTTGTCCAGGTAGTGATGACGTCCCCAGGACAGGGCGATGTCGGTCCAGCTCGCCTCGTGCTCTGAACCGGTTGGCAGGAAGTGGCAGCCGCCCGCTTCACAGGCGGTGATGCCTTCGCTGTTGGTAGAGGGTATCGGCCATGGAACGGTCAGCGGGGTGACCATGCCATCGGCGTCCTGATGTGACGCCGTCACTTCAAGGACCGGAATCGTATCGACGATTTCTGCAGCTGCCTGCGAGGCTATCGTCTCGCCATCCTCGTCCGCCGACGGTGCCGTGTTGATCGCTGCTGCGGCGGCGAGAATTGAGGGTTCCGACCGGTAATTGTCTTTCAGGAATACGATACGGTCAGCCAGCCGCTTGTCAGTTACCGGGTCGTCCGGCACCACGACTGCCGGTCGCCATTCCTGTGCTGCCGCCCGGAAGTCGGTGGTGAACCGGGTATCGGTGGAGGGCATCAGATCAGCCAGCACCGTTCCCGCATCGACGGACGGCAACTGATGCCGGTCGCCCAGCAAGACGATGCGGCATGTTTTCGGCAGCGCCTGCAGCAGTTTTGTCATGAGAACCACATCTACCATGGACACTTCATCGACGATCAGCAGGTCCACCGACAGCGGATTGTGCTGGTGGTGAAAAAAAGGGCCGTGCGAGGGGGTGTACCCGAGCAGCCGGTGAATCGTGACTGCTTCGAGGTGCACTAAGCTGTCGTCCGGTGCGCCGGCGCTGGTATTCTGCACGCCGTCCAGGCCTTTGCGAATCGACTCGGTCATGCGCTGTGCGGCACGACCGGTCGGGGCGGTCATTTTGATCCGGTCCGGCGCAATCCCACTGCGCACCATGACTCGCAGGATCGCAATCACGATCGAGGTCTTGCCGGTGCCCGGCCCACCCGAGACGATGACCAGATGCTTCAGCAATGCCGCCATCAGCGCCAGTTGCTGCTCGTTGTTGAGCTGGACAGGTTCGCCGTCGACAGTCACGGGGTCGGTGTCGCAGACTGTATTGAAAATCTCTGAAACAGCAGTGGCCCCGCCTGCTACCGGCATGGGCGTGAGAGACGTGTCCCCGTCAACAATGGCATCGAGCGTTTTCTGCAGGGCATGTTCCGCGGCGTGGTACTTCTGAAAGTACAGAAGATCGGGGCCGGGGCGGATCAACGGGGTGTAGTCCTGTTCCGATGTCCCGAGCAACGGGCCCATTCCGCCCGTCTCGACGAGGGCGTTGATTGCTTCCAGTTCTGCATCCACTTCGGTTTCGGGCAGAAACCGTTCAAGACGCCGACGCAGATTGTCTGAGTCGGTGCGCAGGCAGACGCTGCCGCTGTTCAGTGCGGCAAATAGACAGAGCAGCAGTGCGTCCACTTCTTTGCCCGTACATTCGGCGTGCTTTCGAAGATCGCGAATGAGCATATAATCGGCCAGGGACAGCCCGACACGATCGACGGCTGCCTCATATAGAGCAGCCCGCTCATTGTCGCCCGGCGACACGATGCCATGTTCGGCCAGCAGTTCAGGGCTGAGGATGAAACTCATCGGGTGCCCTCCATCGTCTCGTCGTTTTCCTGTGTCCCCTGCAGTACCGCATTCAGACGCGATGTATACGCTTTCATGGGTGGCATGTCATCGACGAATTTCTGCTCGTATATACCATTCTCGCTGCCCGGCTCCAGGCCTCGAAGAAACAGATAGATGACACCGCCCAAGTGCCCGCTGAGCCCGAATTCCTCAAGCCACCGCTGCACCGCAATCGTGTAAAGCTGGTGCTGGAAGTCGTAGCGGTTGCTGACCATGTGTTCCTGCAGGTGTACCGGGGTGTAGTCCGGAAGCGTATCGGATTTCCAGTCGAGGATGTGATACGTCCCTTCCCACCGGTACACCAGGTCGATGAACCCTTTGACATAACCGTGACGCCGATGAATTTCGGGAATCCCGGCCTCGTGCAGATTCGGGTAGGGAAAGTAAAACTCCAGTTCATGCTTGCAGGCGTTGGTGTCGAGTTCACAAAGGCGCACACCGTTTGGCAGTCTCAGTTGCAGCGCTGTCCAGACTAAGCGCGCCACCTCTGCCCGGTAATCGATTGGCGTTGTGCCGCTCGAATTGCTTTCAGCGGGCATCCGGTAGCGACGCATCCAGCGGTCGATAACCTCGCCGGCTGGACCGGTCAGCAGTTCGCCAGCATTGGCCGCCCTGCCGACTTCCCCGAAGTTGACAGATTCCAGGATGCCATGCAGCACATTACCCGTCCTGGTCCCGCCCGGCAGCCCGGCTTGCTGGATCCCCGGCACCGGTGGCCAGGCTTCATCACCCGGGAGCCCCGGGCCTGCCTCGGTTTCCGCATCTTTCCCCGGTTCGTCTTCTGCCCGGCTACCGTGCCACTGTTCGTCGTATTCGATCTGCGACTCGTCCATCGTCGACTCGTACGTTGATACGCTCGTACGCTGCTTGAGGTTGGAGTACGACTCGATTGCCAGTGACCGGCTCCAGTTGCGCAACGGCAGATCGTCCGGCGGCAGGATCGGCTCGGCAGCGATGATCAATTCACTGGTTTCGGGCGATGGTGTGTTTGTCTCTTGGGCCGGCAGCACGTCTATCGTGGGTCTCAGCTCTTTCAGCTCAGTTGCGGCTGCTGCCAGAGCGGCTGTGACCACGGTCGCTGCCGGGCCGGAACCCCGGGCTGAATGCCCGATGCGCGGGACATAGAGTTTGAATTTTGCCCGTGTCAGGGCGACGTAGAAAAGGCGCCGGGTCTCTGCCATTTCATCCGCCTGATGCTGCTGTTTGCTTGCACAGGTCAAGTCAAACACCGTCTTCCCATCGCGATGTATACGGTAATAAGCACCTGACGAGGGGCCTTGGGTCACGCCGCCCGCAATAAAGACTACAGGGAACTCCAGCCCCTTGCTCTTGTGGATCGTCATGATCTGAACTTTCTGTCGTTCCGTTTCCCGGCGATGCAGGTCCTCGTCATCGGCGACTGCCCCGAGGCCGCTGCGCAGATTCTTGAGCAGGTTGCAGGCTCCGATAATGTCGAGGCTTTGACGGGTGATTTCGCCTTGCAACTGCTGTAGAATCTGCTCCTGGTTCGTCAGTTTTCTTTCATGATCCGGGCTTTCTGCGTTACGGAAAAGAACGCCGGTGTCTGTTCGTATCGAGTGGAACATCGTCGGCCACTGTCGCTTGTCTGCGTAGGTGGCCCAGCGCGCAAACAATACCTTGATTGCATGGGTGGGCGGCAGTCCCTCGAACCGTGTGATGTCGGACAGGGGTATGCCGAAAAACGATGTCAGAAGTGCCTTGCGCAATGCGGCATCGTTTGCGGGCTCGGCAATGGCCTTCAATAAATAGACGAGCTCCAGCGCTTCTACAGATTCATAGACTCCGGACTTTTTGTAGATCGTGCGTGGGACACCGTGTTCGGCCAGTACTTTTTCGATGTTGACAGCTTCTGCGCCGGTCCGTGTCAGTACACAGATGTCTTCGGCCTGCAAGCGACGGGGTGGGTCACCGGGGTCACCAAAGAGCAATGCCGGCTCCGGCCCGATATCGAGCAGACGTTTAATTTCCTGGGCAATATGTCTGAACCATTCTTTCTGCGCTCTTTTGGTTGTTGTGACGTCGTTGAGTTCTACGCCAATCAACGCTGGAGTTTCGGTGTTGTCCTCATAAAGTCGCGACCGTCGCATCTCTTCCGCCGGGCAGCTGGCCAGGCGAGAGTCAATCGGATCGCCAGGCGTAAACCATCGGTCGTCTCGAAACAGTGCGTTGAATGCATCGATCAGCTCGGGCGCAGACCGCCAGTTGGTTTCCAGCGAGTACATGACGGTGTGTGAGTCGCCCAGGGCCAGCAACTGGGTGCGTGCCAGGAAGTAGGCGTTCAGGTCGGCGCCGCGAAAGCGGTAGATCGCCTGCTTCGGATCACCGACGACGACCAGGCGGCGTCCGGGCTTTGCCGAGCCCGGTCTTTCGCCACCATCTTCGACATCGGCCGGAGTGTCATCAGGTGCATCAACAAATGCCCGCTTGAAAATAGTCCATTGCCGCAAGTCCGTGTCTTGAAATTCATCGACCAGCGCTACCGCGAATCTTTTTCTCAGAGCCTGCACGAGCATCCGGGGAGCGCCTTCCTCCGGCGTATCGTCAGCAACGGCCGTTGCCAGCATGTCGATCATGTCGTTGTAGGTCAGTATGCCCTGCTGATCCTTGAACAGTTCGACATCTCGTTGCAACTGCGCGATCGCTTTTACCGTGAAAAACAGGCCGCGTCCGTTTTGGCGTGTGCTACGCAGTTGCTGAAGGATGCTGATGACATGTTCCAGTTTCGGGCACGCCTCCGCCATGTTATTGCCTGTCTTTTCCCATTGCTTATCGGTAGGCATGAGGCAGGTGACGCCGTTCCTCTTGAACGGCCCGGTTTCAGAACACGCGTCGAAACACTCGGTTATCCGGTCGATGACAATATCCGGAGCCGTCTCGGCGGTCTCTTGCGCCTGCCATTCCACTGCATGGTGAAGCAGTTTGATGACGTGAATCAAGACTTCCGTCTGGCGCGTTTTCACGATCGACGGGTTGAGTTTGCCGTATGCCTGGTAAAACGCGTTCGACTCCGGATCTGACGAATCGACCGGTCCGCATATGTCCGACAATCTCTGCAGTATCGTCGTCTGGTAGCGGGCGAGACAAACATCGAGCGAACCTTCGCCGGGATCGGGGGGATCCAGGAGCTCGGCGGCATCGGGGTTCCATTTTGCGGCGATCTCTGTGACTTTCTTGATCCAGCCGCTGCCTGTGCCGCGGTTGTGGTTTGGGAAATCGGCGGATGCCAACAGTTCCAACGGGTCTGCATCACCGTACCATTGCGGCCAGATCTCACGCATCTGGTGATGGATCAGTTTTTCGTAAAGGTCCTTGTCGGCGGCCACGTCATAGTCGAACTGCTGTCCGTTCTCGAACGCATACTCCCGCAGCATGCGATGACAGAACCCGTGAATCGTGGAAATCTGGGCGTTGTCAAAGCCCTGCAAAGCGACGGTGAGCAATGGGCGGTCGGCATGCTCGTCATCCAGCTCGGATAGTTGTTTTTCTATCGCTTTGCGGATGCGATCTTTCATTTCACCCGTTGCCTTCTCGGTGAACGTAACCACGAGAATCTTCTCAATTGGCAGCGCCGGTTCCTCCGTTAGCAGACGGATGAAGAGGCGTTCGATCGTGTAGGTCTTGCCGGTGCCTGCCGACGCTTCGATTACGGCATGCTTCTTGAGGTCGACTTCCTTTGGATCCGTGAGTGGGCGCGGATGCGGCTGCTGCTGTGTAGTGTCAGCCATCGGCTTCCTCCCCGGCTGCTTCGTCCGGCCGCGGCAGAATAGGGCGCAGGCGCCGGCGAACCTTGTCGAATGCGTCATCCGGCACAATCGGGTTGGCTATCGGATGTATTTCAGGCGGCTGATGCTGTGGCCATGAACTTCCCAGGTCATCTTCGATCCTTGCCGCCAATTGCTCCCGGTACCGTTCCTGTTCTTCGTCCGTGAACGTTCCGTCCTCCCAGGGATGAATGGGTGCATTGCTGGTCAGCAGCGCATACGGCAGCAGATCCATGGCGCCATCACCCAGAAAATCACCGATCAACTGTTGCAGCCAGTGCTGTGCTTCCTGTTGCGGCAAAGCTTTGTAGGAAAACGTTTCGACTCCTTTTCGATGGGCCAGATAAACCGTGAACGCCGCGCCCGCTGGGATCTCGCCGGCGGCGGTGGCGATCATCAGGAAAAGAAATGGCTGAAAAAGGTGAGATGTCGGTTGGGCGCTGCTGATCTTTGTTTTCGTTGTGATAACCAAGCAGGCGCAGAGGTGACCGTCGTCCCGGTCCGCCCAGGCGAAGGGCAGTGAACCGGAGACTTCGACATCGATCGGGTTGCCGCCCTGAACCGGAACCTGCAGCGTCAAGGCCGGTCGCCGCCACTCGCTGGGCGTATCCGTAGCGGCGGCTCCGATAACGACGTTGCACAGGGGGTCCTGTTCCTGCAGATCATCCAGCAGACTCGCCAGCGACACTTTGACTGAGTCGCTGCCCCGGGTTCGTTCCGTGATCAGTGTGGTGAATACGTTGCGATCCAGGTCACCGAAAACAGCATTCGGGAACCGGGAGCACTGCTGGCCGTGGTGGTAGCGGTCGTTCATATACGCTTCGGTATCGGCCGTGGCGAGCGCCGCTGCCTCAATCGCGTCGTCGGCGTGCGTGAACGTCCGTACATAGTGTTCAAGCACCTCCGTTTCAAACTCCCAATCCGCCGGGAACGTCGAGAAAAACGGCTCGTCCTCAGCCAGGGCACGGCTGTCTTCCGTCTCATCATAAATGCCCAGGTGCCGACGTAGCCCGGCTTCAATCGGGTTGTTCAGGAACTTCGAGAGTACTTGCACATTGATCCGTTCGACCCCCGGTCCCTGGGCCGCAGGGAGATTCGCTGGCTCGTATCCAACCTGAGCCGTGGCAAGGAAACCGTCGGCCGTTGCGCCGAAATTGTCGGTGCTGCACCCTTGTGGAAGCTGCACCCCACCGGCGTCTGGTTCGGCAAGCCTCCTGGTGACGTCCGCCATCGCCTCGATCCTGTCGGTCCTGGAAAAGTTTACCAGCACATCGCTTTGCGGCAGGCCTCCGGTGGTCGTCGACAGGTACTGCGGGCTGCTGCCTTTCAGCGGCAGTTGGATCGCTGTTTGCGATGTTGTCAGCAACGAGTCGTTCATAAACGACAGCAGCTGTTTCACAATGCTGCAGGGGAAAAATTCCTCATCCTTCTGAAGGTTGTGGGAGACGTAACTGACGTACAGTTTTCCTTCCGTCGCGAGCATTGTCTCGAGAAAAAGATAGCGGTTCGCATCCGGCAAGCTGATGTCGCCCCGTTGCGGCCGGCCGGCGCGTCGAAGGTCCAGGGTCGTGGTCTCGCTGCTGCCCGGAAATTTTCCTTCCTGCATGCCCAGCACATACACGACCTTGAACGGAATCGGGCGCATCGGGCGCAGCGATGCCACGGATACCCCGTGCGACAGATAGGTCCCTTTCCTGCCCGGGATGTCGACCAGTGCCGACTTGACCAGCTCGCGCAGCAGCGGCAGCGGCATCCGTGTGTCAACGGCAGTGAGAGCGTCGAAATGCTCAGCCTGTTCCAATGACGAAAACATCGCCCGCTGCACGTACGATTCTGTCGCACGCTCGGGCGGGATGCCGAGGAACTGTTCACACAGGGAAACGAGCCTTTGGCGCCATTGCCCAATCGTGAACTCGCCGTTGCGCAACGGCGCCAGCCGCGTGTGGAGCGCTTCAATGACGGCGCAGAACTGACCGATGCTGCGCGAGTCGCTGCTGGCCATGTCAGCATATGGGGCGGTGCCGTCAAATGTATAGAACTCGGTGGATTCAGTTGTCTCGGCCGTCGCGGCTGCGGGGCCCGCCGGGTCCATGATGCGCCCGAAACGCAATCGCTTCAGCCCCTGTTCCCAGGTGAACGGGGCGGGTGCGGACGAGTCGTCGGCAGGCGTCTCGCCAAAGGTCCGATAGATGCCCAGTTTATCTGCCCACTCCAGCCATTGCAGGGCGTCTTCCCTGCACGCCCGGACGCCCGCCAGGAAGCACGGGTTCAGGATCACCTGAAACACCTCCTTCCGCGTAAAGTCCCCGGCCGCCAGGCCTAGCAGCGCCAGTACCGCCTGACCGTAAATACTCTCCATTGCTGCTGAGCTGTCCACGAGATTGTAGGGCACTTGCCTGCCGCCGTCGAAGACGTATTCGAGCACTGGCTTGTAAGTGGCCATGTCCGTTACGAGCACGGCGATATCGGTAAGCTTCAGTTCCTCGTCGTCGAGGACGTTTTGGATGATGCTGTTATAGACCGCCTCCACCTCACGGTAGATTGACGGGCATGCAACGATTTGCAGGCTGGGGTCCGGGGGCGCGACGGGTTCCCCGCGTTGCCGGGACCGGACCCGGTACTGCAGGCGGCTCAGCACCGATGTACCTTCCGGCGGCACGGTCTCTCCTTCCGGCAGCCACGTCGTTTCGCACTGTGCCTCCGGCCAGCGTTCCTCACACTCACCGAGCAGCACAAGCGTTTCCCGACCCGCATGTCCCCATGCCTGCAGCAGCGGGTTCTCCAGCGGGTCGAGATCCAGCTCCGGGCGTTCCGGCATCGGAGGCTCTTCAACCGCTGCGTCAGTTGAAGCCGGGTGTTCAGTATCCAGCCGGAGCGCACGAATCTGTTTGAACCGTTCCTGCTGGGTCGTCTCTATGTCTTCCCAGAACTCGCAGCAGACTGAAAATTGATAAAGGTTCACATCGATGAACTGGCCGAGGCGGAACAGACAATCCGCATGGATCGGGGAGATCCGGGACATCCCGAAAATGTGGAGCGGCAGGACGGTGCCTGCGGGGGGCGGCACCTTGAGCCGGTTGAAAACCTCATGCGCGTACTCGGCCAGCAGCCGGTACTGCGAATCGGTATCCGTCTCCAGCTGCTTGCGCAAGCCGCGAGGCCCGAGGACACCCTGGAAAAGCGCCCGCTGCGCCGCCTCGATCGGGGCGTGTTGATCGCCGGGCCCGCAGTTGGCCGGTTGGTTGTTGTACCAGGACCCAATCCAGGCGGGCCGATGATAAACATAATCGGTGAAAACCGCCGTCAGCTGCGACGAGAGCTGCCACAGTTTACGATAGCGGGCACTGTCCGCTGCGAGGTACGTGAGAAATGGCGTGATGGTTTCGTCGGCATCTTCAACCCGGTCGCGGAGCCACATCAGTACCGACAGGTGCAGCAGCGACCGGTCCATCATCCGCAGCTTGTGTTGGCCGTTGGCATCGATCCCCGGGAGATTTTGCTCGACGGCGCACAGGGCCTGCCACAGGCCGTTCTCAAAGAACGGAAATTCGATGTTTGCGGTGACCCCGCGCCGGTCGGCGATCTGCAGTTGCAGCCACTGCTTCAGGTTGACGTTGGGAACCATCACCGGCGCCGGGACGAACGGATCCGGATCGGCCGTGCCCATGCGGTCCGCCGCCAGGTTATCGGCCAGTTTTCCGGCTAATTCACGCAGCGACGTGCTGTAGTAAATGTGTACACTCAAAGCAATTCTCCTGACGACCAGCATCCTGCCGGGCCGGCGTCCAGTGTATCCTGTCGCCATGTGACTGTCAACGACCTCGGCGACGTTATCTGCGGCTTCGACCAGCCAATGGTGCAAATTCGTGAAAATCCGGGCGGGAAACCGGACATATATAAGGTAATGGGTGGGTGCAGCTGCCCCGGCGCTTGACGCACCGACGGGCCAGCCCTATTTTGTACTGTCGGCGACTGCATCGTTATCGACACAGCACCAATCGTTTTGAACAGTAAGTCACGTCTGGCCCTCACATGAAACTACTCGTAACCGCCGACCTTCACATCGGCCGGCGCTGCTCGAAGCTGCCGGAGGACGTGGCGTGTGATCACGCGCCGGTGGAGATGTGGCGGAGCATCGTTGCCTTCGCGATCGAGGAACAGGTCGACGCCCTGCTCATTGCCGGCGACATCGTCGACCATGATCGCGGCTTCTACGAGGCGCTCAATGCGATCGAGGGGGGCATCAAGCGGCTGGACAGTGCCGGCATCCGCTGCATCGCGGTCGCCGGTAACCACGATGTCGAGGTGATGAAACGACTGCGGCGCACGCTGGAGACTGACAACTTTGACTTGCTCGGCCAGAGCGGGCGCTGGGAGTGCGTGCAGCTGGCCGGTCACGATGGCGACCGGCAGACTGATATCTGGGGCTGGTCCTTTCCGCAATCCCAAGTGACTACCAACCCGATGCCCCAACTGACGGCCGACATGTTGGAGTCCGGGACCCCGAGCATTGGTTTGTTGCATTGCGACCGCGGCGCCGGCAGCGACAGCGTCTACTGCCCGGTGCCCGGCGGTGATTTCGCCCGGTCCGGGATCGGGACATGGGCCCTTGGCCATATCCACAAACCTGCCAGCGCCGATTCCGTGCGCCGTGAACCGCGGAACTTCTACGCCGGCAGTCCGCAGCCGCTGCATCCCGGCGAGCCGGGCCCGCACGGGCCGTGGATGATCGACATCGGGCCTGACGGGACGACAACCGTCACCCACCTGCCGCTGGCCACCGTGCGGTACGAAACGATCACCGTTGCCGTCGATGCAGCGGGTGCCGAACTGACGGCGAAAGACGATCTGCACGGTGCCGTTGTCGATGCCGTGCGCACTGCGGTACGCGACATCGTTGCCGGCCAGCCGGGGCTCCGGCATCTTTGCTGCCGCGTGCGGGTCGCCGGCAGAACTACGCTCGGCGAAGAGCAACTGCGCGACGAGTGGCGGCGCGTGTTCGCCAATGACGCTGATGCGGTATCGTTCGCCGTCGAAACCGTCACTGCCCATATTGAGGCGAACGCAGAGTTTGACATCCGCCCGAATCTTGATGTCGAGGCACTCGCCAATCATTCCACACCATTGGGTGAAGCCGCCAAATTTTATCTGCAGCTGACCGGTGAGCGCGAGATGTCCGACGAAGCGCTCGCCCACGTCGATTTGATTCAGCAGACAATCACCCACGACGTGTACAGCCGGGTGCGTTCGTGGCTGGACGTCGAGGATGCAACGTTCGGCCGGGACCAGGCCTGCCGACTTGCTGCCGAACAGACCCGGCGGCTGATCGAAACGCTGCATGCGCAGGAACCGGGAGAGCACCATGCCTGAAGATTCTCACAAGGCACTGACTTTCCGCTCGCTG
>CAYWQM010000085.1:0-18268 GCA_964460215.1 uncultured Lentisphaerales bacterium
GGCTACTTTTGGCGGCACCCTGGCGTTTGGCGTTGCTGCTGCTCTTGGACCGGCTACTTTTGGCGGCACCCTGGCGTTTGGCGTTGCTGCTGCTCTTGGACCGGCTGCTTTTGGCGGCACCCTGGCGTTTGGCCGGTCGCCGGGACTCAATGGGTACGAACACCGCGTCGCCGCGGTCGTTCATCGCTATCTTGATTATCGTGCCGTTGCTTAGTACTGGCGTCGACAGCAGGCGCAACTGCAGCAGCTCGCGAATCTGGCCCACTGTGAAGGTGATGCCATGCTGTTCTTTCCAGAAGACAAACGGGCAGCCCTGACGCCAGGCGGAACAACCATAACCGCGTTTGCCTTCGATAACCGTCGCTCCGCAGCGCGGGCAATTCCCGTAGGCTGTGTCATCAATCTGCTGTGCTTCACTGTCTTTCACTATCTGGTGCGTGAACTCAACGATCTGCCGCATGAACGTCTGCGGCTCGCATCGGCCATGCTCGATCTCTTTGAGCTGTGCTTCCCATTCGCCGGTCATTTCGGCTGATTTCAGCCGTGGACTCTGTATCAGGCACAGCAGGAACCGCCCGGCATCGGTCGCGACCAACTGTTTCTTTTCCCGCTGGATGTATTCGCGCGTCAACAAAAGTTCGATAGTTGTCGCGCGCGTCGCCGGAGTACCCAGTCCCTTTTCCTTCATCGCTTCCCTGAGCGCTTCGTCGTCAATTTGCCGGCCGGCGGTTTCCATGGCGGCAAGCAGGGTGTTTTCGCTGTAGTGCCGTGGTGGTTTGGTCATGCCGTTTTTGATGTACGGGCTGTGCGGACCGCTGTCGCCAGCCTTGAACGCCGGCAGTATTTGCTCGTTATCCTCGCGGTCGTCCTGGTCGGTTGGCGGCTTGGGCTTTCGTGGATACAGGGCGGTCCAGCCGGGATCGACGATCGTGACACCACGCGCCCGGAACGGTATCTGATTGGCCTGCGCGTCGACGATCGTGACGTCCTTGAGGCAGGGCGGGTAAAAGGCGGCAATGAAGCGGATGACAATAGCGTCATACACCTTGCGCTGTAGTTCATTGAGTTTACCGGGCACCTTGCTGGTCGGGATGAGGGCATGGTGGTCGCTGACTTTGGTGTCGTTGATGATCCGGCTACTGAAATTGAGGTGGCTGGTGTCGAGCGGCTCGACGGCCTCCGGCTTCTCCTTGCAAAGGCTCGCGAGGATCCCTGGAATTTCCGGTTTCATGTCGCTGCTCAGGTAACGCGAATCGGTCCGGGGATAAGTTATCAGCTTGTTCTCGTACAGAGCTTGAGCCGTTTTCAAAGTCGTTGCTGCTGCGAGGCCGTAACGACGGTTCATGTCGCGCTGTAGATCCGTGAGGTCGTAGAGCAGCGAGGGCAGGGAACGCTCGCGTTTAGTCTTGACTGTGGCAATGGTCAATGGCCCCTGCTCAGCCTGCGCCAGAGCTTCCTGCGCTGCGGCTTCCGTGGCGAAGCGGTCGCTGCCGGTAGAACGCCGGGGCCCGGTGTATTTGAAGCGGACGTCGCGGTGCTTGGTGAACAGCTCCCAGAAGGATTCCGGTTTGAAATGACGGATCTCGTCGTCGCGCGCTGCGATCAGTGCCAGTACCGGGGTCTGGACCCGGCCAACGCTCCACAGCCGCGGGCCGTGGCGCACGCTGAAATTGCGGGTCGCGTTGAAACCGACAATCCAGTCGGCTTCGTTGCGGCAGCGGGCGGCGTGGAACAGCCGGTCGTAGTGGCTGCCCGGCCGCATCGCATTGAAGGCCGCGCGGATTGCCTCGTCGGTAAGCGAGCTGAGCCATAGCCGCCGGCACGGTTTGTCATTGCAGCCGCTGAGCTGCTGGATGTAGCGGAAGATCAACTCACCCTCGCGCCCGGCGTCCGTGGCGCAGATCAGTTCGTCGGCAGCACGGAAAAGCTTCTTGATGACGCCGAATTGCTTCCGGGCGCCTTTGTCGCCGGTGAGTTTGAGTTCGAAACAATTCGGCACGAACGGCAGGGTCGCGAGCGACCATTTCTTCAGCTGCGGGTCGTAGTCGTTCGGTTCCTTGAGGCAGACCAGATGACCGAGGGCCCAGGTCACCTGATAGCCGCCACCCTCGAAGTAGCCGTCATGCCGCTGGCTGGCACGCAGGTATTTTGCGAGGTCGCGGGCGACGGATGGCTTTTCGGCCAGCACCACTGTCATGACGCGAAGCCCCTAATAAACGATCGGCGTCAGGAAATATAAGTGGCCTTTCTTGACCAGGCGCAGTTCTTCCGGCAGCAACTCGACAACCGGTTTCGCATCGTTCGCCGCCATGCCGAACAGCAGGCTGCCCAGGGACGGGATATACCCGTACCGCACCACTGCGGGCTCCTCAATGTCTGCCAGCTTACGGGCCGCCTCGACGGCGTCGTCGAAATATCCGAGCTCGTCCACCATCTGCAGGTCCAACGCCTGGGCCCCGGAAAAAATACGGGCACCGATCTGGTCTTTGACATCGGCCTCAGAGAGAGGTCGCCCAGCCGCTACAATCTTGACAAATTCGTTGTAGGTCTCGTCAACCAAGCTCTGGATCAGGGCGATTTCTTCGGGTGTGCGTTCCCGTGCCATATTGAGGACATCCTTCATTTCCCCGCCGATGTACAACTCTGACTCGAGCCCAATCTTGTCGAGCAGCTCGGCATAGTTATAGCCGCCGATGATGACCCCGACGCTACCGGTCAGGGTAAGGCGGTTCGCGACGATGTGGTCGGTACCCGCCGCGAGGTAATAGCCGCCGCTGGCAGCGATCGCGCGCATACAGGTGACCACTGGCTTGCCGTCTTCCCGCAGTTTCTTGAGGGCGTGGTGCGCTTCATCGGTGGCCGTGACCTCGCCGCCGGGAGTGTTCATGTCGAGCACTACGGCTTTGACGTCGGGGTCCTTACGGGCCTTTTCTATCTGGCTGATCAGCGGACCTGACGGGGAACTTTTGCTCGATGGGGCGGTGCCGGAATAGATCATGCCGTAGACGTCGATGACAGCGATCTTCGCCTTGCCATTGCCCGACTGGATCACTGTTTCTTCGATGGCGTCCGGCTCTTTCGCCAGGGAGGAGAAGAGGTTGGGTGACGCACCGCCAAGGTCGAGGCCGGCAACGCCGGCGATGGCAAGGGCGATTATTATGATGAAAGAAACGATGGCGCTGATGCCGCAGCCCCAGAGACAGCCGCGGGTCCCTTGCTTCGGCTTTGCGCCGAGCGGGGTGATAGCGGTGGTGCCTCCCTGGCCGGGCGGTGTGGGCGGTTGTTGCCTGGGGGCGTCGGGAGTCATTTCCGGCTTCGAGGTCCATACATCCGCAGGCGGGTTGCTGCCGGGCCCGGTTGACTCGGGCTGGACTTCGAATGTCGAGTCGTCTTCGGAACTGTGGTCGGGTCTCGGTACATCCATAATTTTACTCTGAAGTTAGTTCCCAGATCAGCGCGAGAACTGCATTGCCGACGATCATCAGACTGTCGGGGCTCAGTTTGTCTATCGTATCCTGGTCCGTGTGCCAGTATGAGTTGTTCGGGCCATATTCGAAATCGATGATATCCAGTGCCGGGATACCGAGACGACTAAACGGAATATGATCGTCCAGAATTGAGCCTTTCATAAAGTAGCCGAAATGTTTACGCGTGCCTTGTCGTTCTGCAATATTGAATAACTTTGTGCGCAATTCGCGGTTGTCGGAAGGAGAGATTGTCACCGTCAGATCCTTGTCGCCGACCATGTCGAGCAGGATCATCGCCTGGCATTCCCTGTGCCTGCCGGATTCCTGCAGTTGCCGCGCCATGCGCTTGCTGCCATGCAGGCCGTCACGGTTGCTGTATTGCTCATAGGCTTCTTCGCCGTCGAAGAAGGCGAACCGCACGGTTGGCCATCTGGCCGTTGGTGTTTTTTTCAGTATTCGCATGAGTTCAAGCACCAGCGCGGTACTCGAGGCCCCGTCATTTGCGCCGATGAAGGCCGCCGTGCCCGCCAGAATTTTGGTGTCGAAATGTGTGCCGAGAATGATGAATGATTCGGCACGGTCGCCACGCAGCTCGGCTGTGATATTGGTAAATTCGACACTGCCGCGCGCCGTTTGTTCGGTCCAGGTGTCCTGAATCGGCTCGTAGCCATATGCCGTGGCGGTGTCGACGATGTATCGAACCGTGCGTTTGGCGCCGTCCGAACCGCTGGGGCGTGGACCGATGTCACAGATCTCGCCAATCAGCCGGAAAGCGTTGGCTGAATCAATGTCCGGCGGTGGTGCGGTTTCCGGGGCGGAGCCGCAGCCAACGGTCAGCATCACCAGCCAAAGCAGCTGTGGAAGCCTTCTGGACCAGGAGTCAGTCATCGAGGTCGAGCACGAGGCCTTGCCGCTGGAACGTCGGGATATCCATGTTTTCGCCTTTGACTATGGTCGGCGGGACGTTGCCGAAGATGCCGACAGAGACCATCTCCTCGACAAATGGCAGGTCGAACTGTTTTTCATCGGCATCGGCCTTGGTTTTGCTTTTACGGCCGCGTTTTGGCTTCGCCGGTGGCGGTGTAGGCTCAGGTACGGCAACCTGCGCCGGCTTGTGTTTGTAATGTATGGACACGATCGTAAGCTGCAGTTCGTCGCCCTTCTCCGGTACAACGTTGGCGCCGATGTAGGAGCGGGTCGAGGGGCCAAGCTGATTGTGGAGCACCGACAGGCATTGGTTCATATCCCCGATCGACAAGTCAGTACCACCGATCAGGCTGGCGACAACCACATCGGATCGCGCGAGGAAGTCCTGGTCGCCAAGCATTCTGGACTTAAACAGGTCGTCGATTACCTCGACCGTCTGGTTCGCACCAGAGGCGTGGCCGATGCCGAAGGAGCAATGGGCCTCGCGGTTTTTCAGCAAGGCTCGAAGGCTGGCAAAATCGACCGCCATCATGCCGCGGCAACGTACCAGTTCTGCAATACCCAGGACACCGTCGGCCAGGACCTGGTCGGCCATGGCGAAGGCATCGCTGGCCCGGGTATCTGCATCGATCGTCGTAAACAGCAGGTCGTTTTGGACGGCGACCACGATATCGGAGTTCTCACGCAGGTTGCGTAAGGCGCCCTCGGCGATTTCGCGTCGGCCATTGCCTTCGGCCGCAAACGGCATAGTCACGAAAAAAAAGGCCAGCAACTCCTCCTCGCGCACCAGCCGCGACAGAATTTGAATGCCGCCCGAAGCGGTACCTTGCCCGAGGCACCCAACGACAATCACCATCTCCGCGTCCGCGACCAACGCCTTTAA
The DNA here is from genome assembly GCA_964460215.1 of uncultured Lentisphaerales bacterium. Classification (GTDB taxonomy): domain Bacteria; phylum Verrucomicrobiota; class Lentisphaeria; order JABSQK01; family CAJWLW01; genus CAJWLW01. Next base: position 5,278 of record CAYWQM010000085.1, read on the forward strand.
CTCAGGAACGCTGGCCCCCATTGCTTTTTCGCCGGTCGCCGGGTCGCCGCCGCAACTCTGGCCCTTCGTCCAAGTGCTGCCAATCGGCAGACAGGTCACACCGGACATGCTCTCGAGGTCCGCCGCATCGGTGTCGATGTAGGCAAACTCGAGCCATGACGCTCCCTTGGTTGCTGCCAGGCAGTGGATAACTTTGCCGGCGCCGCCGCCGATGCCGAGAATAACTGTGCGTTTGTTGCTCATGTTGAGGGAGTCAGAATTTAATTGCTCTCTTGGCTACGTTGAAGATCCGCGATAAATCGCGTTTCATGATTTCCCTGAACGGCACGGCATTGGATTTCTCCATTTCCCGCAACTGATAGCCGAGATGGAGCAGTCCGATTGGGGTGACGTATCGTGGCGACTGAATTTCGTTCTCGGCACCGGTGACATTGCCTGGCTGGCCGATCCTGGCCGGCACCGCGAAGAACGATCCGGCCAGCTCGTCAATGTGCGGGATCAGTGCGCCGCCGCCGCACAGCACGATGCCGTCGCTTAGTAACTCGAGCATGTTGTGCTTGGCGAGGTCGTCACGGACGATCTGGAACAATTCCAGCAGTCGCGTCTCGATGATTGTCTGGATTGTTGACTCTTTGAATGTCCGCGGTGGATGGGCCAGCGCCGTCTGCACCTTGACATGCCGCATCCCACCCTCTGCCCGGCGCATCGCCGAGCCATTGCTGCGCAGCACTTCCCGAGCTTTCGGAATGGGCAGCCGCAAGCCGATGGAGAGGTCATTGGCCAGATGTTCACAACCAATTGTCACCTGACCGGAATGCATACAGCCTTCTTCGTAGTACACCACGTACTCGGTCACGCCGGCGCCGATATCGAGAATCAACACGCCGTTGCTCGACTCAGTCTCGAGCGCCAGGCCGTACATGTCCGCAATCCCGGTAAACGCAATGTCGGTGGCCGGAAAGCCCAGCACTTCGTCGACCAGGGTGCAGGAAGTCTGAATGTTGTTGTAGCTGCCGTAGATAAAATGAATGTCGGCCGTCAGCTTGCTCGCCACCATGCCCAATGGCTGGCTCATCGGCCGTTCGCCATCGATCAGATAGGCGCGTTGGCACGAGTTGATCGAGATCTGGTCAACCGGCAGACGGTAGGCGCGGGCGTGCCGCGTTGCATCGACGATATCCTCGTTCGTGATTTTGCGGTCTTCGGCTCGAATATGTACTGCCCCCTGAGCGTTGACCGAGGCGATGTGTGCCCCCGTGATTGCCAGATATGCCTTGCCGACGCCGCAACCGGTTGCCTCCTCGACGCGGTTCAGCGTGTCCGCCAGCAACTCCTTGATCAACTCGACATCCTGAACCTCGCCTTTCACGACTTTGTTGACACATGGCGTCTCGTCAAAGCCGATGATCGATATAGATCCGTCCCCGAGCGGCTGACCGGCGCACACCTTGATGGCGCTCGTGCCAATCTCTATCCCGGTCAGGATTTCTGTCGGTTTCCTTACCATTGCTTCAGCCCGCTACTGCTTTTAATTGTTCGGCGCTTACATCGCCCTCTCGTATCACCTCTAAACGCCCGTCGCCGTGCAGGCGAACGACTGTCGACGCACGGCCGTGGCATGGACCACCGTCAACGATGAAATCCGGTGCTGCTGCCAGATCACTTACAGCAGCGGCTGCTTCCGTTGCCGGCGGTGCCCCTGAAATATTGGCGCTGGTAGTCGCTAAAGGCGTACCCAACTCCCCCAATACGGACAGCACAAACGGATGATCCGGCTGCCGCAACCCGTGCGTTATGCCGTGGCTATCCTCCACTACGATCGTCAACGGCCCCGGCCAAAACGCTGCTGACAACGCAGTCAGCAGCGGTGTTGGATTTACCACCGCAGTCACTGCTGCATGGTCGGCGATGAGGATCTGCAGCTTTTTTTGCGGATCCCGCGCTTTCATGCGAAATATCCGCTCAACGCCCGCGTCGTTGCCTTGTTGGCAGGCAATGCCGTAAACTGTCTCTGTCGGCAAAATGCCGACCTCGCCGTGCGCCAGCCGCTCAGCAACGGCACCCGCAATCATTGACGCGTTGCCCAATGCCAGCGTGTACGTTTCCATTCAGGACACTGTGTTAGTTGCCCAGTTCCGCCTGCAGCTCATTGTCGGCCTGCTTCACTTTCGCGGACTGCGCCGCCACGAATTTCTCGTAGTTAGCCGCAACCGCCGTGTCACCCAATGCCAGGATGCGGGCAGCCAGAAGAGCTGCATTTTTGGCGCCGCCGCTGCCGGCACCGACTGTTGCTACTGGAATGCCCCCCGGCATCTGCACGGTCGCGAGCAGCGAGTCCAGGCCTTCGAACGGTGCAATCGCCACGGGAATACCAATCACCGGCAGCGATGTATGAGCAGCGACCACGCCCGCGAGATGGGCCGCGCCACCAGCTGCGGCCATTAAAACCTTGTAGCCATTTGAGGCGGCGCCGGAGGCAAATTCCATCACCACGTCCGGGGTGCGATGTGCGGACATCACGCGGACGGTGTGGGCGATGCCGAAATCGTTGAAAACGTCAATCGCTGATTGCAGCTTCGGCAGGTCGGATTTGCTGCCCATCAGAAGGGCAACGACAGGTTGTGACATCTATTTTATCTTCCTGTTTTCAGAGTGTTATTTGTGGGTCGGCGGCTACTGCGGGGAGCTCGATAACCGGCTGTGAATTACTCACGCACTCACAACCGCTTTCCCCCCCCTTTTTTTCTTAAGTCGAGCATTCACACAACAGCCGTCACGATGAAAGCAGTACGCATCCTATTCCGACAGTGGCGGGCAACCGAGCTGCACAGCCGATTTCTGTATCTGGCAAACTTATGCGTACAACCACCCACGTGACTGGGCTGTGACGAGGCCGACTGGAAGCTATTGTAGTTTGCAACTTTCAGGAATGCAAATCTTTCCACTTTTGATGTGTTCGAACCCCGTAATTGGCCGGGCCCGAATTATTCGCCATTGCCCACTGTAATAGCTGCAGCAAACGCGACCGGCAGGAAGTTGCCATTTTGCAGGGTTTGCATTATATTATTAGCCTCGAGCGGTGGCCTATTATATCATCATATCAAGGGCTCCTCAAATTAGATAACAGGGGTTGCGGCCGTCGTTTTCAATAAAAAAATATCGACTCGGGCTATGGAGGTAAATTATGGAAAAGGTTCAACATCAGCATGTCACCGCCGTGGGCGAATTCATGACAACTTCTGTTGTCAGCGTCACGTCCGAAATGAACATTTACCAGGCACTTATTTTCCTCGTGGAACACCGAATCAGCGGTGCCCCGGTCACCGATCCCGATGACCGCCGCAAGCTGGTTGGTATCATCTCGGAAAAAGACTGCCTGTTGCTGCTTGCCAACGGGGCCTACTACGGGGTGCCTAGCGGCAAAGTCAGCGATTATATGTCCAGGAATGTGCTCACAGTCGAGCCGGCCCGCGATGTTTTCGCCGTCGCGGATATCTTCCTCAAGAACAACTACAGACGTTTGCCCGTCGTCGAGGACGGTAAGCTGGTCGGAGTCGTCACGCGTGGCGACGTCCTGCGCGCCGGCAAACGGCTGTGGGATGCAAAATACCAAAGCAATCCGCCCGATCCCGGTTACCTCACCGACAACATCAAGTCGCGCCTGCATCGGGACGGCCTGCCCTTTGCTCGCAAGAAAGCTTTGTTCCAAAGAGGCCGAGCCGGCAACCGACGCCGTAAAATAAATAGTTGACCAGCAACGCGTTACGCGGATTTGTGGGCCAGTCCGAACCTCGGTGAATAATTCAGGAAAAAAACCTTAAGCCTGTGCTCTTTCACACTTGGAGCGGATTTGTCTACCCCGGGAATTCCGCCCCGACGAAACAAAAAAAACAGCCACCCCGGGCTTCGAGGTGGCTGACGTTATTGTTCGTTTCGGCGTCCGCTTTTAGTTGAAGTTGCTACAGTGGGAATGCCACCGGATATTCTGGTAGTCGTCGCCCATTTGACTGCGCAATTTCTTCAGCGCCCGCTTTTGGATTTGACGCACACGTTCCCGGGTCCGTCCGATATGCTTGCTGATTTCTTCCAGCGTCCGCGGCGGCTTGCCGTCGAGGCCGTAGCGCATCAACAGAATCGTGCATTCCCGTTGGTCAAGACCCTGTAAAAGCTGGCGTAATCGTTCGCTCGACTCACGTTCATCCAGCGCCTGGTCCGGCGGGCAATTGGATTCGTCCGGAATCAGGCTGTTGATCTCGCCGTCTTCGCCGCGCATGATCGGATCGTGGAGAGACACGGTCTTGTTGTCCGAACGCTTGAGACGCTGGACCACCCGCTCGCTGAAATCAACGCGCCTCGCGATTTCCGCTGTCGTCGGCTCACGACCAAGCTCTTCTGACAGCGCGCTGGCTGCCGACTTGATCTTTTTCATCTTTGCCGCCGAGGCGATTGGCACGCGAATCGTCTTGTTCTTTTCAGCCAGCGCCCGGCGCATGTTCTGCTTGATCCACCACGCTGCGTAGCTGCTGAACTTCGCGCCCTTCGCCGGATCGAACTTCTCCGCCGCCCGCATCAACCCAATGTTCCCTTCGGAAATCAGGTCCTGCAGCGGCAAACCAATGCTCTTGAAGTCGTGGGCGATCTTGACGACCAAGCGGAGGTTGGCACGCACGAGCTGGTTTAGCGCTGCTTTGTCGCCTCGCTTGATACGGGCAGCGAGCTCGCCTTCTTCAGCCACTGTCACCAGCGGGATGTCGCCGATATCATGCATGTAGAATCGCATTGCATCGTGCCTTGCCATGTGTACGTCCTCCGTATTGAGTGCAGAGATCCCCCGAGATTGGGTGCTTGTCACCTTAAGATTCGTAAACACCGTGTTTAGTTGCAGGTTTTTTGAAAAATAATTGGCTGTTTCCTAAAAATAAATATAAACTGCTTGATACAAATCATTTATGAAATCTATTTTCGTTCGAAAGCCGTTGGGGCTGAGTAATTTCCGATGAAGGCCCATGTAGAACATGTAAACTATTAACTATAAACATATTATGTCATTACTGGAAGGCCAAATCAGGCAACAAAAGGGGAGTTCGGGCTGTCGGACCCGTGGTCCGGCGGGCGTGGATAGTTTGACGCGGTCCACAGAGGACGCCTATAGTTGCCAGGAACCTGTTGCAAACGCAAGAATCATTTTTTCAGCCGATGTCAGAAAAAAGGGTCATTCAAATACCGCTGCCTGGCCGGGCCTATAACCTGGTTATCGGCGACTGCTCCCTTGCCGACGGAGATTGCCCGGAACTCCGGCCGTTCGTTGACGGTCGCAGTTGTCTCATTGTTACCGACAGCAACGTCGACACACAATACAGTGCTACCACCGTTGGGTTGCTCGAAGAGGCCGGTGCCAGCCGCGTCGCGGTATCGGTCTTCGAGGCTGGCGAGGCTGCCAAGAACCTTACGACTCTGGCGTCGCTCTACAGCGCGGCGGTTGCCGCCAGGCTCGACCGCAAGTCCGTGATCGTGGCCTTGGGCGGTGGTGTTGTCGGTGATACAGCCGGCTTTCTTGCCGCCTCCTACATGCGCGGGATCGACCTGATTCAGGTGCCAACGTCATTGGTGGCGCAAGTCGACAGCTCGATCGGCGGCAAGACCGGTGTAGACCTGCCCGAAGGGAAAAACCTTGTCGGCGCCTTTCATCAGCCGAGGCACGTACTCATCGATGTTGCCACGTTGAAGACGTTGAAAATAAGGGAGTTGCGTTGCGGGTTGGCGGAAGTGATCAAATACGGGGTCATTCTGGATGCCGACTTTTTCGACTTTTTGGAAGCATCGATCGATGGATTGCTGACCGCCGATACCGGGACCTACCGTCGCGTTGTCGAGCGAAGCTGCGAATTGAAAGCAATGATCGTTCTGGAGGATGAGTTCGAGACCGGGCGCCGGGCCATCCTCAACTACGGTCACACGTTCGGGCATGCGCTCGAAAAACTCACCGGCTACACGGTGTATACGCACGGCGAAGCGATCGCTATCGGCATGGGCATGGCAGTCGATCTGGGGCGTATTCTCGAGGAGACGCCGGCACGGGCGGAGCTGGCACGTCGGCAAGATGCCCTGTTCACTGCCGTTGGCCTGCCGACACGCGTTGCCGGTATCGAACCGGCAGCGATTCTGGAGGCCATGGGCAGCGACAAAAAATATGTCGGCGGCCGAAACCGGTTGATAGTGCCCAGGGCAACCGCGGCGGTTGAGATTATCACCGATGTGCCCGACGCGCCGATCATCGATGCGATTGCCGGCCGCTGCGACTGAACCTGTCCGTACCCGCCGGAGCCTTGTCCACCATGCAATTGTCGATCGCCGAGGCCTACACGGTTCTCAATTTGCTGCCGCGGATCGGGTCGATCCGAGTGAAGACGCTGCTTCAGCATTATGCGACGCCGGCCGACATCCTGGGGGCACCGGCATCGGAGCTGGCAAAGTTTCGCGGTATCGGCGACAGGCTTGCAGGAATCCTTGCGGACTGGCGCCAGCACGCCGACCTCGAAGGGGAGATGCGAACGGTGCAGCAGGCCGGTGTGCAGCTGATCACGCTGGGAGATGCTGCCTACCCGTCGATCCTGAAAGAAATCTACGATCCGCCCCTGTGCCTGTATGTACGCGGTAATATGGATGCCCTCAATGACGAGGTGTTGCAACAGGCTCTGGCGATCGTCGGTACCCGACACCTGAGCAGTTACGGACAGACCACAGCCGAGCGCCTGGCAGGTGCCGCGGCACGGGCTGGCCTGACCATCGTCTCGGGACTGGCGCGCGGTGTCGATACCGCTGCACACCGGGCGACACTGACCAGCCGTGGCCGCACGATTGCGGTACTCGGCGGCGGGTTGGCGCAAATTTATCCCCCGGAGAACATCGATCTGGCCCGAGCCATTTGTGATAACGGCGCAGTGATCAGCGAACTGCCGATGGGGTTTAGAACGGACCGTCGATCGTTGCCCATGCGCAACCGGATTATTTCCGGCCTGTGTTTCGGGACGCTGGTAGTTGAAGCGGCGGCGAAGAGCGGCGCGCTGATAACTGCGCAGCAAGCCTTGGAACAGGGGCGGCAGGTATTCGCTGTACCCGGTCGGATCGATACACCGCAGGCCAAGGGCTGCCACAATCTGATTCGTGACGGGGCCAAGCTTGTCGACAGTATCGATGATATTCTCGATGAGCTTTCTTTCCTGCCGGGATTCGCGCCCGGTCGGGTGTCGACCGAAACGCCGGCGGCGTCCCTGGTCGGGCCGCCACTAAGTGCTGAGGAGGCGTCATTGGTTGATGTGCTGCGGTGCGGCGAGCGCGATATTGACAGCCTGGTGGGCGCTTTGTCACAGCCGGTGCATGCTGTGCTACCGCTGCTTACACAACTCGAATTGAAACATCTCATTCGCCAGTTGCCGGGGCGTCGGTACGAATTAATTCACCGGCCGATGTGAGGTCGTTATCCCATTGACTATTGGTCTGCGGCCTTGTAAGCTGTAGATTCTTTGCGGAAAAAGACTGCCCGGATGACGGCCGCCAATGGCATGAAGTCCGGCGGGATTTAACGAATCGAGGAATGGATCACATGGGAAAATCTTTAGTTATTGTTGAGTCACCGACGAAAGCCCGCACGCTGTCACGTATCCTTGGGGACGAGGTAAATATTGTCGCGTCGGTCGGGCATGTCCGCGATTTGCCGGAGAAACGGCTGGGTGTCGACATCAAGAACGGTTTCGAACCGCAATACGAAATTTCGACGCAGCGCAAAGACGTCATGGCCGAGCTCGCCAAAGCGGTCAAGTCGGCAGATTCCGTCTATCTCGCGACGGACCCTGACCGTGAGGGCGAGGCAATCGCGTGGCACCTGTTTGAAGTTTTGAAGGAGTTCAAACAGGACCTCGAGTTTCTGCGCGTGACGTTCCACGAAATCACTCGCAACGCCGTCAACCACGCCTTCGACTCGCCCCATAAACTCAACATGAACCTGGTCAACGCCCAGCAGGCGCGCCGCGTGTTGGACCGGATTGTCGGCTACCAGGTCAGCCCGTTGCTGTGGAACCGTGTCGAGCGCGGCACCAGTGCCGGACGTGTGCAGTCCGTGGCCCTGCGGCTAATCTGCGAGCGCCAGGTGGAGATCGACGTTTTCGAGCCCAAGGAATACTGGAACCTGCTCGCCAACTTTAACAAGAACAGCGAGACGGAGACCGAAGCTGCTACATCGTTCGTGGCCAAGCTGCATCGACTCAACGGCGAAAAAGTCGATATCACCAACGGCGAACAGGCGGAGGCCTACGCCAGTGATGCAACCGGGGCCAAATACCTGGTTGCAGATGTCAGCAAAACACCGCGCAAGCGTAATGCGAGCCCGCCGTTCATCACCAGCACACTGCAGCAGGCGGCCAGTTCGAATCTGCGCTTCAGCACTGACCAGGTCATGCGCCTGGCCCAGCAATTGTACGAAGGTGTGGATACCGGTTCGGGGCCCAGCGGACTAATCACCTACATGCGTACCGATTCATTCAATGTCTCCAAAGACGCGCAGGAGAGCACCCGCACCTACATCTCCGAAACTTTCGGTGCCGAGTTCGTCCCGGAGAAACCAAACACTTTCAAGGCACGCAAGTCCGCCCAGGAAGCGCATGAGGCAATTCGCCCGACCGACGTCAACATCACACCTCAAGTTGCCAAGCCATTCCTTGACGACCGTCAGCACCAGCTTTACACGCTCATCTGGAAGCGCTTCGTGGCCAGCCAGATGGCACCGGCCCAGACTAACCTCTACGCCATCGAGCTCGAAAACGAGAAAGACTCAGCCAATCACACCTACCGCTTCCGCGCCAGCGTCACCATCGTTACTTTCGAGGGGTTCATGCGCGTCTATAACCTCAAAGACGTCGAAGGCGATGCTGATGAGGAAGTAAAACAGGCCTTACCGGATTTGGCGAAAGGAGCAGGCTGCAGCTTACAGGAGCTGGAGCAGGAGCAGAAGTTCACTGAGCCGCCGCCAGCTTATTCTGAGGCCTCTCTGGTGCGGGCGCTCGAAGCCAACGGCATCGGGCGACCGTCGACCTATGCCGGAATCGTCCGCACCATCCAGAAACGGACCTACGTCGACAAGGATAGGGGAAAGCTTATTCCGACCGATCTCGGTAAAACGGTCAATGCCTATCTCGTCGACAAGATGCCAAAACTTTTCGAAGTCGCTTTCACAGCCCGCATGGAAGATGAACTCGACACTGTCGAGCAGGGTAGCCTGGCCTGGAAGCAGATGATGGCGACCTTCTACGGCGACTTCTCCGAATGGCTCACCGAAGCCAAACTCGGCGAGAGCGCCGACCCCGAAGCGGTCGGGCGCTTGCTCGGGGCTTTTTCAGATTCCATCGACTGGCATCCGGCCGAGAAAGTCGGACGCCGCACCTATGACGACAAAAAGTTTTACACGTCGCTCAAGCGCCAGCTCGACAACGGCAAAGTTTTCAGTGACAAGCAGTGGAAAGCGCTGTTGATCCTTGTATTGCGATACGAAAAGCAACTCGCTGACCTGCCGGCGATGATTGGCGAACTCGATATTGGCGAAGCCGTCGATGAAGTGCGTCAGGAGATGCACGAACGTGAGCAGAAACGCGCGGCCCAGAAGCCGGACGAGGACACCCTCAGGATCTATCGGTGCCTCGACCAGGTTGGTGAGTGGGATGCACCCGTGCAACGTGGCAAGCGCACCTACGACGACCAGCAGTTCTACCAATCGCTGGTCGAGCAGGTCGAGGCCGGCAAAACCCTGTCGGCCGCACAGCTCAAGGCTCTCAAGCGGTTGATCGTCAAGTATCGGACGCAGCTCGCTAATTACGATGACCTGCAGGCCGCCCTCGAACTGCCGTCCCAGGCGGAGCTGGACAAGACCCGGGCGCAACTCAAGACACTTCTCGGTCTCGCCGCCGAGATCGACGAGTTTGCACCACCCAGCGGTAAAGGCAAGCGACGCTTCGACGAAGGCGAATTCGTCACCTCCCTGACAGAGCAGTTTGAACAGGGGGCACAGTTGACCAATCCCCAAATATCCGCCCTGAAACGCCTGCTCGTCAAGCACAAGAAAAAGATCGAAAACTTCGACGACCGCGTTGGCGACATCGAACTGCAGCCGCCGCAGAAAAAAACCGACGTCGATTGTCCGCGCTGCGGCAAAGGTAAACTTTGCGAACGTCCCGGCCGCGGCGGTGCGACCTTCTTCGGCTGCGAAACCTATCCGAAATGCAAGTACCACGTCGCCAGCCTCGACGACGTCGGCGAGGAATGATCTGCCGCGGGATCTGACCGCTGCCGAACGGTTGTTCCCGCTGTTTATGGCGACATCGACGATGCCATGATCCACCAAACCGCCATCATCGACCCGCAGGCCGAGCTCGGCAGCGGTGTCACTATCGCTCCGTACACGGTGATCGAGGGACCGGTCAGCATCGGAGAGAATTGCCGTATCGGTCCGCACTGCCACATCACCGGGCATACGACGATCGGCCCCGATTCCAGCGTCCATGCCGGTGCGGTTATCGGCGGCGAACCGCAGGATTACGACTACGGCGGTGAGCGCAGCTACACTGTCATTGGCGCCGGCTGCCACCTGCGCGAGTATGTCACCATCCACCGCGGCGCCACCCTGGAGAGCACGACCAGGCTCGGCAACAACGTCATGGTCATGGCCTTCGGACACGTCGCCCACAACTGCAGTGTTGCGGACAACGTTGTTCTGGTCAACGGCGTTAACTTGGCCGGTCACGTCGAGATCGGCACCCGGGCCTTTATCAGCGCCTGTACGCAGGTGCACCAGTTCGTTCGAATCGGCGAACTGGCTATGCTGGGCAGCGATATGCATATCCGCCAGGACGTCGCGCCGTACTGCATGGCCATTGATGAGGGAATCGTCGGCACCAACGTCGTCGGTTTGCGGCGGGCCGGTATCGACAGCGGCGTGCGCCGTGCCCTTAAGAACGCCATACAGACGTTCACCGATGCTTGCCCGCAGGCCGAAGCGCTGGCGGCTATTGAAGCGGAATCGCCCGGGCTGCCGGCCATCGAAAACTTCGTAGCTTTCGTCCGCAGCAGCAAACGCGGCGTTCTGCGCGCCGCCGGACCCGGTCGCCGCCGTGCCTGATCGGCGTAACTATTTCTGCCGCGCCAGTAGAGAATAATTTTGGACTGTCCGCAAAGTGCTGCAACGGCATATTAATGTCCCGGCGGCCGACCACGGGTATCGCCCTTAAAGCCCAGGGAGCCTCTCGAATACCACTAATCCCGCCGCTGGCGAGTGGATGATACCGTCGAAATAATAAGCCCCGGGCTCGTGCAGCCGAGGAGAGTTTCGGGTTTCTCGAAAAGTGTCAGAATTGGGTTTTTCGGCTATTGTATCTATAGTCCTTGTGCTACCGCCCCACATTATTCGACCAGATGGGACACTCAACTATGCGTCGAGATGAAATTCAGAGCCTGCTTGACAATATTCCGGTGACGCCGGAGAGCATGTGCTCCTATTTCGCTGACCGTCCCAGCCAGTCACGAGCCTTTCGCGTCGACGGAGATTTGCCGCCGGAGCTGTTTAATGTCGCCCTCGACCGTGGCTATCGACGTTGCGGCGATATTTACTATCAGCAGACCTGCGAGCACTGCCATCTGTGTCTGAGCTATCGCGTCCTGGTGCAGTCCTTTACCGCGAGCCGCTCGCAGCGGCGTGTTGCCGCTCGCAACAGCGACGTCGAATGGCGTGTTGTCGAACCCATACTGACCAGTGAGAAAGAGGCGCTTTATTTGCGCTATCAGCACAGCCAGCATTACGTCAAAGATATTGCCCGGCCTGATGCCGCGCGCTTTGCCGATGCCGGCTACGACGAAGCATCGCTGCTCGACACTTTGGAATTTCAGATGTACACCAACCCCCGCAGCACACGTGAACTGCAACTCCATTGCGATGGGCAACTGCTGGGCTTCGGAACTCTCGACTTTTCGGCCAATGCTGCCTCTGCCGTCTATTTTGTTTTCGACCCCGATCACGCCCGCCGCAGCCTCGGCACCCTGGCGATTCTCGCCGGCCTCGACTGGGCCAGGGAACGTGAGATGCAGTATTATTACCTCGGCTTTTATATTCCGGGCCATCCCAAAATGGATTACAAACGCCGCTTCATGCCCGCCGAGATTCGTGACCCCGAAACGGGCAAGTGGGCCGGTGCCCCTTATACCGAGATCGCTGCGATAGCAGATTGAGAGTATGCAAACCGGGTCATTCTCCGCCGCAATCGATACATCCTCCGCCGTCGCCGGCTTCGTTGTAGCTGATGATGCCGGAGACGCGCGTGTTGCCATGCAGTCGCGCTGCACCGGTCGGGATTCTGCCGGGTTGCTTGCTGAGCTTTTGGCGCATCTGCAGGCCGCCGGCCTCGGGTTGCCGGACATTGGCCGCTGGACCGTTGGCATGGGGCCGGGCAGTTTTACCGGTATCCGCATTGCCGGCGCGTTGGTGAAAGGCATCTGCAACGGCACTGGCGCCGCTTGCCGTGGATTGCCGAGCAGTTTGGCAATGGCCGCCATGGCGACACCGGCGGCCGGTGATCGGGTGCACGTCCTGCACGACGGCCGCCGCGGTGATGCCTTGGTCAGTGCCTGGCATTTCGATGAGATCCTGCGACCTGCCGCACCTGCCGCAGCTGTGCCTGCGGCCGAGCTCGACGCGGATGCTGCCGACCTGTTTGTCTGCTTGGAAGTTGATCCGGTCGCAGCACTGCTGCCGCCGCCAGTGGCGGCGCGGACCCGGCTTTTGCCGCATATCGATGCTGCCTGCCTGGTGGCGCCGGATGGCCAGCCCTGGCCCGCAGATAGGGCCGACAGCGACCGTGGCTTTGACCCCGTTTATGTGCGCCCGCCGGTGTTCGTGCCGCCGCGGTCGCCAGAGATTCCGGATGGTCTCCAGAAACTATTGGACGTCGACGGG
>CAYWQM010000086.1:0-18107 GCA_964460215.1 uncultured Lentisphaerales bacterium
TTCTACGTCCCATATCCTAACTTTAGGACTGGTAACATTATAGGGGGGCAGGTCATGCATTTCCTACTTTCACAATGACCGGCAGTTTCTAAAAAAACGTGACGCATGCGCAACGAGTGCCTGGCGGGATTCCTGTCCGGCGGCAGCGGAGCTAAGGGAAGTGCGTGCGCGACCCAGTCGACCAGGAAACGCGCAGGTCAGGCAAATAATTCCCCGGGAAAGTTCCGCTTTCCTATCCGCGATTCGTTGGCGCGGCCGGGCCGCATCATCGATACCCCGCCGGGCTGTCCAGTAGACGACCATTATAGGAGGGAACGGGGACGTCCGGTGAAATCCCCGGCACATGAATGATAAAGTCCGAATCCGGGCAGAACTTTCCATGACCATCCACGAAAATCATATTGGCGGCATTACTGTGTCTCTGTATATCGACGCCGTAACCGTAAGCTGCAATCCAATCGCTGTACCTGTTTGAAGAAGCGCCTATCTGTCTGCAACTTCCCGTGCCGTCCGCGAAAGCAACGGTGAGTTCCTGCTGCGTGATCCGATCGAGCTTGCGCCACTGACGGGTGTCAGAAAAAGCACCACCGGTCGCCTGGTGGTATCCCACATTCCAACCATTGTAGCCATAAGAGATGGAATCTCTGCTGACGCCGATACCAGGACTTACTTTGTAGCCGGACTCATGCCCGTCACTCGGACAGACATATACCCCAATACCAAACATGTCGGAGCCACATCCGATGTTTTGCTGCGGCCCCAAATATGCGTGGATGAAATGCAGCCAGTCGACATCACAGCAATCGCAGGGTGGGTTTCCAAACCAGGTCTGCGCATTGACTGAACAAGCCGGTACAATGCCATCTTCGTCGTCGGTATACATGGCAAAGCCCAGATATATCTGTTTCAAGTTGCTCAGACATACTGCCTGCCGCCCTTTTTCTCTTGCCAGGTTGAGTGCTGGCAGCAGCATCGACGCGAGGATGGCGATGATGGCGATAACCACGAGCAACTCAATAAGCGTAAAACGTGCGCTGGGCCGAAGAGCCGGCCGGCTGCCGCTTAGGTACGGGAGTGATCCCCTCTCAACGGGATCAAGGCAGTCAGCCCCCCCCTCGGCAAGGCTCAAACGAGGTGAACTCATAGCTGTTTCGAGGGCATGCCTTCCGGCGCCTGATGGCCATCTTTCACAAAGCGGGTTAATTCTTCGCTAAGGCTGCTATTCTCACTCCAAAATCGAATGTAAACGCCAGTGCCCAGTTGCACCATCTCGACTTGTCAAACCTAACCGGGAGGTTAAGTCTGATCCACTCATCTACCCAGCATCTTGCCGGACAACGATGAGCTCATAACGCCTCATCAATACCTTCTACCTTACCGAGATTCTTGAATCGTTCACTCTCCAACATTGCCTTTTGCGCCTCTTCATCCTTCTCTCGTTTCGCGTCCATCGCCGTCGCCTTGGCCTCCCGATAGAGGGTGACGTTCGTATAATGAACGGTGATTGTTCCTTCGTCGCCGGATTTCTGCTCCACCCTGACCTCAACCCCGGCTACACTGAGTAAATGCTTGCTTTCCTTCGTATTGAAGTATTTCGTATTGATCTTGTTCTGAATCAGCCGGTAGCCCTCTGGGTCGGGACCGGTCTCGGGCCGGTTCGGCAGTCGAAAGTCCACAGACACGGCATACAGTTGGTCGCTTTCAAAGCGGCACCTCGCCCCGACCATCGGTTCACTGCCTTCCAATATATAGGCTTGGGACAAGCCTTCCTTGCCCTCTACCTTTCCACCGGGCAGAATCTCCTGCACCTCGGCCAGAGCCTGTCCCCATTGGGTCTTACCGTACCCCTTGAGAATTGCCGGCTCTTCCGCGCCACCGATATTTAACAGTGCCAGCGACGTGATCAGAACACAGAATTGCTTCGTCATGATGTCTCCTTTTGACTTCAGTTGAATTATTACCAGTATGCCCGTTTAACTTATACCCGTATAGCCGCTTTGTCACACTTGCGATCGCTATTAGCGGGGAAATTCGGATGACATCGTTGCGGACAGGTCACATCCCGGGTCACCGGTCCGGGCATGCTCGTTTTCCGAAATCCCGCTCAATCTGAACCGCCACCGGCCGTTCCAGCTGTCGTCCGTTATCGCAGTGGCTCCACTTCGGCAGACAGCGCTCAAGGCCTCTGCTCAATGCTCGCGAGTTCTGTCAACAACCGTCACGCTCTTTTTTAAGATACTCCGGCCAACCATACCGGGGGCTGTAGTCATCCGGATCGGTGATAGTCGCACCAGGGGGTGCCGGCACAGGGCCGTCGAGGAGAGGATCGTTCGTTTCGCGCATCCATGCGTCGAGCCGGTTTCGCATCTCGGTCGCGGTTTCCTGAAGATCGGCACGCTCGATGACATTGCAGCGTTCGTCGGGATCGAAAACCAGGTCGAATAACATCTCTTCTGCAGCCGCCTGATCTGTCCAGCCATTACGGTACCAGAATTCCTTTGACGGTCCATCGTCCAAATTTGACATCACGACCCTGTTACGGCCGTCGAAACGTCGGATGTATTTCCAACGCGCAGTACGGACACAGCGAGCCGGTTCGTAGGCCGCATGATAGGTAATTTCTGCGAACACGGCATCGTTGATTTCGGTTTCCCTACCATCGATCAGCGGCATCATCGAACGGCCCTGCACCCAGGGCGGTGTCTCGATCTGTGCCAGGTCACAGATGGTTGGATACAGGTCGATCTGGGACACCATCGCATCGACAACCTTGCCGCCGCTGAACCCGCCGGGGCCGCGCATGATCTGCATCACCCCAATACCGTGATCCGTGAGTGTGCTCTTCATGCCGGGAAACGGGATGCCGTGATCGGTGGTACAGATCACCAGCGTATCGTCTGCTAATCCCTTGCGGTCCAAGGCAGCGAGCACCCTGCCCATACAGGCATCGGTGCTGCGCACGCTGGCCTTGTACATCGCCATATCCTTTCGGGTTTCCGCTGTGTCTGGCAGGGGATTCGGCGGCCTCAGATAGCGGTCGTCCTCCGGCTCGAAGAGCGTGTGGAAATCTTCTTCCCTTCGGTGCGGAGCGACGTAACCGACGGACAGAAAAAACGGCTTGTCATGCGAGCGGCCGATAAACTGTTCGGCAGCGCCCGTGATCGTTTCAAAGTCCTCGTCCTCGGTCAGAAATTCGTCGTAGCCGATACACTCCCGGGTTGCGCTGGGGGCGACATGCTGGAAGCCGGAAATGGCCGTGGTGTATCCTGCCCGGCGCAGCGGGTGAACAATGTGCTGCGTGTAATCGTGAAGCGCGAAGCCCCGGTGCGTCAGCCCCAACATGCCGTTGCAATGCGCCCACTGCCCCGTTACCAGAGCGGCGCGGCTCGGCGAGCAGGTCGGCGCGGCGGAAAAAGCCTGCCGGAACAGCACGCCCTGCTCCGCCAGCTTCTGGATATGGGGCGTCTGAATCGCGTGCCCGTAGGGCTGCACGTAGCGGCCCGCATCATGGCAGTGCAGGTACAGGATGTTGGGTTTTATTGGTGGCTCCACGTAACATTCTCTCCGGCTGTCATACACATGGCATCACGCCATCGTATACGGTTCGATTTTGACAAAGTTACAAGTCCGTTCCTGCCCGATCGGATCGCTTTCGTCCAACCGGTCCGGGATTGTGATGCGCGTCGTCTTCCCCGTCGCTCTCCAGTCCCGTGTTACGTAACGAAAAATCCGATGACTGGTCGCCTGGCTTTGAGTTGTCAGACACTAACGATAGCCCGCCGGGTTGTCCTCGAGCTTGCCGTGGTAGACCGGCACCGGGACGTCCGGTCCTATACCAGGCGTAAAAATTACGAAATCGTCATCTGGGGTGTACTTGGCATGGCCATCGACGAAAGCTGCATTTGCCCCGAAGCTGTGTCGCTGGATGTCAACACCATAGCCGCGCCAGTTAATCCAGGAATTGTACCTGGGGCTGCCGGCACCTAATTGGCGAAGATTTCCCGCGCCGTCAGCAAAAGCGAGCGTGTTGCCCGGTAAATCGATGTTATCCACTTTATACCAGTTCTCGTTGAATAGCCCCGGCAGGATTGGGCCGGCTTGATGCCAGCCCACATTCCAGCCATTGTAGCCATAGGAAATGGAATCCCTGCTGACGCCCAAACCAGGACTTACTTTGTACCCGGACTCATGCCCGTCACTCGGACAGACATATACCCCGACACCAAACATGTCGGCGCCACAACCGACCTCGTGCGCCGACCCGAAATAGCTGTGTAGGAAGTGCAGCCAATCCAGATCTGCGGCACCCGGCGGAACACAGTAACCTGGTCGCCACAGCTGTGAATCAACTGAGCAAGGGGGCACTATCCCGTCGGCCTCATCGGTATACATGGCAAAGCCGAGATATATCTGTTTCAAGTTGCTCAGGCATACTGCCTGGCGACCTTTGTCTCGTGCCAGGTTGAGCGCCGGCAGCAGCATCGAAGCGAGAATGGCAATGCTGGCGATAACCACCAGCAGTTCAATGCGCGTAAAGCCAGATCGTTGTTCCAATAGAAGAGAACGCTGTTTCATGGCACAATCGGTGGAAGGAGTGAAAGCCAACGTGCGGTAATTAATGGACAGTCAACGGCCCATCATTGCAAACCCCTGTGCCTTCCCACGCGATCCGCAACATTCACCTAACCACGAAACTGTTCTGCGGCGGCCGGGATCAGAAAAAAAATCACCGATACCCTGCCGGGCAGGTCGTGCCGTCATAGGACATCCATCCATTATAGGCGGGAAACGGGATGTCGGGGGAAATATTCGGTACACGAATAAGGAAATCGTCATCCGGGCAGAACTTTGCATGACCGTCTATGAAAACCGCGTTACCGCCATTGCCATGTCGCTGTATGTCGACGCCGTAGCCATACGAAAAAATCCAAGCGCTGTACCGCGGGCTGCTAGCGCCTAACTGCCGGCCAGCCCCCGCCCCGTCCGCGAAAGTAAGAGTCAGGCCAGGCGACGGAATACTTTCCATCTTACGCCATGTAGTGGTGTCCGGAAGAGGACCGTTGGTCGACTGGTGGGACCCCACTTTCGAGGCATTGTAGCCATAGGATATTGTATCCCGGTCGGCACTAACGGGGTCGGACCCAGGAATGTACCCGTGTTCATGACCGTCACTTGGGCACCGGTATACGCCAATGCCGGTAATCGCCCCCCCACAATTACCATCGTTTTGGTCCTCACCTAAATATCCAGATATAAATGCCAACCAATCTCTATCACAGCAAGAACAGCCAGAGTCCCAAAGCGGCGCACTGACCGAACAGGGCGGCACAACGCCATCTGAGTCGTCGGAATACATGTAAAAGGCCAGATATATCTGCTTCAGGTTGCTGATACATACCGCCTGTTGCCCTTTGCCTCTTGCCAGGTTCAACGCGGGCAGCAGCATCGAAGCGAGAATGGCAATGATGGCAATTACCACCAGCAGTTCGATGAGCGTGAAACGCGAACGAATCGCGCCGCTTCGAGGTCTGATTAAATTCCTTAGCGCAGTCGAAGGACGCCTCAGAAATTCAATCAGGTTGACGTCACATCTCCGCCAAGCCGATACTTTTCTATGAATCATGGCTGTACTACTCCAAGCGGTGAAATCTCAATCAACCTGGCCACCAAAAAGTGGACCATTATAATACATTAACACCGTAGCGTATAACATAGTGGATAGACCGCTAAAGACAAGACTGCAGCCAGCCCTTCCCTTTACAGGTTATCGAGGAAAAACGGGCCGCTTGCAGGGTGCAGCGGTCGCGGCCTTTTTTAACAACACTTTCCCGCACAGCCATCAATTCACGTACAAAGCGTGGAGCCGGATGTCCTCCGGCCGCGGGCAGTCTGGCCCGACGGGGCCGAGGGTAACAGCCAGGCGCAGCGGTTGACCGGTGGCAGGCAGGGTGTTCTGGCGATCCCACTGCACCGGCACACGCAGCCCCGACTCACGCACCAGCGCCGCATCGGCGCCGGAATATCCCGCCAGCGGCTTGAACTCGAGATCGAGCAACTCAACGCGCACCGTGGCGTACTCGCCGAGCCCCGACACATTGAGGAACACCTGTGTTTCGCCGTTATCAGCACACACTGGACAGCTGATCAGTCGCGCTTCTTCTCTCGGATCATGGGGCGTGACATAACCGAACCGGTCGCGTTCCCAAGTGGCCAGTCGCACCTGCCCGTCATGCCGCCAGAGGGCATACCAATAGAGCGTCAAGTCGCCCACGTTCTCCATGCCCTGCCCCTGCATGAGTGCCGGACCGTAGCCGATAGTCGAGTCCAGTTCCTCCCGGGCAGGGATGAAGCGAAAGCCGGGAATCGGCTCACGGAAATGCATGGCGTCGTGACTGATCAACAGTCCCAGATCCATTGTGACATAACGCCGGTCGCCCGCCGGCTCGCCGTGCCACTGACCGTAGATCCCGAGGATGACATTGCCCCGGGCGTGCAGGGCTGCCCCCAAGTGGACCTCCTCGCCGACACGCGTCCGGTCTTCGAGGCTGGGACCTTCGATCAAGGGGCTCCGCTGCATGCTGAGGACAGTCGCCTCGCTCCAGTGTTCGAAGTCGTAGGAGGCGTAGGTCAGCATTTTCCGAAAGGGGCCGGGATGTCCGCCCCCCTGACCGTTGACATAGTAGCAGCCATTCCATCTGATCAGCCCGGACTGCTCAAGACGGGGGCCGACCGGATTGCGCGGGCTCGGCGTCCATCGCAGACCGTCCGGGCTGTACGCCACGCACATTCTCATCCCATGGCAGCCGGCTTCGTAATTGATCTTGAAGCGCCGGCTCGGATCAGGGTCTTCAGGATCGTAAATAACCGGGCCGGCGGAGATGTCCGCGTCCTGCGGAAAGTCCACGAGGTTGTTGGCTTTCGATCCCTTGTAATCAACCAGGCCGAGGGCCGGTTTTTCCCAGTGCACACCGTCGCGGCTCACGGCGTAACAGAGTCGTCCCGATTCACCCACGTAATTCACGGCCAAGCTCTCACCGTGGACACGCCCCATATACCACATCCGAAACTCGTCGCCGATGCGGATTGTCGTGCCGTAGTATTGGGCCTCTTCGTCGTGCGCGCCCGGCGGTCCGTTGGCCAGGACGATCGGGGTCTTTTCCGCCCCGGGTTCGCCGTGGATACGGCTCTTGCCATGAATCAGGTGCATTCGCAGGTTGCGGCGAAAGGGCAGGCAAGTGTCATCAAAGGCGAAAAGCACCGCCGTTTCAACCTGCATTGTAGGGACGCCGCCGGCAATTTCGATCATCACGAGTTCTCCTCAATTTCCATGGCCGTTCTTGATCGGAAACACACAGTGGCTGCGCTCTCAATCCTCCGAGGCGACCAGATCCAGGTCACGCCTGAACAGCGGGACCTTGCCACAGCTTTCCTCCTTAACCTCCGCGTCGAAAATGTCGGAAATTTCGGTGTGCTGTTCATCGGTCAGATCAATATCAAACGCACCGAGGGTAGAATCCAACTGCCCCAACGAGCTGAATCCGACCAGGGGGGAAGTTACCGCGGAAGAGTGGCGAACCCAGGCGATAGCCAGCTGCGCGGGCGTCACCCCCAGGCCGTCGGCGAAGGCTTTGAACTTGTCGAGAGCATCGCCATGGCGCTCCATCAGTCCCTGTGGCCGTTTCTTCTTATGATCCAGGGCTCCACGCGAACCTTCCGGGGCGGGGCCGTCCTTGGTATACTTGCCGGATAAAACCCCCATCAGCAGCGATCGGTATACGGTGATCGCAACGTTGGTCGTCTTCGCCTGGGGCAGTATCTCGACCTCGATCCCGCGCTCGATCGGGTTATAAGGCACCTGATGACAAGTCATCGGCGCCCAACCCTCGACTGCGGCGATACCGTTGAAATGTTCGACCAGCCATGCCGGACAGTTACAGCACCCGATGGCACGCGCTTTGCCGGCCACGACCGCGTCGTTGAACGCCGACATGATCCCCCGCGGCTCCATACCCACCTTGGGGAAATGCATCATATAAAGGTCGACGCAATCCGTCTGCAAGCGTTCGAGGCTCTCGTCGAGGCTTTGGGCGATGTCTTCGGTCTCGGTGAAGGTCGGGAGCTTGGTCGCGATGACCGCCTGGTCGCGCTTGCCTTTCAAAATTCGGCCGATCAATGACTCGCCTGCACCGCCACCGTAGGCCGCTGCGGTGTCGATAAAGTTGGCGCCACGTTCGATGGCTGCCAAGATGATCCGCTCCGCTTCCGCCTCGTCGCACGATGGGCCGAACTGCATCGTGCCCAGGCACAACTCGCTGACTTCGATCCCGCTTTTACCGAGTAATACGCGCTTCATTGCCATCTCTCATTCCTCTCGTGATATTAAAACGTGGAATTAACATGAATCAACGTGAATTAACGATTTCATTGTCCTCAGGTGCAAAGTACGGATGCACCTGAATGTAGTTGAAAATCAATTGCTGTCCAACCGGCCCACCCGCTTGGTCGTCGGTCGCCCAATCCGTAATAGTGACGCGGGCGTGCTTGCCCTCGGCCCGGAACAAATACCAGTAATAGGTCAGCCAGGTCTTGTGCTGGTCCATGGCCACAAAGGAAACGTCGGGGAAAACGACGGCGAACGACTTGTCGGGGAGCAGGTCGACGTTGTCCAGCTTGACACTCGACGCCGGTTTCTCGCGCTTGGACAAGTCCGTGTAGTCGCAGGCGATCATGCGGAAAGTGTATAACCTGCCGGGCTCAAGGCCCTTGATCTCCTGGGTGATCGTGTTCGGGCCTTTCGCGCTTCGGGTCGTGACCAAACCGGTATCGCCCTCCGAGCTTCCGTAACGCGTTTGGAGACGGCTGAGACCAGGCTTGCGAGCGGTTTGGATGCTGCCCTGTTCGGCCGGAGAGATCATCCAGCCCTCCGTCCCATTTACAAAATCACCGTTGGTAAGATGTGTCGATTTATAAGGGTCATTTGTCGCCGGCCCGGTGTTGCCTTCGATGCCATAGTGCCGGAAGAGCCGGGACATCCAGCGAAGGGTCTCCTCATCCGAGTAGCTGCTGTGATACCCCATGAGCCCATACGCGCCCCAAAATGCGGGATTGTTGACCACGAGGTTGAACTGCATGTCAAGATAAACCTTGTGATTGACAAAGGGCGTCGTGCTCAGGGTATGCCCGCCGGGTGTCGAGAAGAATCCGAAGCAAACCGCAAGGTGCTCAATGGACGTCGGCTCCCACTTGCGGCAGGTCCGCGCCATGCCGACGAGGCCGTATTCCGTTTTGAAGAAGTTGCGCACCGCGGCCTCGCTGGGCTTCGGTAGAAACTGGTCCCACGCTGTCCCCAGGTAGCGCTCCCACATGATCACCGAGTCGGTATCGACAACAGCTTTCAAGCGTACCTGTCCGTCCGCGCCGTTGAATTCGATGTTCGTATCATAAAAGTAGAGCAGCTTGTCCTTGAACTTCGGCGTTGCCTTGAGCTTCCGCAGCGCCTCGGCATAAGAGGGACAGTTGACGCACTCCCCGCTGAACTCGTCCAACATTGTGCCGTCTGCGAGGGGATTGGTGAAGCCAACGGACGAGGCTATGTACTCATAAATTTCCTCGGGCGGACAATACGTTATGCCCGAGGCAACGCCTTTGGCATGAGCGTTGACGAGCACTCGCCCACCGTCCTCTCTCCATTTCTTCAGTCGCGGCTGAAGCCGAGGATTTCTGACGTCGGCCATGAACGTATTGACATTGTCCATGACATAGGTTTCGTAGAACTCAAGCACCGGCATCCCCAGATCGTCATTGTAGTTTTTCAACCCGGACAATTCATGCAGGAGAATCTCGGGTATGGACCGAACAAGAAGACTGTCCAGCTCACCTCCCGCGGGTGCATTGATCACCAGTTTGTGCTCGCCTTTCGGCAGATACCGCATCGCTTCCTTTACGGTCTGTTCGCCTTTTTCAAACGACAGGATCTCCCCATACTCCCCGAGGGATATACCCAGTGCACCGCCGGTCGATTTTGTGGCAGCCGCCACGTACACCCAGCGCCGCTTGGGGGTCTTGAAGGCATAGGTCTTGGTTCCAGCGATGGTCTCGCCGTCGACCTTCAAAAGTTCCCAGACCACATTGTTCAGTATCTTGACCCCTTTGAACTCCTCGGCCTGGCCGGGCCAGGAGACGGACATTTCGATGGGCTCGCCGATCGACTCGCCGTCGCGCAAGAGCGCGGTGGTGCGAGTGCGATAGTCGCCCGGCGGCAAAGCAGTGACGTCCAGGACTACGTCGATCGTCGACTCATCGGGTCGCAGTGTTTCGACCTTCCTTGCGAGCACTCCGGTCCCCTGGGCGTCCGGTATCCGGACCTCGATCGAGGCACCGTCCGGCAGCGGTTGCAGTGGACCGTAATTGACGCGGAACACGATCCATCCCGGCTCCGGAAAGGTTTCGATCTCGACCGCCGGGCCGCCGAACACTGTGCTTGCCGAATGAATGACCAGGGCCAGGAGCAAAGGAACATGGAGCTTTTTCATGATTAGCCATTCCTCTGAATCCTTCCGCCCTCAATCGTGGGATTACGGTTTTGGGGATTGAGGTCGAAAGGTTGAGGTTTTTGGGGATTAAGGTTTGGAGGTTGGGTTCGGGGAAGTTCAGGTCGTGATTAAGGCAGTCTGCTGTTGATAATCGAGAGAAGTCCTGTGTTAATGCTTGTTCGTTCCGTGCACGAACTTAAACGCGTTGTTATAGAAGATGTCGTTTATCTCCTGCGGCCCGAACCCCTCGAACCGGATGGCTCGGCGCGCGGCGCGGATAGCCTCGTAGGCGGTGTACGTGGGCCGGGGATCGCAATGGGTCGGGTTGAGTCGGGCGATGTCGTCCTCAGTGAGCTGCTCCCAACCCAGGCCGAAGCTGACCATTGTGCCGCGTACCAGGTCGCAGGGGAAATCGCTGCCGAACATGATGCGATCCAGAGGCAGGTGTCGAAAACCCAGGGTGAGCACGTCCGAGTACGTTACGGAAGAAAAGTCATACCAGAAGTTTGGTACGTCTTTGATGCGTTCGATCGATCGTTCGAGCGGCCAGGCGATCGAGCTGCGCGCCATGTGCGCCAGGTCCCAGCGGATCTTTGGATAGCGCTCGGCGAGATCGAGCAGATCAAGCACGTTCTGCTCCTCGGCGATCCCCAGCTGGCCGCCGATATGCATCATCACGATCAGCTCCCTGTCGTTGGCCAACTCGATGAGCGCCTCGGGCAGCATGTCCGTGATCCGGCAATTGACGACATCGTTCGCGTACCAGCGGTAGGGCTTGAGGCCGACGAAACCGTATTTATCAAGGTCCGCGGCGACCTTCTCGACCGAAAAGTCCGGATGGACGAGCATCAGGCCGGCGCTCGGCGATTGACCGGCGACCTGGGCCGCGGTGAACGCGTTGTGGCCGTCAAAATCGACACGCCGGAACACCCAGCCGAACATCAGGCAGTCCACCGTCCGACCCGGAAAAACCATCTCGTAAATCCGCGTCAGCTCAGTCCAACCGATCAGCGGTAGCGGGCACGCGTCCGTCATCTTGTGCTCGGGTGGATCGTCGCCCGGCTTCGACAGGCAGAATGCCTCGTTGAAGCAGTGCAGGTGCACATCGAAAATTCGCTGAGGCAGGAAGTCGGCCAGCTCTTCCTCCCAGATCCGCCGGTCCAGGTCGGTAGGTTCCATGGGCATGTTTCGGCTCGCGTGTAGAAGGGAAAGGTATCAGTGTCACTTGATCAGCAGTTCTTCGCGCTGAACAGCGCTTTTGTGATGCAGCAGGCGAGAGTTTCTCCTCGAAGACGGTGCCGCGGACAGGGAATCATCGACACAGATTCCGCGGAGAAGTTCAACATAACGCGCCCTTGATTATAGGTCAATGTTCCCATGAATCAAGATGAGGATACGACCGTTTAATTTTACTTGAAACGTGGCCGTATGAGAGATACTCTACGGTTCCTTTTTCCGGGTGCCGGAGTTGGTGTCGGGCTTGTCCCCAATCGCCCTGGCGACTCCCGTCACGGCAGCACGAGCATCAATTCCCCAACCACCGATTCACCTCCTCCCTCATGGACATTCGCGAACTTACCGCCATCGATGTACACGCCCACTACGGCAAGTGGGACCAGGGGCCGGAAACTGCCTTGATTGGAGAGATGATGTCCGGCGACGCCGCCACCGTCATCAGGCGTGCCCAGGCGGCAAATACCGAATGGACTGTCGTATCCCCCTTGTCCGGCCTGATGCCGCGTGGTTGCGCCGACGCCGTGGCCGGGAATGAAGAGGCCAACAGTGTGGTCGAAGAGAACCCGGGTCTGCTCCAGTGGGTCATCGTGCATCCACTGCAGTTGGCGACTTTCGATCAAGCCCGTGAGCGATTGCAGCATCCGAAATGTGTCGGCATCAAGATCCACCCGGAGGAACACTGTTATCCGATCCGCGAACATGGGCGGGCGCTTTTCGAACTGGCGGCGGAGCTGGACGCGGTAGTTCTCACGCACAGCGGTCATGAAAACAGTATACCTGACGAGTTCGTGACGTTTGCCGACGACCATTCCAATGTCAAGCTTATCCTGGCCCACATCGGCTGCCGGACGAACGCACACTCAGTCGACCTGCAGGTTCGGGCGGTACAGGCATCGCGTCACGGCAACATCTTCGCGGACACGTCGAGCGCGAACAGTATGTGCTCCGGCCTCATCGAGTGGGCGGTCGCGGAGGTTGGCGCGGATCACGTTCTGTACGGCACCGATACACCGCTGTATTTCGCACCGTCGCAACGTGCGCGAATCGACGCCATGGACATTCCGGTCGAGCAGAAGCGACTGATCCTGCGCGACAATGCCGAGCGACTGTTACGGCTTCCTTAGGCTCAACGCACACAGAGTCGCGTTGCACCTTCTATTCGAACCCCAGCTCGATCAGCTTTGCTACCATGCCCTGGATGCGTGGCCGGTCACTGTGCAGAAACGCGGGGTCATAGAATTGGTCGCGCTGGGTATGCTGCGTGACGAGCCGGCTCCGGTCCATGATTTCCTGGTGCTTGCACAGCAGTTCGACCTGCTCGTCGGTCGACGGGTTAACGGCAAAGCTCATGCTGAACATGCGCCGCCCCGACCGTCCCCCAAAGGAGCTGTGGTAGAGGTACTGGGTGAAAAAGACGACGTCACCCGGTTCTGATTCGAGGGGTACAGCCGGTACGTCCTGAGAATCGACGCCGAAAAGCGGCTCATCTTTCGAGATGTTCATTTCCTTGATAAACTGGTCAAGCTCGGCCTGCGTGCTGCGGCCCTCCTCGATCACCTGTTTCTTGCGCCAGTAATTCAATTTCCTGAGCTCATCATGAAACGGCGGGCGGTGGGAACCGGGGATCACCCGCAAACACCCTGTATCCCGGCCTACGGGATCCAAATAAAACACCACCTTGATTCGAGTAAAGCCTACCTCGACATCGGCGCCATCGCGATGCCAGGCGGTGTCGCCCACATAGAGGTTGCCATCCGACGCGCGCCAGATAAAATCGGGGCCGAGCAACTGTGCGAGCGGCTCATAGATCCGGTCGTCTTCAACGAGCTGCCGCATTCGCGGACTGCGCTCGACCCAGCCGGAGACCGCTTGCCGTATCTCGCCAGCAAAGGCTTCACCCTGACGTTCCGCCTCGACCGTGGCATCGAATTCAGCGGTGATCTCGGCCATCTCCGCCGGCGAAAAGAGCTGTCGCTGGACGACGTAGCCGAAAGTTTCGAAATGTGACAATTGCTCTGATGAAAACATTTTTCTTCTCCCTCGGGACACGTTTTTGAACCGTTAACAACGCTCGATCAACGTCAATTATGGGGTTGATTCCGGGGCATAATATAGTTGAACCTCGATGAAATTGAAAGTCAATTCCTGCCCCACCGGACCACCGGGTTCCTCGTCACTGAGCCAATCAGAGATCACCAGTCTTGCCGAATCGCCGGCCGCGCGGAAGACATACCAATGGTAGCTCAGCCACGGTTGATTCTTGCCGGAAAAAGGCGGGACCTCCTGACCGCGGCTACTCTCAAAAGGTTGCTGAAACCCCTCGATCATCTCGACGTTTTCAAGGTTCATCGCAACCGCGTGGGTCTGCTTGTCAATCTTGCCCTTCATCAGGCCCTGATAGTCGCAAGTGAACATCTTGATCGAGTAGAGCCGGCCGGGTTCGAGATCCTTGATCTCCTGGACGATCCGATTCGGGGCCTTGGCACTTCGTCGCATGCGCACGAAGTTGTCACCCCTGCTGCTGCCGCGCACGCGCCCCTCCAGCCGTCCGAGGCCGGTGAAGGTTCCAGTGTTCACGCTGTCACCCGCCGCCGGCGTGACGGTCCATCCGGTCGTCCCCTCGTCAAAGTCGGGATTCTGCAGATGCGTCAGGTTGTATCGAAAACCATACTCATCTGAAAGCAGGTTGGTCTTCCCTTCGATACCGTAGTGTCGGCACAACCGTGCCTGCCAGCGCACAGTTTCTTCGTCGGCATACTTCGAGTTCCATTCCATCAGTCCGTACAACCCGACGAACGTCGGATCCGTCGCGAGGCGCTGATACTGCATGTCCTTCCACACTTTGTAATCGACGGCCGGATTCTCATTCAATGAGATCGGCGGGGTCGAATAGTAGCCAAGACATAGAATCGCGTGGGTTTGCGCCTCTGGAACGAGATTGCGCCAGCCCTTCATCCCCTCCACCAACCCCGATGTCAGTTTGTTGCGAGCCCGCTCTTCATTGGGTTCCTCCCGTTCGTACCATTCCCACACGAACTGCGAGCCGTTGTCAATGACCGCCTCGATGAACGGCTTCACTTCCTTAGCGCCGTACATACTCAGGCAGAACGGGAGAAAGCTTTTATCGGGAAACTCCGCCGTCAGCCGGTGCACCGCCTCTGTCATGGGCACATACGTCTTGACCGGGTAGTCGCCGACGCTGAACTCGTCAACAATGAGTCCGGCCCAGGCGTCGTCATTGTAGCAGGCATTGTCTGCCCAGAATTCGTAGGCCTGCTGAGTCGTCATGTCCCCACCGAGCTTGTAGGCCGGCACGTGACCGATTGCGTACCAGCGCTTGCCCTCCTTTTTCCACGCATCGAGCTCGGACTGGCTTTTGCTTCTCAACGGCTCCCGGGTCATTACGCCGGCGACGGAAATTGAATTCATGTTGTGCAGGACGTACTTCTGCAGGGTCTTCCAATCGAAGAGAGTTTTCTGCTGCGGCAGTTGCGTTGACGCAGGGTATCGGAAAAACGAGATCTCCGGGATCGCCCGCACGACCAGCTTCTCCACCGATCCATCCACCGACAGCACATGCTTGCCGAACCTCAGCCATCGCATCGCCTCCTGAGTTGTTGACTGCCCGGGTGAGTGGATGATGATCGTGTCTTCCGTTTCGCCCTGCAGCGCGATCTCCGCCTTGCCGGTGCCTGGTTGATCGTCGATCGTGGAAGAAAAAAACACCCAGCCGTTACGCGGATTGTTGAACTCGACCGTTGCTTGACTGGATTGATCGCTAAATAATTCATCGCCCTGCAGACTGAGCAACTCGGTCACCAGGTTGTTGAGTACTTTGCCTGCCGATTCGCGAGCCGGCAAATTAAGGTAGGTATGACTGGCTTTCGCCAATGACCACCGACCATCGGTACCGCAGATTGACGCGGTGATGCGAAGCTTGCCGGTCGGCAGGCTGGATCGATCCAGTGTGATGCGGGTCACCCGGTCGGGGTTGGTGACAACACGGGATGTCACCATGTCGGCAGTCTCCATCTCGATCACTCCAAGGATCAGGATTCCCGCCTGCCGTGGATCAGGCAATGACGATGTCAACTCGATCGTCAACGGCAGTGTGCCGTCCGGCAATGTCGCCATATCGCCGGGCTTCGACGGGACCAATTCCAGTCCCAACACCTTGAATTCGCTGGGGAACTGCAGGTTGGCCAGCACCAGTTTTTCGCCGGTATCAGCATCGGACACGACGAGACGCCGCGTCGGCGGCGGTGCGGTGATACGGAATACATCGTTCCGGTCCGCCTGCGGCCCCAGCACCACAGTGCCCAGTTCGACGGTGGTCGACTGCCCCGACGCCAGCGGCAGCTGGTCAGTCTGCAACGGATCAGCGGCGGCATTGCCACCAAAGTGCCCGACCCGCAACCGGCGTTCCTTGCCGGTACTATTGGTAACAGAGATGGCTGCAGAGGCGGATAACGTTCCCGACTGGATGTCACCAACCAGCTGCGGGCTGCCGACCTCAACCCGGTACTTCGTCAGGTCGGCATTGATGTGCGTCAGGCTTTTGTATTTCCATGGCTCGTTGTACTGCCCCTCTCTGGCGACCGCCGACATTTCAACTGGCCGCTTCTTGTTACGGCAGATGTTGAAGGCCCACCTCGAAGTCACGTTCGGCGAAATGCCAAGCACATAAAATGGGATCCTCACTTCGGCCGACCAGTGATCCTCGCCGATTGTCGTTACAGCTGTTGCGTCACCATTCCAACCCGGGTCGACGCCGCCCTGATCGCGCAATCCGTCGAAGATGGACCCGGACGCATTCACGATGAACTGAAAATATCGCGAATTGTTGCCGTCGGGCTTGAGCATGATCTCGATGCCGTCGTCACTCCAGACGTTGGCATCGTGTGCTTTTACTTCGGATTGGATGTTCGCCGGATTCGGTTCGAGGCAGCGGACGCCGAAATACAGATAGCTGTCGTCATACAGGACATACCCAATGGACTGGAATGTCGCCATCGTTTCGCTGCCGTACTGTCGAAACCCGGTGATCTCACTTGCAGCCTGCCAGCCCGCTTCGGTCAGTTTGCCGTCGAGTACGGGCGGCATGGCGGTCCGGGTGGCCGGGAAAGAGCCGCGCGCAACGACACAGGTGGTGCCTGTGAGGGTGAGCAGGATGAGGACGGTCGCGATTTTTTGGAAATTCATACCCATATTTGGTAAATCCTCCCACTGGTCCAACAGGGACTACACCGCATCAATCGCCATCAAAGCGGCCCTGATCCAGCCCAATGCATGCGCCTTGCCGGCATGCCAGCCACCGCAGCTCATCTGCGGTGTGTGGTCGGGTGTGATAGTCCCCTCGAACCCGTTTTCCTTTAATATACGCAGCACGCGAATCATGTCGACATCGCCTTCATCGATAAACACTTCATCGTAGTTCGGCATCCGGCCCCGGATATTGCGCATGTGGATGTAGGAGATCTGCCCCGTCTTGCTGTAACGGTCGACGATTTCGTAGATATCGCCCTCGGCCATCTCGGCCAAGGTGCCAACGCAAACCAGCATGGTGTTTTTTTTGCTGGCGTTCAAGTCGAGCATCTGCTGGTAGTGATCCGGCCCGTAAATCAGCCGCGGCGTTCCCCGAAGTGTGGCCTTCGGTGGATCATCCGGATGCAGTGCCATCTTGACGCCGGCGTCTTCGCATACCGGCAGCATCTCATCGAGAAACTCTCCGAGCCGCCGCCAAAGTTCCTCGTGACTGATCTGGCCGACAGCGCCCTTTGGGTTTTCCGGGTCGTAAAGGTCCGTATCATATACCCGGTCCTGGATCATGCCCTCAGGAATCGGCGGCTCGATGGGTTCGTGGAAACCGGGCCCCGCGGCGCCGCCCCTGGCAGCCGGCAGCCCTTGACGCCCCCATACCGCAGCCAGACTGAAGTTGTAGCCCATGGTCGGAATGCCGACACGCCCCATGTCGCAAATGATCGCCTTTAGCTTGTCCATCTGTTCGGCCTTGCGGGGACCATCCAGCAGCACATCATACCAGTGCTTGACGTCGAAGCTCTGGATGGCCTCCCATTCCAGGCCGGCATCGTTGATCATATCCCGCATCTTGCACATCCCCTCATAGGTCCATGGCTCTTCGTTCGGCTGGGAATACGCCACGCGCCGCTCCAGGCCGCCCGGGACCTCCGGGGGATACGTTTCAACGGTAATCTTCCCGAACCCCACAAAAACCTGCGTGCAGCCCGCCTGCTTGGCGAACCGGAAGTTGTCCGGGGTCAGTAAGTCCTGTGGAATTGCGAGTCCAAGTTTCATAATTGACTTCCTGTGTGGTCAACA
>CAYWQM010000087.1:0-17812 GCA_964460215.1 uncultured Lentisphaerales bacterium
CTATACCGGAGTCCGAGTATCTTAATAATCTTTCATTTTCCGGTTTATATATATGGTCATTATAATAATATCCATAATCGACGGGAGAATCGATATTACTATCCCGGGAAACCCTGTCATACGGCACACTACAATCACCATATTCTAACATTATTTTTGAGGGCGGTAAATCCTTTGTAATTGGTGTGGCTTCTATTCTTTCATCTGTGTGGACTTGATGATATTTTCCATCTTTTATAACAACAAAACCATTTGACGGTTCCGGCTCTGGCTCAGGTTCTGGTTCTGGTTCATTCAACGGAAATAAAATATGAAGACCAATGTCAGTGAGCAGCGTCTTAAAGGAATAACTTGAAGGTGAAGTCGCTGTATCCGGAAAGTATATCTGCACGTTTTCTGAAGTCTGGATTATTCCCACATGTTCGAGCTTAGTCCCCGGTTGTTCGACAAATGCAATCTTCCAGTTGTTATTATACATATATCCAACTTCTTCATTGAGAAACGTTTCACTGTTGGGGTCGTTGTCTACCATTTTAACTAGCAGACCATTGGACCTTTGTGCCCAACCATAAATGCTGGTTCTCATACTTAAATATTTTGCACCGGCTGAAGAGGCTAAACCGGTTCCAACGTTTGTGGAAGTATTTCCGTTGTTGACTATAGGTTCGTTTACAGGGTATAAATCAATCCATTCATCCGAGTAAGAGGTGACGGGATTTTCAGGTTCTGGTTCCGGCTCGGGTTCCGGCTCCGGCTCTGGTTCCGGCTCGGGTTCCGGTTCCGGCTCGGGTCTCGGCTCGGGTTCCGGCTCCGAAATCGGATCCAGTTCTGGCCCCAGTCTCGGTTCCGGCATCGACGCCGACGCAGCTTCGCTGACGCCGAGCTGGCTGAGAAGATTCTCCTGACACACGGCGGCGCTGCTGCGGTACGCTTGTTCATCGTCACACAGTTCAGTGTCCAACAGGATGCCGTTAAAAATCTCGACCGCAGTGTTCGCCATCTCGTTTTGAGAGTTCGGCGGCGAAGCAGCAAATTCATCGCATGCCCGATTCAGGACGTCATCCACAACGTCCTGGCAGGGTACACATACGGCATGGCTGTCAACAACCCCCAACACCATCGTCATCGCAAGTGCGATGATTG
Organism: uncultured Lentisphaerales bacterium; assembly: GCA_964460215.1. Lineage (GTDB taxonomy): Bacteria > Verrucomicrobiota > Lentisphaeria > JABSQK01 > CAJWLW01 > CAJWLW01. The sequence goes on from CAYWQM010000087.1 coordinate 1,144, forward strand.
TACAATTAAATTTTTTCTGCATCTTCATAATACCCTCCCCGGGCCGTAACAGGTTCGTTTGAAATGTCTATGGATCAAGTCAGAAAAAGTTATATGGAGTGAACTCTCGAAAGACGAGCTTTTGGGATGTCAGGCCCGCGCTTTCCCCAAGGATCTTGAACAGAAACTTCAATACCGGGAGGGGGCGGGGTGTGCATCGTCGAATATGACGCTGCCTGAAACCGGCCCGTGTTGCCAGGGTCAGTGAGCGTATCGAGGGGCATGGGGTTGGGGTCATCCACAGTCCCGAAATTGGCGACCGCGCTTTTCCTCTCATCGTCAGACAGGCTCCAAGGAAGCCGAACAACCTGATACATCAGTCTCCCGCAGGTGCCTGCAAGCTCTGCAGGATAAATGCGGAGCAGGCTTCCGAGGACCCGGCGCCGTCAAGGCCGTCTGCACAGATATCGACGCTAAACAGGTCGCTGCCGGCAATCCAGCCTTCGAGCAGTGTAACTGCCTGCGCCAGGGTTGTCTGACGGGTGAGTTGCAACTGCACGCATGCCTCGGCAATGAAATCGTCACAGGTCATGCAATTGCAGCCGCTCAGGGTCTGCGGGATATAGCCGGACTCCGCCTGGAAGCTGGCGCTGGTCTGCGAGACCCCGCCGATACCACCAATGCTGTCGTGCAAAATGAAGCTGGCGCTCGCAGTGTTTTCGCCGCCCTGTGACAATGTGTCCGGACACACGCCGACGTCGTTGGGCGGTGCAGCGGGCGCGGCTACCACAGCCTGCACAGCGAAAGACACCAGCGCCTGGTTATTCGGCATCGCATTCGGCAACCCATTGGAGCTGGGATTCTGGTAGTTGCTGAATTCGTAAGCGCCTGGCAACCCGACTTCTTGATCCAAAACCGCGAACATCACCCCGCTCGAAAAATCGCCAAAGCCGATGTAATAATACGCCGTCTTAAGACCACCGTTACTCGGTGTAATCGCCGCCGCTGCAACTGCCGCGCGGATCGCCTCCGCTGCCAGCGTCGCAGTCGGGTTGTCAGCAAACGGCAGCTCACCATTCGGGTATAGAGCCAAAAGATCATTGGGGCTGATCTGATGATGGAACGTCGCATCATATACGACTCCATCGATGCTTAAATCGGTTATGCTCTCAATCCTGTCGTCTTCGGTGGACAGCGTTATCGATGCGTGAAGGGGACCACAAGAAAAAATAAGTATGACCAGCAAACAGGCTCCAAAAAACCGAATACCCCGGGACATCACAGTCTCCCCCAAAAGCCGTGCGTGCTCTCGCAGATCTCCGATCGAAGTCGCAACTTGATTACAATTGGTAGTTTTAGTCACCCTGTTTCTCCAGTTTTATCTGTATTTTGTTCTACTACCGTGACTGTCACGGAGTGAGTCTCGCTAATTCAAGTTTCGAGAGGAGCTATAATCGCTCCGCTCACAACACCAGTACAAGCGTTGGTAGTTATAAGAAGATTTATCGGAAATTCCAAGCAAAAAATTGGATCTGTTGAAACATTGAAATTTATGATGCGTTCGGCATCTCGTGATAAAACTCCATTATTTTTATAGACCCATGCACCATCGTTAGGTAAATAATTGTTGTAGAATGGTTTATACACCTCTATTTAGCTGTCTGAAGCCGTAAAGGGTCTATCGGATACGTCAACGGCTGCCCGGACGAATTTGCCGGCCCAGTCCGCAACATATCGGGATGTCATCCCTATAATCCAGGCGGAAAATCCAGGCGCGGAATTAAGGACGCGGAGAATACGACACCAATGTCCGGGCAATCCTTCGTGCTGGGGGAAAAAAACGGGCAAGGCAAATGGGGACGAAGACGAAGAAATGTTCGGGATTCCTTGGTTTCTTTTGAACAACACCAGTGGACTGCACAACGCCAAACCCGGAGTACATGCGTCGGATCAGTAGACAAAAAAATAAGCCGCTCACAATGAGCGGCCTATTTCTTTCCATCCACTTTTTACAACGCTGTACCGGGGGGGGAAGTAACAGGCGTCAGTGGACAAATCGTGGTACATGGGGTTCGAGGGGCAGGCTGGTGATTCCTTCGCGTTGGATGTGTTCGAGCAATTCCTTCAGGCCCTCGGCCCGACGTTTCAGATCGTTGAATTCCGTTACCGTTTCGTGGTCCACCGGATCAACAGCCTCGCCACCGGTCAGGAAAGCTGCCAGCTCGGCCTCGTTGCCAAGGCTTTCCGGTAAATTGTGTTGCCTCGGGAAATCAACCTGCAGAAACGCCGTATTGGTCTCGTCCCGATGGCAGCCGTTACATGTGTTCAGCGCGAATGCGTGTCGTGCTTCGTTGTTGTTGATGTTTGCGGCACTCCACGGAATGTTGACGAACGGTCCCCCGAACGGGTTGACCGTGAAGGTCCGCTTCGCGAAATCAGGAAAGTCCGAAGGCAGGAACGGACCGGCGATCGATCCCGGACCAAGCCAGGCAGCAGGCAGGACAAACGTACCGTCAAGGAGCGCGGCTTCGTTCGCGTTGATCAACCGCGCCAGCTGCGGTGTTCCGTTGAGAGCAATGGTGTCCGGGGTCTGGGCGACAGTGTACTGAGCCAGCATTCCGGTATCCCGATCGAGGATGAACTCACGCAACTCCCAGCTGGGGCCGATAGCCAGCTCGTTGGTGCGTATCTGGTTGATCGGGTTGCCGTTGACCTTGTCCGGCGCCCTGCCGGCATCGGTAAATCTGCGGGTGATACGCGCGAGCGCACGGTTGTATCCGCGGCTGCCCAGTGAATAGCGCCCCAGCCTGTACCATTGATGCGCCCAGTCCCGCAACTCACGCATGTTCTCTGCAAGCAGTTCGTACTCGAATATCACTGTGAACGGGAGCGGCATGCCATTCGGGTCGAGAACGCCGAAAATGAATCGCCCTTCACCGGCAGTAGTCACTGACCTCGAGTCGTGCACCCGCAGGTCCATGCGATTGACAATCGCGAGAAGTTTGAACGGGGCCAGTCTCAGGTCGAGTTGACCATGGCAACTGGCGTCCACCCACGGGTCGATGATTAGCTCGCCGATGGCCGGGCGAGCCGGCGACACCTGACCGTTCACGACCTGATCGGTTTCCCAATGCTCCAGCCACCGCAGGGTGAATTCAGCAGGGTCGTTCTCGCCGGCCATATTCTCCATCAGGTGTTTAAATGTCCAGGTTGCCCGGCGACCGGCGTTGGGGTTGGTACGTACCGGATCCTCGACCACGTCCAAATTGGTGATCATCAGGTGCTTGGCCGGATCAATAACCACCTTCCTCGCCGGCAGGCTGATGGTCGGAGCGCCTGGAGCCACGCTTTGCAGGCTTTGTTGGCTCACGCTTTGCAAGGTCGGATTTTGTTGGCCGGGCGCCGCCTCGATGGTGCTGCAGCAAAGCAGTAACATGATGGCGATTGTCAGTACGCGAATAGATTGGGTCATGGTCGTTCTCCTGGATTGGTGTCCCTTGTCTCCCCCTACAACACATTGTCTCGATGTTCGCCCCCCCTCCCTTGTTGCGTGTCGAGTAAAACAGTTGCCCTACGTGTCATCGTGATACGCAAGAAACGAGGGAAAAGTTTACTCCGGGGGATATGTGAGTTTTCTCACTACCCCATCGACCCGGACTAATCCGGCCCAGGGCGGGCCCCTTTCGCCCTGCAGTTCGTTGGCCAGGGCGGCTAACTGCAGGTTCGAGAAGGTACGTAAAATCCGCAACCTTGCAGCCAAATGATGGTGCTCGTCGGCGTGAGAAAGGGGTCACGCGGCTGGGACAAGGGTCCGAATTTCATGGGGAGGACCTGGCGGGACAGGTAGTTGGTCTCTCTTGCCATCGACGAATGGGGTTTCGTCATTAGAGAGAGTTGTCCCTACTTAAAACGGGGAGGGATCGCGGCGGTCGGGATGCACATGGTTTACACGAAATGATACATGTACATCGGGGAATGACCGCTGCATACACGTTTGCCAGGAGGAGCAACGCGGGAACAGACACGCGTTACGGTCTCCTGACAGACCGCGATACATTGAAACGATGCAGCCGAAGCAAGGCTCGACAGAGTCAGTTGTTCGCCTTCAGTGACTCGACCGTAGCTTCCAGCGCCTCGATATGCGCCTGTTGCTCCTTCATCGCCTCGATCAGCAGAGCGCTGATTTGGCTGTACCTGACGGACTTGTAACCATCCTCAGCGGTATGGACCATTTCCGGAACAACGGCTTCGACTTCCTGGGCCACGACACCGAGCCCGCTGTCAGGCCCGTTGCGCCAATCGAAAGTGACACCGCGCAGCTGCATGACTTTGTCCAACGCCGCCGGGACCGTCTGGATATTCTGCTTCAACCGCTCGTCGCTGGTCTGGGTGAGATTGCGCAGGGTGAGATCGCCGCCTTGCGTAAAGGAGAACAAATCAGTGCCGTCGCCTTTTGCGAAAATCAATTTTTTATGTCCTGCTTCACCACTGGCCACGTCGTTGTCACTGTATATTCTCCACCGTTCCGTGCCCCCATCCAGAAGATGTATGCCGGTTTCGACGCCCGCATCGGCGCTGAGTCCGAGGGTTCGCTTGACATGACTGCTGTGAACCATCAGGCGATAGCTGATTCCGGCCAGGTTCAGGTTTTGGGTACCGATCGAAGCCGTACCGAGCCCATCGGCCCGCCCAAAGACGCAGCTGGCGTTATCGTAGCCGTTCACACGCAAGACGACGCCGTTGTGGCCGAGGACGTCCAGCTTGACACCGTCCGACGCTTCACCGATGAACGCATCCCCGGTAACATCCAACTTGGCGTTCAGAGCATCCCCGTCACCTTTCCCGATGCCGAGCGCACCGAGCATCCCGCGACCATGGACCTGCAGACGGATCGGATTCACGGCATCCGCCGCCCCGCCGTCTGCAGCGCCGATAAGCACGCGCTTATCACTCATGATCTGCATGGGAATGCCGCTGCCGACCTGAAAGTAAATTCTATGAGCCCTTCCTCCGATCGAGGTGCCTGTACCTGACCATATAAATTCGTAGTCATCCGGAATCACCATATGGGAATTAGCCCGGATCAAGCCCGCGACATGCAGCTTGCCATCTGGAGTCGACGTCCCGATACCGACGTTGCCGGTGTTGGCGCTGTTGATATTCCCGGCAATATCGCCATCCCAGAATTCCGATCCGACCGGTCCGGGGTCACCTTGAGCACCGGCAGCACCGGCAGCACCAGCAGCACCAGTTGCACCGTCGGCACCAGCCTTACCCTGTGGCCCCTGCGGACCGGCTCCAGGCGAGGTCCAGGCACCATTGCCGTTGCCGTCATTGGTCAGTACGTCGCCGTTACTGCCGCCGGAAATATTGACCCCGCCGGCATTGAGCGCGTATGGTGAGGCGGTCAAACTTGTGCGCGGCGCCAATTCCGTGCCGGAATCGACGGTAATACCAAGCTCGTACGCCTCGTTAAACGGCAGGCTGATCGCACCGCCACTGCCAGTGCCGATAACAACGCTGAACAGACCGTTGTCAACGCTTACGCCGGCGTGTCCGTCGGCATATAGTGAGCCGCCACCACTGGCCGCGTAAATGTTGAGATCCAAATCGACGGTGCCGGTGACCCTAGCTCCGCTGGCATCCTTGAGTACGCCCTGGTAGGTGATCGTCTTGGCGATCTGGGCTTCCGTGAATGTACCGAGAACCAACAACCCGATGATCAGTGTGAGTAGCTTTTTCATGCTATTCCTCCGATTAGTTTATATGCCTAGTATTCACTAGGAGTATTGTGTTAAATGACATTTTCGCATTTGAGCATGTACGTGGTATCGTAAATTCCTACGCAAATTGCAAGCCTTTTTTTAGTTTTTTACGACATTTCGTCAAAATTCGTGATCAGGCATGCCCAATTCGTTTTCGATGGAAGCCAGTGTAAGCTCTTTTGATTTGACACATCGGTCGCGACACACACCGTATATATATATACTGAGGCCGGCATTTCGGGACCGCAGCGAATAGGCAAGGAGTTCACATTGACCAACAACATCCCTATTCTCACTTACCATCGAGTCCATCCGGATCATGAGACCACGGTCCCGAATGATGAAGGGCGGATCAACCTGGGCGAGTTTCGCCGGCAGATGGAATATCTTGATGCTCACGGATATACCGCAGTCACACATCATGACCTTGCCGGCTGGCTCTATGACGGTACGACGCTTCCCCAGCGCACTGTTGCAATCGACTTCGATGACAACCGTCTCAACGTCTTCGAGAACGCCTTTCCGATTCTGCAGGAACACGGCTTTCGCGCGACTGTCTTCACGGTCACCGATCTGGCGGACCGGAAGCCGTTGCCGGCAATGGAAGCCTATCCGGCCATGGACTGGGAGCATCTGGAACAGTTAGGCGCCGCCGGCTGGTGCATCGCCCCGCACACCAAGCGCCATCTGTTCCTGACCGGGCCGCAGCAGGGCGTCCGGGATTTGGACGAGGCCCGCGATGAAATGGCCGGCTCTCTCGAACGCGTGCGCACTGTCATGGGGATTGATGCGCCCTACTTCGCGTACCCGGCCGGCTTCTGGGATGAAGGTGTCGAGACGATCGTCAAGACCCTGTTCAAGACCGCACGGCACTGGCAGACCTCCGCCGCCGGTGATATACCATTCGTCCGACGCGACACGGACCCTTATCGCCTGGTCGGTATAAACGTGGCGCTCAGCATGGGCTTTGACCGTTTCCAGCGAATCATCGATGGCGCCGGCGAATAAGTCCTGAGCAGCCGTACATCGACTTTTCTCTGCGGTTCAGAGAATTGCAGCGAGTCGAGGCCTGAAGACGCCATTCTTCTCGACGACCTCCCGGGGCGGCACCCGCCAGCGCAAGACATCGAGCTCGTTCCGGCCGTCGGAATGCCATTCCACGGCAAACGCCGTGACGATGGTATCGTCGTCGAGGACAACGGAACTGGCATACATGCCGCATTTATTGAGTTCAAAAACGGTTTTACCCCACGTCTCGCCCTCGTCATAGCTGACCATAAACCGCTGCCCCTGCCCCGCATCCTTGTGGCCGAACGGCAGGACAACGGTGCCGTCACTGAGCCGAACGAGGCACGCGGTCTGCTGCAGCCAACCGGTGAGGAGGCGGTGGTCGCTGAAGGTCCGGCCGCCGTCGTCGCTGTAAAAGACCGCTGTCTGCTTGTAGACGCTGCCGCCCCGCTCGCCGTCGGGGCGGTAGAGCTCGGGCGGGTCATCGGGCATCTTGATCCGCTGGAACCGGGTACTGGCGAGAATCCGCCCGGACGGCAACTCAAGCAGGTCAGGCTCGTCGCTGTGTGTGCCCAGGTTGCCGATTGTCGACCACGTCTTGCCGTTATCGCTCGAGGCGTACATCTGGGTGCACAGCACCCGTTCATCCTCCGCCAGCAACTTGCCCGGGCGTGACCAGCGTGTACAACTCATCGGCATCAGCACGGTACCGTCACGCAGCTGGTGGAAGCGGACCTTGTTGCCGCCGATCAATTCATAGGGTGCCGGGTCCAGTTCGACAGGTTCGTTCCAGGTCTCGCCGCGATCGGTCGAGCGGGTGATCCAGACACGGCTGTGAAACGTCTCATTGTCTACCGACATCTGCCCTTTGCCATAGTAGTTGCGAATAATCGACAGCAGCGTACCGTCGCGCAGAAAGCCCATGCCCTGGAGCTGGGGGCCGTAGGTCCTGTCACATTCGTCCGGCACCCGGAAATGCAACGGGACATCGCAGAGCTTTGCCCACTCCAAGCCGCCGTCGGTGCTGTGATAAACGTAGCCGGTGAGGTCGTCGCGCGGCGGCGGCTGCCCGGCAAAGCACGCCTCTATCTCGGTCGCCCGGAATCCTTCCACGACCAGCTCCCCGTTCGGCCCCATGACCACCGACGGCTGACCACACGGGCCACACCCCGTCCGGATGATCTCACACGGCCACGGCTCCATATTGGCCATCGCCTCAACGATTTCGGGATGGAAGTCTGCCCAGGTCATTTGCAGTCTCTTGGTTCAGGGGTCAGTCAAAAGCCCTGCGGGCTTTATCAAGTGTCTGCCAGTACGCCTGCGGCACCCAGCGGTTGGACTTGTTCATCGGTGCATCAGCAGCGGGGCGCGCCTCGATGCTGTCGAGCCACCAGCAGGCACGCGTGTTGTAAAACAGAACGTAGCCATCGCCTATATCAAGCGCCAGTTTCAGTGTTTTCTCGAGCCTGTCGGGTGAGAAGAAGTTCGTCTTCGGCAGTGCGGGGTCGTACAACGTACTGGTGCCGGATCGTCCGCGGCCCTCGATCTCGTACTCCTGGGGGTGGAAACCGAGGCGATAACAGAAACCAACGCGGATTTTCTTCTTGTACAACGCCGGCACCTGTGACCGGGCCAGCCCTTCCGTGAGGACCAGGTTGCGCGCCTGCTCGAGTTCAGCACGCGTCGTCCACAACCCCTGGTTGTTGCAGTCGACGATAATCGTTTCATCGGTCGAGCCTTCCAGCATACCGTCGAGGAACGGCAAGATCAGTCCGAAGTCCGTCTGCTCAATCGAATCCCAACGCGGATCGTCAAGTTGTAAGGCTGCGAGACCGGCAGCGCGAAAGAACATCACGATCGGGTCTGCGAACTCGGCATTGACAGCACCTGCGAACTCCCTGCCGCGCTGCCGAACCGTCGCCTCGACCTGGGCAAACGTCCTGCCCTCATAGTACGCCTTGTTGCCCCGCCGGTAGGTGAATGTCCGTCCGGATGTTTCCGTCAGGATCGGGTACGACCACATCGAGTACGAGTAGGCCTGCGGATCGATCAGGATACCACGGCAGCCGCCCTGCTTTGCGACTTTGGCGATGGCACCGATGTTGTGACAGATGATCCGCCACAGTTCGTCGTCGAACCAGTTCATCGCATGACCGCCGTTGCCCAGCAGGCAATGGATGAAATTGCTGTCGAAACGATCAAACTCTACCGCCCCCAGGTCGGCAATCGCCGGGGCGATGTGCTCGGGCGGGATCTCGTGGGTTGGTCGCCACCGCCCCAGGCTGTACGGCACGATTGTCTGGCCGACGTCGGCGCCGTCTTCACCGGTCGGCAACCGGCACAGTCGTCCGCTGTCCAGGCGGGTGGTCACCAGGGTCCCGGTCTCGTCCCTGATGGGCACGGGCGAAGCGATCCAGGTGGCGACACCGTCGAGCGGCACCTGCTGCAGGGCCGCTGCGTTGCGGGACAGGTACCGCGTGTCCGGGGCGTTCGGCCCGGCACTGATGATCGTCACTTCTTTGCCGGCAACGGTAGCGGCCAGGACAAGAAGCAGCAGAATGACAGGGTGCTTTCCGGACATGATCACGATTTTCCCAAGCCCTGCTTCATTCGAGACCCCATTTTTCGCGCAACCTGAACAGGCCGCACACCGACATGGCGTATGGCATGTGGATACCCTGGGTATCCGCATTGTTTCGGGCGAAAGCCCAGGCGGCATTCAACACATCGACGATCTCCCGGCGTTGGGGATCACGGACTTTGAAGATGATCGCGCAGTCCAGGTCATGGATCGCAATCGTGTGGGACAGGGCGGTCACTGCGACCTGCAACATTTCAATACGCCGCAACACCTCGGTATCGCCGGCTGCCTCAAGCACGGCCTGCCGGAGCAGTCCCTGCCATTGATCAAGTATTTCCTGCTTGTGCAGCTCCCCGAGAAAAACCGGCATACCGGAGTTTCGACGTATGAACCTGTCCTGTTCAGCAAGGTGCGCCCGGCGTGAATATCGCTGCGCGGCGATCGCGTTTGTATGGGCTTCGACAGTATCGAAGTACGTACGGATCGCCCCGGCCGCCGCCCCGAATCCGGCCCGGCAGTAATCGTCGATGAGTGCGTCGACATCGGCGGTCGGGTTCCAGGCGAGCTTGACGGCGAGGTAATAGTCCAGGCCTTCAGCGCCCCAGTGAGCATAGAAATGATCATGCTGCACGCCGATCATCTTGCCCGTGGCATAGAACTGGCGATAATCCTCGGCGAGTTTGTGGGCATAGACCCGGGGCATGGCGAATTCGTTCTGGATAAACAGATTCGGGCGCCAGATGACCTTGCCCGCAATACCGGCCCAACGCAGGCTGTGCTCGAGTGAACGTTCACGGATTGCGTCATCGTCACCGCCGGCCCAGGCGCCGGCCCAGCGATTGTATCCGACGATCAACACGAGAAAATTCGGGTGCAGCTTCCTGACGGTGGTCGGTGCATCCATGTAGTAGCCATAAGCGAAATTCGCGACGTACCGATCCGGGAATTTCTTCGCCACAATTGCCGCCACCTCCGAATAAAAAATCGCGTACCGATCGGAAATTGTCGGGCCCATGGCGATACACTCTTCACAGACGCAAACCGGCACTTCCCGGTCGCTGTAATCGTCGGGGCTATAGCCGACGATCTTCAGGTTCGGGTTCGCCGCGAACAACTCGCTGAGCAGCCCGGCAAATGCCTCGACACACGCATCATTAGACAGACACAGGCGCACGGCGTCCTTGCCTGACTTGTTCGGGTTGGCGCGTGTACCGTCGGTCCGAAGCGCAAAATACCCCGGGTGTTCCCTGCCGTGTCGCAGCCAGAACATGTAATGGCCGTGGGTCTTTTCCGTGCCACCTACCTTGCCGATCCGCATCCGCTGCATCCACTGTTCATGTTCAATGATGAACTGGTGCCGCTGCTGGTCCGTTATACCGAGCCGACGTGAAGCTGCGACACTCTCATTGCGGACGTGGGGCGGCGGGTTGATAAGCCGGTACTGCAGGCGCGGTGCATCGGTGCGGTCGAGCTTGCCGACACCGAGACTCTTCCGCTTCGGCACGATCTCGCCAAGGGCACCGGGGAACAGCCAGCGCACGCCCAGTTCCTCCTCGAGAAATGCATAGACACCGTGCATCGTGCCGTGCTGCCGATTCGGCCCCGCCGTCCACATCGACGACTTTCGGTATTCCCATTCCGTCGTCACATCGTCGTCGCGACCGACGATGTACAGCGCGCGCCGGTTCGACAGGATCCGATACCCCTCGGGCGGCAGTTCGGCAGGATCGATGCCGGCCGCGGCGGTGGCTTCGCAGGGCCCGATAAACACAGAGTTGAGCTGCGGCGCAATCTTTTCCAAACCGACCGTTTCATGGAAACGAAACCCCTCTTCGGCCAGGATCGGCAGCTCCGTCCCGGTGATCTTGCGCACATAGGACTGGAACGACGTGGCCGCCTGCATCACGACATAGGACATTTCGGAGGGTACGAAGATGGCGGCCATCGGTTGTCCGTCGCGCACCAGCACACACTCGTCGCCGGCGTAGGTGAAGGCAGGCAGCAGCACGATTGCGACAAGGAAAACGACGGTGGAAATTTTCAGCATAGGCTCTTTCCTACGGATGACCGGGCAACGGGAAGTCATTCCAGTTGTAACTGCCGGCCACCGTCGACAGCATCTCCGTATGAAACTCTCCGTGGCCGTCGACGTAAATAATATTGAGCCCGGGCCAATGCCTGGTGTAATCGGCGCGGGCGAAGAGGCTGGGGGTGTTCCCTTGCGTGTCACCGAGCAGATAACACTGCGTAGATGAGACAACCCCTGACATGCGGCGCCAGCGCCTGCCGTCATACGGGGGGTCGGGCCATGAGTTGTAGATCGACAGTTTTTCGTTGAGCGCGTAATGCGTGCCGTACCAGTCATGGCCGTTGTTGTCGTCGACCGAAAGGTTGTCTGTATCCGATGTTTCCGACGGACACCGGAAGATGCTTTCGGCCGGCCGATACTGCACATTATTCCAGGCATGCGGGTAGGGCGCGTACCCCAGCCAGACCAGCATGGCGTTGAAACAACTGCTCGCCGTACTGATGCCGCCGCCGAGAGTGTCGCAGGCACCGCCTTGCGCATCGTACTGGCTGTTTCCTACGCAGTAGTTGGGGACGTTGGGTATGAACCATTCATCGCTGTCATCGCAATAGCTCAAGAGCCCCAGGGAAATCTGCTTTTGGTTGCTCAGGCAAAGAACACGACGGGCCGTGTCCTTGGCCCGGTTGAGCGCCGGCAACAGCATCGCCGCCAAAATGGCGATGATCGTGATGACCACCAACAGTTCGATAAGTGTGAACCGTCCAAGCCGGCAATTTCTCATTGTACAGAGGCTCGAGCGTTTTCCAGTGCCTGCCAGTACACTCGCGGCACATAGCGGTTGCGATCGCTCATCAGTGCGTCACCTGCGGGGCGGGCATCGGCGCTATCAAGCCACCATGTTGCTCGATAATTCCAGAACAGTATGTAGCCGTCTCCGATTTCCAATGCGAGCTTCAGCGTCTTTTCGAGTTTCTCGGGCGAGAAGTAATTCGATTCCGGCGAATCCGGATCGTACATCCAGCTTTCCCAGGGCAGCGGTGCGTTTCTCTGCTCGCCAAGCTGCTCCTCGTTCGGATGAACGCCCAGGCGAAAAGTGAAGCCCATCTGGACCTTTTTGCGATACTGCTCCGGCACCTTCGACATGGTCGCACCAACATCCTTGGTCAGCCGCCGCGCCCTCTCGAACTGGGCACGCGTGGACCACCACTTCACCTGGCTGGCGCAGTCGACAATCGTGGTTTCGTCCGTCGATGCCTCGAGGATGCCGTCGATAAACGCCGCGATCAAGCCGAACGGCGCTTCCGCGTAAGTGTCCCAACGCGGATCCTCCGTCTGCCAGGCGGCGTAGCTGACGGCATGGAAGAACATCAGGACCGGGTCCGCGAACTCCGCATTGATTGCGATAGCGAACTCGCGGCCACGCTGGCGGACCTTGGTCGTGACGTCAGCGATTGTCTTGCCCTTGTACATCTCCTTGTTGCCGCGCCGATAGCTCGATTTGAATGGTTGCGTTTCGGTCAGCAGCTGGTAATTCCACCATGAATACGAATACACTTCCGGATCGATCAGGATGCCCTTGCAGCCGCCCTGCTTGGCAGCTTTTGCGATCATGCCGATGTTGTGACAGATCGTTGCCCACCATTCGTCATCATACCAATCTATCGGTCCGCGGGCGTTGCCGGTTATAGCGGAAATAAAGTTGCTGTGAAACCGGTCGAATTCGGCCGACTGCAGGTCGGCGATTGCCGGCGTGATATTGGCTTCCGGTATGCGCCTCCGAAACACCACACTCTGCCCGACGTCGAAGCCGTCTTCACCGGTCACGTGCCGACTGAGACGACCGCTCGGCACCCGGCAGATATCGGTGCCGCCGGCTTCGAGCTCGACCGGTGTCGGTGTGGCGATCCAGGTGCAGACGCCGTCCAGCGGCACCTGTTGCAAAGCAGCGGCGTTGCGCGAGAGGTAAACAGTATCCGGTTCAGTGGGACCGCTGGTAACAATGGTGACGTCTTTTGCAGCCAGTTCGTGCACCAGGAAGAAAGTGAGAGACAGAATTACAATGAAAAAACAGCGCATGAGCATTTTCCATTCAGGGCTAAAGTAAAGATAAATGAACGTTGCGATAGACTGTGCTATAATACGGTCTGGCACAATAAAATGCCAACGATCAAAACCTTACAGGCAAGGACAAAACCATGGAAATAAACAACCGCACCGTCATCGTCACCGGCGCCGGCGCCGGCATCGGCAGGACGCTGTCCGTGATGTTCGCGCGGCATGGTGCCAATGTCGTCTGCTGCGGCCGTCGCGCCAACCTGCTGGATGAAACAGTGGCACTCATCGAAGCGGAAGGGGCAAACGGCCTGGCAGTGCCGACCGACATCACCGATCGCGACCAGGTCCAGCGCCTGGTCGATGCGGCGCTCGAACGCTTCGGAGCGATTGACATCCTGTTCAATAACGCCGGCAGTTTCTGGTGTATCGGCGCGGTATGGGAGGTCGACCCGGAGGCGTGGTGGGCGGATGTGACCGTCAACCTGCTCGGCAGCTTCCTCACAATGCACGCAGTCCTGCCACACATGATGGAGCAGGACAGCGGAATCATCATTAACATGAACGGCGGCAAACCGCCCGGCGGCAGCGGCTATGGCTCCAGCAAAGCCGGCTTCATGGAACTGTCGAAAGCGCTGGTGGCGGAACTGCAACAGGCAGGCAGCAACGTCCTGGTCTTCACTGCCGGTCCGGGCCTGGTGCGAACCGAGATGACCGAGTTCCAGGCGAGCGAGTCAGCCGGACAGAAGTGGATCCCCTCCGTCGCCGAAATGCTGGACGCCGGACAGGTTCGTGATCCGGAAGAAATCGCCGAAGCAACAATCAAAATGGTCCAGGTCGCCAGGCCCGAGCTCAGCGGCATGAAATACGGTCCTGGGATGGACTTTTCGGAGTTTGAAGAATGAATCGCTGGTTGATAATTCTGGTCGGGGCATTGCCGGTCTTCGCGCCGGCGGCCACGGTCACCTTCGAGGATGTAACAGCGGCACTGGGCATCGAGAACACCGGCTCGGAACGTGCTGCCTGGGTCGACTACAACAACGATGGCTGGCCGGACCTGATGTCCTATCAGCTCTGGCGCAACGAGGGCGGCACGAGATTCGTCGAAGCCCCTCGCGGCGGCGGCGGACCGAGCTGGGCCGATTTCGACAACGACGGCTACCTCGACTTCTTCAGGCCCAGGGCCAAGACGGTCGGCTACGGATCGGAAACCGGCGAATTTACCGTCGTACCTTTGGATTCCGGTCCGTCCGGCACCAGTGACGGCGGCACCTGCCTGGACATCAATGGTGACGGATTCGTCGACCTCTACTGGGGCGGCTACGAGGCTTGGGGCCGGGTCGATGCGTATCCCGATGCCATCTTCATCAACACCGGCAACCGGCGCTTTACCTGCGACTGGCAGTCGCAGACCCCGCACCCGGCGCGCGGTATCAGCGCGGCCGATTACGACAATGACGGGGATACCGACATCTATGTCTCCAACTATCGACTGCGCGGCAACATCCTGTGGCGCAACAACGGTGCCGGAAAGTTTAAGTTCGCCTCGACTGAATGCGGTGTACTCGCCGGCTATGGACACAGCATCGGCGCGGCCTGGGGCGACATCGACAACGACGGCTACATCGACCTGTTCGCCGGCAACTTCGCCCACGGCGGCCAGCCGCAGTCGCAATTTCTCCGTAATCTCGGACCCGACAGCGGGTACACTTTCGACAACCTCGGAACCTGCGGTGTCCACTATCAGGAGTCGTATGCCTCACCGGCGCTCGGAGACTATGACAACGACGGCGACCTGGACCTGTTCTTTACCACCGTGTACGGCCACAACGCTGCGGTCCTCTATCGCAATGACACGACCGGCAGGGAATGGGCCTTCACAAATGTGACGGAGGAGGCGGGACTCGACGGCATCCGCAATTCCGGACAGGCGGCCTGGGGCGACTTCGACAACGACGGCGATCTCGACCTGATGGCCGGCGGCAGGCTGTATCGCAACAGCGGCACAGCCAATAGATGGCTGAAGGTAAAACTCGTCGGGGACACCGGACCGGGCGCTCGTGTCAGTCGTGCCGCAGTCGGCGCGGTCGCACGTGTCAAGCTGGGCGACCGCATCCTGACGCGCTCGGTCGAGAGTGCCACCGGCTGGGGCAACATGAACGATCTGACGCTTCATTTCGGCCTGGGCACACACACCGGAGACGTGCCGCTCGAGGTGTCGTGGCCGCACGTCAAAACCAGGCAACAGACCACCGCCTGGCACAACTGCATCGTAACTGTCCCCCTCGAGGTTGCCGGTGATGACACGGCAGCACCCGCTGCCGCCGGTGAGCACGAGAAAAATTTCACCATGCCCGAGATCGGCATGGCGTTTGTCTGGATCGAAGCGCTCGACGGCTGGGTCGGCAAGTACGAGGTGACCAACAGCGAGTACCGCCAATTCTACCCGAGCCACATCGGCACGGATTTCAGGGGACACGACCTGACTACTGACCGTCGCCCTGTCATCAATGTCAACCATCACGAGGCGTCAGCCTACGCCGAATCGCTGACGGCCCGCGAGGCGGCGGCAGGTCGACTTCCCGAGGGCTACACCTATCGCCTGCCGACGGGCGAGGAATGGTCGACCTTTGCCCGTTGCGGCGACGACCGCCGCTATCCCTGGGGCAACACCTGGCCGCCGGCGTACGGCAACTATGATGACGACACGGATTTTCTTGCCTGCCAGGTGGCGGAGTACGTCGATGGTCATGTCGTGACCTGTACGGTCGAGGAAAGCGGTGGGAACGAATGGGGCATTTTCGGCGTCGGCGGCAACGCCTGGGAGTGGACCGACGAATGGCACAGTGCGAAGCAGGTCTACCGTGTCCTGCGTGGTGCGTCCTGGGTGAGTTCCTATCTTCCGAGGTATCTCGAGTGTGCCGAGCGCGATTACGGCCGGCCGGCCTATACCGGCGTCGACATCGGGTTTCGTCTCGTACTCGGCCGTTGAGGAATCGACTGCAATAGATCAGTGCCGATCGTTGCCCGGCGGCCTGGTGGAATCCCGACTTTCCTAGGCGTTCGTCACAGCCAGGTGATCGGATACAGGCACTGGGCGTCCCCGTTTCTGCTGCCGACAAAATCTCTGCCTGCTCTCCTGTGCGTTCAAGCAGTTTTTTGCCAAGGCCGATTCCGCCTCCTCGTCATAGCTGGCCATTTGACTCAGGGCTGCTTTCATAGATTTCGCAGATTAAAGGTTCGTTTCGCTCATCA
>CAYWQM010000088.1:0-17758 GCA_964460215.1 uncultured Lentisphaerales bacterium
CCTGAATGATGCCCGCTATTTCCGCCGCAGCACGAAGATGCGGCCGCTCGTAATGGCGTCTATCGTGAATTCTGCCGTGCCATCCACGACGCTACAGGCATAGGCGGACTCGCCGGCCGCGGTGACCTCGAACGCGGCGACCGACTGCAGAAAGTCCGGCAACTGGACAGTGACGGTGACGTTCTCCGTTGGGACAATGTCGGGCGGCGGCCGGCTCGCCGGGATGTGATTGGCCGCGGCGATGACGATCGCATCCGGGCCGCACAACAACGCCCCCGTCCACACCTTCTCCTTGATCCACGGCTTGTCGAGTTGATACTCGCCCGGCTCCAGGTACCAGAACGACCCGGCCTCCGTCTGCCCCGCATCATTCGACACAATATCGATCGGCACCCCGAGCACCAGGTCGTCCTCGATATGCTCGGCGATGGCGTTGACCGCGACTACGCCGCTCGCGAGATCCTCGTTGTTCCGCCAGCCGTTACTGCCGCCGGCGACCCAGCTGTGGATGCCCTTGGCGCCGCAGCCGATCGCCTGGATCGTGTTCTGGCGGTACTCGGCGCCGGTCGGGGGCCGGTCGGAAATGCTGCCCTCGTGGTAAGCCTCCATACATGCGTGCATGACGGTCGGCCGGCTGACCCGCCACATATACGCATGCTGCTCGCGGACCAGCGTGTGGTCGGCGCCGAAAAAGTTGACCGGGTACGGATCAGTCGAGGCGATGTCGGTGAGCTGGCCGTACACGGCGCAGTTCAGCGGACGCGTCGTGCCGTTAGTGATGATGTAGTTGGCAGCATGCGGGATCTGGGCATAATCCCGCTCGAACATTCCGCACGTCACCCGTTGGCGGGCGTTGCGGCCGAGCCCACGAGCCCAGGCGCGGCCCGTCATATCAGGCGGTTCGTCCTGCCACTCGCCATACTTCTCGAAGCAGCCAGGGGCCTGGTCCTTGGCGTCCGGCTCGTCGTAGTAGTACTCGAACCGGTGGCGCTCGTGCCGACCGGAATCGGCGTAGACACCCAGTTGCTCGAACCGCTCCGCCGATAGGCCCGGGCTCTTGAACCACGTATTCATATGCAGCTCGCGCGTATGCTCCGGCTCAGACGGGCCCCAGTTCCAGCTCGTGCGCATGAAGAAAAACGGCAGCACGCGGAACTGCGCCGCCGTTGACTGCCCGTCGCTGGCCTGTGCCCCGGCTACATGAAAATCGCCGATCCGCAGGGAACTCGGAAGCGCGGCGACAGCCAGTGCGATGCCGCCGGGAAAGTCGCCGCCGTAAATCGAGACGTTTTCCAGCGGCACGCCGTCCAGCGACACGCCCGTGAGTTTGCCCGCGGCCGCGCCATTGGTTCGCCGAGCATAAATGTAGAGGGTCTGGCGGGATTCATCCGCCATGACATATTCGATCTGCAGTTGTCGCTCAGTGTACGGGATCGTCGCCGCGACCGAGCTGCCGTCCCCGAGCTGGACCTTTACCGTCGCCGCATCACCTGCCGGGCGCCGGCGAAATCGCATGTACACCTCTGCGCACTGCCCCGGCCGCATCAGGTTCGGGCGCACCCGATACCAGACCACACCGCGGTCGTCCCACTCACTATCGAGAAAATCGACGTAATGCGCTTCGACCGGCTTACCGTTCAGCTCGACGGAACCGATCCGCATGATTTGTTTCCCGTCGTTGCGAAGTACCACCCGGGCGCCGCCGAAGTCGGCGTAATCCGTGTAGAGCTTCTGCAGCGGTGCGAAAATCTTGCCGGCCGTGCGGGGCTTCAGCTCGCCCTCGACGAGGTTCGAGTCCGGCGGCGGCTTTGGGTCAGGCATGTAGTAGGCGCTGAGCACCCCAACACTTGAAGGTGCGGCAACTGCCGCACTTGCGATAATCGTGGCAAAAATGAGGAAGAACTGAAGACCTTTCATGGGGTACCCGTACGATAGAGGTGTTGAGGATTCAGGAAATACTGTACGTGTACAACTTCCACGCACCGGCGGCGGCAGCACGTTCAGACCATCGCAACCAAGGCCTCGCCGGACCTCGCCACTTCCTCCTGCCTCGCCGCGCCGCGAATACGGTAGGCCGCACCGGGATCTGTTGCAAGCGGCACAATCACCTACTACTCTGCTCCCGCCCAGTCCGGCAAGTCGTCTTGGTTGTATGTCGTCACAATCGTCGGGCCGGGAATGAGGATTGGCCTGATCGACTCCGGCGCGATCAGGCAATAATGTCAGAAGGCGTGGGCATGGTTGGGTGTGCTTGGTTTTCGGGGGACGAGCATCGTAGCATTCCTGACCGTTCGAAGATTGCAATAGCCGCAAAAAGACACAAACTTCAAAAGAACAGAACACTTTTGAGTTTCTTACGCCTTTTTGCGGCTGTGATTTTTCAAATAACGCTTATGAGTCATTGTTGACGATGCAAACACGATTTTTGATCTATGCGCTGGTCGGCGTGCTTGACGTCTGTGCCGGAATTGGCGTTCATATTCGGCCGGATGCAAACGGACAGTTCACGTACTCGGACGATTTCGAAACGAACAAATATGCATCGGACGTCGTCGCAGCGGTCCCGCCGTCAGACCGGTGGACCAAAGGGCAGATTACCAACCGAGGTCCGCACAACACCCAATTGATCTACCGCTATTTCGGCGATGTCACCGTTACAGACATTGCCGTCGACGCAAAGGCTTCCGGTAACGGCGGCTTCCTGGGCGGCTACACGCGATTGCGCGTCAGCACCGACGGGATCAACTGGATCCTGGCCGACCAGACGAGCCGTTTCGAGACCAGCCGCCACGGCTGGCAGGAGGGTATCCTGTCGGTGCCGCCGGAGATCGCCGCGCAAGTCACCGGCGGCACCGAGGTCTGGGTCTTCGTCGACCTGGCGAATATTTCCGGTCTGCCGTCGAACCCGTCGAACAACTGCCAGCAGCTCGACGTCCGTATCGAGACCGCCGCTCCTGCACCCGACGATCCGGCCGTCGTCTGGCAGCAGCTCGAACAGGTTGGCCCCGTTGCAACCGTCGAACCCGGCGCTCACCTCGACGGCACACCGCTCTTTACCTACGAAGATGCCTGGCTCTACCACCCCGCAAACGCACCCCTGACTATTGCGGAGTCCGCGGACGGATTCTCGCTGGAGCAGCCGTACGTCGACCGTCACACGATGCGTGCGCCGATCGCGCTGTCGATGTGGTGCACGGTTGCCGATCCGCAGTCAACCGTCATGGCAGAGATCACCGTAGCGGCGCATCCCGCATCAAGCCGTGCCATGGAGGTGCTGTGGAATGGCCAGCCGCTGCGGACGCTCGACACCCGCTACGGCATATCGTTCGACCGTGTCTTTCACGTGCCGCTGCCCGCGATCGCAGACGGCAACAACGAGTTGCGTCTCGCCGGCCTCGACATGGCGCCGCTCATCATTCGCAAGGTGCGCCTCGCCGCCGACAGCGACGTCATATTTATCCCAAAACCCATTCTTCCTGAAGCCGAAGGCCAGTCCAGCTTCTTCATGCCACCTGGGGACAAATCCGAAATCCGAAACCCGAAATCCGAAATTGAACTGGCGCCGCTGGCGCCTGTCGGCGTAGCGGTCGCCGGCCCGATCTTCGAGGATGTCACGGCAGAGGTAGGATTCGAGGTCGCCGAGATTTCGTGGGGCGACTACAACAACGACGGTTGGGTCGACGCGTACATGTCCGGTAGCGTCTGGCGCAATGATGAAGGAACGCGGTTCACGAAAGTGCATACCGAGTTGTCCGGCGGTAAAGGGGTGTGGGGCGACTTCGACAATGACGGTTTCCTCGACCTGTACGCACCGAACGGACACAAGCTGTTCTGGAACGACAAGGGCAAAGGTTTCCGCAATGTCACGCGGATGCTGCCCGGTGTCGGCGAGCACTACTCGCTCGGCGGACGCTGGGGTGACTTCAATGGCGACGGTTTCCTCGATATCTACCTCGTCGGCTGGGAGACGTCGCAGCCGGCGCGGGCGTTCCCCGACTACCTGTTTCTTAGCCAGGCCGGCCGTTCATTCACCGGGCACTGGCGATCAGGCCGGCAGCAGGGGCGCGGCGCTACCGCTGCCGATTTCGACATGGACGGGGACCTCGATGTTTATGTGTCGAACTATCGTCTCCAACCCAACCGCCTCTGGCAGAATCAAGGGGGCGAAGGGAACGAGAGTCCGCGTTTTCGCAATGCGGCGACCGAGCTGGGTGTTGCCGGTGACGGCAGCGACGGTGCCTACGGTCACACGATCGGCAGCGTCTTTGGGGATCTGGACAACGACGGATTCATCGACCTGTTCGTCGGCAACTTCAGCCATCCACCGATGTATCAGGATCGACCGCAGTTCCTACAGAACCGCGGGCCGGGCGAAGGGTGGCGGTTCGAGATCAGGAGCGATACCGGGCTGCAATGGCAGGAATCGTTTGCTTCGCCGACGCTCGGCGACTACGACAACGACGGCGACCTCGATCTGTACTTCACCTGCGTCTACAACGGCGATCACAATGTCTTGTACCGCAACGATGGTCAATGGAAGTTCGTAAACGTGACCAACGCATCAACGATCTCCGATGCCAACACCGTCGTCGGCGCCTGGGCCGACTACGACAACGACGGCGACCTCGACCTTGCTACGGCCGGTCGCCTCTACCGCAACCGCGGCAACGCCGGGCACCGGCTCAAGGTCCGGCTGGTCGGTGGGCACGGCATCGCCCGTACCGCCATCGGCGCCATCGTCCGGATCTGGCTGGACGACACGACCGCGATCATGCGTCAGGTCGAAAGTGCAACCGGCGAAGGGAACCAGAGCGATCTCACCATACATTTCGGTCTCGGCGAGATCAGCGGCGAGTTGCATACCGAGATCATCTGGCCCGGCGGCGACCTCCAGACCTTGACGCTGCCCGCCGACTATTTCGCAACCATCTACTATCATCCCGACAACGTCGAGCGTAACCACCCCCGACAGGTGACGGAAGTCAAGCGCCCGCCGCGGATCGCCACGACCCTGGCGCCGGACGAGACCGGCAAGCTCGTGTACAACGAGGATTTCATGACGGAAGGCTTTCGTGAGTTCGGCCCGTTCTCGACGCATGCCGACTATGGCGGCTGGAAGCCCGGCCATCTCTGGCTGGGCATGGAAGGCGGGCGCCCGGTCGGTTCCACTTTGGTGCAGCGCTTTTCGTCGCCGCACGAGCTGCAATCGCTCAATGTCGAGATCACGTGCTGGGCAAACTCACGGGACCTGGGGGGCACGGTCACGCTGGGTGTCTCGCCGCCGCATCAGCCGGTGCGCTGGCAGAAGGTGACCAAAGGCCCAACACACGATGGCCCGCTGCAGGTCGAGATTCCGGCACATGCCGTCAAGGATCTGCACGAGTTCGACGTCCACATCATGATGAACAGCATCAGCGGCGTTGAATGCGGTGACAAGCCCTGTGCCGGTGTGAGCAATTTAAAAATCCTCGCACAGTGACATGGCCATGCGCCGCGCGCTCTTACTGACCCTGAACCCCAAACTTTTTTTGCCCAGGTCACGAATTATTGAGCAGACTCATAATACGATTGCACATGAACGTAGTTATACATGAGCTGCCGCACGATTTCGCCACCGGGTTACGTATCGTCGGCCCAGTACGAGACAGTCAGTTTCGCGGTCGTGCCATTGGCGCGGAACAGGTACCAGCGATAAGTGATCCACGCCAGGCGTTTTTTACCGTCGTAGGGTGCATGACTCGACCATGTGGGACTGGGGAAATGTTGTATGACGGTTTTTTCCGGGATCAGCGTCACATCATCCAGGCTGATCGAGACGACATGCTGCTCCTTATTCGACATGTCTTTGAAGTCGCTGCTCATCATGCGGAAGGTATAGAGTTTTCCGGGTTGCAGGTCGGTAATCTGCTGTGAAAAACGATTCGGTCGCGCGGCACTCCTGACGGTGACCAATGCGTTATCGCCCGGCGCCCCACCGTAGCGCGTCTGGAGGTGCCCGAAGCCCGGGCTGAGGGCGCCGCGGATACTTTCCTTTTCGGCCGGATCCACCGTCCAGCCCTTCAGCCCATGCACAAAGTCAGTGTTCGCAAGGTGCGGCAGGACATACGGCTCGCTGGTGGCCGGTTCGACATTGCCTTCGATCCCGTAATGGCGAAAGAGGTGCGCTCCCCAGCGGACCGTTTCCTCGTCCGCGTAGCTCGAGTGATAGCTCATCAGCCCGTAGGTGCCGATGAAGGCCGGATCGGTGACGACGGTGTTGAACTGCATGTCCAGATATTTTTTGTAGTTTACCCATGGGGTGGCGTTCAGGAGATGGCCGCCGGCAAGCGTGAAGTACCCGAAGCACACGGCGATGTGTTCCAGGGATCCCGGGCAAAGTTCGCGATAATTTTCCGCATGCTCGACAAGCTCGTCGTGGAGAAATTCTCTCGCCGCCTGCTCGTCGTCATGGGTCGGCAGATATCGCTTCCAGGCGAGGACCGCATCCGTATCGCTGAGCGCCTGCACGAACTCTTGACCTTCCGGGCCACCGTAGAGTTGGTTTACATACGCGCCAAAGGCCCGACTCGCGAACGCCGGGGTCGCATTGAGTTTTCGCACGGCGTCGGCGAATATGGCACAATTCGGTTCCGAGTTCATGAACTCGTCGGCCATCAGGCCATGCGTAAGCGGGTTGGTGTATCCGGGAGTCACCGCAATGTGTTTGTAAGCGTCGGCGTAATTCTGGATGTTCTCATTCTGGATGACACGGAGCACCGGCCAGGCGGCGTACCATCGTCTGCCGCTCGGTTGCCACTTGAGGAAGTCAGGCAAGTCGAGACGGTCGGAGCTGATGACAAAGGCGTTGACATTGTCGATGACATGTTCCTTGAAGTAACCGTCGACTTCCTGCGGGAACTCGTGATAGAGCAGCTCGGGTATGGCGCGGACGACGAGTGCCTGCGGCGTACCGGCGGTCCGAAGAAGATGTCGACCCGCGGGCAGGTGTCGCATGACCTCGACCGCCTTCTCATTCGACTTTGAGACAGCCAGCGCTTGTTCGTCGTCATCGAGTGTGATGCTCGCGTTGCCGGAGAGGCGGAAGAAACACCAGCCGTCCCGCGGGTTCATGAACTCTATCTCGGCGGCATCGCGAAGCGCCGGTGCCGCCGCGTCCATCAACTCGCAGGTCACGTTGTTGAGCCGCTTGATACGCTGCGTACCGGCGGGCAGCAGGACGGCAACGGCCTCGGCCGCAACGATCTCGCGACCGTCGGCGTCCTTGAAGCAAGCGCGCACATCATAGGCGCCCCACGGCAGCCGGTCGCCGGCAACAGTCATTTCAATGGTCTTGACAGGCATCGGGCAGTTACGGGTGATTACGACCTCGCCGGTCTTCCGGGATGTCAGGGTTATCACCAGAGCCCCGGCTTCAAAATGAGTTCTCGGGAGCAACATGTGCACCCGGATGGTGGTTTTCCGGGGCTGTGCCTCTGCGACATGCTCCGGCCAGGCGTCGTCCACTTCGAGTGTCATCGCCTTGTAAACCCAGGTCAATTGTTCCCTGACCAGGACGAGCGACAAGATCATGCCGCTCTCGGCATCGGTCACGACGACCTTTTTCGTTTGGGGTTCGACCCGGATGGCACGGCGACCGTCGCTGGCGATCGCGAGCGCATCGATTTCCAACGTCTCGAGCTGCAGCAGAATCGCTTCCCTCTCTGAAAAATTGAAGCGATTGGATTCCACAGTCGGCTTGTCGTCCGGCCCCAACCGGTGTACGTCAATCTTTACCGCCCGCGGCTTGCCGGTCATGTTTGTGACCCGCATGTTGAGTACAGGCCATGGTTGTTCCTTGGTCGGCTCGAAAACAACGAAGCTCGGCTCGATGAGGAAGAAGTATTTACTGAAGTCCGCGTTCAGGTCCTGGAGAAAAACAAATTTTCCCGCATCATTAAACGCGCCGCGCACGGAAATCGAGGACAGCGTCTTGGTTGTGCCACGACACAGGTTGACACCCCACGTTGATCCGGACTCTGGTGTGATGCCGAGATTGTGGTAGGGCATCGCCAGCTCGACGGACCAGTAGCCTTCACCAATGTACGATCTACCCGTCCACTCACCGTTCCAGGCATCGTCCTCACCGGTGCCGCCCACGGATCGGGAGCAGTCGAAAGTCGCCCCGTACGCGGTCATGGCGAGTTGATAATAGTTCGATTCCGTGCGACCCGGGTCCAGCATAATCTCGATTCGGTCGTGCCCCCAGGGGAAATCGTCATGCACGTACGTACCCGGTTCCCCGACCGGCTTTTCTATGGCATCGGGGATCAGGCATTTCATGCCGATATACAGATATGAATCGTCGTAGCAGACATATCCGTAGGTCTGTGTGCCGGCGAGGTCGTGCGTGCGATAGATCTGAAAGTCGGTGATCTCCTGAGCCTCTTTCCAGCAGGCGTCATTCAGTTGGCCATCGATCTCCGGCGCCGTCTCGGCGCGCACGGCTTGAATCGTTCTGGGTGCCTCAGCAGCTGCGACGGTGTCGGCAGTGGCTACTGCAAAAAAAACAACGAAAACGGCAATTCGTCTTATCAGTGTCATTGGTGACCCCTTCTTGTTGATTAAGTTTGAATTTATCGCGCTTCGCCCAAGGCTCCATTGAGGTTCGGTGCGCAGCTGTCGACCTCAAGTCAGGCGAACAATTCCCACGGAAGCACAAGCTTCCCATCGTCAGTTCTCGCCACCTCTGCACCATTAACGGTAGCGATCAGATTGTCATCCTCAGTCAATTCCAGATCCAGCAGCGACTGCCGTATTCTCAGGTTCGAAAGCTTCGCCCAAGGCCAGGGCGAGTTGACATGAACTGTCAACGCGTCGTTGATCAGGCGAATACCGAAAACCCCTTCAATCACTGACGTCAGTGCATGCAGGTTGCTCGGGTAGTTGTTAAAGCGCCAGGGCAGGATCTCGCCGGTGTCACCGTCATTGGATTCACCGCGATAGCGGGGGCCCAAACCGCCGTTCTCTCCATGTCGCCGGAACTGCTTGAACATTTGGCGGTGGCCTTCTTCATAACAGCCATGGGCGTAGAGACCGGCGGGGATCTGGTTGGTCGGGTAGAAGTTGAAGCCGCTGTTGCGCCCCTTCCAATTCATCGGGTCGAAATAAGGACTGCTTCGCGCCAGGGAGAGAACCCCCAGCTCGCTGACAAAGTCGGGATGATTGCACCATTCCGCCAGTTTTTCAGCCTGCGCCTTGGTGGCAACGCCACCCGGGCGATGGATGGGATTGGCAAACAGTCCCGTTATGAAGCCATCCTTGCCCACGTATTCGCTGCAGGAACCATCCGGCCGGAGGTCGCAGAAGAACCCTATGTCCTCGTTCCAAAGGTGTTTTTGAATCGACGCGTGCAGCGCTTCGGCAAACTGGCGATAGCGGTCACTGTGCTCGCTGTTCTGCGCCAATCCTTCGATCTCCGCAAGGGCAAGCAATCCGCCGTATACCGTCGCACTTGTGTCGCTGTAAAAAGCGCCGGCGCCGCCGCGAAAACGGGTCTGCGCTTCTGAAAGCGCCCCCAGCCCGCTGGGTTTATCAGTTGGCGTCGTGCCTTCGAACCGGCTGTGTTCAGCCGCGTGTGGAACCAATCCGGTTTCCTTGTCGAGAAACGACAGTTGCGCTTCAACGGCTTCCTCCAGCCGCTGCAAAACGGTCTTTCCCCCGACATCCTCGTCGAGCAAAGCCAGATCGCCGGTGGCCAACAGGTATTTGTGCAGAAGCCCGCAAAACCAGGAGGTATCGCTTACATAATCGCCGGGGCTGTCGACGCCATGCCGGAGGCCGGGGCTGATCAGGCCGCCCTTGCGTGTCTCGCGCAGCCAATACAGCATCATGTCGCGGGCCGGCTGCGGGTCGTGCCACAATTGAAGTGCTTCCTGCAATTGATTGTCGCCGCTGGCAACGGGGCCGAGTTTCAGGACAACATTATTCGAGGGGCAGATTCCGGCCGGGGCCTTGCCGATCGGAACATCGATGCGGTTCATCCGGAAGTTTGCCCAGGACCAGAGAAAGGTTTCGCAGAATGACACATCCGGCGCGTCCAGGCACGGCACTTCGCCGAGGTACTGCTTCCACCACGCTTCCGTTTCGGCCTCCAGCGTTTCCGGTGTTACCAGTATTTCCGCCAGGCCGTCCCGGGCACTTTGCAATGTATCGCCGAAGGCCCGGGCGAAATACACGGTTCCGGACTCCGTGTGATCATCGCGCTCGACAACAACCCGTGTCATTATGTCGGTGGCCCACGGTCCATCCCGCCCGAGATCAATCCACTCGGCGTCGCACGACGAGCCGATAGCTTCGGGACACCCGCTCTTGTGACTTTTACACCATGCCGTGCCACCTGCGAGTTGGCAGTCGGCTTCGGTCGCCTGCATCAGGTTTCCCTGGAATGCCCGCAATTCATGGTAAACAAACCAGCGACGGGACGTATTATTGTCACCGGGGAACAGTTCGAGCTTGAACATGTACCCGGGGCGCACGCGTGGCAGCAGCAGGGATACGTCAATCGTCAGGTCGTCATACTCGTAACGCCAGACCTGTCGGTCTGGTTTGAACGTCACGATCGAAGACTGTGCGCCCGATGACGCCCTTGCGTACAGCAAGTATTTCCTGCCGGTATCGGCGTCATACACCGCCGGCAGCAGATGCTGCTCGCCGCCGGAGACCCTGGCCCGCGGGTCCAGTCCCGGCCCGTACCAAAGACCGTCCGGGCCGAAACCGAAACAGACTGCTTCACTCACACAGGGGCGATCTAGGTTGGCAAAAAGCTCCAGTTGCCCGTTGCCCCACATCGCCGGCAGCAGCGGTGTTGTCAGTTCATCGGGGACGATACTATAAGAGAGCCAGTCGTTGGTTCGGTTACCCTTGTCCATTATTCATCAATCGAATAATACGGATGGACCTGGACGAAATTAAACATGAGCTGCTGCCCGATCGGGCCGCCCGGCTCCTCCTCATTTACCCAGTCTGAGATAGTCAGCTTCGCCGTGGTATCCTTTGCTCGAAAAATAAGGGAATAATAGTTCATCCAGAAGTTGGTTTTTTCTGAGAGCGCGGTCACGCCAAATTGGTAGCGGAGAACCGGTGTGTAAGAACCATCGGGAATCATGTCAACGTTTTGCAGCTCGATGTTAACCGCGTGTTTCTCCTCCCGGGACATGTCCTCGAAGTCGCCGCTGAACATGCGAAAGGCGTACAGGTTGCCCGGCTGCAGGCCCTTTATTTCCTGGGTCACGACGTTCGGTTGTTTGGCGCTTCTCTCCATGACGAGGACGGTGTCACCTGTACCGGCGACGCGTTCCTGAAGGGCGCCAAAGCCCATGCGAATAACGGGACGTATGCTATCCTTTTCCGCCGGTTCCACCGACCAGCCGTCCATGGCATCAATGAAATCGCCGTTTGCCAGGTGCGGTGATTCATAGGGGGCATCGGTGAATCGCTCGGTCTTGCCTTCAATACCATAATGACGGAAGAGTTGCGGCATCCAGCGGATGATTTCCTCGTCGGCGTAGCTGGAATGGTATGACATCAACCCCTTGGTCCCTAGAAACGCCGGATCGTTCGCGACAATGTTGAGCTGCATATCCAGGTACGTCTTGTAGTGGATCCATGGCCGCGACTGCATCATAGCCCTGGCCGGCGCTGAATAGTATCCGAAGCAGACGGTGATTTGCTCTAATGACCCCGGACAGAGCTCACGATACTGGCGTGCTTTCAGCACCAGTTCCTCGTGAAGGAATTTTCTCGCCGAGCGCTCATCTGGTTGCGTAACCAAGTAGCGCTTCCAGGCGATTGACGAGCCTGTGTCAACGAACGCCTGCACCAGTTCCCTGCCTTCCGGGGCGCCGTATAGATGACTTGCGTAGGCGTAAAATTGTTTATTCCTGAATTCGGGCAGCGCCACAACCCTGCGGAGCGCGTCAGTATAGATGATGTTAATCGGCTCGGAGTTCAGGAACTCGTCGCCAATGGTGCCGCTGCAAACCGGGTCGGCGAATCCAGTGGTGCCGGATATGAACTCGACTATGTCCTCGACGCTCAACGGCTTCGTGGCACGGAAGTGAGGAAGAAGGGTGCAGTGAAAAAAGCGCCGGCCCTCAGGCTGCCATTTCTGGAGAAGTGGATGTGTCACGTGATCCGCACCGATCGCGAATGTGTTGACATGGGGAATAACAAATTGGTCGATAAAATCATTGGGCGGCATATTTATCTGTTCACGTGGCGCGCCGGTCAATTCATGACTGAACAGTTCGGGTATCGAGCGTACGACGAGCTCTTCGGAGCCCCCGTCAATACGCAGTGAATGCCGGCCCGCCGGCAGGAGTCGCATGACCTCGGCGGCCAGCGGTTGTTCCGCGTTATCGAGCGTCACGGCCGCATCACCGGAAACCCGAAACAGGCACCAGCCGTCCCGGGGATTCATGAACTCGATTTCAGACTGATCCCCAGGCCCAGGCTGGTTGGAACTCACCAGGTCGCAGGTCACATTGTTGAGCCGACGGATGCGCTGTTTACCGGTGGGCAACACGACGGCGAGGGCCTTCGATTCAGCCAGCTCACTACCACTTTCATCCGCGAACGCCACCCGCACATCATAAGCGTCCCAAGGCAGTTGTCCGCTGCGGATCGACATCTCGGTTGTCTTGGCTGGTGCGTGGAACGCTTCCGTTATCACGGCTTCACCCGTGCTTCGAGATGTGAGGGTCACCGCCAGAACGCCTTTTTCACGATGCTGCTTCGGAAGATCAATGTGAACTGCAACGGAAATATCGACGTCCTTTGCCGGTGCGACCAACTTCGGCCAGGCATCGTCCACCGACAGGCGCATCGCCTTGTACATCCAGGTCAACTGCTTTCTGACAACGGAGAGTGCCAGGATTGTGTCGGTTTCGGGATCGGTCACCACGATTTTTTTTGTCCTGGGCTCGACCCGGGTTGAGCTGAGCCCCGCTCTCACCATTCCCAGCGGATCGATTTCGAGCATCTCCAGTGGGAGCAGAACCGATTGTTCTTTGGAAAAGGTGGAGACATTCGATTCCACCGTCATTTCCCCGTTCTCCGCGGCACTGTGCACGTCAATTCTCACCGTTCGCTTCTTGCCGGTCATATTCGTGAGCCGCATATTGAGCACAGGCCCGGGCGTTTCCGGCGTCGGCTCGTAAACCACAACGCCCGGATCGATCCCAAAGAAGTATTTCCCAAAGTCTACATCAAGGTCTTCGAGAACCGCGAATTTTTCAGACACGTTGAAGTCGCCATCGACTCCGATCGATGAAAAAATCTCACCGTCCCCATCTTCCCGGCACAGGTTGATTCCCCAGGTTGATCCGACCTCGGGGGTTATGCCGAGATTGTGATAGGGCACAGCCAGCTCGGCAGACCAGTAGCCGTCGCCGATGGTTGATTTGCCCTTCCAGTCGCCATCCCAGGCTTCGTCATAGCCGGTTCCGCCAACAGACCTGCTGGTGTCGAAGGTTGCCCCATAGGCGTTGATCACGAGCTGATAGTATTCGTTTTGCGTACGCCCCGGATCCAGCATGATCTCAACGAGATCCTTGGCACCGAAGATGGCGTCATCATCATGATCCAGCATCCCGCCGGCCGGCTTCGTACCCTGTGGAATCAAGCACTTCATGCCGACATACAGGTGTGAATCGTCGTAGCAGACATAGCCGTATGTCTGCAACAGCGCCAAATCAGGTGTGCGGTAGTGCTGAAAGTCGGTAATCTCCTGGGCTTCTTTCCAGCAGGCATCATCCAGTCTGCCATCTATGTCGGGCGCCGCCTTGATCCTCACGGCTTGGATGACTCTGGGCACGTCAGCGGCCACGGCCGCGACGGCAGCCACAGCCCCGATAACAATCAAAAAAGCAGCAATTCGTCCTGTCTGTGTCACTGATGACTCCTTCTTGTTATTCAAGTTTTAATTTATCGTGCTTCGCCAAGGTCACCGTTGGAGTTCGGTGCGTAACTGTGACATCGAGTCAGCCAAACATTTCCCACGGAAGCACAAACTTCCCATCGTCACTTCTCGCCGCCTCGCTACCATTAATGGAAGCGATCAGCGAGCCATCCGCCGTCAGTTCCAAGTCCAGCAGCGACTTGCGGATTTTCAAATTCGAAAGCTTCACCCACGGCCACGGCGAGTTGACGTCCACGGTCAAAGCATCTTTCGTCCAACGAAGGCCAAAGGCCCCTTCAATGACCGAGGTCAGCGCCGACAGGATGCAGGGATAGTTTGCGAAACGCCAGGGGAGGATCTCGCCGGTATCTGCGTGGTAACACTCGCCCCGGTAGCGAGGGCCCAACCCGGCGTTTTCCCCCAAACGGCGGAAGAGCTTAAACATTTGGCGGTCGGCCTCCTCGTAACATCCGTGGGCATAGAGACCGGCGGGCACCTGATTCGTCCAATGCATATCAAACCCACCGGCGAACCCCTTATAGCTGTCGGGCTCATAGTATGGATTGCTGCGGGCTAAAGAAACCATTCCGAAGTCGCTGACGAAATCCGGGTGACTGCACCAGGCGGCCAGCCTCTCGGCCTGCTCCGGTGTCGCCGCGCCACCGGGACGGTAGAACTGATTGGCAACCAGCCCCGTCCAGAAGCCGCTTATCCCCTGGTAGTCGGTGAACGATCCGTCCCGGCCCAGATCACAGAAGAACCCGAGCTCCTCATTCCAGAGATGCGTTTGAATTGCCTTGTGGACGTCCTCCGCCATCTGACGGTATCTCAAGCTTTTCTCGTCGTCTCCTACCAGTTCCTCGATGTCGGCAAATACAAGGAACGTACCGTACATCGCCGAACTGTGGTTGCAGAAAAACACCTCGGCGCCCTGGCCTCGAATGCTATTCATTCCCTCACCGCCGCCCAAGCCGCCGGCACCGAAACACGCCGTCGTGTCGTCACCGGTCCAGAAGAGTCCGGTTTCCTCATCTTTGTAAGGCAGTTGCGCTTCAAGCGCTCCCTCCAGTCGCTCCAGGAAGGTCATACCGCCGATATCCTCATGCAACAACTTCAGGTCACCGGTCGTCAATACATACTTGTGGGCGAGTCCGGCAAAAGTCCCGAGCAACTGTGTTTTTCCGCCCGGCAATTCATTGTCGCCCCAGAATCCGGGGCTGAGAATGCCGTGCTTCCGTGTCTCACGGAGCAAAAACAGCAAGAGTTCGTGAGCCGGATTTGCATCGTGCAGCAGCTGGATTGCTTCCCCTGCTCCCTGGTCGCCGCCGCCACAAATCATCGGTTTTATTTTGAGATCCACGTTATTGGAATAAAACAGGCCGGCCGGCACCTTGCCCCGCGGGAGGTCAATTCGGTTCATCCGGAAGTTCGCCCACGACCAGAGGAAGTTCTTCGAGAATGATTCATCCGGGGTATCCAGGTGCGGGACTTCATCGAGGTATTGGTTCCACCAGTCTACGGACTCGCGTTCCAACTGCTCAGGTGAATCGAGCAGTTTCGCAAGATTCTCTTTCGCCTCTTCTGTCGTGTTGCCGAAGGCTCGCGCCAGGTAGACTTGAGTAGCCTGGCCATTCCCCGCGCCTTCCACCAAACTCTTCACCAGTATGTCATTCGCGTACTGTGCGTCCAAGCCCAGATTCACCACCTGCGCATCGACAGTTGCCCCGATGGCTTCGCCGTGTCCGTTCTGTGGGCTCTTGCACCATGCCCTGCTGCCGGCAAGCTGATACTCGGCCTCGGTCGCCTGCAACCAATTGCCGTGGAATCCGCGCAGCTCGTGGCAAATTATCCATTTCCTCGACTGGTCCGGCTCTTGAGTCTCGATCTGCACCCTGAACAGGTACCCCGGCTGCAATCGCGGCAGTATGAGAGAGACTTCAACGACAATATCATCGAACGTGTAGCGCCAGGTCTGCCGGTCCGGTCGAAACGTGACTGTGGCCTGCTCTTCCGACAATGGCGCCCCCGCACTCAGAAAATACTTCTTGCCAGTGTCGGCATCGTAAATCGCGGGTACCAGATGCTCCTCTGCACCGACACTGCCGCCTTTCGACCCGCCGGGTGATGGGGCATAGCACAGGCCGTCTGCCCCGAAACCGAAACAGATCACCTGGTGGACACAAGGCCGGCCAAGCTCGGCCATCAGTTCGAGTTGGCCATTGCCCCACATCGCGGGCCGTAACGGCGTTGTCAATTCACCGGGGACGATGTCGTACCCGAGCCAGTCGTTTGGTTTCAGCATGATTCTGTTCCTGGAGACATGAATCGTTACTTCGCAGTTCCCACATAGACGGCATGAAGCCGGATGTCTTCGGGACGCTTACAGTCGGGTCCGACCGGGCCGAATCGGATGATCACGCGCAATGGGCGATCGGACCTGGGCAATGTCGCCTTGCTACCCCAGCGGACCGGCACACGGAATCCCGATTCGCCAACTACCGCGGCATCTTCGCCGGCGTATCCGTCCACCGGCTTGAACTCGAGATCAAGCACTTCGACCCGCACCGTTGCGTAGTCGCCGAGGCCCGAGATGTTGAGGAACAGTCCGGCATCCCCGTTCGCTGGTTGCAGCGGGCAGGTGATCACTTTGGCTTCTTCCCGTGGTTCGTGGGCCTGGACATAGCCGAACCGGTCGCGCTCCCAGGTGGCAAGTCGCACCTGACCGTCACCACGCCAGACCGAGTACCAGTAAAGTGTCTTTTCCCCAACATTCTCCATGCCCTGGCCCTGCATCAGCGCCGGGCCATATCCGCTCGTGGTCTCCAGTTCCTCACGGCCGGGAATGAACCGGAAGTTCGGGATCGGTTCGTGGAAGTGCATCGCGTCGTGACTGATTGCCAAGCCCAGGTCCATGGTCACTAAGCGCCGGTCACTCGACGGGTGCCCGTGCCACTGGCCGTAGATGCCGAGGATGACATTGCCCCGATTGTGCAGGGCCGCACCCAGGTGGACCTCCTCACCGGTGCGCGTACGATCCTCGGTGCTCGGCCCTTCGATCATAACGCCGCGCTTCAGGCTGTGTACACTCGCCTCGCTCCAGTGCTCGAAATCGTAGGAAGCATAGGTATGCAGCTTGCGAAACTTGCCGGGATGCCCCGGCCCCTGGCCATTGACATAATAGCAGCCCTTCCACTTGACCAGGCCGGATTGCTCGAGGCGCGGGCCCACCGGATTGTTGGGGCTCGGCGTCCAGCTCAGGCCGTCCGCGCTGTAGGCCACGCACATGCGGTTGTCGAGATTGTGATCTTCGAAATTGAGCTTGAACCGTCGACCTGGGTCCGGGTCATCCGGCTCGTAAAGAACGGCACCGGCATAGTAATCGACGCTTGGCGGGAATTCGCAGATGTTGTTGTTTTTTGAGCCATTGTATTCCACCAGGCCGAGGGATGGTTTGTCCCAGTTAATGCCGTCGCGGCTCACGGCGTAACAGAGTCGGCCATCATAACCTTCTTCGTTTGCCAAAGCCGGATCCTTGCCCCACCGGCCCATGTACCACATCCTGAACTCATCGCCGACCCGAATGGTGGTACCGTAGTATTGCAGCCCTTCGTCGTGGGCCCCAGCCGGTCCTTTCGGCAGGACAATCGGTGTCTTCTCAGCGCCCGGCTTGCCATGGATCATCATCTTGCCGTGGATCAGGTGCGTGACCAGGTTACTGCGAAACGGCAAGCTGACATCGTCGAAGGCGAACAGCACCGCCTCCTCGACTTGTGTTGTGGGAGTACCACAGGCGATCTCGATCATGATTGGGTATTAGGGGGT
>CAYWQM010000089.1:0-17650 GCA_964460215.1 uncultured Lentisphaerales bacterium
CGACGAATGCGGCAACCGCTGCAAACAGGGAACGGATATGGGTGTTGCTCGGCATTGTCCCCTACTGTAGCTCAAAAGCTCATGGCATCACAGATCAATTTCAAATGGATGAAGAAGCGTGCAGCGATGCGGGGAACCTGTAGGCGGGACGATCACTCAGCCGATAGCTGGGCCACGATGAATTCGAATTCCGTAAACGCCGTAAGTGCATGGACTGAAATGAACAAAAAAAAAGAAGCGCAGGGCGTCTGTCCTGCGCTTCTTTCAATAACTCTTTGTCTGGGACGATTTAGAACTTGTCGTCGAAAATCGCCTGGACCTGACCGTCGATGTTCTGGGCGCACGCGTCCGTAGCGTCATGTGGCGCACAGATGTTGTTACCAGAGCCAACGATCGAGACAGCTGCAATGGTTCCGACGCATTCTCTGAACTCTTCCACGGTGGTCGGTTGATGGAGCGTCAGCAGCTTGCAAGCGAGTGCAAAGGCAGCATCGGAAATTTCGTCACACTCAACACACGGAGCGTCCGCGCCAGCTGCGCCATCCGCGCCAGCCGCGCCAGCCGCGCCATCCGCGCCGGCTTTGCCCTGCGGCCCTTGGTCGCCCTGCGCGCCTGCAGGACCAGCGGGAAGGTTATCGAGCTTGGCTTCGATCGCTGCAAGCGCGGCGTCAACGCCCGATAGATCGGTACCGCCGCCGCCGCCATCACCCGACGATCCCGTCGAGCCAGTGACGCCTGCCCCGAAATAGATGTGCCCACTACCACAGCAAATAGACATTGCACCTGCGCCGCCTAAGCTTGCGGTGGCAGGTGGGGACCAGGCGCTACCCTCGCCAAAAGCGTCGTCGCCGCCCGTACCGTCGCCACCCCACATGACGATGGAGCTGTCCGCCTTGACGCGGAAGTAAACAAAGCGCGTGTTAATGCCGCCGAGTGTATGCGGGGTGAACCTGACTTCGATTATGTTCGGCCAGCCGGTGTCAGACATCACGGTCGGAGCGTAGAGGTACGTGGGATTGCTGGCGTTTAAGCTCGGCAGGGCCATTTCCGCCCAGCCCATCGTTGGCGTGTACATGGCGCCGACCCAGATTTTTCTCTCATGACTATTGGATGAGGCGAACCGCGACAATTGGTAGCCAAGATTATCATAATCGGAAGTGTTCTCGAACCCGAGCTTAAATTCGTTCTGGACGATGTAGTTGATTCTGGCCACAACAAGGTCACCTTCCGCTGCCGCTGCCCTGTTTACAAAGCCACACATCAGCACGACCGCGACTGCCGTCATTGTCAGTTTCAGACACTTGTTCATCTTTCCTTCTCCTGTTGTTTGGCTGGTTATTTCCCCAGCCTGAGTTCGTATTTTTCGTGTTCGTATTTGTTGATTGTCTTGGTATTTCTCAAGCCTTCTCACCAAGCACAATTCAAGGTATAGGAAATCCGCCAGGCGATTCCAAGCTTTTTTTTCACATTTTCCCGATTTTTTTTAGAAAAGTTCGGACATATAAAACGCTGAACCTTGTGTCTGCTAAGGGTTTAAGATGTTTTTGGGCGCTTTTTTACATCCATCATCCCGGAAGTTTGTGTTTTTCAGTAAATGCCCATGGTTAGTTTTTAGAGTAAAAGCGGCACTACGCAGCTTGTTTGATTCGCCTTGGAGCAGTCGCAATGTCCGTTCCGTTTAGCCAACAGCCGTGAAGAAAGTTTCAGCAACTTGAGAAATAGGAAGTTTGTGGTGCTATTATTGCGACTACAGTCATCCCTCCGAACTGAATGATCCAAAGTTCGGACAATCCAAGTCCAGATAAATCCAGGAATAGGAGCAAATGATGATGAAGAAACAGGCATGGATGACTGCAGCTGTCGCGATCACCGCGTTCGGTTGGCCCCTGAGCTTGAAAGCTCAGGATCAGACCCCGGCCCCCACCACCATCTCGATCGAGGAAGTAGGGGAGGCTCTTGCACGTGTCAATGGCGATCTGCTGCTAACCGAGACACTTTTTCCAGGCGCCGAAGCAGGTACGAAACTCAACCTGTTCCAGCTCCGCTACCGTACTGAGTCCGCTATCTCCGACGAGCTGATTGCGCAGAAAGCCGTAGCGCTCGGACTTGACAAGGACCCCGAATATCTGGACCTCATTGCGACCCTGGAACTCCAGACTGCCCGGCAGGAAAAGCGTTTGCTCGCACGGCTCTACTACAGACAATCGATTCCGGAGATTCAAGCGGCAATAGACAGTGAAGGCCGAACACCGACGGCGGAAGAGATCGCTGCGCATATCGCAGAAAACCAGGACGAATTCAGCCGATACCACGAAAAGGCAACCGAGCGGGTCGCCATAAACCAACTGACCGCAGGGTCACGCGGCGCCACAGCCAATGCGCTGGCGGAATGGCTGCAGCAACGGTTGGCAGCGGTCAGTTTTCAGGCGGACGGCGAGGATATTCCGGCGGCGGTCATCGAGCAAGCCGTGGCACAAACCATCGAGTCGCGCGGGGTCCTGCTGCCGAAGATCAGGGAGAGCGCCATCAGCCGGGAATCGCAGCGAAGCGGGGTCGAACCCGAGGTGATCGAGAAGGATGCCGCGCTGGTGACAGCGCTGCTCTCAGAGACGGTGATCGAAGCTGACGGTACGAAACTCGTCCTGGGTGATCTCCCCGAACTGGAACGGCTTGTTACCGCGTTCGGGCAGAACCGTTTCGTGATGCCGCTTGTCTTCATGACCATGGTTGATCTCATCGTCGCCGAGGACGCGGTTGCCGCGGGGATCGACAAGGATCCCCGCTTCATACAGCAGCAGGCGCGAGTTGCCCAGGGCCTCGAAAAAAAATGCTCCCGGATGCTCGCTGAGTTCTACTACGCGCGCCAGGGCATGAGTCCCGACGACATGGCGGCGAGCGATGAGGACGTCAGGAGCGAGTACAACTTTTTTATGTCGACGCTGAAGACGAGGCCGACCCGGAACTCAGCCGACCAGCAGGATGCCATTCGCAAGCATATAGAGCTGACGCGGTTGAAAGCGGTCAGAGCAGCCCATCTGAAAATGCTCCGGAAAGCTGCGGAAATCGAGTACCTGATCGACGTACTGGAATAAGCGGGGTGCGCGGCCAATAGGCAGCGTTACCCCCTGTAGCTGCGAACACCGCTTTCCACGGCGTCAAGCCGTGGGGCGGCCCGCTACCCGAATTCGATCCGCACCTCTTCCAGCTGCGCCGAACTGGCGCCATTCGGCGATACGAACATCGCCCGGGACTGCAACCACTGCCCGGACTCTGCCAGCGGCGTCAGCGCCGCTGCCGAAAGAGCCCTTTGCGAACGCCGTAAAACCGCGGTGTACCCAGGCAGGATTGTCACTTTTCGCCATGCCCAAAGCTAACCGCTTCGGTCGACAACGGTGAAAGAACTGACAGAAATGGGACTGAACAAACGGCAGTGTCTGCAGGTCGGAACCTGGAGGCTAATTCCGAACACAGCGCGGTACATTGCGGAGCTTATTTTTTCCGCTTTGCGGGAGAGTCCGGGTGCGGCGACACCTCCAGGGCCGAGGCGTACTCTTCCCGCTTGACCGTGTCCGCGAACAGCAGGTCGGCACAGCCCTCGAGGTCGAACTTGAACATGGCCTGGGTGGCAAGATCCACGTCCACCTCGGTAATCAATAGCTCCTCGCGCTTCAGCTCGGTCTGTGCGTGAACACGGCCGTCAGGTGAAATAACCATCGATCTCGAGTTCTGGTGGTCGAGACACGCATTGCACGAGGCGAACCAGATGGTGTTCTCGGCGGCACGAGTAACGATCATGGCGTGGTGGATCGGAATCTTCCAGTCATTGGGCCGCGTGGTGTTGTTTTGCGGATGAAAGACGATCTGAGCCCCCTGGCGAACACACTCTCGCGTGGTCTCGGGAAACCGGAAGCCCTCGAAGCAGATAACCACGCTGATCTTGACGCCAAAAAGCTCAAAAGTCTGGAACCCCTCCCCGGGAGAATAGGCCACCGCATCCAGGGGCGTGAGC
The DNA here is from genome assembly GCA_964460215.1 of uncultured Lentisphaerales bacterium. Lineage (GTDB taxonomy): Bacteria > Verrucomicrobiota > Lentisphaeria > JABSQK01 > CAJWLW01 > CAJWLW01. The sequence goes on from CAYWQM010000089.1 coordinate 4,010, forward strand.
TTGCTCTTGTGGTGAGTGCAAAGGACCTCGCCCTTCTCTGAGATGACGAGCGCCGAGTTATAAGGTTTTCCCCCATGGGGATCCGCTTCGAGAGGCGTCTCGGTTCCCAGGATGCACGCCATCCCGAGCTCACCACAGCGCTGCGCGACACGTCTGTGGAGTTCGTCCAGTTTCTCCACAGGCACCGGGGTTTCCGGTGTGGCTATATCGACGCGATAGCCGACCGTTTGCGTCTCGGGAAAGCAGAGGATCTGTACACCGGCGGCAGCGGCCTCATCGAGGTAGCGTGCAATCGTGCGGGCATTCACCTCAAAGTCCTCGCACTGCTTCACCTGTGCGAGGGCAATCTTGAGCTTGTTCATGAGCCGTCCTTTCAGCTATCGCGGCAAAGCAAAGGAACACGCCTCGCCAGCCCTTCATTGTGCAGATAAATGGTAACACGCACCGTTTATTCTTTTACTTGTGACCTTCATGCTTTTCTAGATCTTCTACTCATCCCCCAGTGCATCGGCATTGATACCGGCGGCACGTTCACCGACTTGGTCATTCTCGACTCCTCAACTCGACGCGCGCAACCCCGGGAGGACAGTTCGAAGGGAAAGATTCTGATGACAAATCACCAATGAACTACAGTTGATGAAGCGCCAGCAACCTGTCCTAAGAAACAGAAAATAAAATAATTAATGAGCGTTAAAATACTGAACTATTCCACCAGGTCAGTACCACCACGTGTTCGTGCCCCTGACCGATTCAGTAAAAACCGTTCCTGGGTAGACAGCATGGCCGTCGCCGAAGAGTTTGCATCCAGCCTCGCCACTCTGGAGCTCGAAGGAATAAACGGGGTTTGCGGCCCAGTCCCAGTCATCGGCATGGCTTATCCAATTATCGGCGACAATCACCGAGTCGGGGTTCATAAGGTGCAACCGTGGCGTTTCGGCATAAGGTTGGCCGGTCTCCCCCCAGACGTAACTCTGGGGCATGCCAGAGGATGTGTTGATGTCCGGGCTGTAGAGGAATTGGCACAGGTAGCTATGAATGCCATGTCCGCCGCCGCTATTGACATGGAATTTCCCCGAGTATTTGCTGTTCAAAGACCCCGTGTTTGCCATGGGTGAGTTCTGGGGCCATTCAGCTTGTTTGGACAAAGGGCAGTAGCTGACTTCCGTCGGTACAATCGCGAGCAGAGCTTCGCGGAAATCGTTGTCTTCCCAGTCGCCTGTACCTCCGAACATGGTGGGGTGGCGGGTACCCCAAGTCGCGGAGCCCGCGAGGCCAAATGGGCCGGGCACGTTGACGTCATGATCGACAATATACATCGTGTAGCTCTGACCGATCTGGTGCATGTTGTGCAAGCACACGGTGATCTTCGCCTTGCGTTTCGCACGGCTCAACGCCGGCAACAGCAAGGAGGCGAGAATGGAAATGATAACGAGCACCACCAAAAGCTCGATCAGTGTAAATCTACGGCTGCAGGTCAATTGCTATTCGCGGCTGGGGTGAGTTGATCCCCTGCAAGATACAGGGCGGACAAAGGTACTGGTATAAGTTACCCTAAACCAGAAGCCCATTGAATTCAAAGAACCTCGCTACGGTACCGGTATTTTACGAATCTATTATTCGCCAGACATATCGCATAGATCTCGCCTATCTGGTGCAAATGGTGCAGGCACACGGTGATCTGCCCCTTGCCCTTCGCACCGCTCAAGGCCGGCAAGGATGGCAGTGATGACGATCACCACCAATAACTCGATAAGCGCAAATCTGCGATTGCCGGGCATCGCCCGCCCCATCGAGCCAAAGCTCATCCCGGCAAATGCCAGCGCGAATACAGCAGCGACGGCCGGTGATCGCCCGGCACCTTCTGATAGTAGACCGAAAACAGACTGCCGTCCGCCATTTCAACTGTCGAGGGATAGCCCAGGTCCCAGTCCGGGCCGTCGTCGCGCACGATCCAGTCGTACTCCCAGCTTGCGCCTTCGTCATAGCTCAACGCGACGCGCTGGCCGAAGCCAACGAGCCGATAGCCGTAGATCATGACCAGCGCACCCGATGAATGCTGGATCAGATGCGGCGGCGCCCCGTGAAAATTCAACGGCCGCGGCATGCTCCAGGTCTCGCCGCCGTCCTCCGACTCTGTCTGCACAATGCTGAATGGCAGGATGCCGGCCTTGCCAGAATCGCCGCCGACGCGAATCATGCCGACCAATTTCCCCGACGGCAGTTCCACTACATGCGGCTCACTATAGCTGAGCTTTTCGGTGCCGGGGAACTTTGGAACGTGTCCCTGTTCGGTCCAGGTGCGACCGTTGTCGGCGCTGCGGGCCGAGAGTACCGGCCCATGGTCGAGCTCGGCACGGTCAATCACGTATCGTTTGCCCAGGTACAGCAGGTCACCGTTGCGCAGGGGGATCGGTCCGTGCGGCGTGTACACCGGTACCTTCACCTTCTCACCCCAGGTCTCGCCACCGTCCGAGCTCGGCAGCAGCCAGGAGCCTTCGTGCGGTTTCGTCTCGTCGTCGACGAGCTCTTCCATATATTCGACCCATTTCCCGACTGCCTCGACACTGACCATCTCTTCGAACGCTTTCCTGAGATCAAGTTCGAAAAAATGATAGCGCAGATCAACGCTGGCCCAGGTCACGATGACATTGTCGCCACCGAGATTGACGACACCGGCGTCCCGGTCGTCGAGAGGCGAGTCATGGATGGCGACCGGCGGCGACCAGGTGGCGCCGTCGTCCGTACTGGTATTCAATACCGTCTTGCCCCACGGACACATATGCTCCGACCGCAGACCGGAACTGACGACCAGCAGCTTGCCGTCGTCCAACCGCCCGACGCTGGGCCACCCGAAGTAGCCAAATTCCTCACCGGGCAGGTGACAGACGATACCGTGTTCAGCAGAAAGATGTTGTGCTTTCACATCAATTCCTGGTTTGATTTATTGTTCGGTTCAGTCGGATCAGTCGCCCGTCGCAGATCTCCAGCTTGTCGAAGGACCAATGGCCACACACCACCTCTTCACCCTCCAGTCCCGGCCGGATACCGATTCGGGGGCTCCCCGGCGAAACGGGTGAATCGTAGCTTCTGCGGCAGCGGAAAATCATTTTCAGCCCAGCTGGCCAATTGTTCCTTGTGCCCGAGGCGTAACCAGCGTGAGGCCATGAACGGGTAGATCATCGCCGCCCCGACAGCGTCCCAAGTCGAGATGCCATCGGCGCCGGCGGCATAGTCGGCCATTGCTTTCCTGAAGTACTCGTTCGGCCGCACGTGCTCGGAGACCCACCCGTACAACCTCGGCACGCTGGTGAGCCACATGGGAAAGACGGTGACGTCTGTGCCCTTGCAGAGTTCGGTGAAATACTCGACATCGACATCGACGAACCCCTGGGCCAGCCAGCGATCAGGATAGTCCGTCCACGGATACGGACAGATCACATCGATCAGCCCCTCACGCACCCATCTCGCCACGTCGAAGCTGAAGAAGCGGTTAGCCCCTTCATCGCCCAGCGTCACATGGACGATCTTGATACGATCAAAGCCGTTCTCCGCGGCCACCTCGTCGAGTGTCTGGCGCATGCGTCGCATGAATTCAGTGAGAATATCGGCACGCCAGTCGAGCAATCGTTCGTCGCGGTCGCTGAGGGTGCATGGATCGACCCCGTGCTTCTCCTCGAACCCTGCCATCGCCACCGGCTCGAAAAGGATCATGCCGGGGTCGCGGCACAGGAAGTAGCCGTAGCCGTCAATGCCCACACTGGCGGCCGCCCGGGCGCGGTCGAGCATGAACTCCTGGACCTCGGGATGGGCGTAACTGGCCTGATGCGTATGGGTGCCATCACGGTCCAGGCAGTGCCAATCGGGGTTTTGGGCAAATGCCGTCTCGCGCGAGCTGCCACTGAGCACCATACTGCTCCAGGCGCTTGGACGGTCACAGGCATAGGCCTCGATGCCAAGCTCGCGCGTATCCTGCCGTAGCCGCTTGAGCGTCGGCGGACCACCCGGTGTGGCGAGGTCATCGGAACGATGGCAACCGGCCATCCATGCGGTGATATCGGAATTTCGCACGACTTCGTAGAACAGGCGCCGATTGTCTTCCTCGTAGGTGTCGCCTTTGACAATCAGCCGCTTGTTGCTGAGTTCGGCGCGGTCCGCCTCGATCGCCGCAACCTCGGCGGGTGACAGCGGCACCAGCTCGATAGCGCCAAGGTAGACCGTGTGGCCCTGGTGCTTGATCGACAGCGTCTGGTTCGTCATGTCCACGTATTGCCAGAAGCAAGCCTCCAGCCCGCGCCACATCATCGTGTCGTGTGACAAGGTGCTGAAGCTGTGGCGACGATGCCGGTCATCGGTCAGCTTCAAAGCCGGGCCGTAGGAAAGCGAGTAGACACTGTCGCAGTCGCCGTGACCGTCGGGGATGCCGCAATCACCGCCCATCATCCAGACATAAACGGCATACCAACCGCTGACATTCAGTTCGATGGTCAGGTCGCCGCCGGGCTGATTCGCCGGCGCGTGCAGGAGCTGGCCGGAAAATTCGTCGTTGGCGTAGTCGATCAGTGACCACTCGGCAAGGTGATTGGCGGGTTCGCAGGCCGAGAAGTCGGTGATCCACACAGAGGCGCGACCGTCATCGGTCCCCTCGGCAGTCGATCCAAGCGGCTTCTCGTAGAACGGTTTACCGTGCCATTTGTCGATTGTGTCGGGCATAAGAAAGGTATCAGGCTTCGGGTTTCGGCAGTTGAGTTCCAACGCTACCGTCACTACTAATGCTAAAATTTAACCGGTGGCGGTTCACTCATCTGTTCCAGCACGTCTACGTCGTGGGCCGCCTTCAGAAACCCGATGAAAGAGCGGTAGTGCTTGCTCGCGGAACGGACTTGGCCTCCGGCAGCAACAGGCATGCCAGTGAAACGGAAAAAGTCGATTCCCTCCTCCAGAAACCGGCGTTCGCCCGTGGCGTACCAGAGGTAGGCGTAGACAGGCAGCGTCAGGTTCAGGTCGTAGGGCTCGAGTTGATCGCCCCAGGTCGTACCAACGTCGTTTCGGCCGTTCGTCATGTGCCAGTCGACAATTGTAACCACCAGCTCGAGTGCGGCCTTGTCGCCGGTGATTCGGTGCAGGCCAGTCAGCCCCGACAATACGGTGCCGGTGCCATAGCCCATCCCCATGCTGTCGAAGGCACCCAGCCGCCCAACGACCTCCGCGACCTCGTCGCGGATGGTCTGCGCGCAGCGCAGGCAGCGCTCGTCCTGGGTAATTTCGATCACAGCGTTCAAAGCAATCAAGGCCCAGCCGAACATACGGTTTTCCGTACGCAACGGTTCGATCCTTTCCTCAACGTACTTGCACAGGTTGCGCCCAAGGCTGCATGCCACCTCGAGTGCCCGGGCATCGCCGCTGGTCAGGTAGTATTGCAGCAACCCTTCCGTCCAGGTGTGACTGGGATAAACCGATGCCGTCGTGTGCCCGGCACTGTGCGCCGGGATGCCGCCGACTTTCCAGGGGTCATCGCTGCGCCTTACAAAATCGACATCAACCTGATGCTGTGCCGATACACGGGCACTGAGCCAGGCGGCCGGACGATTGCTGCGCCAGTACTGTGTGGCCGCCTGCGCAGTGAAGTCGTGCTCGTTGTTGAGCCAGACCGTATGGTCGCCGAGCCCCTGACTGGCGTAAACGGCTGCATAGCCGGAGTTCGGGTCGTCGCCATAGCCGAACATACCAGAAACCCAGCCACGCTCGATGGTCGAGGCCATGTTGGCCTCAAGGTGGCGATAGCGCAGCGGCAGCCACTCCATGATATATTCCATTCCCATCACCTTGCACTGCTGAAACCAGGGGAACGGCAGGGACACATTCGCCGGCGCTTCCCATTGGTGATACGTCTTGTGCATGTCCACGGCCGAAGCATCCGGCGCCAGCATGACGATGGTCGCCTCATGCCGGCGCGCCATGCCCTGGCGCAGGGTCGGCAGCTTGGCATCGCGCGGCCACATGTGGAATGCCATGTCACCGCCGGTCGCCGACAAGCATTTGGGATGATTCGCACAGGCCTCATGCAGGACAGCCACGGCGGACCAGCCATCGCCCCGCAGACCAAGGTACGGGTAGACCATTTCGCGGTTGACCATCAGATAGGGCGCGTAGCCGGTGGTGTCTTCCCGCAGGCTGTCCACATCCGCGATTCGCCCGACAGGCTGGTCAAGAGCGATCCGTACGTCCTCCGGCACCTCGCACAGGCGCGGAAAGGAACTTTGCCCGGAGCTCGACTGACCGACGACATGCGAAACCTTCCCACCGGCTGACGACAACCGCAGCCCGACCTCACCGACCGCTACACCGTCCGGCTCGTCACCCATGTTCAAGAACGTATGGGCCAGGCGCATGTCGGCACGGCCGGCATCCAACCGAACCTCGACGATGTAATCGAGGAAGACATCTCCGGCGGCATTGCAGTGTTTCCCGTGCAGCTCAACGACAGCAGTGATCGGTCCGGATTGAACGATGCGAACCTCGTTGACTGTCCCGCTGAATCGCCTCCCAGAGGCATCCGCAGTCCACAAATCCAACAACCCATCGAAGACCGCTGCGTTGCCGACAGCCAGGCGCAAGCTCGGATGCTCACCGCTTGTACCGATCTCGATGCGGGCAATGCCGTTGTCCAAGCTCGTGCAACCTTCGGTTTGTTCGACAGCAACAGGGTTCTCGGGCACCGGCGGCGTCGCACCGTCGAAACGCAGGTCGAATTCGGCGGGTGCGTCGTTGGCCACGTCGCATTGGAATGTCAGGTAGGCAAACATGATGCTGCCATCCGGCCACTGCGCCAGTGTCCGGGTCTGCAGCGGCACCTCGGTGCCGGTCGCATCGACGAGCCGCAAGGCCGCCAAATCGCTGATTTTACCCTGGGGTAAAGGCACACCACGCCCGACAGTCCACACCGTGCGACAATCCGCCACCGGCGTGTTGTGCACGTAGTCCAACCCCTGGAAGGCATAAGGGTCCAGCCCCGCCGGCGGCACAGCCACGCCAATCTGCACGCTTTCCTCGGACATCTAGGTTCTCCCGGTCATGTTAAGAGTTTAGGCGAGCCAACAGCGCGTCTTCTGCAGAATAATCACATCCAGCCTTGGCCAGACGCCAGCGGATTTTCTCATCGTTGTAAACACAAATATCGACCGCGCCGAAGGGCAATATACACGTAACCGGTGTTGCTGCTTCGTCCATTAGTTGCGAATCTGCGACAAAATCGGGTTGTGCGGGCTATAGGCCACTGGCACCCGGTGAGATTGCCGAACCGGCAACCCAATCAGCCGTATGCCAATACACTGCGTCCCGCCAAGCACAAGGGTTTCCAGCTTCAGCTCCCACGCATCCAGCATTCCTGAACATTTTCGATCATCTCGCGAATGCGCGGCCGCTCGCTGCTGAGAAAACTCTCATGCAGCTCCGACCTGTCCGGCGTGTTCTTGTTCAGCAGTTCGAAATGCGCCGGCTCAGTCGGTTTCTCGGCGAACTTCAAGGCTATGTAGCGTCGTGTAGCCTGCTTGTGATAGACGCCATGGAACAGGTACTGGCTGAACATCACCAGATCGCCCGGTTCACACTCGAGCGGGACACATGGCAGCTCGTCGCCCTCGACACCGAACAACCTGCGACAGGTATCCGGCCGCTGCTCGTTGAGCGGGTCAAGCAATTCAGCGAACGCCTGGAGGTGTGACCCGGGTACAATCCGCAACGCCCCGGTGTCTTTGGTCGCCGGTTCGAAATAGATCATATGCTTGATGCAACCGTAGGTCATGCCGTTCACAGCATCGCGATCCGAATGCCAGAAATGGTCGTCGAGATCACTGGCCTCGCGTCGATTACCTTCCGACCCACCCCAGATAAAGCCCGGCCCGAGCAACTGCGATACCGGCTCGTAGATACGGTCATCGTCCACCAGGTAGACCAACTCCGGGCAGGGTTCGATGAAATTACCGACCTCGTCCCTCCCCGCTGCCTCCATTTGCCGCCAAATGTCCTCCGCCGCCCGGACGATCGCGGCCATCTCATCCGGCGGAAATACTTGGCGACGGATCAGATAGCCAAAGGTCTTGAAGTGTGCAATCTGTTGTTTGGTTAGCTTTATCGGGTGGCCTTTTGGGTATGCAGGCACTCTACCCCGTTTCCCGCTCGCATCCAAATTCTTCGATTATTCCATTCGTAGCACTGTGTCGCCGTCCGGCCAGTCGGACGAAAGCTCGCGTGGTTGGCCAAAATCACACCGAGATGCACCGGGAAACTGGGTAGGAAGTTGAAAATAGTCTGCCCAGAGTCTGGATTCATTGCTTTGGGTGCCGCTCTTGGATTACCTGCTACTGGCTACTATACTGAGCCAATTCATAGCGGAACGACCATCAAACAAAGGAAAAGTAGATGCCCAAGCTCGATCACCCATATCGGCAATTGACTAACGGCCAATGGTTGCGCGGCAACCTCCACACCCACACCAACAACAGCGACGGTGCAGAACGACCGCAGCGGGTTATCAACGACTACGCAAAACTCGGCTACGATTTTCTGGCAATCTCCGACCACGACATCCTGACGAACAGTCGAGATTACAAGAAGTGGAACAACCGGGGCATGGTACTGCTCCCTGGCAACGAAATCACCGCCAATGGATCCCATATCCTGCACGTCGGTGCGGACCGACTGGTGCCGCCGCTTCCGCAACGCCAGGAAGTGTTCAATCGGATCACGGCCGGCAGCGGACTGGCGGTCGTTGCTCATCCCAACTGGCAGGAGTCGTTCGATTATACGTCCATCGATAAACTGAGGGAGTGGGTTGGCTATCACGGGCTCGAAGTATTCAACACCGTTATCGGTCGTCTGCAGGGCTCGCCGTATTGCACCAACAAGTGGGATATCCTGCTGTCCGAGGGGCGCCGGCTCTTCGGCTACGCCCACGACGACAGTCATATCCGCAGCGATATCGGCAATGGCTGGAATATGGTGTACAGCCGGGAGCGCACAGCCAAGGGAATCCTGGCAGCCATCGCCGCCGGCCGATTCTACCCCTCCACCGGCGTGATCATTTCGTCGATCCGCGTGCAGGGCAGCCGCATCCGGATCGAGACCGAGAACGCCAGGCGCATCGTCGCCATCGGCCACCTCGGAACCCGCCTGCAAGTCACTGATGACAGCCACATCGATTTCGAGGCCAAGCCGGATTCAAGCTACGTCCGCTTCGAATGCTGGGGTGACGGCGAACAGTTCGCCTGGACTCAGCCGTTCTTCAACAACGCTTGAGCGCCGCCGCTTAATCGAACTTTCCCCTCGACCGCCAAACAAGGCGGCGTGCCACAAAAGGGAAGAGAAAGGCGTACCCGTCTGATTCTATTCTCAGCGCCATACGCCGCTTACAGATGATCGTCGGACTGCAGGCGGTTGAGAAAGTCCTGGGCATCGGCCAGTTCCGGCGTGTCGGTTTTCGGCGCGGGATCTGCCGTCCGATCGAGTTTCGTACGCTTGATGACGAACTCCGGCTGCAACTGCACCATTGCAATGTTCCTGGCGTGTTTGACGATACGTTGAAACACGCCCATGTACTGGGCACAGAAAACGGCTGCCAACGGATCGATCTCTTGGTTGCTGACCTGGGCGGTCAACGCTACACGGAGAACGCTCTGCCGCTCCTTGAACGCATCTCGGGCGTCAAGGATGTCGCGGGCAGATTCCTGAAACGCTTGCTGCTCGGGATCCAGAGACTGAATGACCAGCTCCAGGACCTTTGCAGCACTCTTATACAACCCCAGCAACTCCTCCAGCAACGCCTTGTCCATCAACGCACCATCCTGCGACTGCCGACGTAACGATACGTCGCAAAGCTCGTCGATATGGTCGCCAATCCGTTCGAGGTCGATCATGCATCGATCGACGTATTGAAGCAGCATGAGCTGGCGCTGCGACAGGTAGCGACCAGTCAAGGCATCCAGGTAGTCGCGCATCGCCCGCTTGATCTCATTGACGATCTTCTCATTGCTCTTGATAGTGCGTACCGTGTCGCGTTTGTGCTTAAACAGCATCAGATGCGGGACGAGTTGAAAACTGTTGCCGCATACTTTCGCAACGCGCTGCTGTTCCGCGAGCACCGCGTGAAGTGCCAGTTCCGGTTTCGCAATCGCCGTGCGGTCGAGAAAGCTCGGCGGCGGCGGCGGCTTGTTCGAACGCACAACCGCAGTGATGATGCGGGCAAACGCCGCCGAGAACGGTAAGATGATCAGCGCCGAAACCACCATGACAGCGGTATGCAAATTTGCCGTCTGCCGTACCAGGTCAGTTGCCGTAAGAGGAATCCATCGCAGGAACAGCGGACTGGCAGCAACTGCAAAGGCAACATTGAACAGGTTGAACCCCAGGTGCGCACAGGCTGTACGGCGTGCTTGAATGTTGGTGCCGATGCTGCCCAACAGCGCCGTCGCGCATGTGCCGATGTGCGCGCCCAGGACGATGGGATACACTTGCTCGAGGCTGGTAAAAATCCCGGCCTCGGCAAACGCGAAACAAATCGCGATGGTCGCACCGCTGCTCTGCCAGATGGCGGTAAGCGCCGCCGCCAGCGCGATGCCGCACAACATGCCCGACCACGTTGCGCCGTTCACCGGACTGAGGATCGGCTCAAGCTGGGTACGGAACGGGTGGGCCGCTTCGGCCATCGTCTCGATCCCCAGAAACAGCAGGCCGAATCCGAGCAGGGCCAGTCCCGCCTTCCCTATCCGTGGATAACGTTTTTGCAGGTTCGCCGCCAGGCCAAGAACGATCGCCAGGTAGCAGTAGGACGACAAATTGAACGAAACCGCCTGCATCGAAATCGTCGTGCCGACATTCGCACCGAGAATCGATGGGATCGTACTGGGCAGGGATATCAGCCCGGCGTTGACAAACCCCACGATCATCACAGTCGCAGCGCTGCTGTGGATCACCCCGCCGAGAAACGTACCGGCAGTCACACCGGCCAGCCGGCTCCGACCGACTCGCGTCAGAACCGTCCGTAACCCGTCACCGGCAGTCTCGCGAAGCCCTGCGGTCATGATATTCATGCCGAAGATGAACAACGCAATGCCGCCGAAGATGGCAAACACATTGAGGACTGTATCCATGAGCCCGGGATCAGTTAGGAGTTCAATACCGCGCGATGTGGAAGAAAGGTTCAGCCGCAGAACTATGCCGCCGCCGCAAACAACTTACCAACCGCAGTGTGACCACATTCACCGTAACGAAAGAAAATCAAACCTACCAATGACGGTACGTATCGACCTCTTTCTCGATGCATGCATCTTCTTCTGCAGAGGCATGTGAGTTGGCACTGAAATTGGACAGACAATATAGCTGGACGTCACCGCTGCACAAAGTACAGTTGCCGTGGAGGATCATACGGATGGCAAAACGTATCGCAATGCTCGGGGCCGGTTCCGGCTTCACGGAAGAAATCACCAAGGGCCTGTGTGCCTGTGAACTGCTGCATGACAGCACGTTCGTGCTCATGGACGTCGACGATCAGCGACTGGCGGGCGCGCTTGAGCGCAACCAGAAAATTGTCGGGGAATCGGGTGCGCCCCTGCAACTGTCCAGCACCACCGACCAGCGCGCCGCACTGGCGGGCTGTGACTATGTCGTGACATCCTGTGAAGCAAAACGCATCCCCTATTGGATTCAGGACATAGAGATCCCGAAACTGCACGGCGTACACCAGTTCAAAGGCGAAAACGGCGGCCCCGGCGGCCAGGCGCACGCCATGCGCAATATCACCATGTTCATGGGGATCTGTGACGACATGGCGGAGTTGTGCCCGGACGCCTGGCTGATGAACTTCACCAATCCGATGTCGTTTCTGTGCACCTATTTCAGGGCTTACACCGACCTGAAAACACTCGGGTTCTGCCATCAGGTGCACGGATCAATGGGGGTCGTTGCCGAAATGCTCGGGCACGAACCGGACGCGTTCGAGGTGATTTCGGGTGGCGTCAACCACTTCAACTGGCTGCTCGATCTGCGATTGAAAAGTACCGGTGAGAGTTACATGACGCAGTTCGCCGAGCAGGTGCGAACGAGTAAATACTGGCAGCAGATTCACCACAACATCCCGGCCCAGAAATTCACCCTCGACATGCTGGAGACGTTCGGGATCTACCCGATCGGCTATGACGATCACATCATCGAGTACCTGCCGTTCTTCTACGATCACACCGAATGGGAAGCACTGGGCTACCATCTGGAAATCGACAACCTGCGAACGCAGCAGGCGACAGCCGCCGACCAGAGCATGGTGCGCCAGGAGTTTCACGACTTCCCGTTTCCGGTTGACCCGAATCATACGCACTACGACGAAAAGCCGACACAGGTCATGGAAGCACTGGAAAGCGGGCAGCGCCTGTACCTGCCGGCGTTGGTCATCGAGAACCGCGGCGCCATCGACAACTTGCCGGACGATGCCATCGTCGACGTCCCCACAATCATTGTCGGCGGTGAGGCGCGTGGCGTGCATGTCGGCGCGCTGCCGACGTTTGCCATGGAATTGTGCCGACGACAGGTGACGATTCACGAACTGCTGACGCAAGCCACGGTGGAAGGGGATCGCGGCAAAGTCGTGCAGGCCATGGCACTCGATCCGTGGGTGCGCCACATCAAAGAGGCACGCGACGTGACCGACGCCTTTCTCGACGCATACCGGGAAGATTTACCGCAGTTCTGGTCGTAGAGTACCAGTCCTGTCCACCCTATCAAAACTGCAATTCCACGGGGAACACAAAATGAGCAAAAGACTAACGGGACAGGTCGCCTGGATAACCGGTGGCGCCTCCGGCATGGGGCGCGCCACGGCGCAGCTGTTCGCAAGCGAAGGCGCCAGCATTGCGATAGTCGACATCAACGAGGATCTCGGCAACGAAGTCACCGAAGAAATCAATGCGTCCGGTGGCGAGGCGATCTTCTGCCGCTGCAACGTCAGTAATGAAACGGACGTACAGTCCGCGATCGCTGCTACTGTTGACCGCTTCGGTGGCCTGCAGATCATCTTCAACTGCGCCGCGAAAGGCATTGCAAAGCGCCTTGAAAACATGACGGAGGCGGAGTGGGATGAACTGATGGCCGTCAACGTGAAATCTATTTTCTTCTCGCTCAAGCATGGCATACAGCACCTCGAGAAAAACCAGCATTCCTATGTCGTCAACATCGGCTCAATCAGTTCTTTCGTGGCCCAGGTCGACACCCCGGCGTACACCACGACAAAGGGCGCCGTATTGCTCCTGAGCCAGTCGATCGCGCTCGATTACGCCCATCTCGGGCTGCGCTGCAACTGTTTGTGCCCGGGCTTGACGGACACGCCGATGAGCACTGGATACTACGACCGAATCGTCGATGGCGACAAGTTCCTGGCCCAGCGCATTCGACGTATCCCGATCAATCGCATGGTCGCCCCGGAAGAGGTCGCACGCTCGGCCCTGTTCTTTTCCTGCGAAGATTCCGCCGGCATCACCGGCACATCCCTCACCATCGACGGCGGCTATCTGGCCGCCGCCGAATGGGACTGCAACGCCGTCACACAACTCTGAAACACCAACATTCAAGCCACCCCATGCGACCGAAACATGCCTGCTC
>CAYWQM010000090.1:0-17372 GCA_964460215.1 uncultured Lentisphaerales bacterium
TCGATGACGAAGCCTTGCCGTCTGTGTAGCAGACAAAAGTTCCCGAGCGCTCTCCGCTGCATTCGGGATCAAGCTGGATTTGCACGTTTTCTCTGGCAAGCTCTTCTGGGTTTATTCCGGGTCGGGCGTTACACCTCGCGGCGACATAAAGGATGTTGCCGTCATGGGCCATTGCAAACGCCGTCCCGGGTACCGACTCGGCACCAGGCTGCCCTGGGGGTGTGAACTGTTCGTGCCACAACAGGTTTGCCCAGGTACCGGTCGAAACATCATCGGTCAGTTCGGGAGCAGCGTCAAGATATTGGATTTGGATCATCTGTTCATTGCCTTTGTTGAAGCGGTATGCGTACAAGATAAAGTCGATGCGCCCGCCCGGCGGGACATGTCATCCGTGGGGCAGTATAAGGAGACCGCCTGAAGGTTTCCGGCGGATCAGTGCGTCGCCGGTGAAGTCGTTGCCGTTGCGGTGAGGATTGATCCGTCGGGCAACCGCGTTGAACCCAGGTGGCCACAGAGACCGCGGACCCACCGTTCGTCGTTGCAGAACAGGAAATCATCGGTCACGATCATGTGCTTCACGCGTTAATTGTCCAGGAAATCGCCTTCAGTTTTGCCAGTTTGTGTATGGCGGTCATCGTGTCAAGTGCGTAGTGGTTCAAGGCCGCGAGGACTCCCAGGTCACAGCGGTCCTCGACGCAATCGGCCCAGCTTTCGGTGGCTCGAGTGAACAGGGCGTGGGCTTCGTGCAGATTAGATTCGACGGCGTCGGTCGCCTCGGCATACTGGGGGACATTTCGTTGCTTCTCGGCGTCGGCCGCCGTGGCAGCCCATTCCGAGGCCCGCCGCATGGCAATTCGCCCGGCCATCCAGTGGTCGGCAAACTCGGCCTGGCGGGCCAGGGCATGCACGACCGGGCGACCCGGCGGCCTGGAGAGTCGCGCCGCCTCGGACAGGAGAAGTGCCGCCTTGGCAAAAGTACGGCGGAGCTTCTCAAACCGAACGAGGTCCTTCCTGATACCGGTCAATTCCGAACGCGTGGGTACCTTCCACCATCCGGCGATGATCGACGACGAGATGAAGCTGACGCAGTCTGTGTTCTGGTGCATCTGGGTCGTGAGTCGCTGTAGGATGGTGAAGGCCTCCAGCAGTGGCGCCAACGCCCGCGGCCCACAGATCGGTGCGAACTGATGTTCATAGGACTTCTTCAGACTCAAACCGCGTTCCCAGGACGCATGCGCGAGGAAATGGACCGCCGGCAGGAGTTTGCTGTGAGAAAACTGTCGGGTGATGAACCCGTGCATGTGATTTTTCCGGATCAGCTCGGCAATACCCTTGACCGATGGGCCGGAGAACTGCGGCACGATGCCGACGTTGTCATCCTCGGTGGACAAGATCATCGCGAACTTCAAGTGGCCGTCTCGCGCGGGCGCGAGCGTGTCGCCCCGCTTGATGGCGTAGGAGGGCATGTATCCCATGGATGCGAGATAGCGCGATCCGGAGCGAAAAATTTTCGGCAGAAATCGATGCAGCTCAACGCTCAAGCCGCCGGGAACAAGTGTCGGGGCACGACGTCCCGGTTTGGGCGCTCGTTCATTGAGTAAATGATCAAAGACCCAGAGCGTGCAGATATCGGACATCAGTTCTGACTCGCCCCGCGCGGGTGAGAATTCGGCGTTGCGACGGGCTTCCTTGACGAGTTGGTCGAACGTGGCAATGGCGCCGATCCCGTATTTGCGGTCGAGCTGGTCCCAGGCAAATTGTACATCGGCTCCCGTCTGGCGAAATTCGCTTGTCCCGAGAATGAGATAATCGCACGGGGCAAATGCTTCAAGATGTGTCTGAAGGCTGTGCTGCAGCAGGGCGAGGTACTCGGGATTGCGAATCGTCATGCACCGAGCCATATCCTTGGTCATGCCCTCGGTCCACTCGCCATAGCGCAGGGTGGAGACTGGACCGGGGTCGGGCCGGCGCAGAAACCTCCGGTCGCTGATGGCGACCAGCTTGTTCTTGATCGGTTCGGGAAAGTCGGTGAACACCACCATGGCATTGACCTTCATGCCGCGTTCGTGGGCCATTCGGCACAATCCACGGAGGTAGGTCTTCCCGGCTCGGATCGTGGCTTCGTAGCCATCGCAAAATGCCAGATCAGAGTTTCCGAACTCGCCGCGCTGGGTGTCACCAGAGTGCTTGAACAGCTCGTAACCAATCCAGTCCTTGCGGATCGGGAAGCGATAGCCGTAATTGACCAGCGCTTTGTTCTTTTTCGCACCTCGCCATTCGATGTGGACGAACGGGTCATAGGGATGCTGTATGATCAAGATTTCGTTGAATCTCATCTTCACTAGCTGATCGAGCAGCGGCTCGATCTGCTTGAGCGACCATTGGCATGGTGTGTTCGGCCAGTTGTTGTAGGTCCGGAAGCCTCTCTGTTGGATCAGGGGCTCGCGGGTCGCGGGCTCCGGGAATCGCAAGCGTCCTGGCGCATCTGGCAAGACGTCTCCGTGCAGCAGGAATCGCACGCCCCAGAACTCCGCCAGTTCATAAACTCCCCACACCGCAGCCGTGGGCGATCCGCCGACGATCCGGAATGTCTGGCCGTCGGGTTGGAAGGCATAGCCCTGATCACTGAGCTCGTGCCCTTTTTGGACCTGAAGCTGGATCGTCAGGCCGCGACCTCGTCCTGAATGTGCGCGGACGGCGGGATTCATGCCGAACAGTTTATTCAGATATCTGCCCAGATCGTGTGCAGCGCGGCGGACTTGCGGATCGCACTTCGTGCCGACCAGAATTTGAGTAACTTTCATGATTGTCTCTAGGCGTACAGCCTGACCTTCTTTACGTGTACAGCGTCAGTTATGGGTTTCAACGGCCAGAGTTTCGGTGATCGGACGAAACATCACCCGTCAGTTCGCGAGCAGCGTTAAGATATCGGATTTGGATCATCGGTTCATTTTCTTTTTCGGTACGACCGCAACAACACTATCTCAAGGTCGCCAGCGGATCAGTACGCCGCCAGCCAGATAATTGCCATAGCCGGTAAGGATTGAGCCATCGGGCATGAGCGTGGAACTCAAATGCCCGCACTCGGTGCTGATCCAATGTTCGCCCTGGCAAAACGGAAAGTCGTCGAGCACGTACAAATGCTCGACATCCCAGGTGACTCCGTGGTCCCGGCTGATCACCGCATCGCAACCGCGTCGATAACTGGCAAGCTGATTGCCCTCGAAATCGACCCGGCAGATGACGGTCATCAGCAGATCACCATTGGGCATGCAGATCAGGTCGGGGTGGTGTCTGCCTGCTTCAAACACGATCTTCATCGGGGACCAGGTTTCCCCGTTGTCCTTGGATATGGAAACGGCCGTTCCCTCCAGGCTGTCTTCGTAGTGCGGATGCTCGGCAAACCATACCGGAACAAAAGTGCGCAAGGCTGCAACCAGATCACCATTGGCTGCCCGCACCAGTGAACCTTCGCTAGCGCCGACCTTGTATGTTTTTCCAGCATACGTCTCGGTGTAGTGCCACGGGGCGGGAGAAATAACTTGGGGCCACGTGCGGCCACCGTCTTCCGACCAACGGAGATACTCGGTGATCTTCCAGTGGGGGGCACCGCCTCCGAGCGTTTGCCCTATTTGGGCAATACGGATGGCGTTCCCCTCGGAATCCCGTTCGATCAACGGATTGCCCTCGAAGCCCAGCGGCTGTCCGTCGGGCGCGGGCGCGACATCAACCCGCTCGTCCCACGTGCGTCCATGGTCGTGGCTAAACAACCGGAATCGCTCGGTCGTGTCGCCCGCTTCAAATGTAACCACACCCTGGCCAAGGTAAGCCAGCATCACCGGGCGACAGTGAATGCCAGGCAACGCCAGGTACTCACTCCATGTCGCTCCCTCGTCTTCGCTGACGGTCACCAGCGTTTGCACCTGGCCGGTCGATTCGGTCGGCCATGCCATTCCGACACAGACAACCTCACTGTTTTCCATAGCGGCCAACCCGTAGGGCACGGTGTTGCGACCTTCGTACTGCGGCATAAACTGCATCTGCGCGGCGTGACAGGCGTAACCATCGTTTCCATCGGCGCGCTTGATGGTATGTTTTTTCCACGACAACAGCTCGGCCTCGACAAGAAAACGGTTCTCGCTAACGCATCGGCCAGAGTCCCTCTCGTACAGCGCCACGCTGGCAAAGCCATAATTGAATCCCTCTGGAACGGGCAGCTCGACGCTTTCGACATGCGACTCCCCGGGCCCAATGCGAAGGCAGTACTCGATCTTCTCCGATGGCGGGTGATTTGGCCCCACAAACCAGACGTGCAAATCCACCTCGCGAGTTTCCTCCGAGAGGTTCGTTGTCTTGACCTTCTGGCGACACGTGGTCTTTCCATCGCTCTCGTTGAGACGGGCCCGCTGATCCCGCTCTAGGCGCCAGGCAAATGGTAGCAACAGCTCGGGCCGTTCAAACTCAGCCTCGGCCATCTCGCACTGCGGCTCCCAGAACGTTTTCTCTGCCAGGGCAGGGAAGCATACCCAAAATTCTGGTACGGCGTTCAGCCGAGCTATGTTGAAGCGGACCCGCCGCAGACCGCCTTGTTGATAACCAAGTTGCCTCAGTGGTATTTTCATGGCCGCCGTCCATTCCTGAGCCCCCACCTCTACCTCAAACTCGACTTCGCCCGGCCAGCTGTCTCTTGAACCACTCCTGAAGGCCATTGCCGCAGAAAGAAAACCGTCTGCATTGCCAATGAACTTCCCGCCCCACCTTCCGTCACGATCGAAGTCGATCACAACATGAACTCTCTCGTGCGAGAAATTCTCTGCGGAGCTTCCCGGGCACACACCACATTTCATCGCGATGTACAAGCTGTCGCCGTCATGCACCATGGCAAAGGATGTGCCGGGCACCAGTTCGGCGTTCGCACTTCCCGGAATCGTGAAATTGTCGTGCCACGCCAGGTTTGCCCAGGCGTCTTCCGAAAGGTCTGCGGCCAGCTTGGGCGGCTCTGAAAGATATTGGACCCGGATCATGCCAGCAGCTCCATTAAAATGATTGAATGGTTGTCGATTCGGTTGCAGGGCGCGTCATTATTGATGCGGTGTCAGGGCGCTTCGAGGCAGCGCGCCATGCACCTCGGACACGTGACGCATCGTGTGAGCCATGATGTCATTGAAGCGGTCACTGACCTTGTGTTGTTCATTCATTGTATGATGAGTTTCTCTGCCAGCCGTCGGCATTCGCTGTCAGTTATGTCCGTCTTTGATTCCGGTCGGAATCTGGCAAACGATCTCGACAAGCTGGTTGATTTAATCGTCCAAATGTTGGAATGTTGGGCTTACCTGGCTATGGGGCCCTCGAGAACCTGCACGTCGATCAATTTGCCTTCAATCCGGAGTTGACCGGGGAGCATTGCCACCGGCTTGAGCCCGACGGACTGGAACCACTGAAGCTTCTTTTGATCGCAGACCGCCACAAAGGCCTGTACGGTCTCGACATCACGTTCGGCGCCTGTGGAAAAAAGCCAGGCGAGCATTTCGGCCGCACAATGATCGTAATGATCATGGGTCACCAGATCGATCACCGCCTTGTGACCGCGGTAAGGCCCCCGCTCCGGGGTCAGTGTTGCGAAACCGAGGACCCGGTGAGCGCACTCACCGGTCAAGACGCACATGGCCCCGCCACGTTCGGTCACATTGTACGATACGGCCGGGAAGTTTGAAACACACCATTGCAGCGCGACATATTTACCCGAATGAATGGCGCGCGGATAATCCAGTACCAGGCAATCCAACGGTTGAATGACCAGGCAGGTCATGCCCGCCAGGTCACCCCACACCGCTTTCCTGATTGAGGTAGTCTGACCAGCCGCGAAAAATTGTGATTCACAATCGTCAAAACCGGCCGCGGCGCGACGCATGACTCCGCCGTTCCACCATTCGAACCCGCAGCGCAGATAGACCGATCCGGGGTCACGGGTGGCGCCGAGAAAACAAACCCGGCAGCCCGCATCAAAAGCGATATCGACGACCGTGTTCGCCAGATGGGTGGCGATCCCGCAACCACGGAAATCGGCGTGTGTCAGGACAGAGCCCACCAACGCGACCTCTGGTTCCTCGGCGGCGCGGTAAACTGTAGCTGTGCCCGCCGGTTCGCCGTCGACCGTGCCGATGACCGCGTGGATTGTCAGGGTCTGACTGTAGTCGCCGTTCATGGCGGCGAGCCAGTCGAGTTCCGTTTTGTCCCATTCCGTCCGCCAGAGACGGATCAGCTTCATTTGCTCGGGCGGCGCAATGGGATACACGTGTATCGCGATCTGCAATTCGCGACCGTCTTTCAGTTTGGCTGTTCGAGTGTTGCACATGACAGGATTGTTCTGCTCCGGAGGTTCAGGTGTCACGAGAAATGTGTGAGTGTTTTGGGTGTCGTAAGTTCCAATGAATTGTCTGCTGCGGTCTGTGCTTACCATGCATTTCCTGAAAATGCCGTGCAAGCGCTGAAAGGCATTCGTATTTTCGTTCAGGCACTATTTGGAAAACTCTGTCACCGGTGTGGTATCCTGCACATCACAGCGGATGACCCATGACCCCTCCTTGACATAGTGCACGGCAAACGCCAGTCGGTGCCGGTCCGATGAACGATTGGCATAGGAACCATGGATGGTAAGGCTCGTGAAGAACACACCGCTGCCTCGAGGGACGGTCAGTTCGGTGGTGTCTTCCTTGCCGATCCCGTCGACCTGAAATGCATAAATCCGTTGCGTCCATTCACGACCGTCCCGATCACGCATCGGGTGATCGAACTCCCAACTTACGTGTTCCTCATCTTTGCTTAAATGGGTTGTCCGAAGTTCGCCCGTGTGGCTTCCCGGCACGACGCAGAGCCCGCCGTTTCCCGAATCGGTATCGCTCATCGCAATCCAGCATGCCATGAGCGTATTGGGTTCGGTGGGCAGGTAATGGGTGTCCTGATGAAATGCCACGCCGACATCCCCGAGTTTCTCGCCTTCCGGTGCCGGGTCTTTACGCATGTACATCGTCTGCACGATACGGGGCGTGCCCCCCAAAAGCTGCTGTGCTATGCCGGCAGTATTGGGGTGCGTGGCGACGTACGACCACTGGGGGTCGATTCGATGGGTGAGAATCCCCAGCCGCTGCTCCATCGGCTCAGACACCTTCTCGTGTTCGACAAAGGCCGCGATCTCCGGTTCCGTGAGCAGGTTGGGCACCACCAAGTAACCGTCACGATGGTAGTGTGCGATGTCTTCGTCCGATAATTGAATTGGCTGACTCATGAAATTCCGGAAAACTCGGGATTGTGCCAACCGCAGGCGATCCGATTTCGCTGCGGCGGGCCCATGGGGTTCGCAGTCCGATGATTGAGGGATTACCGCAGATGCGGAGAATGTCAAACCGACGAAACTTGAGTGATAATCGCAGGCTTTTCAAGCAGTTGACACTTTGTTCCCGTCAGCAACTGTCAGTCCTCAGCAGACCACCCGTACGAAAGTGATTCGCGGTGAAACTATGCTGCCGGTGGATGTGCCTTTGCCGCGGTCGGTGCCAGGAGATGCTTCTGCTGCTCGGTGAGCGTGTTGATCTTACTGAAAATCGTACCAGTTGAGCGCCATTTTTTGTTGCCATTGTCAGTCGAGCTGCGTAGCTTCCCTGAAAAATTTTAGTGTAGCTCAAGGAACGACGAAAGCGATTTGAAACAGTGTCAGCCCCTGACACTCGCTGGCCTAAATATTCTTGAGCGCCGCATCGGCTGATTCCTGTGCCGCGTGCAGTACTTCCATTGTCGGAAGAATATCTTCACCCGTGATGTCGGTGTCACGTCCTTCCCGGACGGCGGCAACAAATTCCGCATTCTGATCGGTTAGATCCACGATGTCGCGATACGGAACCACCACGTCGCCATCGGTGTTGTACAGGGTGCCCATATCATATTCGAGTGACGCCTCTTCACCGATGAACAGCCAGCGCAACCGGAAAGTGCTGATGTTGTACGACTGTGATATCGAGGCCAGTGTGTCATTCAGCCTCATGGTCAAATGCATGTCCATGGTGCCTTGGGCAGGATGCGGTGGACCGAAGCGACAGTGGATGTCCTTGGCCTGCTGCCCGCCACACACCCAGATCATCAGGTCGACCGCGTGCGCTGCATGATGCCAGAGGATGTTGTCGGTCCAGGACCGGACCTTGCCCGTCCATGATGAGTTGGACTTTCGCTGGATGCCGAAGAATGAGATAATGTGGTGAAGGTGCAGCTCCCCCTCTCTCACGCGACGACGGACTTCACGTATTGCCGGCATGTAACGCCAGGTGTGACAGACCATCAGGCGACGGTCGACCTCGCGGGACAGCGCGGTGATGCGCCGTGAATCCGCGAGATTCAGGGCAATGGGAATCTCCAACAACAGATGCTTGCCGGCTTTCAACGATTTCTCGGCCTGTACTGCGTGGACCTCATTCGGTGAAGCGATTACCACCGCATCGACTTGGTCGTCAGCCAATGCGGCGTCGAGATCCAGCGTATGGTGCCGAAACCCCCACTGACCAGCGAATTCCCCAGTAGGTTCCTGGCGCCGACCGACAAGGACATGGGGGTTGACGCCGTCAATCTTCGCCAGCGCCTCCATGTGTTTCTCGGCAATAGCGCCGTACCCGACCATGCAGATGTTCACGAATATCTATCCTTCGGCTAAGTAGTCGAGACAACCTTTCCATGGCCGTGCGTATAGTCGAGCACCTGGTAGAAGGCACAATCCAACCCGGCGGTCCTAACCGAGGATCTTGGCAACCTCCTCGATGGACGCTCCGATTGGGGCTTGCCGTATCCCTCGAGCAGTGCCAGGGCCTGGTTTTTGTCGGCGCCAAACAGTGAGGCCACCGAAAAGCATAATATTAATAATCAATACTGTCGCGATCAAGTTGTCTGGGCATCAACATAGTGACTTTTTATGGTGATTAAAGACTGCCGGACTATTTCTGACTATAGCTTCATGCACCTGAAAGCAACGGGCTCGAATACGGCTGTGATCGCTTTTGCCAATCGTGCCGCGTACCTGGGGGGGGGCACTTCCCCCGAAACCAACGATGGCCCGTCCGGAGCGAACGGGCCATCATGGTTATTTACAGATTGTTCCCGATCAGCTACGGGGTCTTTGAATCGATCAGATCCTGAACATCACCCAGAATGACCGATAGGCAGTCCGTCTCGTTGGGAGTGCAGACATTGGCATTGATCAGGACGAGGTTGGCTATCGCTGTGACACAGTTGGTGACCTCGGCGAAATTCGAAAGGTCGTCTGCGAAGATCTTGCAGACCGCCTCGAAAGCCACGGTCTCGACGTCGGAGCAATTGACACAATCGCTGCTGCCATCCTGACCGGGAGGACCTTGCTTGCCCTGCGGCCCCTGCGCACCTGCGGCTCCGTCGTTGCCAGCCGGACCCTGCGGCCCCTGCGCGCCCTGCGCGCCGGCACTGGCCGCCTGCCATGAAGCCAGGCCATTACCATCGGAGGTCAGGACTTTACCATCGCCGGGGTCGCCGCCGGTAATTTTTACCTGCCCGGCAACTTCGAGTTTGGCTCCCGGACCGGCGGTGCCGATACCGATATCGCCGGTACTGTTGATGACGAACATATTGGCACTGACGTCGTCGTTACCGATCCGATAAAGTTGAGCGCCACTCGCACGGACGGTCCACGCCGGCTCTCCAGCGAGGCGGTACTGAAGCTCGCCGTCAAACAATTTCGTATCGCCGACTTGCAAGAGGTCATCAGAATCGATCGCGCCGAAGGAGTGGATACCGCCGACGACATCGAGCGCGGCTGTCGGAGTTGTCGTGTTGATACCGACACGTTTATCGTTGTTGAGCACGAGCAGGTTGGCACCCGTATCCGAGCTGCCGATGCGGAAGAGACCGGCCTCGCCGCCGCGGATGGTCCAGGCCGAGTACGCCTGCGGATCGAACACCATCTCGGCGCCGCCTGCAGAGCCGTACAGGTTCATCGGGCCCTTGACATCAAACTGCGTGCTCGGGACCCCGCCGAAACCAAATTGGCCGGTAGCATTGATGACGAAGGTATTGGCGCCACCCGGTGAAGCGGAGGTGCCAATACGGAACAGGTTGCCACCGTTCGGCCGCAGCGTCCAATCCGGCTCGGCACCAGAGGTCCAGGCCATTTCTCCGTCATTATAAATCTTAAGATTTGTGTCGCCTATAATGACATGGTTGTCCGGGACTTTCAGATCGCCGCCGGTGACGGTGAGTTGGGCGCTGGCTGTCGAACCAATCAGTCCGATACCGACAAGGATCGTCAAGAGTTGGGTGAGATGTTTCATTTTTTCGGCTCCTTTAATATTTCGGCAAATTGCCTTTTCAGTGATGTGATTATTCCGGGCGGAGAAAGCCTTCTTTCCCCTATTGGTTACAGCCATTATATGAAATTATATAACCAATTGCAAGTAAAAAAAATCATGAGCAATTATAAGCCGTTGGAGAAACGAAAAATCTCAGAATCCACCAATAAATGCAATCAAAAAAATATTTCATTGCATTATAAAGGTCTATAGATGCGTGTGTTAGATGTAAAATTCATTTGCACCTGGGTTCCAAAGTCAGTTCAGACAGCCCGTTTCGGCGTGGCGAACGAATCTGCGACGGCCAACGGGCCGGGAGCGCGGTTAAGGATGAGACCATTGGAATGGTTCAGCGAAGAATCAGGATGATTGTCTCGGAAGACGGCTCGGTTTCTCGTGTGCCGGCATTGCCATATGAGCGCCATAGTGCTATATGAATGTTACGATAAGGAGGACCCGTAAAATGCGCGATACTGAGTGGAGTGATCAGGCGAGCGAGTGTACCCCGGGAGCACCGCTGGATGTTGAGCAGTTTTTCAAGCTTGATATCCTTGAGCCGGCGAAGCCCGGACACGTGGAGCCGCTCATCCTGGAAGGGGATCAAGACGGCGAGCTGTGGTTTGTCTACAGCGATCTCTACACCGACCGCTCCATACATTTCAGGGCTTCCAACGATGCCGGCCGCACCTGGCACGAAGAATGGCGGGCACAGGACGCCGACGGCAACGACGTACTCGGGTTTCACATCAGCGTGCTGCATTTGAAGTCCGGTGGCCTGGGGATGGTCTATACCGATATCGCCAAGGAATACGGGCACCCGGGACGCGAGGAGGGCAGTATGGTGTTTTTTCGGGTCAGCGATGACCGCGGACGAACCTGGTCTGACCCGGTGCTTGTTGACACGGTACACTCATGCTGTTGCACAGGACATGCCATGGTGCTCTCTTCTGGCCGATTGCTGGCGCCTGTTTTCCGGTGGATCAGTCCACAGGTCGGTGGCGAGGCGGAAAACTGGAATACGGAGGATGGCGTCCCCTCCCCGACGTTTTCCTACAGCTACACGTGCATCTCCGATGACGGAGGCAAGACCTGGAAACGCAGCCTGAGTGAGCTTTTCACAAGCTTGAATCGTGCTGCCTGGGACCTGGAGGAGCCGATCGCGGTGGAACTGCGGGACGGCAGGCTGCTCATGTATCTTCGTTCCGGCATGGGAAGGATGTACAAGTCCTACTCTTCTGACGACGGTTTTTCCTGGACCCGGCCGGCGCCGGTGCATATAGCCGCCGCCAACGCGCCCGCCTTCATCCGCCGCATACCCGCCACCGGCAACCTGCTGATGGTGTGGAACCAGGCATCCCGTCAGGAGATCGTCACTTCCAGGTGCAGGATCCGCCTCTCATGCGCAGTTTCCAGGGACGAGGGGGAGACCTGGGAGAATTTCAAGAACCTGGAGGCTCTGGATGATGTGACCATCGTTACTCCCCCGCCTGCCTGCGATACGGTCGCCTGCCAGCCCTACGAGGTCTACGGCGGTCTCCAGCCCGAGCCCGCCGAGAGATACCACCGGGCTCCAGGCGCTCTCCGAATATGTTATCCGACTATTGCCTTTGCCGGGGACGAAGTCGCCGTCACCTATGATCTCGGAGGTGGTATTTGCAACGGAATGGGAGCGCGATTGCGGGTGATACCCCGGGAATGGTTCGATTGACGGGGCCTGCAGTGCCGGTATGTTTTCTTGCAGTGTTGATTCTTAGAAATGGAGCATCACAATGGGCCAAGTGAAACAGCAGTTGCAACTGTGCCTGGAAAACTTTCGTGCCGGTACGTTGCGGGAGGAAGACCTCCAAGGAGCACTCGACAGCCTGGAGCGTCCCGGGACGCAGAGTATCCTCTATATCCAGGCGCCGACAACGAGCCCGCACGATATCGCCATCGGCATGAGCATCTTCGAGGAAGGTAAAGACCACGATGGTGTGGATGAGAACGGCGACTTTCTATACCCATCGCTAAAGGCAGCACTGGACGACGGCTGGCGGATCGTCAAGTTTCCCGGTATGACATCGGGGATGGATGACCAGAACTCCTACGGCCTCGGCTTTGAATTTGTTCTCGAGCGATGGAGGTAAATTGCGATGAAACCGGCAACTGAGGACAACAGCAATGATGCCGCACCACCGTTCGTTTGCAGTGACACGGTTCACGACTGTCCGTCGACACTGGATGACCAGGGTGTAATCGACTTTTGCAGGAACGGGTTTCTGATTTTCCCCGGGGTGGTGTCCGAGGAGATCAACGGCAAGGCGGTTGATTATCTCGAGAACTTGGACAGTGGTTCGCGGCCCGACCTTGGCAATGTCGACTGGTTTGTCGATGGCGTCCTGAAAAACCCGCAGGCTGCCGGTGCGGTGCGCGCGTTGCTGGGGCAGGACTTTGCGTTGCCCGCAAGGATTTCCAATCACCGTGGGCCGTTGCCCTGTTCCGAGAAGGGCGGATGGCATCGTGATGGCGGCTCGGTTTACAGCCATCGGGTCGAATACCTTCAGGTCTTCTATTATCCCGAAGCGTGCACGGAGGAAATGGGCCCCACCGAAGTTCTGCCCGGCTCGCACTTCTTACGGACCAAGCACAACATGATGTCCCACTTTGGAAAAATCGCCGGGACCGTTTCCACGTCCTGTGTCGCCGGCACGATTTTTCTCACCGCTTACAACATTTGGCATCGGCGCAGCCGTGCCACATCCGGTCCGACCGGCAAGAGCAACTTTCGTAATCTGCTCAAGTACAGCTATTGGCGAACGACTGCGCCACAGCGTGATTGGATCATCGACCCAGGGTTCGACTTTGCCGACATCGACTTCAGCCCGATGCGCGACCGTGCATTGTTCGAGCAGAGCCAGGGCGCCATCGCTGCAGCCCAAATGTTTGCCTGGCTCAGTGGCGTCGAAGAGCAATACGTCAAGCGCGGCGGCACATGCTGGCCCCTTGGGCCGATGGGGATGCCGGCCGGCTTGGAAAAGACCGGGGATGATTGATCGGCGGGCGGATTGGCGGTTTCGTTTTTCCCGTGGATAAAACCGTGATCCCCAGCATCTCCTACTCAGAGATTTCGGCGATCACAGCCACGTCCCGCGGCGCAAGCTCTACCATGAGCGACGCGGCTTCCACCGTGACCGGTGCATCATTCCACAAATCGACGTACCGGGTGCCGGGCTTCGCGGAGATATCGAGCAGCTTGCCGCGGGCCGTTCTGTAGTTGGCGTTGAATACCGTCCAGACGGTTTTCTGTTCGCCTTTGAATCGATTGACAAAGACTCCAGGAATGTGGTTCGGTATGAGCGGGTCCACGTCCGTCGACATGAATTCATCCGCATTCTCATGGAGGACTGTAAACAACTTCCTGAGATCCCGGGTTGCTTCTTTGCCGAAATATCCCTCCGGATCATAGCAGCGCCGCAAAAAGTAAGCGTCCCCGTTGAATGCAACGAACTTGAGACGCTCCCAGTTGTTGTCCTTGAGGACGTAGCCGTAGATATTGTTGAAACACTTGATATCGGGAAAGGCGAATCGTGTCATGTTCATGGGAACTTGGATGTGGCGCGTGATGTAGCGCAAAATCCCTCCCTGGTAAAAGCTGTTCTGGAACTGCAGCCGGGTATCTTCGGGGTGTGCCTCGGAGCAGATCACCGTGTCTTCCGGGATCGCCTCCCTGATTCTGCGGGTCACCTCGCGTTCACCGTAGAAGTGCGGTTCCGGCGACTGGTGCGGATGGTTCGTTCGGTTGCAAGTGCTGCTGCCGCCTCCAAGCTGGTCCAGGTAGACGATGTTGGCGTCCATGTCGCCAGCCAGAAAGGCCCACGATTCCACCATGTAATCCAGCCATTCTTTGTACGAGAGGCAGGGTACATATCCCATCATGCCCCCGTAGTCGACAGGTCGATACCCGAACCCCCATTCGCCTCGCTTCGCCCCAAACCGGTGGGCGTTCTCGTTGATGAGAATCGGATTCGAGTACAGGCTGAGGGGGATGCCAGCCTCGTTGGCCTGGCGGATGACGGACCTGAAATTATCTTTGCCGCCAACCGGGAACAGGGCATCCTGGTCATATTCACCGGAGTACTCTTGCCGGTGAAAGTAACCAGGCTCATTGGAGGTATAATCAGGATGATGCGTTGGGTTGTCGGGATGCATCCGGGCATGCCACCCGGTGAGGTTTACGGCATCACAGTAACCGAAAATATCGCGAATCTTCCGGGCGGTGGGGATCAGACGATCCAATCCCGAATAAACGTACCATGTCCCGGTCACGAATGATTTTTTGTACCAGTCCTGGGCTGGAGGTTTGGGTTTGTACCAGGTGCCCACCCAGTCCCGGTACAAACGGAAACTCTCACGCCAGTCACCCGGCGAAACCGCGATCATGCAATCGGGAAAGCTCCAGCTTGCGCCGGGTTGAATCCATTTCTCGAGATATTCCAGCCGGTACCAACCCCCTTCTTCCCCCTTGCCCACGTCATACCAGTGGAATTGCCCTTCCAGGTCATTGCTCAAGAGAGTGAGTACATACCATTCTTTCGGGTTAAAGAACGAGTCCACCTGATGCGGATGCCCGGCGCCATGGGAAGCGTAAACATTCCCCTCGGTATGGTGAATCATGGCGCTGCCGCCATCCCTCGGGAAGTAATACCACGTATCGTCGAGCGAACCGAGCTTGATCCCTTCCAGGATCGGGAATCGGACCTTTCCCAGAAAAGGCGGTCCGTCCTTGTTCTCCAGCGTCAGGCCCATCTTGATTTTTCCGTCTTCGGCCAGGCCTATGGTTACCGCCGCCCCAAGATTCGTTTTCTGGTCCTGGTACTCGAGATTGACCAGAATGCCATTGTCCCCGGATTGCCTGTCCACCACTTTCCACTGGTCCGATCCGATCCAGTTCTCGGTGTGCTTGATCGCGAATACCGGGGATTGATCCAGCGTGACTTGACCGAATGCCGGCGACCCAAGCTGTCGCCATGTCAGGCCGTTTTGAAGGCTGACTTCCGCGGCAATTAGCCCGTCTGATGCACGGGCACTGTCCTGCTGGACGTTGAACCCGGGTTGGCGGGTGATTGCCGGGAGCTTCTTGTCCACGACCGGATACCACGGCGAGATCTCACCCGGGCCGGGCTCAGGCGAGATGGGCGGGCCCGGGTTACAGGTAAGCGCCACCAGGGCGAAGCTGCACTTGTATACCTTGTCGTGGAAGACCAGCCGTTGGGAGACTTTTCCGGGGCCGGGATGGATCACATAAAGCGAAAGCCCGTTGTCCAGCCCATAACTCCTGCTGGTCAGGTTGAACGGGATGACATGATCGGAAGTGCCGTCGCCATAGACGATTTCGGCGGTGAAACGCTCACTCTGGTTAATCGGGGGAATCGGCGTCTTGGCTGGTCCGGAGTCCGTATCGATCAGTGGTATCTTTGACCAGATCAAAAGAAAAATTTCACGAACCGGATCGGGAAGGTCGACCTGGAGCGGTTTTTGTTTCTCGATAAGTCGACCCGTTTCAGGAACATCATCGACCTTGGGGATCCGGAACGCAATCTCGTTGATCAGGACCAGCGGGTGAGAAAAAATGTCGGCCGATTCGCTATCCGGTGGAATTGAAAATGGTTCTTCCTGCAACCTGGGGGGCAGATCCACCGGGAGAAGGTTCGCCTGTCCGGAGGCGTCTTCCCGGTCAAGCGGGGTGAAGCGAAAACCCTTCTCTTCAACCCGCCATTTACCACTGCCAGCCTCGCCAACAATCTCAAGCCCGATCAGCGACAGGTGACTGCCGCCGCCGATACTTTTTTGACCAACATTCCTGATCTTGATGGCATGCTTTCCCGCCGCAAAGAATCGGTCACACACCGGGAATGTCGCACGATGATTGCCGGGTGCATACGTGTCCACTTCCGTTTGAAGCTCATTGTCAACGAACACCTTCAGAAAACTGCCGTTGGTCACTTTCACCAGGTTCAGGGACACCTTGTAAACGGCTCCCGGCTCCGGAACGGTCAGATCGAAGATCAGCGCGGCATAAGGTGAATACGTCTGCATGCACGGGATGCCGTTCTGCGGCGACTCATGAAATTTCTCAGCATTCCCTGCAAGATTGGCAGGGATCAATTGCGTTGTCTGACCGTACGCATCACCCATCGATGCGGCCAAGGCCAAGGCCAAGGCGAACCGGGACAGCCAACCGCAATAGTTCGGCGGCTGTCCGGCAACCGTTTGTCGGATTTTTCGTCGTAAGTTCTTCAAGGTCATGTCTGGCTCCGTAAATGCATCAGTAATTGTTCGTCATACAGCAGCCGGCCTGTCAACGTCGATTGTGCCGGGGCAGGTTGTGGATCCAGTTTGGACGCACGGGTATATGTGGGTCACATAAGAAGATTG
The DNA here is from genome assembly GCA_964460215.1 of uncultured Lentisphaerales bacterium. Classification (GTDB taxonomy): domain Bacteria; phylum Verrucomicrobiota; class Lentisphaeria; order JABSQK01; family CAJWLW01; genus CAJWLW01. The sequence goes on from CAYWQM010000090.1 coordinate 16,773, forward strand.
AACAGATTTGTGATGAACCGCGTGCCCGTCAATGAAATCCTCAGGCTGCGCCAGTGCCTGTTGCTCGCCACGCCCTTCATCGCTGATCTGAGGGTGCTCGAAGTGAGTGTGCTACAGCCCAGAGTATACTGCCGGACGAGGGTGGGTCAAGGCATGGCCGCCGGCCCGTGTGCAGGCCGTACTGCCCGGACACTATCTTTCTGTAAGCGCGTCCCAGACAACCTTGCCCTGCCAGGACGCCGGGATGTCGAGATTCAGCATGTGCGCCGCGGTCGCAGCCGTGTCGCAGATCGATACATCCGTCCGTATCTCGTGGGCCTGCTTGATACCCGGCCCGCAACAGATCCACGGCACTGTGGTGTTGACCGGGTGGCTGAATTGCCAATCCTCCGGGTCGCCGTGGCTGATGTTGTTGATCTGTCCGCCTCCGTGGTCGCTGAGGATGAAGACGAGTGACTCGTCCCGCATTCCCGCCTCTGTCATCGCGTTCAGCAGCTCACCGACCTGTTTGTCGCACCGGGCCACTGCGGCACACTGTTCGGCGCTCTCCCCGCCATGCTCGTGGCCGAGACCGTGGGAGTCACGCCGACGCCGCCGCAC
>CAYWQM010000091.1:0-17297 GCA_964460215.1 uncultured Lentisphaerales bacterium
TGGGCGTCTCCCAGGAGCCTACGCCGTTCTCGTCTGAGGTCAGGACCTTACCCGCTCCGGGGCTACCGCCTGCGAGCCTTATCTGACCATCAACATCCAGCTTCGCCAGTGCAAAATCGCCCGTCGAATTGATCGTGACGTTGCCATCGCCCTGAATCCGCATCCGTTGACTTGGGTCCGGGTTAGTTGAGTTGGCAGTATAAAATATCAGGGATGAACCGCCGGAGGCATTCTGGGCCACGCCAGTGATTTTCGCGCGCGGGTTATTCAAACTGTAATAGCTCTGGTTGGCAATCTGTGATGCAAATTCAACATTCCCAAGAGGCTCATCGGGAGGCCCGCCAAAGGCGCCGCCGGCGTACTCGCTTGTATTCTCAAGTCGAATGGACGAATTTGGGCCACCAGAAAGCACATGAAGGAGTGATTGAGGGTCGGTGGTGCCAATTCCGACATTGCCCGTATCTGGGATGGTGTTTGTGGCTTCAGCGCTGAGACTGAGCAAGCCTATTCCCACGATTGCCGTCATTACGAATTGCAGATGTTTCATTGTACTTCTCCGTTCTTATTGACTTGGGTTTTTAATTCATGATCCCAACTATGGATACACTCGGCAATTTCAACCGACACAAACTCCCATCGTCATTTGCTGTAGACGTATATCCACATTGATATGTATTCGCGATTCTATGAAATTTTTCCGGCAATTGCAAGAACTTTCTGAAAAAAAATCCCCAACCGCAACCTCGGAAACGCCAGAATCCCCGTCCCGACAGGCCTGCACAGCGATTAATGGTAGCGACATATTTTTCTTGAAACCACTGTCGCAACCGGCCACAATAGCGACTTTTCGGCAGTCACGTGCCAAGCATCAAACACCTCGACACCGGAAAGGTCGACCATTCCCGCGCCACTGGGGATTGAGAATTTGCGGAGCAACTTTTCCTCAATGTGAAGGCTTGACTCTTCTCTCGGGAATCGATAGAATAGCGCAGTGGTCCCGATCTAGCGGTGAACCCGCGCAGGTTCCCTGACACAACTACAAGCACGCTGCCCCCGAGTGTGTCGAATGACAATGACACCGAAGCCGTTGACAACATCTAAGACGCCGGCGCGAAATGAACACATTGCTTTGCAGTTCAGGAACAAGAACTCGAAACGCGATGAAATAAGTTCTACTGAATATTTCCGATACACCGGTCGCTTCACGCTTAGCAGACTGCCTGCAGTAAGCAAGCATAGACCCACCCCGTTCGCCCTCGCCAAACTGTTGTCGTGCCGAGGCGAAGGCCTTCAGCCGAAGCGCTCAAGCAACTTCACGTTGATTGAGCTGCTGGTCGTCATTGCAATTATCGCTATCCTGGCGGCGTTGTTACTGCCCGCATTGAACCTGGCCAAGGAGAAGTCCTACGCCGTTGTCTGCATTGGCAATTTGAAGCAAAACAATATTGCCTTCCAGATGTATGCGACGGATGACAGTGAGTCGATTGTTCACTTGATGCGGTGGGGGCCCGGGCCAAACCACGAATTTTGGCAGCAACGCCTTTATAACTCAGGGAGTATCAGTGCACAGGAAACCTTTACCTGTCCAAGTATGAGCAACGAAAGATATGACCCAAGTGATATATACACCGCATACGGGGCCATTATTGACCCCACCTCCCCTCCGGGGTTATCAATCAATATGGTCCAAACGTCCGGGCCGTCAGATACCAGGTTTTTCAGGCTGAATCGACTGAGATCCCCGGATACGGTCGCCTTGATCGTTGATTCGAGCGACGGAGATGCCATCGTAGACGCTCACATTAACCCGAAGGGAACCTATCAGGTTACCAGAATATGGAAGACTGCCTCTACTCCCGGCGATCGTGTTCATTTAAGACATGCAAGGCGAGCGAACGTCGCCTATGCCGATGGACACGTGGAGGCATCTGACTCCGATCGACTGAGGGAAAGCGAATTCCAGGGCGGGTGGATCGGAGTCGGCGGAGCCGAAACCCATGCCTGGATGCCGTTTTGAGTTTTGTGTGGTTGCCGCGAAAAAACTAAGCAAGCCCTTTCAACCCCACCACCCAAGCTGTGGTTTTATTCAACACAGCAAAATAACAAGAGACAGCTGATATGAAGACAGTGTTCACGCTCATTGCAATCATGGTCCTCTGCGGGTTGTCGACACAGGCAGCAACGCTGCCGCCCGTAAAGCGTGTCGAGACGCGTGCCGAGGGTCTCTACGTGAACGGCAAGCCGTTTTTCCCGGTGGGCATCGGCTGGGCCGCACATTGGCATCAATCTTTGCCGGAGGCGAGCGCGATGGGCTTCAACTTGGTCGCGACCCACGGCCTGAAAACAAACGTGGCGTCGTTCCGCATGGACATCGATGACGCCTGGGCCAACGGCATGTACGCGGCATGCTCAATCACCAACGGTGTTTGGCAAGACCTCGAGCAGGTCGAGCAGATTGTCCTGGACTGTCGCGACCACCCCGGACTGCTGGTGTGGGAGCTGGAGGACGAGCCCAACCACCCGAACAACCCCTATAAGTTCCCGCCCGAGAAGTTCGAGCCGGTCTACGAGCTGATCAAGCGACTCGATCCCGTCCATCCCGTGTATATCAACCTCGCCGTCGGCCGGCTCAAGGACCATCAGGACTACGCGCATGTCGCGGACATCCATAGCGACAATTACTATCCGGTACCCGTGGCACCCGTCACCGGCGTTGTGCGATACGCCGACAGTACTATCAACGGCTCAGGCAAGCTGGGTTGGCAGTGGATCCAGATGTGCCCGCTGCAGGAGAAGCCGCATAACCGGCCTCCCACGATCATCGAGGCGCGCTGCATGACATATCTGGCAGTGTCGCGCGGCATCAGCGGCATCAATTATTTCGCCTTCCACTACATGGGCAAAGACTGGACCTGGTGGGTGACCGATAATCCCGCGACATACGCGCAGTGGGCGGACCTGACGGCGGAATTGAAACGACTGACACCGTATTTGGTCTCGCCAAAGGCGCCCGGGGAGATCAAGACGGAAATGACCGAAGGACCCGAGGACGGGCTCTACACGTCACTCCGACAAACCGAAACGGGTTATTTTCTTATCGCGGTCAATGGGGCCACAACGTCGATGAAAGCACGCTTCACCATCCCGGTTCCCGAACGCAAATTCGCGCCACAAGCCGCGGTACGTTCGGAGAATCGGCTGATCAACGTGACGGATGGTGTTTTCGAAGACAGTTTCGAACCACTCGCAGTGCATCTGTATGAACTGCCCTTCAGTACTGAAAGCGCGCCGGATCGCAATACCATCAATTGGCCGCGCTGGCAAAGACGACCCCGCGGCAACTAAACGAGAACCGGATCATGCCCGATTCTCCGACAGGCAAAGATCTTCGTACAAACAATCGAACGGTTCAAGTGATGTGTTTTCCAAGTCCATGCCGGTCGGCATGGACTCCAAAAGCGAAGCTACTGATCCCCGACCACGGGAGAAATCGTGATTGAGAGGGGAAAATATGGAAGGCGCCGGAATAGTGGTATGCGAGGCATCAGAAATCACACATCACGGAAAAAAATATGTCCTGGTGAACGGTAAATATTTCCATCTGCCGTATGCTGAAGATGCCGGCGGCATCATGTCCGTCCGGTGGCCGCTGCAATAACAGCCGAACCTTTCAAGAGAACCGCCATGTCACTGACCTGCGCCGACGTCGATTTCGAGCTCAAGATCGCCGAATTCAAAATCAACGGCTATACCGTCTTCGAGGACATGATCCCCCTCGAGACGATCGATCGCATACGCGCGGCCTTCCTGCCCCTGCTGGAAAACATCCAGAATCGCGAGAGCGAGGTGACCAACGTCGAAAGCGGCGATGTACGCACCGGCAAGGGGCGCCTGCAGACAACCAACCGCTACACCGTGACCATCCCCTGGGTCGCCCCCTTCAACGATCCGGCAATCTACGAGCATCCCGTCATACTCGAGTTCCTCGACCGTTATTGGCAACCCGAAAACTATCTTATCACCTGTTACCACTCCAACACGCCCTGCTCCGGCAGTGCGTTCCAGGAGTGGCATCGCGATACCCACCTTGCGGAGGAAATTCCCCACGTCGGACTCGAGAATGTCCCCGTAGTCGGGGTGAAATTTCCCTTGGTCGAGACGTCAGAGGAAAACGGCAGTTTCGAGGTCCTCCCCTCGACCCAGTACCTGGCAGAACCCGCCCTCGAACGGCGATACGACGACATCCTGCGCCAGGGCAGCTTTCCCTCGGCCCATCGGCTCAATCTCAAAAAAGGGTCGATGTGGATCCAGGACGTCCGCACCCTTCACCGTGGCACCCCCAACCACAGCCCGGATCCACGCCCCGAGCTCGTCGTCTGTTATTGCCGCGACTGGTACGCCATTCAACAGAACGTCGAGATGCCACAGGCTGACTATGAATCCCTGTCGGAAAAAGGCCGACAGATGCTCCGTCGCTACGACAAAGTCGAGTGGGCATGATGGCAGCCTCGGTCACCAGCAGCAAACTGAAACCGGCAGTCTGCATCGACGCCGTGCTGGAAAACCTCGATTATGAGCAGGCGCTGGGCATTGTCTCCGACGCGGGTTTGAGCGCCTTTGAATTCTGGAGCTGGTGGGATAAGGACCTGGACGCCCTGCAAGCGGCACAGGCTTCATACGGGCTGGATATTTCGGCCTGCTGCACGAAGTTCATCAGCCTGGTGGATCCAGAGAGACGCGACGATTATCTGGACGGGCTCAAAGAGTCAATTGCGACAGCGAAAACTTTGAACTGCAGGACGCTCATCTCACAAGTTGGCGATTTCCGTGAAGGAATTGAACGATCCGAGCAACACCGCTGTCTCGTGGACGGGTTGAAAAGCGCCGCCCCCTTTCTGGAGGCTGCGGGGATTACCCTTGTCATCGAACCGCTGAACGAGCTGGTCGACCACCCGGGCTACTACCTGGTTCGAAGCGACGAAGCCTTTGAGATCATCGATGAGACGGGAAGCCCGGCTGTGAAAGTCGTGTTCGATATCTATCACCAGCAGGTCAGCGAAGGGCACTTGATCCAAAATATCACTGGGAACATCGACAAGATCGGGCACTTCCACGCCGCGGGCAACCCCGGCCGGCATGAATTAACTGATGGGGAGATCCACTATCCTGCAGTCTTCGAGGCTATCCGGTCAACGACCTTCGAAGGCTTCGTCGGCTTGGAGTACTGGCCGACAAAAGATCCGGAAATCGGCCTGAGCGAGGTCGCGAAGTGGTTCACGTAATAGAAAAACTAACCCAATAGGCATATGAAACGACTCAACGTCATCTATCTCCAACAAAAAGGCTCCGACCCACTCTGGAACGAGGTCATCACCTCGATGGTCGGGGAACATCACGACGTCCATGTTTACGACCCGGCACAGCCCGCAGGCGAACAGTTCCAAGGCATGGACGCCGTCGTGGACATGGGCGGCGCCTCGGCCTGCCAGGAACTGGTTGATGCGGCAACCGGCGCGAAACTCTGGCAAATCGTGACGGTCGGGTATGACTTTTTCGACCTGGACATGCTGAGGCGGGCCGGCATACCCGTATGCCACTGCCCCGGTTCCACGAGCGCGGCCGGCCTGGCCGAGGCAGCAGTGATGTTCATGCTGATGATCGTGCACCACTATAATGAAGCGCAGGAAACGCTCGGCCGCGGACAACTCTACCTCCCCATGGGTGATGAGGTCGAGGACAAGGTTCTTGGTTTGATCGGATTCGGCGCCAGCGCCAAGGCGCTGGCCAATTTTGCCAAGCCCCTGGGGATGCGGCTGATGATCGTCGAACCGAGAGAAATAGAGCCCGAGCTATTGGCGGAATTCCAACCGGAATATGTCGGGACACCGGCCGCAATGGACCGGATTTTCTGCGAAGCTGATTTTATATCACTGCATCTGCCATTGACGCCCGAAACGACGGGAATCGTGACAGCCGAAAAAATTGCCATGATGAAGCCGACTGCGTGTTTCATCAATATCGCCCGTGGGGACCTGGTGGACCAGGAGGCATTGTACACCGCGCTGCTCGAAAACCGCATTGCCGGCATTGGCACCGACGTGCATGCCGGTAAATATCCCGACTCGAAGCACCCGGTCTATCAACACCCGAAGTTCTACGCCCTGCCGCATGTGTCCGGCACGACACGGGGAACGGTCCGCCGACGCAGTCAGGTTTGCGTGGACAACCTGAACCGCCTCGCCAGTGACGACTCCCTGCACTATCGCATCGACCAGTGAACAGGGCCTCACGCAAAGGCCTGGGGCCCCCGGGCCCGTTCGACATCCCCGGGGCCAGGGGCAAGACCAAAATAGGTCATGCCGTGCCTGGACTCGAGCCGCAGCAACGCGGTATCTTGGTTCGCCAAACCGGGCCTGCGGTAAGGGCTTGTTCCATTGCAGCAGACAGGCTCTTTAACCACAGTCAAGAATGAATGTCCTTGAAAGACAGGAATCAAAAGCCAGCGTGGAAACCCATGAAACCTGACTCCGCAAGAACCTTCGCCGACCTGGGAGAATTCCGTCCTGCAGGCGATCTGTGGACCCGCCTCAGCCGCAACTACAACCGGCTTGAGGAAGAAAAATACCGACCGGAAAACGTTTTTCAGCGAGAAATAGCACACGAGACCTGGCCCGGCGACACGGAAGGCCGCACGATGCTTGCCTGGATTCTGCTGGCACAGGCGACCGGCCGTGCGCCGCGCTACCTCGAGCGGGTCCTTGAAATGTGGCCGACCGAGCTGAACGAACACCGCTACTTCGGCAAGCTCTATACCGACGGCATCAGCGAACAGCAGTTGTCGGGTCACGGCTGGGTCCTGCGTGCTCTCGCGGAGCTGCACCGTTGGCGGGGAGACGACCTGGCGGAACAGTTCGCGAAACCCATTGTCGAGAACCTGATCCTGCCCACCGCCGGCCGATATGCGGACTATCCTATCGATCCTGCCGAGCTTATCGAAGCGGGCGAGTACAGCGGCAGTCAATACAAACAACTTGGCCGCTGGATTCTGTCCACCGATGTTGTCACCGTCTTTAATTGTCTGGATGGCGTGATCGATGCCCATGACGTATTTCGAGATGACCGGTTGCAGCCTGTCATCGAGGAAATGATCGGACGCTTTCTCGAAATAGACCTGGCTGCGGTCAAGGCACAGACACATGCATCCCTGACTGCATGTCGCAGTATCTTGCGATGGGCAAATTCAACGGCAGCCCCCTCGCTGATCGACGAGATTCAAAACCGCTACCTGACCTACACCGATCAGGCCTTGACCGAGCATCACGCCAATTTCAACTGGTTCAATCGGCCGGAGTGGACAGAACCCTGTGCCATTGTCGATTCACTCATGACCGCCATGGAACTGTGGCGACATACCGGCAATAACCGGTTCCTGGAGGATGCGCACCTGATCTATTTCAACGGACTCAGTCACGGACAGCGATTCAACGGCGGCTTCGGCCTTGACAATTGTCCGGGTGCCAATGGTGAGGATGAACTGAGATACACCTGTCTGGAAGCTCACTGGTGCTGCACGATGCGGGGTGGCGAAGGGCTGTCCCGAATGACTCAGTACTGTCTGGCCGTAGAGGATGGTACGTTGCTGCTGCCTTTCCTGCTGCCGGGTGAAACGACCTGTAGAGGCGTTCACCTGGTTATCGACTCTCCATATCCGTTTGACGTCCCGACAGAGATTCAAATCGCCCCTGTGGCAGCTGCGCAGCAGGAGATTGACAGGGTTTCTTTGTTTGTCCCGAGCTGGATCCGGAACTTGCGGGCGGAAAACGAGCAGGTTGTGATCGAACCCGAGGATCAGTGGTTGAACCTGCCAGCTGCGGGGCACGGCACCTGGAAGCTGTCCGGCGGGCTTGTCGAGGGGACCAGGCCGGTACGGAACAAGACCCTCATTAAAAAACCGTATTCAGTATATTACAGAGGGCCCCTGATCCTGGCCGCGAAGACCGGTGAACGATTTACCGGCAAGGTTGATGTGAACAAAATGGAGCCAATCTGCATAGCCTTTGAACAAGCGGTTACAGATATCGAGAAAACCCGTCGCCAGATCCTGTTTGCCCCTTCTGGATAGGCAGGCGGCCACAGCTGCCGGGCGGTACAGGCTCGGACACGTCCCGCCGAGGTTTAATCATGAATCAATACCAGTCAGCCGCCTGAGTTTCCACCGACACGACCGCGCCTAACCGTCTACAACGAAGTCTCGGAGCTCGCAGCTGGAAATGTTATAATGGCTGCGGAAAAGTAATTTTGAAACGTCAATTTATGTAGTAGATTCTGGTCAAAACAAATACCAACAAGGGTACAGGTAGGGATGAAAAAGCAATCGATATCGAAGTTTCCGCGCGGCCGCCAAATGTGGTTGCCGATGCTCCTGACGAGTGTACTGCTCGGAACGGGTTGTAATACTCCCCGGTCGGCTGGCAGCGAGCCCTCACAGCGCGCGTCTCTAAAACATACGTTCTCTGGCAGCCCCAGCCCGGGACGTCCCGACGGTAGCTTGTGGAAGGTCGGCCGCCCGATGGTCTGGTACCTGCAGGGGCCCGGAGCGGGCGGCCAAGCGAGCATCTGGGGAGACGGCTACCCACAGTCAGTCGCGACTGATGGCGAATTGCCACGCTTCGAATTCATCTCGCCAGCGGTCGCGAAGAAACTGGCTGACGGCGGCTTCAATATGATGTTTGTGCGCAACACCGACGACCTCGATTGGGCACATGCAAATGGCATGCGCGGCATGCTATACGTCCATGAGGGCGAGCCGCCCTGGCGAAATGTGCTGCACCCGGATGCGTTGGACGATCCGGCGTGGCTTGCGAAACTCGATGTACTTATCGACAAGGTCAAAAACCACCCGGCGATGTACGGCTACATCTCTGTCGACGAACCTGGGGCGTCGGAGTTTCCGGCGTACAGCAAGCTGGTCGACTACGTCCGCAAGCGTGACCCGAAGCACCTGTTTTACATCAATCTGTTCCCGACTTACGCGAGCCCCGGCGCGCAGGGTACGTCCGGCGACAAGGTGACTGCTTACCGGGAGTACCTCCACCGCTTCATTACGGAGGTCAAACCCGATCTGATCAGCTACGACCACTATCACATGAAAAAAACCAGCCAGGCGTATGACGACGTTGACTACTTCCTCAACCTGATGCTGGTCCGGGAAGCAACACTGAAACACGGGCTGCCGTTCATGAACGTCGTGCAGGCTGCATCCATGGGGCCGGGCTGGCGAACGCCGAACGCCGACGAGGGCAGATTCCTCGCATACACCACGCTGGCGTACGGTGGCCAGGGCATCTGCCAGTTCGTATACAACGCCTGGGACGGTGCGGAACATTGGGGCGGCATCGAGAATCCCGATCGCAGCCTGACCCCGTTGGGCATTGCCGCCAAACAGTTCCACCGCGAGTTCGTCGCAGTCGGCGAGCAACTGCAGCCGCTGACATCCATCCACGTGCATCATCTCGGCGGCATGCCCAACGGCGCCGTCGCGTTACCGGCCGACGCCGCGTTCACCGTCGATCCACGCGCCGGCTACCTGCTCTTCGGTTACTTCGGCAGCGGTGAAACGGTCACCCACGTGCTGGTCGTCAATCTGAACTACACCAGTAGCGTGAACACCACCGTCGTCGGCCCCGCTCCATTGCAGGTGTTCGACGCCGCGACAGGAATTTGGCATGCTGCCTCGGACGGAGCTCGCGCACAAATCAGCATGGCGCCGGGTGGCGGCAAACTGCTCCGCCTGCAGTGAACACCGTCGCGCGGTTGCTCTGCACCGCGGTTATCAACGGAACAGATTCCGCTGGCAGTTCCCGTACGAAGAGGTAGGCATGAAGAATCCCGAACCGCGTGGCAATCGACGCGTCGGGAGGCCGAACTTACGCTTCAGCCTTCGCCCCCCACGCCCGTTCGCAGCGTGCGAAAATTCCCCGGGCCTCGCCATCTCTGGTGTCAAGGGCGACCACGAGGTGGTTCATGCCGTGCATGGACTTGAGGTGGAGCGATGTCGTATCCTGCTTCGCAGGACTCGTCCCTGGGCCTGAGAAAACCTCTGTTCCGTTCCACCACACCTTCACCGGGCCGTCGTAGCCGAGGTGAACATGGACGTGATCCCAGGGGCCGACGTCGATGTCCTTGAGGAAGTATACAAGACCGGCGCGACCCGCGATGATCGTTTCGGCATCAATAAAGTTCTGGCCGACTGCGGCAGGTGGCCCCAGTTCCGGAATGTGCACGGGACGGAAATCCAGATCGCCCGCCTCGGGGTCCGGCAACGTTGCCGCCTCCAGCCCGCGATCCGTCTCGACCAGATCGCTCACCAACATCTCATCAATGAAATCCGCGCCGAACAGGACGTCCGCGACGTAGATGTCCGGGTTCGTCCATTGATCGATCGCCGGATCGTCATTAGCAATGACGTTGCTGTAGAAGCTGAGCGAAAACCGATGACGGTTGTCCGGCCACCGTGCCACACCCATGTACGAATGGTCAGGGTGTGGTCCCGAAGGCAGAACGCAGATTAAATACGTCTTGTCGTCGACAACCCTGAAGATACCGGTGTGAGCGACACAATCTTCTTCGAACTCCAGGCTCGGATCCATCGGGTCCCAGCGGGCGCAGATATAGGTCCGGTCGTCCACAGTCCATAGCGCCGGGCCGGTCATCCGAATATCCTGCAGCTGCTGCATATTCCACGATGTAAATGGGTATTGGCTGCGACAAAGATAGGGATGCTTCTGGAGCCCGTCACACCGCATCAACATGGTGGCTGTCCCGTCCGGCAAAATCTCCAGGTAACACTCGTTCGGGTCCTCGACCTCGGATTCATGAATAATCCGAACATCCTCCCAACGCCGGCCATCCTCACTCTCGAACCAATGCACACCTTTGGTGCCGCTGGTGTTAAAACCTGCGCAATAATGCTTGCCGTCGTACCAGACAGGGCGCCAGAGCACGAAGGCACCCGTGCCCTCGTACGGCTGCCAGGAAGTCCACTGATCACCGTCCTCCGTGACCGCACCACCAGACCTTATCCTGTCGTTCGAATGCTCTTCGGCGGCCACAGCGTAGAGCCGACTGCCGTCCGTGTAAAGAGAAGCGTCGCGGGTGTCCGCCTCCGCGCGCAACACGGCCACAGTGTCCCAGGTGATTCCGGCGTCGCGACTGCGCAACACGACGATGCGTCCTTGCCAGTCCCGGCCATTGTGATCATTGCCCTGGCGATAGGCCACAAAGAGATCGCCCTTGAACCAGCGCGCACCGGTGAACGCGTTGTGCCGGCGATCGTTCGTAATGCGTCGAATACTGAGAACTTTCATGGCAGTTACACTAACCTCATTTTGATAAGACGTAATGGCGTTTTTCAAAGTAATGGGGTATTGGTAACAGTGCCGTGACCACAATTTCACCAACACAACCATGACAGATCATTCCTCAACTCCCTTCCCCGACCTGGCAGCATTCACCAGAGATGGTTTCGCTGTTGTCCGTAAATTTCTCGATCGAAAGGAAATTGACGAGATCAACCATGAAGTGACGCGTTACATAGCTGACGTCATACCGACACTTACACCTGGGGAAGCATTCTACGAAACCAAGGGCGATCCGACGACCCTCAAGCAGTTGCCACGCATCGACCAGCACGACCGGTTTTTCGAACGCTATCTCCGCCATCAACGGATGAACGACATGGCCGCTTATTTGCTCGGTTGCGCCGTTGTCGCACGTGATCTGCAGTGGTTCAACAAACCCCCGGGAAGCGGCAAGCCGACGCCCGCGCATCAGGACGGGTTCTACGACAAGATCGAACCAATCGAGATGGTGAACATGTGGCTCGCACTGGACCCCGCCGACGAGGAAAACGGCTGTGTCCGTTATGTTGTCGGCTCCCACAAGCACGGACTGCGTGAGCACGCGCGCTCCAATACCCTGGGTTTCTCACAGGGACTCGTCGATTACCGACCCGACAATGAAGCCAACGAGATTGCGGTCTGCGCGGCGCCCGGCGATCTGCTGATTCACCATGGCCTGACAATCCATCGCGCCGACGGCAATGCCAGCGACCGGCCGCGCCGTGCCATGGGTTCGGTCTACTACGCCGCCCACGTCAAGAAAAATCATCAAGCCGTCGACGCTTACCTGCAGCAATTGACAGATGACATGCAGCGCGACGGCAAGATCTAGCGGTTTCCGGACCGTCTTACGACGTGACTACGAACGTTGACACGAAGATGTACGCGCCGGTCAACCGTTGATGCAGACCAACCTCGCCGAGCGTTTCCGCGGCAGCGTCACTTTGATGCCGCGCCGCGTCTTGCGCACACTGCCCGGACGCTCCGATGGATACAGGATCGCTGCCCGCATGTCCTTCATGTCGAAACCTTCAAGAGGTATCTCGAGCTCGCTATCTTTGCCGTCGAGCCGATAGACGACGATGTAGGCGAGCGTATGATTTTCCTTTTTCAGGCCCGCTACGACAAACCCTTCGCTGTCATGAATCAGCGTCGTGCCGACCGGGTAGAACGGAACCATTTTGGGGATGTTCCGTCGATACGTTTTGTACAGGGATATTCCCTCCTGTACCAGGCGCATTCCGCGTTTGTCGAGTTTATCCATCTGTCCGGCGAGGTCGAAGCGGGACAACATGCCGAACATGGTACAGAATGCGACGTTCTCCGGGCTCGAATCCTGTTTGGGATACGACCATTGGAGCATTTGCTCCGGCACGCCCGCAGCCAGCGACCCTGTCGTGATCGATGGCATCCTCAGATTATGAACCTGGTTCGTCGTGCTTTGCAGATGCACATGTTCCAGCACGCCGTAGTCCATGCGGCCGCCACCGGAACCGCAATTCTCGACAAGCATGTGGGGATGTTTGATGCGCAGCTCATCGAGCCATTGGTATAAGCCGGCGATATGCGCGAGTTGACCGGCGCCTGGGCTTTCGTAATCGCAAAGCTCGCCGGTAGCCGACCGACCTGTTTCGTTGCCTTCGCGATGATTGATGTTGTAATCGATCTTCAGGTATCCGATGCCATAGTCCGCTACGAGACGATCGATAATACCGTGGCAATGCTTACGCACTGCAGGGTTAGCGTAATCGAGGAAATACCGGCTTGCGGCGATAACCCGTTCGCCGCCGCGTTGGACAAACCAATCATCGGGCAGCTTGTCCGCCATGGGGCAATCGACACCCATAACCTCGCTCTCCACCCAGATGCCGGGAATCATACCATGCGCCCGAATCGTGTCCATGATAAATGCCAGGCCGCTGGGGTAGCGATCGGGACTTTCCCGCCACTCGCCCACCGCGATCCACCAGTTTTCTCGAAGGCCGGCCGACCAACCGGCGTCGAGCATGTAGTACTCAGCACCGGCACGCGCGGCGGCTTTGATCATCGGCAGCTCTTTCTCTTCGGTCGGGTCACCCAGCAGGCAATTCATGTAGTCATCGAAAATGACAGGCAATTCCCTGTCCGCCTTGCACGTGGGCCGGAGATCGGCACGGCGATATTTGGTGAGCTCGGCGATCGCTTCGTTGAACCCACCGTTGGTCACCCCAAACGCAACAGGTACCGCAGACAGTGATTCGCCCGGTGCGAGTGTTTGCCAGAACTGCCCGTCTGTCTTTGTAGGGCCCGAAGGCAGGATATAGAAACGATTTCTCCGCCCCCCCACTTCCATGGACCACGAACCGGAATAGCGAATCTCGCAGTAACAGGATTTTCCGGCGCCTCGATCTTCGAGAATCACCATCGGCAAATGGCGGCTGGCCGAAAAGCTGCCGAGGGATTCGAGACGGAAGAAGCTTGATGAATCTCCGCTCAGGTACTGAGCATTCATGCCCTCTTCACAGATCAGCCGGTCGTACCATTGCGCTTCCGCATTCCAGACGTTGCGCGCGAAGTGGATGTGCATGTTCTTTACCCAATCGCCCGATTCCATCGAACACAGTCCGGGGAATACCGGAGAGATGTGATCGATCGTCACCGGTTCGCTACCACGGTTCGTGACTGTGACATCGGCGTGAAGCACTGCACCCTTGCCGGCGCATTTCCAGGTAACGACAATCTGCAAGCCGGTTGCCTTGTCGCGGTATTTGAATGTGATCTGTTTACCGGCGACGATCCGGGGCGCCCCGACAGACGCCATGCTGTAGCCGGGTTCGAAACCGATGGCACGCATCTGATGAATCGTCTCGCACGCGCCGTGTCTGGTCTGAAACACATGGGTCGCCAGAGCAAAAGGTCGATGGACATCATCTTTTACCTTTCCGGAACTGCCGCTGGACGTTTCGATGTATTCGACGCCCCACAGTTTGTCTTTACAGATCAAGCCGATCTTGATGCCGGCGAGACGGCAAGTCTTTCGGGTTATTTTGCTTTTCATGTCAATTCCACGTAATATGTTTGGTAATTCATGGTCTCTTCCACCCACAACGGGTGAACACCAAACAGTAGCCATTCTTTATCACCATGCGAACCACACTCACCCAGAAACAGATTAACGCGTACCGCGGGAACGGGTTCCTTTTTTTCCCCGATCTGCTGACTGCGGACGAAGTCGAGGAACTCGAAACCGCAGTACTCGACGCGATTTCGACGATGGGCAAAAACAAGATCGCCGACGGGCTTGAGTGGATCGAGGGCGACGGGTTCTACGACAAGGTGTTCACGCAGCGCATGAACCTCTGGCGCATCAACGACACGGTCAGGCGCTACACACGAGCCACCGAGCTCGGGCAGATGGCGGCACGCTTAGCCGGCGTCGACGCCATGCGGATCTGGTGCGATCAGGCCCTGATCAAGGAGCCGTTTGCCAACCCGACCGCTTACCACCTGGATAATCCGTTCTGGTCCTTTCATTCACACGATTCGATATCCATCTGGATCGCACTGGACGATGCGACACTCGAAAACGGCTGTATGTGGTTTCTTCCAGGCTCGCATAAGATGGCGGGCTTCGAGATAACCCCCATCGGTATGGACATGAACGGCATCTTCGAGGCCTACCCGCAGATGGCCGGAATCGATCCCGTACCGGTGCCGATGAAGGCGGGCGACTGCAGCTTCCACAACGGACTGGTCGCACACGGCGCCGGCCCCAACATGACCCGTGGCCGACGCATGGCCATGACCGCCGCATTCATGCCCGATGGCAGCACGTTCAACGGCGAACAGAACATCCTGCCCGATGACTATTTCAATTCACTCGCGCCCGGTGATCTGCTTAACAACGACAATCAAAACCCACTGGCATGATGGAGAACTGGCGTTTCAGGCAATCATCACTTCCGTAACTACAACGAATCAGGGATCCCGAACGCGAACACCCCACCTCCCTAAAACCAGGAACCCCGACAACCATGAAAAAACCATACGAAGTTGCACAGATTCTTTTTCCAGCCTTGCTCGCCTTTTCTCTCCTCGCCTCGCTTACCGTACCGGGACAGGTGACGTTCGAGGATGTCACCGAGTCTGTTGGCCTCTCCGGTCTCGAGGACCAGATGGCCTGCTGGGGAGATTTCAACAACGACGGCTATGTCGATCTGCATTGCGGGGCAACACTTTGGCGCAACGACGGGGGCACTGGTTTTACCGGGTTGACCAGTGGCACGGAACGCGGCAGCGGCGGGCCGAGCGTCTGGGGAGATTACGATAACGACGGAGACCTCGATATTTTCGACTATGATCAGCGCCAGCTGTACAGAAACGAATCGGGCAAGGGTTTCACGAGAATACCGCTGCCGGAGCTGCCGGCAGGCGCAGGTCTCGGCGGCTGTTGGGCGGATTACAACGGCGACGGGTTCCTCGATCTGTACCTGGGCGCGGTCCAGCACGGTATCGACACAATACTGTTGAACACTGGCGACGGTGCATTCAAAGTGACTGAACAACAGCTGATCAAGCGTTACGCACGCGGCGTCACGTCCTGCGATTACGACGAGGACGGGGATCAGGACGTGTATGTCTCCAACTACTGGCTGCAACCCAACATACTGTGGCAAAACAACGGTACAGGCACGTTCGAGGACGTTGCGTCGGCAATCGATGCAACAGGTGGACGGGGACATTCGATCGGTTCAGCCTGGGGCGACATCGACAATGACGGATACTTCGATTTGTTCGCCGGCAACTTCGCCCATCCCGGCCAGCATCAATCCCGGTTTTTGAAAAATCTGGGACCGGCCAGACAGTATCATTTCCAGGACAAAGGCCAGTGTGGTGTGGCCTACCAGGAATCATACGGCAGCCCGGCATTGAGCGATTACGATAACGACGGCGACCTTGACTTGTACTTCACCACGGTCTATTCCAGAGACAGCTGTGTGTTGTACCGCAACGACAGCAACCCGTCCGACCCGGACGAGCCGTGGAAATTTACTGATGTGACCGCCGCCGCCGGGCTCGCCGGCCTGAAAAATACCTACCAGGCATGCTGGGCGGACTTTGACAACGACGGCGACCTCGACCTGGCAACGGACGGCAAGCTCTTTCGCAACACCGGCAACGCCAACCACTGGCTGAAGGTTCACCTGGCCGGCACCGGCTCGGCTATCGGCGCCAAGGCGACTGTGGCTTTGGGCGGCAGGACGTTGAGCCGCCAGGTGGAAGGGGGTACGGGCGAGGGCAACCAGAACGATCTGACAATGCACTTCGGCCTGGGTCCCCACGCAACCCCGATAGAACTGCTCATCACCTGGCCGAACGGGCAGCAACAGATCGTGACGACCCCGGTCGATCGCCTTGTCGAGATCGTCATGCCCAAGGAATCGGCTCAGTAACCTGTTGGGAACTGCGGCTGAAGACCAAATTCTGTCAGTTCGAATTTGGTCATTGTGTCAGGGCCACTATCCCTTTGACGATCTCCCGGCGCAGCTCGTCCAGATCGCTTTGCGGATCGATTGTGGCGACCCACTTTTCGATATGCCGCGCCTGCTCGGCATGGGCGGGATCTTTTTTCGCGGCCTCAATCGACGCCAGCAGCGTCGCCAGATAGCGCAGGTCGTCGACACCCTCGCGGTAGCCTTCCCACTGCAGTGTGCCCACGACGCCGTCGCTTGTCGGATAGACCATGTTATGATCGCGAATCCCCTCGGCATGGTCGAAATCGTTCCAGATGTACCCGCCCCCGGCCTGGTACGCATAAGTCATGGCCCCGTCGTACCCCGTCTTCCAGAGGAGGAGTCCAAAGTTGCGCCGGTACGTCAGCGGCTCCTCGATGCCGCCCTGCGGATTGGCGTAGTTGTA
>CAYWQM010000092.1:0-17173 GCA_964460215.1 uncultured Lentisphaerales bacterium
GTCCGGGGTTCGAGTCCCTGACCCGCTACCAATGTTTCGGGAAAATCCCGTAAATCGCGCAATCCCTCAAATGGCAAATGGCGATTGTCAGCCAGCCTTCACAGCTGGAGCTCCGAGAGCCGCTATCAAAGCTATCACTTTGATAGAATTGCTTCTTGTCATAGCGGTCATCGCCATTCTTGCGGCCATGTTGATGCCGGCGATGAGAAGATTGCTGTTCCCCAATCCAGCGATCACATCCACGGCGGGCGCTCTTCCGGTTGTGTCCTCAGCAGGATTGGCTTGAGAAAAGCGACGCTTTTCTCAATGCCTTCCTCCGTACCCATCACCGGGTCTTCATGCTCAATGCTGAGGGTGCCGTCGTACCCCACATGGCTCAGGGCGGTGACGAATTTTCGCCACCACAGTTCGTCGTGGCCAAACCCCAATGTGCGATAGGCCCAGGAGCGTTCACGAATGTTCGCCATGGCGCGAGTGTCAAGCGTTCCGGATATCGCCGTCTCGTAGGGGTCCAGGCAGGTGTCCTTGGCGTGCACATGAAAGACCGCGTCGACACCCAGGTGTTGAATGGCCAGAGGGGCATCGATGCCCTGGTAAAAGAAATGACTCGGATCGAGATTGGCACCGAGATGCGGCCCGACGATTTCACGAAGCCGCACCAGGGTGTACGTGTTGTACACGACCTGGCCCGGATGCGCTTCAATGGCTATTTTCACGCCGACGTCTGCGGCGAGCGCTCCCAGTTCACGCCAGTACGGGGTGACCCGCTCCGCCCACTGCCATTCCAGTAGGTCGGCGAATTCCTGCTGCCAGGGATGCGTCACCCAATTCGGATATCCGCCACCCTCCGGCGTTCCCGGACAGCCGCTCATGGTCACGACCGTATCGAGACCCAGCTGCCCGGCTACCTCGATGGTCTGTCGCAATGCCTCTTGGGTCCTCGCACCGCGTTCCGGATCCGGGTCCAGCGGGTTGCCATTGCAGTTCAACGCGCTCAACCTCAGGTTGCGGCTGGTTATGGCTCCCATAAACTCGTCACGTGCCTGCCCGCTCTCCACGAGTTCCTGCAAGTTGCAGTGCGGTGTATTCGAAAATCCACCCGTGCCGATTTCAACAGTTTCAATTTCGCGCGAGACCGCCCAATCCAATGCCTCGGTAAAACCCATGGCTGACAGGCCATCTGTGAACAATCCAATCTGCATATCGTATTCCCCTATAATCTTGGTTTATGAACGGCAACGTTCCATGCCTGGAGACACAGGTGCGTGCCGTGAGAATTCACCCGATCGCGATCTCCTTCAAGTATTCACGTGTTCGGTTCGCAATCGGCAGCGGCGTGTCAATGTCACACGGATACATGTCCGGTTCGACGATGGCAATGTCGTTGGAATCGAACGCCTGCAAGATGTCCCGCAGCAGGACGGTTTTCATTGTCAAATCATCGGCCATGGAGAGTCCCGGTTGGGCGGTCGCCATTGTTGCAGGATTGAAAAAATAGAGTAATGGCCGATTGCAGTGAAGTCAACGAGGATAGAAATCCAACTGTCAGCACGCCGGCCCGGATAAAACAGGCTGATGAAAAAGTTGACAGCTTATGAATCTCTTACCTTCCAGTTTACCGCCAACTACTTTGTTTGCCCCAAAGAAAATACGTATTTACCCGAGTGTGATGGAAACGCCATAACCCAGGACCGATGCCTTATGAAATATCTTGCCCTTCTTAGCCTCAGCCTTCTGTCCCTCGCCGGTTTCGCAACCGACGGCCCGGTTGCTGAATGGCTGTTTGATGACGGTACCGGCACGACGGCCGCCGACACGACCGGCAACGGTCATGACGCTATCCTGCATGGTGCCACCTTTGCCAAGGTCGGCGACGGCTTCGCCCTCAGCCTCGACGGCACGGACGACTACGTTGACTGCACCGCTGCGGGGAGCCTGCCGATTTCCGGTCCCGTTGCCGGAGATAGGCGGTGCGGACAGCGGTTTCATCCGTGGCGGCAGTTGTCATATTGCCGGTGCCATTCACACAGTCAGCCTGGCCCAGGCGGTGTTCGGCAATGGCATCGAGGAAGTACGCTGCACGGGGCCGAAGGATCTGGGTATCGTGTTTCTGTCCAGGGGCGAGCGTGACGACCGGCCGCGCAGTGGTGTCGTGCTGCACCATGCCGTAAAGGAGTACTATCACTGCGCCTCGCACGTCAGCGCTTACGGTAAAGACGGCGCGATCCTGCAGAAAAACAATATCAACGACTGGAATTTCCCCTACGGCGCAGCCCATATTCTGCGGTTGGTCAGGCACATGTTGAAGATCGGCGAAGTGGACGACACGATGAGCGATATGATCGAGGCCGTCGCGGTTGTAAACGCCGGCCGGTTGTCGCAACAGAACGGCAGCCGTCCTGTGCAGTTGACGGAAATAACCCGCGATTGACAAACCAACCGGCACTAATCCGGAAAGGAGCTCGAGAGATGGAAACCTTTAGCCTACGCAAACGCATCCACGACCGGTCCAAACCGCCGCTGGTCATTTTCCCGATCACCCTGGCCCATCCGGCGTTGGTCGAGATTGCCGGGTACGCGGGCGCGGAAGCCGTGCTGCTCGACTGCGAGCACGGCATGATGAGTCCCGAAACGATCCGTGACATGCTCAGTTGTGCGTCGTCATCCGGGACCGCAGCTGTTTTTCGCCCCCGCAGTTTCGACCCCGTTGCCTGTCGTCAGGCCCTGGATTCCGGTGCCGCCGGCGTGCATGTCTCGCATGTCGATACCGCGGACGAGGCGCGCGCCGCCGTCGACGCCTGCCGCTATGCCCCGGTCGGTTGCCGGGAGATGAGCCTGGGGCGTGCGGTGCATTTCAAGGCGGAGAACCTCAAGCCCTACGTCGCCCAGGCCAATGACGACCAGCTGTTGACGGTGATGATCGAATCACTCGCCGGTGTCGACAATGTGGAAGAGATCGCGGCTGTCCCCGGCCTGGATGTCCTCCATATTGGCGCGGCCGACCTGTCGCATGCCATGGGACACGTCCTCGAATACGACACGGCACAGTTCCAGGACGCGGTTGACCGCATTCTCGCCGCTGCCGAGGCAAACAATATTGTTGTGGGATTTCCAACTGATTCTCCCGAGCTGGTCGCTGAATTGACAACAAGGGGCATGCGTTATTTCGAAGCCGACACCCCGGACTGGTTGTTGCGCGAAGTCTATGCCGACCGCATCGCCGCTCTCGACGGGGTTTTTGCGGCGTTGCGCTGACAAATCCGGGAACCCATGCCCACCCCTCCAGAAATCCATTATGTCGCGCGTGCCCGTCGCGAACATCCGCGGCATGGCGCCGCCGGTGTTTCTTGTGGACCTTCATTAATACTGCGCTGGGGTGGCTGACAGTCTATACCTTCGTACCGCGATGCTGCCATGCAGTGGAAAGGTTCAGCAGAATGGTGACTGCATTGCCTTGCGGTACACTGCAAAAAGTCACGCGTACACTATAATAGATGTGGACAATGAAAAGGAGTTTTCCATGAGCACGAAGATCCGCTGGGGCCTGCTTGCTGCCGGCAATATTGCCCACGTTTTCGCGGCCGGCGTACAACACTGCGAGCTGGGTGTCCTGCACGCGGTCGGCAGCCGTGACCTGGACCGTTCGAATGCGTTTGCCGACGAGTTCGACATTCCGCAACGTTACGGCAGCTACGACGAGCTTCTCGCCGACCCCGATGTCGACGCTGTCTACATCTCCACGCTGCATCCGCAGCATGCCGAATGGGCGATCAAGACGGCGGAAGCGGGAAAGCACATGCTGTGCGAGAAACCGTTGGCCATGAATGCGGCCGATGCTGCTGCGATCATCGACGCGGCACAGCGTCACGATGTTTTTCTCATGGAAGCTTTCATGTACCGTTGCAATCCACAGACGGCCCGGCTGGTCGAGTTGCTGCGGGAAAAGTCGATCGGTGAGGTGCGGATGATCCGTGCGTCCTTCGGGTTCAATGTCGGGGCCAACTACGAAGGCCGAGCGATTGCCCACGAGCATGGCGGCGGCGGCATCCTCGACGTTGGCTGTTACCCCGTGAGCATGAGCCGGCTGATTGCCGGTACGGCAAGTGGCCTGGACTTTCTCGATCCGGTCGATGTCCAGGCGAGCGGTCATCTTGGTACGGCTGCGACCGATGAATGGACCGCCGCGGTCCTCGAGTTTCCGAACGGCATCGTTGCGGAGATCAGTACCGGTGTACGCCTGGCCCTGGACAATGTTGTGACGATTTTCGGCAGTGACGGCATGATACACCTTCCCTCGCCATGGTTCTGCAGCGGTCACGAAGGCGGCAGCAGCACGATCGTGATCACCCCCTCCGGCGAACCGCCACAGATCGAAGAGGTGTCCTGTGACGGCTGGCTCTACGGCCTCGAGGCGGATGTTGTGGCGCGCAACATCGAAAACCGCCAGTCGCCCTCGCCAGCGATGAGCTGGGCCGACACGATGGGCAACATGAGAACGCTCGATGCCTGGCGCCGCTGCATTGGCTTGACCTACAACGATGACCTGCCGGAGGGCCGGCCACGGACCGTCAGCGGACGATCGTTGCAGAAGGCGTCCGACGCCCCGATGCAGTACGGCACCATTGCCGGCCTGGATAAGCCGGTGTCCCGCCTGGTCATAGGTTGTGATACCCATAACAACTATCCGCACCTGGAAGTTCTCTTCGATGCCTACTTCGAAGCCGGCGGCACGACCATTGACACCTCCTTCCACTACGGCGCGCTCAGGGGGGAGTGGCTGGGCCAGTGGATGAAGACGCGCGGTGTGCGTGACGATCTGGTCATAATCGCCAAGGGTGCCCACTCGCCGAACTGTTTCCCGGATACAATGACCGAGCAGCTGGCACAATCGCTCGAACAGATGCAGACCGACTATGCAGACATCTATATTTTGCACCGTGACAACCTGGACGTGCCGATCGGTGAATTTGTCGATGTCCTCAATGAGCATGCTGATGCGGGGCGCATCGGCATTTTTGGCGGCTCCAACTGGACGATCGATCGATTACGTGCAGCCAATGAGTATGCCGCGGCCAACGGCAAGCGTGGATTTTCCGTCGTCAGCAATCAACTCAGTCTGGCGGTGATGAACAGTCCGGTGTGGGAGGGCTGTAGCTCTGCCAGAAGCGAAGCATGGTCCGCCTTTCTGCAGGAAAGCCAGATGGCGCTGCTGCCGTGGTCGAGCCAGGCTCGCGGCTTCTTTGTGCCGGACCGGGCGGCGCCGGAGAAGCGCGACGACGGGGAGATAGTGCGATGCTGGTACAGCGACGACAACTTCGAACGGCAGCACCGCGCCATCGAGCTGGCAGGGAAGAAGGGCGTCCTGCCGATCAACATTGCCGGTGCCTGGGTTCTGCAGCAGCCGTTTCCGACGTTCGCACTGTTCGGGCCACAGAAGTTGTCGGAACTGCGTTCGTCACTGGACAGCCTCGCCGTCGAACTGACGGCAGAGGAAATAGCCTGGCTCGACCTGGCGGAGTAACGCAACGGTTTTGACCTTTTGAAGGCGGCTGACCGGTGTCTGCCTTCAGGCCAGGGGTTTTCTCGGCACGACGCCGGCATTGACGATGTTTTGCTCCGGCGGCATCCGCCCGGCCAGTACGGCTGCAACGTTTGCCACCGCGGTGATCGACACATCCTCCCGGGACTGCTGCGAGTATGACGCGCTGTGCGGTGTCAGGATGACGTTGTCGAGGTCGAGAAGGGGATGTTGGAGCGGGCATTGCCTGGTGTCTGCGAAGACGTTGATCGACTCGAAAACGTCGAGACCGGCACCGCCGATACGTCGTTCGCGCAACGCCTCGATCAAAGCCTTTTCATCGACGATCGCGCCGCGCGCTGTGTTGATCAGGAATGCCGTCTTCTTCATCTTGCCAATCGCCTTGCCGTCCAGCAGGTGATGTGTCGCTTCGGTCAAAGGCAGGTGCAGGGAGATGTAATCCGATTGCGTCAGGAGCGTGTCCAGGTCCACCAGGTCGACACCGAGGCTGTCGGCCTCCGGGTCCTGCGCCGCGTTCCGGCGCCGGGTTGCGATCACCTTCATGCCGAATGCATTTGCGCGCTTCGCAACTTCCTTGGCGCTTTGCCCGAACCCGATCAATCCCAGTACGCTCGATGAAAGTCGCTGGTTGCAGTCGTATTGCTCGAGCAGGTCCATGAACCGTCCTTCGCGTTGAAACGCCCGGCTCATCAGCGGCAGGTTCCTCGCCAGCGCCAGCATCAGCATCATCGTGTGATCAGCCTGTTCGGGGACGCAGAAGTCCGGGACGTTGGTCACCAGTATGCCCATCTCGGTTGCTTTCGCTACGTCGATCTTGTCGGTGCCGGCACCGATGCGTGAGATCACCCGGCACTTTGACAGGCTCTCGATCGTCGCGGTCGGCAGCGATGTCGATATGACATAGAGCACATCGCAATCGGCGGTGTGCTCTATGATCGCTGCCGGTGTGTTGGCCTCGACCGCAAGAAATTCATAGCCCTGCTGCTGATGCAGTGAGGCTTCGAATTCACAGATCGGAAACAACTCCGAATTCAGACGTACGACTTTGGCGTTCATGGGTACAGGCAATATACGCGCCGGAGGAGGTTGCGCCGTGATTTTTTGAAAACTCGCCATGGCCAGATGACCTTCGGCAGCTTGATGCTCGTCGAACGCCAGACCGTCTTACAGTCGCCGACAAAGCCTGTTTGTATGAATTGCCGGTCGAGAAATATTGTCGACTCGTAACACATGTGAAACTCAGCTATGTTTGCACGGCGCCGCCGTGATGGGCTGGAGCATTCCGATTCACAGGACTGCAAGGAGTATAACAGTGGCAAAGCGTGACTGGTGGGACAAGGAGTTTCGAACCCTGTTGACGCTCGGCGAAAGCACGACGGCCGGCGGTTGGTCGAGCTGTCGAGAGCGTTGCTGGAGCTCGCAGCTGGCAGGGTTGATCAACGAATTTCAGCGTGTGCCCGTGCAGTTCCTCAACATGGGGATCGGCGCCAATGTGATCTCCACGAAAAGCCCGCCATACGAGAATAGCGGCAAGCCGGCTGCGGACGAGCGGCTCGATGCCCACGTGCTCGACAATGAGGCCAACGGGCGTCCTCCCGATCTGCTGGTCATTTCGTACGGACTCAACGATGCTCGCGGCGGCACGCCGATCGACCTTTTCTGCCACTGCATGAAAGACATTATCCGGCGTGTGCGCGAACGTATCCAGCCGCTGATTGTCCTGATGGGACCGTATTACATGAAGGATTTCCAAGTTGGCGGCGGGGTGTGGAGCCACGCCGACCTCGATCTCTTCTATCAGTACAACGAGGCGATTCGCGCGGTCGCCGAAGAAACGGACTGTCTGTTTGTCGACCTGCTCGAGTCCTATCGCGATGCCGACTGGCTTGTGCACCACGACGGTTGTCATGCCAACGACCTTGGCCACCGCGTCGTTGCCAACAAAGTGTTTGAAATCCTTGCCAGCAACTGTTCAGGCCTCGCCAGGGAGACGCAGGAGCTGGAAAAGGATATTCTGCCATGGCGCGACGAATCGACGCTCCAGTCGTAAATCTTAGAAGGATGAAAACGACCGTGGCTGCAGCCACGGTAGAGTGGCCGAATGTCGGTGCGAGAATGCTTAACCCATTGATAAGGGACCGATTATGAAAGCGATCATGGTCATGTTCGATTCTTTGAATCGGCACATGTTGTCGCCATATGGCTGTGACTGGACGCATACCCCGAACTTCCAGCGGCTTGCACAACACACCGTCGTCTTTGACCGCAACTACATCTGCAGCATGCCCTGCATGCCGGCCCGTCGTGATCTGCACACCGGGCGCCCCGGTTTTCTGCATCGCGGCTGGGGTCCGCTCGAGCCGTTCGACGACTCGATGCCGGCTATCCTGAAGGATAACGGCGTGCACAGCCATCTGGTCACCGATCATTACCACTACTTCGAGTGTGGCGGTGCCAACTACCACACGCAGTACGCGACGTGGGAGTTTGTCCGGGGTCAGGAAGGCGATCCCTGGAAAGGCCGGCCCGACCTCGACCTTTCCAAGCCCGGTCCGGACTCTACCGGGCAGTGGTGCCGTCAGGACGTTGTCAACCGCTTGTACATGCCCGACGAAGCCAGGCACTATCAGACGCGCACGTTCGATCGCGGACTCGAATTCCTCGACGACAATCACAGCACCGACGACTGGTTCCTGCAGATCGAAAGTTTCGATCCGCACGAGCCGTTCTTCGCGGCGGAGCGTTTTCGAGATCTCTTCCCGGACGATTACACAGGTGCTCTATCCGATTGGCCGCCATACGGGGACCTGGAGGAAAACTCCTGTGAGCACATGATTGATCACTGGCGCAATGCATATGCATCGCTGCTGGCGCAATGTGATGCCAGCCTCGGACGGGTGCTCGACAAGATGGACGCGCTCGATTTGTGGTCGGACACGATGCTCATCGTCAACACCGATCACGGCTTCCTGCTCGGCGAACACAATCACGCGGCGAAAAACGTCATGCCGTTGTGGCAGGAGCTGGCAAACACACCGCTGTTCGTCTGGGATCCGCGAGCCGGTCGCCAGGACGAGCGCTGCGACTGCCTGACATCATCGATTGATTGGGCGCCGACGATCCTCGATTACTTCGGCCGGGAACCGACGCCCGATATGCTCGGTCGTTCGCTGCGGCCCTGTCTCGAGGACAACAGCCCGGTTCGTGACTATGCCATCTTCGGATACCACGGGCACTATGTCAATGTCACTGACGGTCGATTCGTATACATGCGCCCTGCAGCGACCGACAACAACAGCCCGCTTCGCAGCTACACGCTCAGTCCGTTCAATATGAATGTATCCTACGAGCTGGAGCAGTTGCGTTCGATGTCCGGACCGCAGACGTTTGCTGCGACTAAAGACGTCGGGGTGCTGTGCTACGAAGCCGGGGCGGGTGCTGCAGATGTGATGAATCGTTTCGGTACATTGCTGTACGATGTCGTTGCCGACCCGCAGCAGCAGAATCCGATCGACGACGCCGAGCAGGAGCAACGCCTGCTGTCGGCGATGGTCGAGATGATGACCGAGATGGATGCACCGCCGGAGCAGTACGAGCGATTGGGGATAGAGCTGCAACCAAGGTAGAACGGCTTCCTGTGCCCGTTCACTACCGACTTGCGTCTATGCCGGGGTCAGCGCCGCCAATGCGGCGTTGAATGTCGCGCTGGGGCGCATTGCCTGTTCCGTCAGCTCCGGATCGGGCTGATAGTATCCGCCGATATCCACGGACGGCCCCTGCACTGCAATCAGCTCGTCGACGATTGTCTGCTCGTTGTCGGTGAGCTGGACGGCGAGATCTTTGAAGCGGTTCTGCAAATCCTGGTCGCGGGTCTGCTCGGCCAGGGCCTGTGCCCAGTACAATGCCAGGTAGAAGTGGCTGCCGCGGTTGTCGAGCTCGTGGACCTTGCGCGACGGCGACTTGTTGGTGTCGAGGAATTCGCCAATCGCGTCGTTGAGCGTGTCGGCGAGAACCAGCGCTTTTTCGTTGTTCGTCTTGGTGCCGAGATCCTCGATCGAAACCGCCAGTGCCAGGAATTCACCGAGCGAGTCCCAGCGCAGATGGCCTTCCTTGACAAACTGCTGGACGTGCTTTGGTGCCGAGCCGCCGGCGCCGGTTTCGAACAGCCCGCCGCCGGCCAGCAGCGGGACGATCGACAGCATCTTGGCGCTGGTGCCGAGTTCGAGAATCGGAAACAGATCGGTCAGGTAATCGCGCAGGACATTGCCGGTCACTGAGATGGTGTCCTTGCCGTCGCGTGCCCGTTCGCAGGTGAAACGCGTCGCCTCGACCGGCGGCATGATACGGATGTCGAGGCCGTCGGTGTCGTGCTCCGGGAGATACTCTTCGACCTTGGCGATCAGGCTGGCGTCGTGGGTGCGGTTTTTGTCCAGCCAGAACACGGCGGTCACGCCGGTGCTGCGGGCGCGGCTGACTGCCAGTTTCACCCAGTCGCGGATCGGGGCGTCCTTGGTCTGGCACATGCGCCAGATATCGCCGGTTTCCACGGCGTGTTCGAGCAGGGTGCTGCCGGTGCTGTCGATGACGCGCACGGTGCCGGCCACCGGGATTTCGAAGGTCTTGTCGTGTGAGCCGTATTCTTCGGCTTTCTGTGCCATCAGCCCGACGTTGGAGACGTTGCCCATGGTGGTGACATCGAAAGCGCCGTGTGCCTTGCAGAAAGCGATGACCTCCTGGTAGACGCTGGCGTAGCAGCGATCCGGAATAATCGATTTGGTGTCATGCAACTCGCCGTCCGGTCCCCACATCTGACCTGAAAGCCGAATGGCTGCCGGCATCGACGCGTCGATGATGATGTCACTGGGCACATGCAGATTGGTGATGCCGCGATCGGAATCGACCATGGCCATGGCCGGGCGCTCGGCGTAGACTGCCTGAATATCCGCCTCGACGGCAGCGCGCTGATCATCGGGCAGTTCGGCGATCCTGGCGTAGACATCACCCAGGCCGTTGCCGGGTTCGACACCGAGCTCGTCAAAGAGCGCTGCATGTTTCTCGAAGACGTCCTCATAGAATACGGTCACGGCATGACCGAAAATGATCGGGTCGGAAACCTTCATCATCGTTGCCTTGAGATGCAGCGACAGCAGCACGTCTTGCGCTTTGGCGTCCTCGATCTCCCGCGCGAAAAACTCGCGCAGGGCGCGCTTGCTCATCACGGCGGCATCGATTACTTCGCCGGCCTGCAGAGCCAAGCCTTCCTTGAGGACGGTGGTGCTGCCGTCGATACTTTCGAGCTCGATGCGGACGTTGTCGGCCGTGTCGCCGACGCGGGACTGCTCGCTGCCGAAGAAATCACCTTCGGTCATGTGCGCGACGTGTGACTTCGAGTCGGCACTCCAGGTGCCCATCGAGTGGGGATGCTTTTTAGCGTAGGCCTTGACCGGTGCGGCGACGCGGCGATCGGAGTTGCCTTCGCGCAGCACCGGGTTCACGGCGCTGCCGAGAACTTTCGCGTAGCGCGCCTTGATCGCCTTCTCAGCTTCGTTCTCGGGTTCTTCCGGATAGTCCGGGATGTCGTAGCCGTTGTTCTGCAGCTCCCTGATCGCTGCTGAGAGCTGGGGAATAGAAGCACTTATATTTGGCAGCTTGATGATATTGGCTGCCGGCGTTTTGGCCAGCTCACCGAGCTCAGCCAGCGCGTCGTTCTGCTTCTGGCTGTCGGACAGGCTTTCCGGGAAATTGGCAATGATCCGCCCGGCCAGAGAGATGTCTTTCGTTTCAACATCGATACCTGCGGCTTCCGTAGCTGCGCGGATGATCGGCAGCAGGGAGTAGGTGGCCAATGCCGGTGCTTCGTCAGTGTACGTGTAGATGATCTTCGACGTCATGCGCTTTCCAGGTTGCTGTTGGTCTTCAGGTTCATGGGGTAGACGACTCGTGAGACTGGTTCAAATAGTGTAATTTTCAGCGTTGTCAATGAAGTGGCAGTGTATAATTCCATATTTTACAGGCGCCGTCAACTGCCTGTGCTACATTTGAACAACAAAAGGAGTGGTCATGATTCATATCGTCAAGTCATCGGAACGGAAACTCACACCGTTTCCTATCGAGGGCGCGCAAGTACGGGTTTCGGACCCGATTATCGCAACGGACAAGGAACTTTCTGTCGGGTATACTGAGTATTATGCGGCCAGCCGGCTGGAGTGGGTCTTCGACTATAACGAAGCGTTTCTGATGCTCGAGGGCTCACTCGAGGTCCATGCGGACGGCCAAATCCAACGTTTCGAGGCCGGTGACCTCGGTTTCATCGAGAAAGGCACGGAAACGACGATCGTCGTGGCCGAGCGGGCGTACCTGCTGCATATCACCCAGCCGGCATGGTCCGGGGCAGAGGACACAGCTGATTGATGCAGAACGGCACTGATTTTAGGGATGAAAAACGCCCCGCCCGCGATTTGCCAGTGACTTTATAGATGCATTCGTTCTCCGCCCTTATCTTACTGCCATGCTGCACTGTCAATATAATTGAAACCGTTTCTTGCACGGGGGGCTATTCGTGAAAGCGGGAACAGCATCAGCAGATATTACACCGCCTTTGGGGGTCGTGCCGCAGGGGCACGGCACGGCGATTCCTTCGCATTCCGTCCTGGCGCCGCTCGAGGTGCGCTGCATCGCCTTTGAGGATGGCGATGACAGCGCTGCAATCATCACGCTCGACGTGATCGGCACGACGCTGGAACTGACACAGCGTATCCGCCGTCGCATCCAGGAGGGCTGTGGTATTTCGGCGGACGCTGTTCTGGTTGCCAGCAGCCACACCCATTGCGCGCCGGCGATGCTGCCGATGATTGGCCCGGACCCGGATCCGGATTACAGCCATCGGGTCGAGGACGCGGCCGTCGACTGTGCCGTCGCCGCGCAGCAGAATTTGCAGCCGGTGACTATGGGCCTGGGCGCCGGGTCGGCCCACTTCAATATCAACCGCCGTCCTTTTTCGGGTCAGCTTGTCGACCAGGCACTGGCGCCGATGGAAGCGAACTTCGGGGGGATCGTTGATCGCCGCGCACGCGTCCTGCGTATTGACAGCGAGGCCGGTGAACCGGTGGCTGTGTTATTTCATTTTTCCTGCCACCCGACGACGCTTGGCGGCACGGAAGGCTTTATTTCACCTGACTATCCGGGCCTGGCGCGAAGCGGTATCGAGCAGGCACTCGGTTGCCCGGCCCTTTTCCTTCCAGGCTGCTTCGCCAACATCCGGCCGCGAATTATCGGCGACGACGGTGGTTTCGCGGCTGCGACCGAGAGCGAGCTGCGTTCAGTCGCCGGAGAGCTCGCGTCGAGCGTCGTTGGCACGGTCCGGGCCCTTCGAACCGAAGTGCAGGCCGGTATCCGCGGGCGGGTGGCGGATATCACGATGCCGTTTGGTGCACCAATGGCGCCGGCAAAACTTGAAGCCTATGCCGCAGACGAATCGGAGACTACCCGGGCGCGTTTAATGCGCCAGTGGGCGCTTGAGGTGCAGTCGACAATCGCCGCCGACAAACTGCCGACTGCCGAATCATCGCAGATGCAGATGTTGAAGATCGGGCCGCTGACTATTGTCATGATTCCTGGCGAGCCTGTCCAGGAGATCGGCCACGCGATCGAAGCGGAATGGGATGGCATGGCTGCCTGCCAATCACTTTGGCCATGTGGCTACTGTAACGATCTCATCGGCTATCTGAGTACGGCGCGACACCACGAAGAAGGCGGTTACGAACCGAACGCCTATCCCTACTTCAACCGGCCGTTGCCGTTCAAGGACGAAGAGGCTGTGCTGCTCGACGGCGCCCGTCGTTTGTTGGCGGACTGAGTTTTCGCAGCTTGACGGTCTGGCCGCATCATTTACCTTGTTTCTTCTGTACAATGACAAGCGACATCAGGGAGCGCACTATGGCAGCAAATCTTCGTATCGGCATGATCGGACTGGATACGTCGCATGTCGACGCCTTCACCAGTGTCTTCAACGACCCCGAGTGCGAGTATCACATTCCTGATGCACCCGTCGTGGTGGCATATCCCGGCGGGTCGCCGGACTTCGAGCTGAGTATCGGTCGGGTCGAGGGGTACACCGAGCTCGCGCAGGAACGCGGCGTCGAGATTGTCGATACCCCGGTTGCTGTCGCGGAACAGGTGGACGCGGTGATCATGACTGCCGTGGACGGCCGGGTGCATCGCGATTTGTTTGCTCAGATCGTTGACACTGGCAAGCCGACATACATCGACAAACCGTTCGCCGTCAGCAGCGCCGACGCACGGTGGATTGTTGAGACCGCCGCGGCAAAGTCCGTGCCGGTGATGAGCGCCTCGTCGCTGCGGTACGAGCCGGACCTGGTGGCGGCGTTGGCGGAAACCGACGAAGGTGCCGTTGAAGGCTGTGATTTCTTCGGCCCGATGGAGATTGAGCCGACCCAGCCGGGCTTGTACTGGTACGGCATCCACACGGTCGAGATGGTCTATGCAGCCATGGGCCGGGGCTGTGTGCGCGTGCGGGCAGTGACCGACGCGCATCGCGACACCGTCATCGGCGAATGGGGCGACGGCCGCTGCGCTGTCATCCGCGGCTCGCGCACCGGGAACAATTCATTTGGTGGTCTGTTGCACCGGGAGAGCGGCAGCCGTTTTGTGCAGTCCGGCATTGGTAAGCCGAAGTATGTTTGCCTGCTCGATCGCGTCATCGATTTCTTCCGCACCGGTCAGCCGGACGTTGATCCGTCCGAAACTGTCGAGACAATCCGCTTTATCGAGGCGGCCAACGAGAGCCGCGAAACCGGCGAGCCCGTAACGCTGTGAGTGATCTTGCAATCCATGGCGGGCCGAAGTCGAAGACGACGGGCTACAACCGCCCGAACCGCTACGGCGAGGTCGAGAAACGATACGTCCTCGAAGCCCTGGACGATGCCGGGTTGATGATGACCAACGGCAGCATGGTCCGCCGGTTCGAAGAAGCCACCGCCGCGGCCTTCGGCTGCAGGCATGCCATCCTGACGACCAGCGGCACTACGGCGCTGCAGACGGCGCTTGTTGCCTTGGGCGTTTGCGAAGGCGACGAAGTGATCACCACATCGATTGCCGATGCCGGCACGTTCATGAGTATTCTCGCCGTGCACGCCGTGCCGATCTTCGCGGACCTGCACCGCGACACTGTCGGTCCAGATCCCGACTCGGTCGAGAAACTGATCACCCCGAAAACCAGGGCGATCATCAATGTCCACATGGCCGGCATCGTCGGGGACATGGATCGATTCCTCGAGATCTCCGAGCGGCACGGGATCCCGTTGCTCGAGGACTGTTCGCAATGCCACGGCGGCAAGTGGCGGGGCAGATGTGTCGGTACGATGGGCAATGCCGGTGCCTTCAGCATGAACGAGTCGAAGCACATGTCGACCGGCGACGGCGGGTTCATCACAACCAACGACGATGCCGTGGCGCGGCTGGCCCGGCTCTACATCGACAAGACCTACTCGCGCGGCGAGACCAGGCGCGGCGACGAAGTCCTGCTGTTCGCAGCGATAAATGCGCGGCCGAACTGCCTGACCGGTGCTGTCGCACTGGCACAGCTCGAGCGACTGCAGGAAAATCTCAATCGTCGCGATGCGATTGTACAGCGATATTTTGCTGAGTTCGCGGACCTGCCGCATTTGCGATTGCCGAAAATCCAGGATGATGCCACGTGTGCCTGGTGGCCGGTGCCCGTTCTGTATACCGGCGATGAACCCACCCGTGATGACATCGTCGCGGCGCTGCACGCCGAAGGGCTGGAAGCCAACAGTGCGTTGTCGCCGACGCCCGGCAACCTGCATCAGGCGGTCGTCAAGGACAAGAAATTTTTCGCCGACCGCAACGACGTGCCGAATTTTCTTCAGGACGTCGAGTATGACGAATGGTCATGCCCTGTCGCCGACGAAATCGCTCGCCAGGTCATCCGCCTACCCGTTGACTTTCGCTTCACCGATCAGGATGTTGACGAAACTATCGCAGGTATCCACAAAGTCTGGAGACACTACTTTGGTGTGACGGAATAACACGAGTTGTCGTGGCCGGCTCCAACTATCCGATATCCCCTCAGGGGTCGGGGTCGGGCCCGGTGGCAGTCGCGTGCGAGTTGGTACCCGTCGTCTTTCGGGTCATCAAGAGAAATCGCCGGATGGCCGTGCGATGCACTTGGTTGGTCCGGCTGCAGCCAGGAGCAGTGTGACAATCTCATGGCCCCTTGGTATTGGTATGCGTCAACTATGCCGTGCGGTGGTGACATCCACTCTGGCAGTGCCGGCATCTCTCTTAAGCTTCGGGGTAACGTCCTATGAGTCTCTCTAATATCGCTCTTCCATCCTATCCCATGTGGATACAGGAGCCGTACTTCCATTCGTTGCGTCCGGATGTTGTTACGCCGCACACGAAATGGGCCCGTCCCTACGCCGGGCGTTCACTAAAGCTCCTCGTCATCGCACCGCGCTGGACCCAGCGATCGACACTCGAGTTGCAGCAGCGCTTTGATTTCGACGCTGTTCCGGTGATGACGGAATTTTCCCACGTCTGGGGCGACACCAAGGCGCCGCATTATACCTGGGCCCCGTACGGCACTGCGGAATTGCACACGGAGCAGGCGTTGGCCGAGCTGCGCGGACATTGCCAGCCGGACGTCATCGTGATCGGGCACATGGATTGCACGGTGATTCCCCAAGAGGTTGAGTCGGCGATTATTGATGCGCTCGATGCCGGCGTCGGATTGGTGATCCTCAACCCGCTCAAACTGTCCGGCAAATTGCGGGAGCGCTTCGACAGCGCTCCCGCTGCCACGAGCGAGGCGGTTGCTGGAATCGTGAACGGCTGTCCCATACACGCGTTGCCGCCCCTGTACTCGCGCGATCTGGCAGATGGCGGACTGTTGTTTCGCGATGCCGACGGCCGCGGGCGTATCGTCGTGGCCGACTATACGGAGCGGCTGAAGTCCAAATGCGTTCTTGATCTCGACAGCGATGGGGTCGACTGGACGGCCCCGGACATCAACGGCAACTGTTATCTGGAGCCTGGCGGTACCTATCGGGATGAGAGCGTTCGTGACATCCACTACGACTATTTCTGCGCCTTGTCCGGACGCTGCATCCTCTGGGCTGCGCGGGCATTGCCATCCGCACGATTGACCGGATGGCACGAGATCAGTCGCCGAGCTGAGACCAATTCGGGAGATGCTACGCTTGGTGAATTGGCCTGTTCATCCGGTGCGTCCGCGCTTTTGACTATCCGGAATCTCGATGCGACTGTCATGCTCGAAAGAAGGATCGATACAGCGGCAGATGACAAGCTGCGGTTGACAGTCCCGCAACTGCCGACCGGCGATTACTTCATTGACGTGATCCTGAACGATGACGACAACCGTGTGCTTGACTGGGGCAGCCACTGCTTTTTCAACGATAGTGGCGCACAAATCACGGAGATTGTAACCGAGCGAAAATCGTACGAGCTCGACAAACCGGTGCCGGTAACAATCGCCTTGAGCGGTGATCAAGCGGACTCAGAGTTGCAAGCCGAACTGTTTGATACGACAGGCCGTCTGCTGTGGCAGAAAATATTTCCAGCGGATGCGCAAGT
>CAYWQM010000093.1:0-17016 GCA_964460215.1 uncultured Lentisphaerales bacterium
GCTGCAGCTGAAGGTACAGTTCACTACTGCGCACCGCTCGACGTACACTTCCTCGAGGGCGGTGCGGTCGATGCGATCATAGATATCGTTGCCGTCTCTCTGGCGATGGATTCTCTCGGCATAGAGCAGGTCATATGCGCGCCGGTTGCCGTGGGCGGCGGCACTGTCAAATGCAGTCATGGCGTCATGCCAGTTCCAGCGCCTGCCGTAGCCGAGCTCTTGCGCAATGTGCCCACCGTTTTCGGGACGGCACCCTGCGAACTTACAACACCGACCGGCGCCGCGCTTCTGACTGAATTGTGCAGGGACTTTTCCGGGCGCCATGCCGGCAGCATCATCAGCACCGGCTACGGTGCCGGCACTCGGGAGCTGGAGGAACAAGCCAATGTTTTGCAGGCGATCATCTGCAAGAGTGACGTGCCGGAAAAATCGGATATCGTCGTGGTCGAATGCAATATCGACGACATGCCAGGCGAGTGGTTCTCCCATGTCGGCCCGACCCTGTTCGATGCAGGGGCGCTGGACGTCGCCATGATCCCGTGCACGATGAAGAAAGGACGGCCCGGCACAATCCTGCAGGTCATGACAACAAATGACCGCCGCTCAGCGTTGATTGACCTGCTGCTGCGTGAGACGACCACTTTCGGCGTACGCTGGTACACGGCCCAACGCCACGTGTTGGAGCGGAAAATCATCAAGGTGGATACCACGTTTGGGGTTATCAGTGTAAAGTTAGGGTTCGCACCGGACTCGGGCGCGTTGGTTCGAGTTGCGCCGGAATACGAAAGCTGCTGTCTTGCAGCCACAAAGAACAACAGCCCATTGGCTGCTATCTATGAAGCTGCCGCTGCTGCGGCGCGGCAGACGGTAGATTCACAACATATGGATTCGACATGATGAACACAGACATTACCGACATCCACGGTCGGGAAATTCTGGACTCCCGCGGCAATCCGACGATCGAAGTTGAGGTGGAACTCGAGAGCGGCGCCACTGGTTTGGCGGCGGTCCCCTCCGGTGCCTCGACGGGAGACAACGAAGCACTTGAGCTGCGTGATGGAGACAAGAGCCGATACCGCGGCAAAGGTGTGCTCAAGGCAGTCGACAATATCAATGACCGGATTGCTCCGCGGTTGCTCGGCTACGACGCCACCGACCAGGTCGGAATCGATCGGCTGATGATCGAACTGGACGGGACCGAAAATAAGGCCGACCTCGGCGCCAACGCTATTTTAGGCGTTTCTCTGGCCGTTGCCCACGCCGCTGCCGAGTCCTTAGGCCTGCCGCTTTACCGCTATATCGGCGGCACTAATGCCACCGTCTTGCCGGTGCCGATGATGAATATCATCAACGGCGGGGCTCACTCCGATGCACCTATCGACTTCCAGGAATTCATGGTTCGGCCGGTGGGCGCCGACAGCTTCGGTGAAGGCCTCCGCATGGGCGCCGAAATTTTTCACGCGCTCAAGGACGTGCTGCACGACCGTGGACTCAGCACTGCGGTGGGTGACGAAGGCGGTTTTGCTCCCGCACTTGATGGTGTCGAGGACGCTATCGAGGTGATCCTGACCGCCATTCGCGATGCCGGCTACAAGCCGGGGCTGAAGGCCCAGGGCGGTGATGTTTCGATTGCTCTCGATGTTGCTTCCTCGGAGTTCTACGAAAACGGCGAGTACGTTTTTGCCAAGGCTGCCAAGGGGGGTGAACCGATGCGGAAGAGCCCTGAAGCAATGGCCGATTATCTGGCCGAACTCGTCGACAACTACCCGATTGACTCTATCGAGGACGGCATGGACCAGGGCGACTGGGACGGGTGGCGACTGCTCACGGAGAAAATCGGCGACCGCTGCCAGCTGGTCGGCGACGATCTCTTCGTCACCAACGTCAAGTATCTGCAGCGTGGAATCGATGAGAAGTGCGGCAATTCGATCCTCATCAAGGTCAACCAGATCGGCACGCTCTCAGAAACACTGGACGCCATCGAAATGGCGCACAAGGCAGGATTCACGGCGGTCATCTCCCATCGCTCCGGTGAAACCGAAGACAGTACGATTGCGGACATTGCCGTGGCAACGAACGCCGGCCAGATAAGGACCGGCTCACTCAGCCGCAGCGACCGCATTGCCAAGTACAACCGGCTACTGCGTATTCAGGGCGCATTGCTCGCCGATGCCCGCTACGGCCAGGGGTGAGGAATACAAAAGATTCGTGGACCACAGCAATCAACCGGACTGGAATAACAGCGAGCACTGGAACGAGTTCCAGTGGGAACAGGCGCTCAAGTACAGCGATCATTCTGCCGCCCGCTATTTTCGCATGCTCGACCGATTCGGTGATCTGCCCGATGCCGAGGAACTGATTGCTGCCAGTCTGGGGGACCTCGGTTTTTTCGAATTAGACGACGAGCTCGCTGAGGACTGGTCTGAAGAGGACGAGTTCCGCGACGAAGCCGAAACCGAAGCCGGTGAAGAAGAACGCGGTCCAATTGTTCCTGGCGACGCCATGTTTTTCGAGGCCAGCCCCCTGTACAAACGCGCCCGCCAGATTTCCCTGGGGTGGTGCAACATAGAAGCCTCGGTGCTGGCCAAGGAAGATCATATGTGGGGCCTGACCATCCTGCTGCACCTCGGCCGCCTGCTCTCCTATTTGGCGCTGAGCATCGGCGATGGCACGTTCGATCGCGCTGTTCCCGGCATCGCCTTCGGCAAGCGTTCGCTGTCGCAGATCAATACTATTCTGGGCGAACTCCAGACGAAAACCCAGGAAAGACCGAAGTACGCCGGCATGTTCAAGCTTGTCAGCGAACACTTGCTGGAAACCCACGATATGCTTATCGAGCATATCGAGGAATGCCGTAGCCACAACGAAGACGATGAAGTCGCGTAAGTTGTGCTTGTGAATTCAGCTTGCTGAACACTGGACGCACTCTATATGTCAGCTTACATCATTGACACAGGCCTGATCACGCCGCTGGGTATCGGCGTGGAGGCGACTCATGACGCCATGCTGGCCGGGGCGTGCGCCGTCCGCGAACTGACACGGTTCGATACCGGTGAACTTGAACAGGTGCGCGGCGGGCAACTCACCGAAGGCGACGAGGAGTTGCTGTACAACCATGCTCAGGGGGACGGGGATATAGCCCTGTCGATGATTCTGCATGTTGCGGGACAAGCGCTTGACGGCTTAAGCGACGGCCCCGCACCCGCCCTCGTACTCGCCACCAATTTCGGACTCATGGAGATGCTCGAATGGTGCTGGCGCGAACGCCATGATACCGGCTGCCTGGACTCTGGCAGCTTCGGCGTGCAGCAGGACGTCGTGGAAACCATCGTCCAACGACTGGAGCTTGGCCGGCCGGCTGCACAAATATCATTTTCCTGCGCCTCCGGTGCCGCTGCTGCCGGAATCGGACTCGACTGGCTGCGCAATGGCCGCGCCGAAAGGGTGCTCGTTGTCGCTTACGATAGTTTGACACAGTTCTGCTGGTCAGGGCTGGCGAATATGCGGACGATCAGCACGGATAGAGTCCGCCCGTTTGACAGCGCCCGGAGTGGTACAATCTTCAGCGAGGGCGCCGCTGCCGTTCTATTCTCAAGCCGGCCGGAAGATGCGGCCTCCGCAATCGGCGTACTGCATGGGGCCGCCACCAACAACAATGCTTTCCACCTCACCGCTCCGGCCAAGGAGGGCGACGGTTCGCGCCGCGTCATGGATGCAGCCCTGCAGGATGCCGGACTGGCGGCTGTCGACATCGGCCTGGTCTCTGCCCACGCGACTTCCACGGTGGCCAATGACGTGACTGAAAGCGCTGCCATCAATGCGGTGCTCGGCGAGCACGCGGCAGATGTTCCGGTGGCAGCGTTCAAGTCGAACCTTGGCCACCTGTTCGGAGCCGCATCTCTAGCGGAAATGATCCTGGCCCTCCATAGTGTCCGGGTCGGCAAGGTGCCGGCAATTCTCAACTTGGAGAATCAGGATGATGCCTGCAATGTCAACACCGTCCGCCAGACCGCGGCTATCGGTCCCGACACCCTTGCCCTGATCAATTCGGCCGGAATCGGCGGTAACAACGCGGCCGCGATTGTCAGTGCCCAGACTGGGAAACTGCCTCCCGTGCCGGTGCGCAATGGCCGGGTGCGGTTGCTCTCAGCAGGTTGGGTTTTAGCCGGCTGTGCAGGTGCGGACACTGCATTATCGCCGGATGGGGGATGGATGGAAGGCAACGGGCTGGATGCGTACAAACCGCAACTCGAATCAGTCAAGGGCTATCTCGCCCCGGCCTGTCGCTATTCTCTCGGGGCGGCGCAACTATGCTTGAGCAATGCCGCAGTGGATACACCGGCTTCAGAGACCTTCGGAATTGTTGCGACTACCGAGTTTGGCGCACCCCAAACCGGTTACGCGTTTTATCAGGGGTTGCTCGACAAAGGTCCGCGCGCCGCCAGCCCCATGCTGTTTCCGTACAGCTATCCGAATACCGTTGCCAACCTCGTGGCCATTGAGTTCGGATTGGCTGGTACGCATATGGTTTTCAACAGCCTGGCCGACAGCAGCGAAGCCATCCATTTCGCAGAGTCCGCACTGCGCAACGGCGCAGCTGACCACATGCTGGTGATTGCATACGAGGCAGTCAATGACCAGGTAATCCCCGACAAGTGGCGTGTCGACAACGGCGCTGTCTGCCTGTGGCTCACGCTCGATCAGGACGGGGATACTGAGTGGCGCTGGGACAAGGAGAAAAAAGCAGTGCCACACAGCGGTACTGTGGGTGACTTGCTGGAGCGCATCGGGCAATGATGGATTTCGACAAAGTACCGAAAGTGTCGTGGTTTCCCGGACACATGAACAAGGCCTTGCGCCAGGTGCGTGAGAAGCTCTCGCTGATCGACGTAGTGATCGAAGTGCTGGACGCGCGCCTGCCGCTGTCTACCTGCAACCACGAACTCGGCGAATCCATGCAGCACAAGGCCCGGATGGCTCTGCTGTTTAAGGCTGACCTGGCCAATCGCGATACGACTGCCGCATGGCGTGACGCGCTGAAGAGCGAGGGGTTGCCGGTCATTGCCACGCATTATCGTGCCCGCGATGTTGTGACGCGACTCCTGAAACAGATCGAAAAGGCAGAGGCAAAGGCACGGGCAGCACGCGGTGCCAAGTATCCACGAACCCGGGCGATTCGTGCCATGATCGTCGGGTTGCCGAACGTCGGCAAATCATCGCTCATTAATTTGCTGGTTTCGCGCAACCAGGCGAAGACAGGGCCAAGGCCGGGGGGCACGAGGCATCAGCAATGGATCAAGATCGGTGAGGACGTGGAGTTGATGGATACGCCGGGGATTATGTACCCCCGCATCGAGACGGCGGAGACGGCACTGAAACTTGGACTGATCGCCGCAATCAAGCAAGAACTGGTGGGCGTGGAACTGCTGGCTGAATACCTGCTGCATGTCTTCAACGAGCAGGAGTGCCTGGACTTCAAGAAATTCTATGGTCTGGACTTCTACCCGGACCTCGTGGAGGACCTGCTCGACGGCATCGGTCGGCGCCGTGGCATGTTGCTGCCCGGCGACGAGGTTGACAGGGCACTGGCGGCGAGCACCCTCCTGGACGACTTTCGCGAGGGCAATATTGGAACGATCAGTCTGGAAACGCCGTAGCAATCCGTTGCTGTTCTAAAATTGCCTTGCCCCTGAAGACCTTGCGCCCCTACTCCTCAGACTCGTATCGTTCGCTGGCGGATGCCAGCAGCGCGCGCTCACGGTCGTTCAGGCTTTCAACGCCTTTGGTTGCGACTTTCTCCAGTATCCGGTCGATCTCCTCATCAAAGGCACCCGAGAGCTTCTTCTGTGCCACTCCAGCCAGCGTCGGTTTCGAAGCGGGCGCCTCGGAATCATTCACCACTCGTCGCCGCGGCTGTACTTTGCGACCGTGCCGCTTCATACGGAACCAACCGGTGAGCCATTGCCAGCAATACTCCAGTCGC
Organism: uncultured Lentisphaerales bacterium; assembly: GCA_964460215.1. Classification (GTDB taxonomy): domain Bacteria; phylum Verrucomicrobiota; class Lentisphaeria; order JABSQK01; family CAJWLW01; genus CAJWLW01. The sequence continues at coordinate 5,984 of CAYWQM010000093.1, forward strand.
CATTTGTATAGCCAGTAGCATATTCCGAAGGCCAGCCCGCCAACATGCGCGGCGGGCGCCACGCCGTCGTTCACCGGCCTGTTGCCGAGCATCATAAGCACCGGATGGAGATCGTAGATGACAAACAGTAGAGCGAGCCACCGCACCTCTATCGGGATCAGGAAAAACAAGAGAATCCGCTCACGCGGGTAGAGCATGGCAAACAGCATGACGACTGCGATCACCGAACCAGAAGCACCGACCATCGGATGTACCCGATCAAAGGCAGAGTGCAGCAGGCAGTACACAACGCTCGCACACAAGGCAGCCACCAGATAGAACAACAGGAACTCGCGGCTGCCATACTTCAGTTCGATCCGACGCCCGAATATCCACAGGATCAACATGTTGAAAACAATGTGGAACAGTCTCTCGGGGCTGTGACAGAAGGCATAGGTCAGCAATCGCCAGAGCTGCCCGTGAGAGATCGTGTCCGGCGTCACTGCGAGCCACTGAGTGGCATAGGAGACGCGGCCGTCGGAGATGACGATTTGTGCGACGTACACCGCGATCGTAACGATCAGGATGCGCGTGCACGTCGGCGTGGGACTGGCCCTTCTTCCGCCATAGGAACTGCCGGAACCGCTGCGTTCCTGGTACCAATCTCTATTGTCTATGGGCATGGTCGTTCGTCATTGGCAGGTTCAGCTGTCCGCTATCGCATGGAATGCCCCCGTGGCAGCGGGGGGATCTCCGCTTTTGGACATGCCGTGGTTGCCGAAGTTCGGCAGTCTGCTGCAAAACGTCGATACTCTACTTTACGAAAAATCTATCACAATCCCTCAGGGACCCGGTACGATAGGCACGTGTGCTGGCTGGGGTCTGCCGTCGCTACGGCGTCCCGTCGATCTTCAGACGGTCGGCGACGTCATTGTTCTGTGCCTCGGGATTGCCCAGGGCCCCGGTCAATGGCATGTCTATCATCGTAAAAAACTGCCCCATACTGCCAAGTAAAAACTCCTGCTGAAACTCAAAAAAGTCGGGATCGAATCCGGCGCGTTCACCGCGGTGCCCGTCGATTTCGATATAAAGATGTCGCGGCACACCGGCAAACTGCGACTGCGCCTGCTGCAGCAGTTGGAAAAGTTTCGTCGCAGCATCATCGAACGACTCATCCGGACCGATACACAGCAGGATCGCCGCATGGCCGTCCTGGGTCAGGGTTATTCCGGGTTGTTCTGGTTTCACGGGTGTCGCGGGGGTGTTGCAATAAAGGTTTACTCTGGCGCGTTTTTCCGGATCATGAATCCGACAGGTAAAGTACTGTGTCGGGATTCAGGTGTCAGGTGTCGGTGCTACTTTTATCGCGCGCTATTTTGAAACCTCGATATGCCGTCCCAGCAACTGTGCGTTGTGCATATCTACCACGGCAGCGGGAAAGTCATTTATTTTCCCTGCATCTCCGTCAGATGGAAATACAGCCCGTGTCTTCCATCAACTCAGCGTGCGCACCGAGATTGCGCTCTATGAGTTTGCTCGCGCTTATCGCAGTGTCGTTCTACTCTATAGATTCGATTTCATGCACGGAATGCGCCGTGCCACAAAGATCAGCTGCGAATGCTGGAGCGGCGAACTGTCACCGGCTTGTCTGGAGCCGCCCCAAGGAGGTGACTGCGGTGTTGACACGCGCATTGAGTGCCTGCAGCTCTGAATCCATTTCGTCCGTGCTGATTTTGTTGACGCCGTCCGGCTCACTGACCCGTGCCTGCAACATCTCGATATCCTTCTGGACGACGACGAGATCCTGCTCAAGTGCCGCAGCGGAGTGTTCAAAGGTCTTGAACAGGGTTTCCATCTTTTCGTAGTTCTGCCACTTGACGATAGTTGCAGTGAGAATCTGTGTCAGCATCTGCAGCGTTGGTCGACAATGTTTCGGCAGTTCCCCAGTCGGCATGGGGCTGTCACAATAGATAACGCCCATGACACGTTTTTTGCCGGTGCGATGATTAAAAGTTACCAGAGGCAGGCACACGACCGAGATCAGCTTGAACTTGAGCATGGTGTCGGTTCTGACCTGCTGAGCACCGGCGTCTTCGATGACAATGGGTTCGTCACCTGATACGACCTGGGCGATGATCGACTGGCTGATGGTGTAGCCGGAGGAGTCCTCCTCGGCCAGTGCCTTGCCACCGGTTCGGCGGGCTGCAACCTCGCGCAACTCCATTTCGCCATCGGGGTTTGCGTCAACGAGGAAGGCATAACCGCGTTTCGTATGGGTCAGGCGCACAACTGCATCGACCGCGTTATTGAACACTTCCTGCAAGTTCAGCGACGTGTGGAACTCCGAGATAACCCCGAGCATCAACTGCAGATGGTTGGCGAGCGGATCGACGCGGCTTATCTCTTGCACATTGTCACCCAGCCAGTTGAAGAGAAACTCCTCCACGCCGACTTTGATGGTGACACCGTCACGCAGTTTGGTCGTGTCGGTGATCACTCGACCTCCGACGCTGCAGCGGCTCTTATTTTCTACGTCGAGCAGTGAAAAGCCCTTCTCCTGGTAGACGAAACGCAACTGCTCTCCAGCAATGAGATTGCTTGGGATGACAAAATCATTGGCAATGTTCCGGCCCAGGCTCAGGTCGCCGGGACGCATTTCCCAGACAAAGCCTTTCGGCAGCACGCCGATGCCGAGGCTGGTAAGTTTGCCAACGAGCAGGCTGCTATCGCAGTCGTTGCAGTTCTCGGCATCTGGTTGATTGATAGCCTTGCACTGTGGGCAAGCAATATCATCCATCGTCACGACCTCACCTCTTTAGTTTCTGTCTGACCGGCTTTTTTCATGTTCAAAAAATTATTGGTGCTTCCGCTTCATCAGGCGGTCGGGTTTTCCAGCGCTTGTGCATCCAGATCCACTGTGCCGGCCGTTCCTGGATCATCCGCTCGAGTTCCAGGGTAAAGCGCGCGGTGTTAGTCCTGGCATTCGCGTTGCGGTCCTGATCCCCACTCTCCAGTTCGATCGGGGCGCCGAACCGCATATGGTGGTTCCAATCATTGGCATCCCGGTAACAACACACTGGCAGGACAGTGGCGCCTGATCTTTCTGCCAGCACCGCCAACCCCGGCATGGTACAGGCAGGCATACCGAAAAAGTCGACAAAGATACCCTCGTCTGCCGTCATGTTTTGATCGAGAACGAATCCAACCATTGCATTCTCCTTGAGCGCCTTGAGCACAGCCCGAGCTGCGCCATGTCGTGAGATTCCATGCACACCTCGATCATCACGGATCATTCGGCGAAATGTTTCCCCTGCGGCATGTTTAAGCTCTTTGTAGACGACATACATCTCTGGGCCATGCCGATTAACCATCGGCAGAGGCAACTCCCAATTCCCCAGATGACCGGACAATGCCAAGACGCCACGACCTCGTTCAAGCGCCTTTTCCAGGTGTTCCAGTCCCTCAAATTTTATCAATTCCTCCAGCCGATCATCCGCAAGAGCAGCTTGACGCAGCAACTCTACCGCGGTCAGTCCGATGTGCCGGTATACAGCGGGCTCGATCGCTGCCGCCGTTTCGGCGCCCAGCGCCGCCCGTATCTGCTGCCGGATCACGGTTCGACGAAATCTCACTACCCGCCGCAAACCCCAACCCAGGAGGGAACCCAAGCCGATCTGCAAACGCGCCGGCAGGCAACCGACAAGCCGACTGACACACCGAATAAACAAGGCCATGGGCAGCTGGCTTACCAATCGTCTTCGACTTCTTCCTCGATAAGGATTGGCTTGGGTTTTGGTTTCTGCACAGCCGGCATGACGGCCTGAACAGGTGCCGGTTTCGGCTCTTTCGGCTTTTCTTTCACAACGGCAGCGGGTGGCTCAACGGGTGCCGGTTGCGTATCGGCTGATGCTTGGGGTGCTTGGGCACCACCGCCTTCCACCGTGCCGTCGCTGTTCAGGGTGCGACTTTCACTCGTGTCAAGCAACGCGATGTTCAACGAAAAAGGGGCGTCGGCCTGTCTCACTTTGTAAAGCAGGTGCACGATTTCCACATCCGCCGCCTGTCTTTGCTCCCAGGTCTCCGGGCGGAAAGGCCCGTCGTCAATAGCCATTGCCAGGCACGTGGTTCCCGCAAGGTCGTAGTCATACTTGCCGATACTGCGCCCGGGGGCGAGCCTGACTGAAAGAATGGCGAATTTTTCACCCGGTCCGAGAGAGGGACGTGCCTCGAAATCGATCGTATTCCACTCCAGCACCGGCACTGCCTGGTCAACCAGCCGAAACCGGTCGATTTCGCCGAATCGCATGGCCGTTGCGGGCAAGGCGGCTATTAGGAGCAGTGCCAATATTGGGGCAGCGCAACGATACAGGCAATAAGGGTTGGCGATGCTATTCACGGAATCCGTCCAGTTAGTCCAGTTTGTCGACTATGCGGTGTCGCATACACACGATATAAGCTATTGAAAGTTAGGCTGTTTTCAAGCGCCCGGAGTTTAAGGAAAGGCCTTTCGGTCCTGATCGATCCGGCTTATCTGTCATCATCCATGCACGCCTGGCATGAAGCAAAGCGGATGAATCGAAAACCTATGGAAACTATTGATGCGAGCAAATTGACGAACTAAACAGACTTGGCCACAGATAATAAAGTCGATTCCATCATGCCCCTTCCCGCTTCATCCATTCGATATTAGCCGAACGGCGTGTTTCCCGCCCGGCGCAACTCGATCAGGTCCGTCACGCACGACACCGGCTCAGTTGCCAGATAAGTCACCGCCCGGACAACATCGTCGACCTGAATCAGTTCTGTCGGATCCAGGTCCGGTCGGGCCTGCGATACCATTTCCGTCGCCACGCCGCCCGGACAAATCGCGTTCGCACGGATGCCGAATTGCTGTCCCTCGCGAGCCAACACCTTGGTAATCCCCATCACCGCATGTTTTGCCGCAGCATAAGCCACCTGATTGACATACCCCTTCACGCCAACCACCGAACTGATATTGATGATCTGGCCACCGCCCTTCCCTTTCATCCACCGAAATGCCTGCTGTGCCATGTGAAATGTGCCGCGTGCATTGACCTGCTGCACCTGGTCCCAATCAGCCAGCGTCACCTCATCGACCGTACCGAATACGCCAAAGCCCGCATTGTTGACCAGCAGGTCAAGCGCCTCAAAGGTCTTGTGGGCATGCACATAAAATGCATCCACACTTTCCGGCTCGCTGATATCGCAGTGGCATATGTCCAATCGCCCTGGCGCCTCCTGTGATTCCTCCCGGAGTGTTTCCAGTTCATCGACTGAGCGTGCGCAGGCAAGCACATGTGCTCCGGCTGACACGAGCTTTCGCGCTATCCCCCGGCCGATCCCCCGGCTCGCACCCGTCACGATGCAGTGGCGTCCCGAGATGGCCCGTTCTTTCTCAAAAACAATCATTCTGTGTACTCCTGACTGAATTTTTACCGTCATCCATGATGAAATCTCTTATCGCAGATGCTCTTTTACCAGGAAGGTGAGAATTGTGCTGGAAGTTCGTTACTGTACCACCCAACCACCCTGATTTTCTCATGCCCCCTTCAATTTTCAAAGCCTGCGACATCCGCGGGCTATACGGTTCGCAGCTTGATGAGCCGACTGCTTATGCCGCCGGCCGCGCTGCCGGCTCCGAGGCCGGCGCCGGCACAGTCGTGCTCGGTGGAGACGTGCGCCCCAGCACCCCTACCCTCAAGAAAGCTGTCGCGGAGGGACTGGCCGCTACCGGTTGCAGGGTGCTGGACATCGGCATCGTGCCGACGCCGGTCGCGTACTTCGCCAAGCGCTTCCTGCAAACTGACCATGTGGTAATCGTCACGGCCTCCCACAACCCGCCAGAGTACAACGGCATCAAGATGATGCTGAACAATCAGCCGACGCTCCCGGCCGGCATCCAGCGCCTGGTCGACCGCATCGAGCGCCGGGACTATCGCGAGGGCAATGGCAGCATCGAGCCCACATCTGTGCGGGATGCATATGGGGCATGGCTTTTAGAAACATTCGACGATGCTTTCGAGCGACCGTTGCGCATTCTCGTAGATGCCGGCAATGGCTGCTATGCCGACTGGGCACCGCCGATCATTGGCCGGTTCGGACACGATGTCGTACCGCTGTACTGCACTCCGGACGGCAGGTTTCCGGATCGTGATCCGAACCCTGCAGTCTTCACAAATCTCGAGGGCACCTGCGATGCCGTGCGTGATGCCGGAGTGGACCTGGCAGTAGCTTTCGATGGTGACGGTGATCGCCTCGTGCTGATTGACGAGCGCGGCCGCCCGGTCGAGGCGGATCGTCTCGCGGTGTTTTTCGTGCACCATTTGCTGCATCAGCACGACAGCGTCAAGGTCATCTACGACCTGAAATGCTCCGACATCCTGCGGCGCGAGGGCGACTCGCTCGGCGGTCAGGCCTACATGGAACGATCCGGACACAGCTTCATCCGCAGCCGGATGATGGCCGAGCATGCACACTTCGGCGCCGAGATCAGTGGACACATTTTCTTCCGCGAACTCGACTACGGAGATGATGCCCTCTACACTGCCTTGCTCGCCGCCTCCATTTGCAGTCACGCCGAGCGCCCGCTGTCCCAGGTTATCGATGACATTCCGGTGCCGATAATCACCCGCGACATACGAGTTCACTTGGCGGACGACGCCCGTGCCGGCATGGTCGAGAAGTTCCATGCCGCCTTTCCCAACCTGCCGGCTACGACTGTTGACGGCGTCCGGCTCGACTGGCCGGATGGCTGGGCGCTCTGCCGTGGAAGCGTCACTGAACCGGTGATCACACTGCGGTTCGAAGCGGAAACGGTCCGGCGCCTGAAAGAGTTACTTGGCATCGTCGGAGAAGCGATTCCGGAGTTGACCGAAGCACTGGCCCTGGAAAGTGAGCAACTGTAATGCAGCATGGGCTTGGCCACGCCATGCCAGGAATCTCGAATACCCGGATTCCAAATCTGTAACCCTTACGACTCTTCAGGCGTCCCAGCTTTTTTTACACAGATCCTGAATATCAACAGCACCAGAAATATAGGTACCGGCCCCACCGCCATAGCTATCAGTATATTCTGTACCAGTAAAATGATCACCTGCACCTTGATCGTGTTGCGGATGACCTCGAAATTTCCACGTACATTTTCCAGGCGCACCGACGCATCCCCGTTTTCGGCGGCGAACGCCTCAAAGGCCTCCGGATCCATCTCATCCAGAGCCAATAAGCCGACGTCGGCGATCCACGTCAGTTTAGACTCCTTGTCTATTGTGAACTGGATAACCCACTCAGTCCCTCCACGCAGCATCCAGTGTTTCGCACGGTTCAGCCAGTCACCGGTTTCAGCCTTGCGGCTCATCTCATCAATAACTGCGTTCACAGCATCGGTGATTTTTTCATCGCTGACTTCGCGGACGCCTTCGTATTCCGTCAGGAGCGCCACCAGTTCCGTGCTCGACTCACTGCCGTCAAGTTGATGTCCGGCATCGTCGAGAGCTATGGCAACGTAGATGCTGGAAGCCAGACGCTCGACCGGGCGCTTCGACTTCAAAGTCGAAATGACATCGATACTGCCGAGAATCGAAGGAACCAGGATCAGGCCGGATAGCGTGAAGCCAACGATGAAAGCTATCGGCCACAGCCAGTTGAAAAGACACATCCAGCGCCAGGGCGACTTGAAGAATTCCCGCTTGCGCAAGAACAGGTACAGCAGAATCCCTATCATGAACCCGAAGACGCTACCGCCGATAATGCCGACAATCACAATAACGAAAAAAATGGCTGCCTCAGCCAGGATTTCCTTCATGCTGCCGCTGGCGATGTGCCCGAAGTTCTTCAGAATCCGGTAGGAATGATCGACCGTCGCCGACGCCAGGCTGTCGTCAGAGCTGGGCGTCTCGAACTGTTCAACATCGCCTGTCGCAGGCTCGGTTCCGATGCCTGCTTCGACCGTTGCCGCTGGAGGTGGCAATTGGGCCGTGTCCGTGGCACCCAGCGGATGAAGCATCAGCAGGAAACAACTCAGTACAAATAATCGCATCAGCACACCCTGGTGATCAGGAATTCCATTAGTAATCTGCAGCAATCACGATTACGGTTCATCAACCCGAACGCAATTTCGAATGAAAACACCGCTGACAACTTTTCTGCACGTCGACATGGACGCCTTCTTTGCGGCTGTCGAACAGCGTGACAACCCTGAATTACGTGGCAAACCCGTCATCGTCGGGGCCTCGCCCGATGCTCGCGGTGTTGTTTCGACGTGTTCATACGAAGCACGCAAATTCGGGGTTCATTCGGCCATGCCATCGCGTCAGGCTTACAAGCTGTGTCCGCATGGAATTTATGTCCCCTGCCGCGGCAAGCGTTACGGTGAAGTTTCGAAACAGGTCTTCGCGATATTCGAACAATACACGCCGTTTGTCGAACCGCTATCCATCGACGAAGCCTTTCTCGATATTACCGGCTCGATGCATCTGCGCGGTGGCGACATCGCCACTGCCGAGGCGATCCAGGCGCAGATTAGCGATGAACTGCAGTTGACAGCATCAATCGGCGTGGCTGGGAATAAATATCTGGCCAAGCTCGCCAGTGATATGAATAAGCCCAACGGACTCACTGTCGTGCCCCGGGATCCCGGGGAAATTGCCAGCTTTCTGGCACCATTGCCGATTCGCCGGATCTGGGGAATCGGTGAAAAATCAGCAGCTCGATTGGCGACAAAGGGCATCTCACATATCGGCCAGATCCAGGCCATGTCCCAGGATCAATTGACGCAGATGTTCGGCGAAAAGAGCGCGGCGCACCTGTATCAACGCGCCTTCGGCATCGACCATCGCGCTATTGTGACCGAGTCAACAGACAAGAGTATCTCAAATGAACACACCTTCGGCACCGATTGCACCGATTGGAAAACCGTCGAGCGCACGCTGCTGGGACTGATAGAAAAAGTCGGTGGTCGCTTGCGCCCTTCACAACGCACCGCGTGCACCGTCCATCTCAAGCTGCGCTGGTCAGACTTTACGACGATCACCCGACAGCAGCGCCTCGACCCACCAACCCATCAGGACCGACGCCTGATCGACGCCGGCTTTGAGCTGCTTACGCGCGAGAAATCCGGTCAACCGGTTCGACTGGTTGGGTTCGGCGTTTCCGGCCTCTCCTGTGAGACTGACGATGCCGAGTTGATCCAGCCGGACCTGTTTGGTGAAACTGACGGGCAACAGGCAGAGGACGAGCGCAATGACGAGCTCGACGCTGCAGTGGATGCGATCCGTCAGCAGTTCGGCACCGGCGGGGTAAAGCGAGGAGACTGGTAGCGGGGAGCGTTCAGGCGCCAACTGTCCAACTCATGGTGCGAGCTAAGTCGTTTCACGGCATCTGTGCTGGCGATTCGCAGTTCTTGAAATGGCATGTGCAATCGCTACTTAATCAATCGTACAACGTTCTCCGCCGCCGTCGCCAAATCGTCTTCGACTGCGGCATAGGCTTCCGTCAGCGTCCGCGGCCCGGGACTGATGCTGAACACTGCTGTTACGCCCTGACTGTATAACTGGCTGAAGTCACCGTCGACTGCTCCGGAAAGGATGACGCACGGGACATCATGGGCTGCAGCGCGCTTCGCAACGCCGGCGCACACTTTGCCGCGCAGTGTCTGGCCGTCGGTGCGCCCTTCCCCGGTGATCACCAGGTCCGCATCGGCGATTTTGTCATCGAGTTGGATCGCATCGATCATCACCTCGACACCCGGCAGCAGCCTGCCGCCGAAGAATGCCATCAACCCGCTGCCCAGACCACCGGCAGCGCCGGCGCCCGGCGTGTCACGGCCGTCCCAGCCGAGGTCGCGGGCCAGGCAATCTGCGAAGTTTGCAAGGCCGGCGTCGAGCTGCGCCACGTCTTCGGGTGAAGCCCCCTTCTGCGGGCCGAAAATTGCCGCCGCGCCATTGGCTCCGAGCAGCGGATTGTCGACGTCACAGGCGATCACGATGTGGCATCCCTTCCACGGCTGCTCGGCGGGCGAGACAATTTTGGCAAGTTGCTGCAAGGCGCCACCGCCGTCCGGCAAATCTTTGCCGGCGGCATCGAGAAATCGGTAGCCCATGGCCCGGGCAAAGCCGATGCCGCCATCGTTGGTGGCACTGCCTCCGATCGTCAGGAACACTGACTGCGCCCCATCGGCAATCGCCTGGGCGAACATCTGCCCAGCACCGAATGTCGTGGTACGCAGCGGGTTGCGTTCGTCGACGCTCAGCAGCTCGAGCCCGCAGGCTGTCGCCGTTTCGATAAATGCCTCGCGCGCCGCCGGCTCCCAGGCGTAGCGGGCACGAATACTGCGCCCCAGCGGATCGGTAACCGCGACCGTGCGTTCCTCTGGGTTGCCGAGTGTCAGGAAGGCATCCAACGTACCTTCACCACCATCCGCCATCGGCGCGGCGGTGACTATGGCATCGGGCACGGCGCGTCGAATGCCCCGCGTGAGGCTGTCGCAGACACCTTGGGCGGAAAGACATTCTTTGAACGAATCTGGAGCGAGAACAATATGCATAGTTCAGCGCCTGAACGATCCCCCTGTGCCTCGAAAGGCGAACGCAGGGGTTTTTCTTCAGGCAATAGTTAAGCCTATTGACACGTTAAACGGCGTTCACTATAGTAGCAGGTCGCTTTCATTTGTGCCAATGTAGCTCAGCTGGTAGAGCAGTTCACTCGTAATGAACAGGTCAGCGGTTCAAGTCCGCTCATTGGCTCCAATAAATTCCCCGTAAAAAGGCTATATAATAGGTTTCTATCTTTTTTGCCTTTGCAGCACTGCTGTCCTTTACCCCATTTACCTGTGGTTACCGGTTTAATTTGCCGACACCCTTGAGAATTCTTCGCCACGCTGATGCCATCGCCTATGAAAATCACCGCGATCCCCGCCGAAATTTCGCGCACTCATAGGCCCAGGGAAAACTAAGCGCAGCCCCATAGCAGCCTGTCTCCATAAAATCCCTGCCGAGATGCTGGATCCGCCTGAGGAAAGACAAGCCAGAGTCGCGTCC
>CAYWQM010000094.1:0-6470 GCA_964460215.1 uncultured Lentisphaerales bacterium
TGTCAAGGCCTGACACTTTCAACTATCCGCAGCGAGATATCCCGAGATCCTGACAAACTGGCGATTCGACACTCTGCGGTTCACATTTGTCCCTTCGTGGTGTTATCTCCTGCACCTTGACCCGCGGACCTTCTCCTGTACCTTCCAGTCATGGATATTTTCTCAACTAATTTCTCGACGATCGACTGGGTAATCGTCGGGGTGTACCTGCTCGGGGCGGTGGCCGTCGGGGTTATTGCGAACCGGTATATCCACTCGGTCAGCGCTTACCTGGTCGGCGGCGGCGAGTCGGGGACGTCGCTGAACGTGGCGACCTATATCGGCACCGGACTCGGGCTGGTGACGCTGATGTACGCGTCGATGGAGTCGTTCTCCATGGGGTTCGCGTACGTCACAGTAGCAGTGATCGGCGCAATCGTGGGCGTCATCCTCGGCAGCACCGGGCTGGTCATCCACCGGCTGCGTGAACTGAACCTGCTGACGATCCCGGAGTACTTCGAAAAACGATACAGCCGCCGGGTACGAATTGTCGGCGGAGTGATCTGCGCGCTGGCCGGCATCCTCAACATGGGACTGTTCCCGAAGATGGGGGCGACGTTCATTACGTACGTCACCGGATTCGGCGGCGGCAGCGGCCACGAGAACACGATCAACCTGATCACGACGCTGCTGATCGTCCTGGTGCTGGTGTATACGGTCCTCGGCGGCATGGTCTCGGTGATCGTCACGGATTATATCCAGTTCGTCGTGCTGTCGGTCGGCATGGGGATCGGGGTGTATTTCGTGCTGACCCATCCCGATCTCGGGTGGACGACGATTACGAATACGATGGCGTCGCAGCGCGGTGAGCTCATGTTCAACCCGGTGGCGGAAGGCGGCTATGGCTGGACCTGGATAATCTTCATGTTCATGCTGTTCCTGAGCGCCGGCATCTGCTGGGCGCCGGAAGCCTCGCGAGCGCTGACGGCGAAGAACAGCGCGGTGACCAAACGGACATTCCTCTTTGCGGCGCCCGGACAGTTCGTGCGCCTGGCGATCCCGGCGCTGTGGGCCTGCGCAGCTTTCTGCCTGGTGGCGCAGAACGCAGAGATGATGGCGCATTTCTTCCCCGACGGCATGGGCGGCGCCGCCAGGCACGCGGAACAGGCGATGCCGCTGGTGATCGGCAAGGTCATGCCGGCCGGACTGCTGGGGATTCTGGTGGCCGGGCTGATGGCGGCGTTCATGTCGACACACGACAGTTATCTGCTCTGCTGGTCGTCGGTGATCTCGCGGGATATTATCGCGCCGCTGAAGCGCACAACACCGGACGAGCGGGCACAGATCAAGACGACGCGGATCAGCATCGTCTGTATCGGGGTGTTCCTGATGATCTGGGGGGTGTGGTACAAGCTGCCCGACAGTGTCTGGAGCTACATGGCAATCACCGGGACGATCTACCTGAGCGGCGCGGCTCCGGCCCTGATCGGAGGCGTCTACTGGAAACGGGCCTCGAGCGCCGGCGCCATGGCAGCGCTGTTCGGCGGATTAGTCTCGGTCTGCGGGCTGTTCCGTGAGCAGGCCAACGAGGCGCTCGGCTGGAATATCACCAACCCGCAGCTCGGGCTGTTTAATTTCCTGTTCTGCGCGGTGTTGCTCGTCGGCGTGTCGCTGGCAGTGCCCGACAAGAAACCAGTGGGAGAATGATGGACGACCTGATCACAACCTGGAAATGGATTTATACGATCGGACTGGCAGCCTTCGCAGTGCTGGCGGTCATCATCATCCCCTTGGGCGCGCGCGACCTGATCGCGCTGTTCAAATCGCTGGGGGGAAAGAAAGAGGAATGACCGGCAGCGGCGGATCAGAGTGAGATCGTTTCTCCGGTCTCGGCTGCTCGCTCGATAGCAGCTACGATGTCGGATGCCCGGCACGCATCGTCCATCGTCGACAGCGGCGTTTCACCGGCGCCAAGGCAGCGGTTGACGAAAAAGTCCACCTCGTTGCGTATGCTCTCGTGATAGGCTGTATACACCTGCGAGTGCGCTCCGGCGGCCCGGTATTCCACCCAGTCGCGGTAACTGAAACGGGCCGCGCCCTCGGTCCCGATGACCTTCACCATCATCGTCCATGGGTCCCCGGCATGGTCGTCGGCGGCAAAACTGGCACTGAAATGCGCCAGGGCTCCATCGGCCAGCTGCAGGTTGACCATGGCGATGTTTTCCTGGGTGATTGTCTCGTAGTTCAGAGTGGCCTTCATCGCCGACAACCGAACCGGCGGTCCGGCCAGGTACATGAGCGCGTACGCGTGATGCGTCATAATCTGCGAAATCACTCCCGGGTACCTGGCAGCGATGTGTTCGGCATGGGCAATGTTGTAAAGGATATAAACCGACACAATCCGCCCGAGCTTCCCCGCGTCCAACATCTCCTTGATCCGCGTTATGCCCGGTTCATGGATATAATTGTGCCCGGGCATGCAGACAAGGTCGCGCTTTGCGGCGAGGTCCCGTATCTCCCTGATCTGGGCCGCATCCGTTGAGACCGGCTTCTCGATCAGAATATGTTTACCGCTCTCGAGCGCCTGACAGGCATACTCGTGATGCGTCTCGAGCGGCGTCAGGATGAACACGGCATCGATCGTGTCATCGTCCAGCAGTGCAGCCGCCGACGGATAGGTGCGGCAACCAAAGAGCTCAGACTTTTCGGCCGCCTGCGCCTCGTCAATAGTCCATAGCCCGCACAGTTGCGCCTGGGCACACGCCGAGACGGCCTCGGCGTGAATATCGGCAACATCGCCGGCACCGATGAATGCAATGTTTGTCATGACGTCAAATTGGGTTCGTGGTGGGTGCGGATACCGCGTCCGTCCCTTGAGTCGCCGAATACGATGGCATCGGGTTGCCGGGCATCACACGGTCTTCTCATACAGTAGGATACCTTATCCTGCATCCGGGTCTCTGTCTCCGGGGTTGTTCGTGGGAAAAAGGAGAAGAAGGTTTCAGGGGGAAAGGGGACATTCAACGTTACTTTCACGACCTTGGTGCTTTCTTGGTAAAATCTTCGATTGATTGTGTTATGGTCTGATATGTTCTCCTTCCCTGATCTACTGAAGTTCTACCGCGATCATCTGGCCACGGATATCATGCCGTTCTGGATTCCGTGTATCGACTGGGAACACGGCGGCATCAACAACTGCGTGGCGGACGATGGGACGGTGCTGTCGACGGACAAGTTCATCTGGTCGCAGAGCCGGGCGCTGTGGACGTTTTCGGCGCTGTACAATCACGACGGCAACCCGGAATGGTTGAGGATCGCCGACAGCCTGGCAGCGTATCTCCTGCGTGTTCAACCGCCGAAAGGCGAGCTCTGGCCGTTCATCCTACACCAGGACGGCAGCGTTGCCGAGCCCGCAATGAGCATCTATGTCGACGGCTTCACGATCTATGGGCTGACGGAATACGTCCGGGCAACGGGCAATCAGGAGGCGCTGGAACTGGCCGTTCAGATTTACGAACAGACCAGCCCGCTGCTCAACGATCACAGCAAGCTGCAAACACAGCCACACCCGATTCCCGACGGGCTGCAGTCGCACGGCCCGAACATGTCGTACGCACTGTTCTACCACGAACTGGGGCTGACGGCAAAGGACGAACGGATCATCGGGCGGGCGCATGAGCTGGCAGAGATCGTCATGACGCAGCACGTGAAGCCGGCAGACAAGCTGCTGTACGAGATGGTACGCCCCGGCGGTGAGCTGGTCGACAGCGATGCCGGCAACACCTTCCTCCCCGGGCACGCGATCGAGTGCATGTGGTTCATGTTTCATGTCTACGGGCATCACGGGGATCAGGCGCGTATCGACCTGGCGCTCGAGGTGATGCGCTGGCATCTGGAAAAGGGCTGGGACGAGAAGTACGGCGGCCTGTACCTGGCCTGCCACGCCAAGGGCGGTGCGGCGCTATGGCACCAGCCGGAAGCGAAAGTGTGGTGGCCGGCAACGGAGGCGCTGTATGGCCTGCTCAAGGCGTTTCAGATTTCCGGGCAGGACTGGTGCATGGACTGGTACTGGCGGATCCATGAGCACACCTTCAGTAATTTCCCGAACCGGGAACATGGCGAGTGGCACCACTACCTCGACCGCCAGGGTAATGTGCAGCCGAATATCATCGAGAAGCTGGCGGTTAAGGATCCGTTTCACCTGCCGCGGGCGTTGATCTTTTCGATAAAAGTCCTGGAGGATCTGTGCGGCGTGGAAGAATGACCGGAAACGAACCTCCGTCGCTTACAGCTATGGCGGTTAAAGGGGAAAAGAAGAAAAACAGGCAATGGAATTAGGGTAACGGCATGAAAAAGGGAAACCGAAAAACGTTCAGTATTCAGTGGTCAGTTGCCAGCGTCCGGCATCAAGTATGCCATCGTGGCACCCTGTGTTCCGTGGTGAAAACAATATTGATCTGCTTACTTGGGGGATTCGCCGTGGCGCCGACGTTAGGAGACAGCCGCATTGATGCCGACGGGGTACTGCATGTCGATGGGCAGCGACGGTTCCCGCTGGGGCTCTACCAGCATGTCGCGGACGCGGATTTGGGAAAAGAGCTGGCCGCGGCGGGCTTCAACCTGATGAAATGCGATGCCAACCGAGACCATCTGGACCACGTCAAGGCCCACGGTATGGGCGCCTGGGTGGCGCTGGGCGGCAGTATAGTCGTGCGCCAGGAAAAGGAGGGCGCGGCGCTGCAGCGCACGGTCGACACGCTCAAGACGCACCCGGCGCTGTGGGCGTGGGAAGGCCCGGACGAAATCCTTTGGACCGAGTACTACAGCAAGCTGCAGATAGTTGATTTCCAGCGCTGGTACAAGCTGGACCAGCTGGTGGCCGAAAAAGCTGCCGGCGGAGAGACCGGGGAGCTCCTGGACCTGCACGAGAAACACAAGACCTATCGCGAGTCGGCACGCTGGGCGGAAGCCGAGGAATTCGAGCGCCGTATCCGGCCGCTGCTCGACCTGCCGGCAGAGACCGACACACAGCTCAGCAACTGGCAGGACGGTCTCGCTGCGACGCATGCGGCACTGGCCGCCGGCGCCCGCGTCATACGCGAAAACGACGCTGCCCACCCGATCTGGTTCAACATTGCGCCGCGCAATACGCTCGATGACCTGCGACGGTTCGGGGCAATCGGCGATATCATCGGCTGCGACATCTATCCGGTGCCTTTTCACAAGCAACTCACCCACTCCGACCTGGCCGACCGCAATCTTTCCAGTACCGGCGGCTATACGCGGCGGATGCTCGAGGCGGGGGACGGGCGGCCGGCGTGGATGGTGCTACAGGGGTTCGGCTGGTCCGACGATAACCCAAACGCCTGGGATCCCGAGGTATTTGTGAGGCCGACTTACGAGGAGCTGCGTTACATGGCCTGCGACGCCATCGCCAACGAGGCCCGCGGTCTGTTGTGGTTCGGGACATCCCTTGTGGCCGGGATCGAGGTGCCGTTCTTCCAGGACCTCAAGCGCGTAGTGCGCGAGCTCGCCGACATCGAGGACCTGCTGGCAGCGCCCGACGCCGGGCTCGATCTGCGGTTCGTCTATGACCCGACGGCGCAGTCGATGGATCGCGGCATCGTCGCGTGCGAGCGACGGCAGGGGGACCGCTATGTGCTGGTGCTGGCCAACGAGAACAACCGGCGCCTGGCCTTCCGAATCGACGGATTGCAGCCATTGAACGGCAGGCAGCTCGATGTGCGCGGCAGTTGGGAAACGCTTAGCGTCAAGGACGGCAGCGTGCGGTTCGGCCTACCCGGCATGGGCTGCGCGATATTGACCACGAGCGAGTAGACAGCAGAAAGATCCGACGCCCGGCTTCGGCCATTCGAGGCAAGACATTAAGAAATGCGCAGCGGGCGGTGATTGCACGGGAAAGACATGGCAGAAGTATCTGAAATACAGGCGCCGGTGTCGCCAATACTGAGATGCCTGGCGTGGGCGGTCGACGTTCCGATCATCCTCGGGTTTGCCTGGTCGGCATGGCTGGTGACGGTTCGGATGGCGGATGTACCGGCAAACTGGACTGTGGCGCTGACCGGCGCGATTTACGTCGCAGTCGCAGTGCTGTACGGCATGGTGCTGGAACTGTCGACGAGCGGACAGACGGTCGGCAAGCGGGCGCTTGGACTGCGGGTGGTCGCTTGCAACGGCGGCCGCGCCGGCTTCGTGCCGATCGTCGTGCGAAACGTGCTGCGTGTCATCGACCTCCTGCCGGGCGCCTATCTGGTGGGTGGCGTAGCAGCACTGATATCGTCGCGATCACAGCGACTGGGCGACCTGGTTGCCGGCACGGTTGTGGTTTCGATACCGACAGCCGGGGAGCCGGAAAAATTCGAGCCTCCACCACTGCGTTACAATTCGTTCCGCGACAACGCCGAGGTAGCTGCCGCTCTGCGGGCCGCGGTGTCGCCGGAGGAGCTGGCGCTGGCGCTGGACGCGCTGGC
>CAYWQM010000094.1:6480-15072 GCA_964460215.1 uncultured Lentisphaerales bacterium
GCGAACGCCCGCGTCGAACTGTTCGCGGCGCTGGCGGCACACTTCAAGGAGAAAACCGACGTGCCCGTAGCCGTGCTTACCGGACTTTCCGACGAACAATGTATCAAAAATATTTTCGATATAGTCACCTATGATTCACCGCCTCCGATTCCTGAGGATGCGCAGTAACATCGCTGAACGCCACAAAGAAAAACGCAGGGACGACTCATAAATGATCGGCCGGTTTCGACATGAACTGCTGCTGTTCGGCGTCGTGCTGTTTGCGGTCGCGTACTTCTACAACGGCGCCAACTGGAACCAGCGGTCGCGGCTCGATGCGATCTTCGCATTCGTCGAGCCCGGGCATGCGGAAACGGGATCGTTCTGCATCGATCGATTCCTGCCGAACCCGGAGATCGGCATCAACACCGGCGACTGGTCGCGCAACCCGCGCACCGGGCATTACTACTCCAACAAGGCGCCAGGGCCCGCAATGCTCGGGGTGCCGGTGTACTTCCTGCTGTTTCACGTCGAGCGGATGATCGGCGCCGATCCCACGACAGGCGGCTGGCTGTTGTTCAACGGTTACGCATTGTCCGTCGTCCTTTCAGGGCTGCCGGCAGCGATCGCTATTGTCTGTTTCCTGGCGCTGCTGGTTTCGCTGGGCGTCGCGCGACGGCGCGCGTTCCTGCTGTGCCTTGTGCTGTTCTTCGGGACCCTGTTGTTTCCATTCAGCACGCAGCTGTGGGGGCATTCGACCGCTGCAGCATTTGTCATCGTCGCCTTGCTCCTCTTCCAGCGCGAGTCGAAGGCCGCCATGTTCGGCGTCGGTTTCTGCATAGGCTGGGCCGTGCTGTGTGAGTACACCTGTGCCGTCATTTTGCTGACACTGATCATCGCGCTGGGGTGCCGGCAGCGATGGCGGCAACTGTTGTGGATGTGCCTTGGCGGGCTGCTGCCGCTGCTGCTGTTCGCCGTCTATCATCATGCCTGTTTCGATTCGTTCTTCGCACTCGCCAGCGTCCACAACAACCCGCGATTCCGCGATGCCGGCGCGGTCGCCGGACTGTTCAGCTGCATCTCGCCGGATGCGGTCCTGGGGCTTTCGGTGTCGCCGTATCGCGGCTTGTTCTTCTTTATGCCGGTGCTGCTGTTGTCGTTGTACAGCGTGTTCAGGAAAGGCGTACCGCGTGATCGGCTGTACTGGCTGTGCATTGTGAACATTGCAATTTTCTTCGTTATCAATGCGATGTTCAACGGCTGGCACGCCGGCTCAAGCACCGGTGCGCGGTATCAGATCCCGGTCCTCTGCTTTTACGTCCTGCTGCTGACACGGCTGCCGGACAAACCATGGACAATTCCGGTGCTGGCGACGTTGCTGGTCCTCTCCGCGGTGAACATGACGATGATCGCAGCGGTCAACCCAATGATGCCATCGGGGTACGCCGATCCCAGCGCCTTCGATCCGCGCTTCGCCAATCCGCTGGCCCTGGTCTACCGGTTGTTCTGGCTCGACATGCTGACGCCCGACATCCTGCCAATCGGCTTGGACACGCAGGTCACGGAGCTGGTGCGGAAGTACTCGACTTTCAATCTCGGAGAGCTTGTGGGGCTGCCGGGGAAGTGGTCGACACTGCCGTGGCTGGTGATTACCGGTGTAGGCGTGTGGCTGGGCCTGAAAGGTGAAGGGAAGCCGGCGAGCAATGAGAAAATGCTGCAGGCAGAACAACTGCGAGCAGGCGGATAAATCAACTCACCCGTCGAACAGTGAGGGTTGATCCTGGTCCTGCTTCGCCTTCTGTTTCGGGGACCTTGCGAGCTTCGGCTGGTTCGTTTCGTCGAAAGCGTTTCCTTCGAGGTTGGCCAGGATTTCATTGGCCCGCTCGATGACCGGTCGCGGCAGTCCCGCCAGGCGGGCAACGTGGATACCGTAGCTCTTGTCGGAGGCGCCGGGAACGATCTTGCGCATGAAGGTGATCGAGTCGCCCTGTTCCTTGACCGCCACGTTGTAGTTTTGTACGCCGCGCATGGTGACGGACAGCTCGGTAAGCTCATGATAGTGCGTCGCAAACAGTGTGCGTGCCCGCTGGCTGGACGTGTTGTGGATAAACTCGGCGACCGCCCAGGCTATACTGAGTCCGTCGAAGGTGCTGGTGCCGCGACCGATCTCGTCAAGAATGATCAGGCTGCGGTTCGTGGCGTTGTTCAGGATATTGGCGGTCTCCAGCATCTCCACCATGAAAGTGCTCTGGCCGCGTGACAGGTCGTCCGCCGCACCAACGCGCGTGAAGATGCGATCGACCAGGCCGATCACTGCACTCGATGCCGGGATGAAACTGCCCATCTGCGCCATCAGCGTGAGCAGCGCAACCTGCCGGATGTAGGTCGACTTGCCGGCCATGTTCGGGCCGGTGAGGATGATCATCTGGCTGGTCTCGTCGTCGAGATGAATATCGTTCGGCACGAACGGTTCGGCCTTCATAAGGTGGTCGATGACCGGATGCCGGCCATCGCGGATGTCAAGCGCCATCCCGTCGTCGACGACAGGGCGCGTGTAGTGGTTTTGCAGTGCCACCTCCGCCAGGCTGCCAAGGACGTCAACCGCGGCAACCGCGCGGGCCAGGTCCTGGATCGCGCCGGTCCGGGCGACAGCAGCGGCACGCAGCTCCTGGAAAAGTTCGTACTCGAGGGCCTTGGCTTTGTCCTCGGCACCGAGCACTTTGTCCTCGATTTCCTTGAGCTCCGCGGTCATGAAACGCTCGGCATTGGTTAGGGTCTGCTTGCGCGTGTAGGTGTCCGGCACAAGATCAAGATTCGACTTGCTGACCTCGATGTAATAGCCAAAGACCTTGTTGAACCGCACCTTCAGGTTCTTGATGCCGGTTTCTTTCTGCTCGCGCGCCTGCAGGTCCGCGAGCCACTGCTTGCCTTCCGTGGCGCCTTTGCGGAAATCGTCGAGGTGCTCATTGTAGCCTTCGCAAATCACTCCGCCTTCCTTGATCGTCAGTGGCGGGTCCTCGACGACGGCATTGTCGAGGAGATCCACCAGGTCGGGCAAGCCGTAGAGGCGCTCGGCGAGGCTGTTAAGCAGCGCCGAGTCCTTGGTCGTATCGAGGATAGTTCGCAGGTCGGGAATGGCTGCAAGCCCGTGCTGGAGCACCCGCAGGTCACGACCGTTGGCGGCACCGACGTTCAGCCGCGTGATCGTGCGCTCGAGATCCTTGACGGCGCTCAAGGCCTCACGCAGTTCGACCAACAGCAATTGATCGTTGACGAAGACTTCTATGCCATCCTGGCGTTCGCGAATGTTCGGAATCTCGAGCAACGGCCGCAAAATCCACTCTCGCAACAACCGGCTGCCCATCGGGGTGACAGATTTATTGAGGAGGGCCAGCAGTGTGGCGTTGCGGGTCTCGGTGAACAACGGCTCGATCAGTTCGAGATTGCGTTGCGAAATGCGATCGATGACCATGTAGCTCGACGACGAATACGGCGACAGCACGGTGATATGATCGGCGTTGCGTCGAAGATTGTTCTGGGCGTAGTAAAGCACGGCACCGGCGGCACGGATACCGGCCGGGAACTCGCGGCAGCCGAAGCCGTCGAGCGAGGCGACTTCGAAATGGCGCTGCAGCAGGTCGGTGGCGATCTCTGTATCGAAGGTCCAATCGTCGATCGGCGTCCAGGCGAGCTGGCGACCGAGGTCGGGAAAGCCTTCCTCCTTCCAGTCGCCATGCAGGCGTTCGGGCAGCAGGCATTCGGCAGGCTGCAGGCGGTTGAGCTCCATTTCCATCTGCTCTCGATCGTCGAGCTGGGTGATTCGGAAATCACCGGTACTGATGTCGAGTATGGCGATGCCGAAGCAATCGTTCTTGCCGTGGCAGATGGCGACTGTGAAATTGCTGCGCCCCGATTCCAGCGCAGCACCCTCGACAATTGTGCCAGGGGTGATGATCTGGGTGACCTGGCGCTTGACGATGCCCTTGGCCTGCTTCGGGTCTTCCATCTGCTCGGCGATGGCGACTTTGGTGCCGTTTTCGACCAGGCGGCCGAGATAGCCCTCCAGGGCGTGGTGCGGGACACCGGCCATCGGGATGCCGGCGCGCTTAGTGAGGGTGATGTCCATAAGCTTGCTGCCACGCACGGCGTCTTCGAAGAAGAGCTCGTAGAAATCACCCATCCGGAAAAGCAGCAGCACATCGTTGTCCAGCTCCGCCTTGGCATCGCGGTACTGCAGCATCATCGGTGTAAGTTTCGAGTCTGTGGCCATGGGGGCAACGGATCCGGCGCTGAACACCGAACACTGGGAACTGGGCAATTCTTATTCTACCGGCGGGCGCCGCGGGCGCTCGAGTATGTCACCGTGCGGGACAACGTGTCCATCTCCTCGAGCACAATGCCGGTACCTTTGGCAACGGCAAGGAGCGGTTCATCGGCGACGTTGACAGGCAGCCCGGTTTCCTCGGTGATCAGTCGGTCGATACCGCGCAACAAGGCACCGCCGCCGGCCAGGACAATGCCGTGGTCGATGAGGTCGGCGGCAAGCTCGGGCGGGCAGCGCTCGAGGGTGGTGCGGACGGTTTCGACAATGCTGGCGATCGGCTCCTGAAGTGCCTCACGGATCTCGACCGATGTGAGATTGACCGTCTTCGGCAGGCCGGAATTGAGGTCGCGTCCTTTGACCGGCATCTCCGTCTCTTTCTCCATCGGGTAAGCGCTACCGATCCTGATCTTGATTTCCTCGGCGGTGCGTTCACCGACCATCAGGTTGTATGAACGTTTGATGTAGCGGATGATGGAGCCGTCCATGCTGTCGCCACCAACGCGAACACTGCGGGAGTCAACGATACCTGAGAGGGAGATTACCGCTACCTCGGTCGTCCCGCCGCCAATGTCGACGATCATGTTGCCGATCGGATCCTGCACCGGGATGCCTACACCGATAGCCGCAGCCATCGGTTCCTCGATCAGATAGACTTCGCGGGCGCCGGCACGGCCGGCACTGTCCTCGACGGCACGCGTCTCCACCTCGGTGATTCCGGACGGCACGGCGACAAGCACGCGCGGCTGCATAATCTTGAAACGGCGGTGCACTTTCTGAATGAAGTACCGCAACATCTCCTCGGTAATCTCAAAGTCGGCAATGACACCGTCCTTCATCGGGCGGATCGCTTTGATATTGCCCGGGGTGCGACCAAGCATTCGCTTCGCTTCCATGCCAACGGCGAGGACCTTGTTGGTCTCCGCCAGCACCGCCACCACGGAAGGTTCGCTGAGGACGATGCCCTGGTCGCGGAGATACACCAGGCTGTTGGCCGTTCCCAGATCAATACCGATGTCGTTGGAAAGAAAATTTTTCAGTTTGCTGATCAGTTCAGCCATGCCTGTAGCCTGTGGTCTCTTATGATATTAAATTTCATCGGCGGTCATTCGCGTCAATATCGCGATAATTTCGCGACCAAGGTGCGATCGCAACTAATACTATCATATTAACAGGAAATAGACAAGCTTCACAAGTAATAGGAGAAAACATGCAAAAATCCGGTGAATTAACAGGAATCGCGGTGCGTTCGAAGTCGCGGGCGCCGATGCAGGAGTGCCTGGTCGCAGAGGCATCCATCGACAATGGTGTCGCCAGCGATTTCCGCGGCAAAGGCAAACGTCCGGTCACCTTGATGAGCGAGGAGCTGTGGGCGGAAGTCGAAGCGGAGCTCGGTATGCCGCTGCAATGGACGCTGCGCCGCATTAACCTGCTGATCCGCGGTCTCGATTTCAGCGCCTTGCATGGCTGCGCGCTGGAGATCGGCTCGGCACAACTCATCGTGCGCGGCACGACACCGCCATGCGGACGCATGGACGAACAGGTGCCGGGCTTGACCAAGGCGCTTGTCAGCGGCGACCGGGGAGGGCTGTGGGCCACGGTCACCCGACCGAGTACAATTCAAATCGGTGACCGCGTCGAGATAATCGATGCCGTACCGGCCCCCACAAGTTTCGAGACGTAGACAAGGCGTTGTACAACTCTGTCTTCCGCAATACCGTATAGCCTCCTTCCAACCCGGGCCCGAACACATGTATCGCCTGAAAAACCTGCTCCTGGCATTGTTCGTGGTAGCCTTGTGCAATGCCGATGAAGTAGTGCCCGAGACACCCGCCCTGTCACGCAAGCTACAGCAGATCATCGACAAAATCGAAGCAGACGATGCCAAATACGGCCCCTTGCTGGCTGAGTATCTTGGCGGCAACAAAAGCCTCGAGCGCAAGCTGTTACGAATGAAAGAAGGGCGCGTCGAACTGGTCGCCAAGCTCGAAAAACAGGTGGCCAAGGAGCGAGAGCCTCTCAGTGTGGAAGTCGCCAAGCTCGAAAAGAAACTCGATCGGCTCTCCGATCGTTATGACCGGGCCGAAGAAGGCACGGCCGAATACGACAAGATCAAAGCAGAGATCGGGGCGATCGAGAAAGAATTCTATGCCGCCAAGGAAAAAATTGAGCGGCTTGAAGAACTGCTCAAAGATCGACGTAGCTTTGGTGATGACAAGGTCGCTGCCAAGGACAGTGCCAAAGGCAAGTCACAAGGCGACAACATGGTGGAGACTTTGCCGACCGTGCCGAAAGGCAGATGGAAGGGCGCACACCTGGTCTATCGCGGCAAAGGCTGGCACGGCACCATGGATGACAGGGGCAATCTAACCGTTCGCATCGAGGACCCCAAAAGCCCGCGCAAGACTCTCAGCCCGGCAATGTTGTTCGGGAATCCTGGCGTTATCTACTACATACCTGGCGAACCCAAACACCGCAGCCGCTCGATCGTTGGCTTTTCCCAGTCACCGGCGGCACCCGTCAATCAACCGGAAACCTATACGCTGCAGGGCATGATGACGCATTATGTCCAGTTCAAGGTGGACTACCGGTTCCAACCCGACGGCATCTGGGTCAAAGGCGGCTACCAGGACCCGGCAACGATTGATTATCCCAGCACCTTCCGCATCATGACGAACTTCCATGAACTGCCGAATGTACCGAAGGATGTCACCCAGGCGCAGATCGAGGAAATGACCGAGGGTTACCTGATTACTACGAAAGAGATCGTTGGCGACAAGACGAAGAAGTTGAAATATCCGTATGCGAAAATTATCGAGGGTTTCGCTGGTCGCATCGAGTCGGCCAAAGTGATCGGGCCATGGCAAAAGGCCCGTGTCGAGATCAAGACGAAGCGTCTGGATGCCGGCCTGCACCCGTATATCTATACGCGGTTTGCGCCGTGGCAGGGGTTCACGTTTTACCATCAAGCTACCGACAACGAAATCCGCAAGTATCGCGGTTCATACGGTATCTTTATCCGCCCGGGCGGGCGCTGAAAGCGGCTTCCTTCTGAATCCGTGTTTATTTCATAAGTATTTTATATTAATACACTTATGGCTTTAAAATATCCTCTATAGCCGTGATTCCGGGACCCGTCAGGACCTCAGGCGCGCGATGATATCATCGGCGACATCGGACGTCTTCGATGTCCCGCCAATGTCCGGGGTGCGGACTTCGCCGGCGCTCAGGTTGTCGATGACACAGGCTTCGAGCCGCTGTGCTGCGGCGCTTTCACCGAGGAAGTCGATCATCATGCCGGCGCTCATGATCGCCGCGATCGGATTGGCAATGCCCTGGCCGGCAATGTCGGGGGCCGAGCCGTGAACCGGTTCGAACAGCGACGGTGCGGTGCGCTCAGGGTTGATGTTGCAGCTCGGCGTGACGCCCAGGCTGCCGACAACGGCACCGCCCAGATCGCTGAGAATGTCGCCGAACAGGTTGGAGCCGACAACGACATCGTAATTCTGCGGACACCGTACGAAGTTCATAGCCAGGGCGTCGATATGGCATTTGTCGACCGTGATGTCCGGATAGTCGGGCGCAATCTCGGCCAGCACCTTGTCCCAGAGCACCATACTGAATTTGAAGGCATTCGACTTGGTGGCCATGGTCAGGTGCTTGCGACGTTTACCGGCGAGCTCGAAGCCGTAACGCAGGATGCGTTCGATGCCGACGCGGGTGTGGACGCTGGTCTCCAGCGCGGTTTCGCCGGGCTGGTCGATTTTGAAGGTCCCGCCGTTCTTCACGTACTCGCCCTCGGAATTATCGCGCACCACCATGATGTCGATGTCGCCGGCCTCGACATCTGCAAGCGGCGACTTGACCCCGGGCAGCAGGCGGGACGGACGCAGGCAGACGTACTGGTCGAAGCGCTGCCGCATTTCGATCAGCGGTACCAGGGCAACATGATCGGGAATACTGGCTGGATCTCCGATAGCGCCGAGGAATACCGCGTCGAACTTGCGCAGCACGTCGAGGTAGTCGTCCGGCACAACCTTGCCGGCGCTGGCAAAGTAGCGTGTGCTCCAGTCGAACTCGGTGACCTCATAGCGAGCGTCGTCATATACTTCGGACAGGGCCGCGAGCACCTTCAGCACTTCGTCGGTCACTTCGATGCCGATGCCATCACCGGCGTAAATAGCGATGTTATGTGTTTTCAATTGCCGTTCTCCGGTGTGAATTCGCATTGCCTCGGGCGCATGGGGGGAAAGGGAGAGACAAGCGGACGATCAAGATACCGCTCCAATGCG
>CAYWQM010000094.1:15082-16891 GCA_964460215.1 uncultured Lentisphaerales bacterium
TTGTCTTTACAGTGGTACCATTACGGCTTCCACAAAGAAAAAAGCCAGCGGTGAAGAAAGGCAACAGGAGGAGTGTGGTTCAGACTGCGCGGTACGCCGTCAAATCACATCGCGCCACTGTGGTCACGGGCGATTCCGGTAGTCTGCGTAGCGCGCCATTTTTTGGCGGCTGCGTAGAGGGCGCGCGCGGTGTCGAAAGATGTCTCGGCCTGCTTCACGCGGGCAGTGTTCAGGGCCACCTGGTGGTCCCAGTTACTGAAAACCTGCCGGGCAGTCTTGAGCGTTGCCTGGGCAATGATCAGTTGCCGATCGACCTTTTTGCCGTGGCGCTTGGACTCCAGGACCATCTTGGCCCATTCACTACGTTCCTTTTCGGTGGAAATCCACTTGGCGTGCTCCGCTATCGCGTAGGCCCGTGACACCGCCTGCTCCGCCTGTTCTTGCAGTTTCAGGACCGCTTTCTCTTTCTTAACCATCATCTGCCGGGCTTTCGAGCGTTCGCGCTTCACCAGGTCGAAGGACGACTTGGCCAGCTTGACGAGCTCACGAGCAGCTTTGCACTCGCCCTTGTACTTCGCCACGACCATGCCCGGGCGCATGTCGGTTGGGGGCTGGAAGTCGACATCCGGGACATCGCGTCGGCTGCCGCTGAACGGTCGGGCAATAGCTCTGAAGAAACCGCCAAGTGCAGAGCGAACTGGTGGGGCCGCCGGTGCGACTGTTCGGGCTTCGACATCTGTTTCCATTGCAACTGGTTGCTGCTGCGTAAACACGAGTTCCCGCGTCGTCGGCACCCGGGCAGCGGCGAGCTCGGCGTTCTTTTTCGCCAGTTCACGGGCCAGGCTATCACCGACTTTCTTCGTCTGTTGCATGGCTTTGATCAGCGCGGCACGCTGCGCCTTGCCGCCCTCGACGGCGGTCGCTGCCTCTACGAGCTTCGCCAAACGCAACTGAACATCGTCATACTCCGCACGAATGCCCGCCATCTCCACCGTCACTGCATCGATCCGCGCATGATCGATCACGCGCAGCGGTTCGACATTGAACGGCATCACGGCGGCCGGCTCGGCAACCTCCGGTTCAAGGACTGCAGCCTTGGCAGCCGGTGCGGCAACGATTGATGCCGCAACCGTGGGATAAATCTGCGGCACCGGCAACGGATGTGTCTGGCCGGCAAGCATTTGCGTGTGCGCATGCAACTTTACCCGAACCGTCTGGTAGCGGGTATCGGCCTTCGACTTGAGAAGCGCATATGCTTCTTCGGCACTCTCGATGGCCGCCTGGAGACGGTCAACATCGCGGGTCGCCGAGGAGAGTTTGCGGCTGCCCTTGGCGCGGGTGAATACACCTTTAGCCATGACGGACTCGAAAAATGATTCGCTTTCCCGGCGCAAGGACTCCGCCAACTCCATCCGGAGCTCACGCAGCATTGATCCGTACTTCGCCACATCGACAGCAGCGGCTTTAGCAGCTTCGAGGTTTTGCTCGGAGTGGTGGGCCGCAGCGATGCCGGAAGTGCCAACGACAACGACCGCGCAGAGAATGAGGTTCTTCAGAATTGCCATGAATTTCTCCGTTGTGGCTGCAAGCACGTGTTGCCCTCAATATATGATACGCTGTACACTTGTCCAATCCCAAAATATAAATATGACCGGCGGCGTCACTTTGCGGCGCCGGGCAATCATGCTGTGGCATACTCGAGGCAGCCGATTTTTGTTGCCGTTTGCCATAAAAATCGACTGAAACCGCGCCAGACCGCCTTCCGCGCGAATTATTCGAAAGGTGATTTCGAAAGATCTGGGGCAAACT
>CAYWQM010000095.1:0-366 GCA_964460215.1 uncultured Lentisphaerales bacterium
GGCCAGCGGCGATCAAGCGCTCAGATACAACACCGAGGGCAACGACAACACGGCCTTCGGCAGATATGCGGGGGACAAGATCACCACCGGCAGTCAAAACACCATCATCGGTTCCTCTGCCGACCCCAGCAGCGCCAGTGCAGAGAACCAGATCGTGATCGGCTATAACGCCACGGGCACGGGGAATAACCAGATCGCACTCGGCAACACCTCCATCACTGCGATCAAGGGGCAGGTGAACTTCACGACCTACTCCGACAGTCGCATCAAGCGTGATATCCGCGACAGCGAGCTCGGCCTGGAGTTCATCAAGGAACTGCGGACGGTGAGCTATCGGTGGAAGAACCCTGCGGACTACCCCCCGGA
>CAYWQM010000095.1:376-2522 GCA_964460215.1 uncultured Lentisphaerales bacterium
GAACTGCGCGAGTAGCGGTTTGCCGAGGATATCGGCACACGCCCCGCCGACAATGACGCGGTCCACGACGGGTTGATTGCCCAGGAGATCCGGGACGTGCTGGAGCGGCTGGGACTTGACTGGAGCGGCTGGTCGGCCAATACGTCCGACGGGAAACAGGGCATCCAGTATGCGGCGCTGACCGTGCCGCTGGTCCGTGCCGTGCAGGAGCTGGACGACAGCCTTCGTCAACGCGACGAGATGGTCGCAAGCCTGGAGACTGAGCTGGCAGCCCAGAAGACCCGAATCGACGCCTTGCTGGAAGGACTGACGGCTCTCACTCAACAGGTCGCAAAACGCTGAGGCGGGCCAGGCACGGAAAGATTACATCTGATATATCATGGGAGCAGAAGGAAAGGGAGGTGTAGTCCAGGGGCTTAATCATAAACTCAATAATGAATTACAGCAGAAGCAGGCCGGGATAGACCGCCTCAACGAAAACCTAAATTCACTCGAGCAGCGCCTGCTTGCATTGGAGATGACAGGCAAATAGGGACATGGCCCGGGGGGGGTCGCCCTTGCCCATGTTGGGCTTGGGGCTGAGATGTGCAGCAAATATGGTTTCAATAGGATTACGTGGCAACAGGTTGTTGACGCCGTGCCATTCATTCCCCTTCGCCCACGATTTTCGTATTTGAACGATAACGACGATACGCCCAACGGGCAGCAATTTGATAGAGGCAGACGTTTAGTTGCCAGCCGTGACAACCGGTCGCCATTGACCGGAACAGCCGCGAATCTTCGGCATTAGGATGCCGATGAAGATGCGTTGTTGTCCCAGGCAGTGAATCCCAACCATCCCGGAGCCAATGACAGCCTTTCACGTCATCCAATCCTCTTCGAACCCCCAATACCTCATTCCCCTTTTTTTCACCGTCTTCGCCTCGTGCTAACTCAAATGATGCACCGGTCCCATTCCATAGACCGTCGTATCAATTCCCTCCATCCGCGCCTTGAGTTGCAGCGCCAGAAACTGCGAATAATGACGTGACTGGTGCAGGTTCCCACCATGAAACCATAGCCCCGGCTGATGCGTCGGCTTCCACATGTTCCGCAGTTCACCCTCCCACGGTCCGGGATCCTTCGTCGTTTCCGACCCAAGCCCCCAGCACTTGCCCACTCGATCGGCCACCTCCTGCGAGATCAGCTTGGCGGCCCAGCCGTTCATTGATCCATACCCCGTTGCATAGACGATCAGGTCCGCCGACAGTTCCGTCCCGTCCGTCAGCACTACGGCGTGCTCCTTGATCCGCTCAATGTTCACCCCACTCTTCAACTTGATCTTGCCGTCAATGATCATCTGCGACGCCCCTACATCTATGTAATACCCCGAGCCCCGCCGCATGTATTTCATAACCAGCCCCGACTCATCCTCACCAAAGTCAAGCAAAAATCCCGCCTTTGACAAACGATCATAAAACTCGGCATCCTGTTCTCGGATCTGGTCATACATCGGAACCTGCAGACCGGCCAGCAGCTTGTACGGGATCGACGCATAAATGAGGTCCGCCTTGTCCACATCAATCCCCGCATCCACCGCCTGCTGCGAATAAAGCTCAGCCGCCGTCACCTCGAGCAGTGTCTCCGAAGCAGCAACGCTCGACGGAGACCGCTGAACCATCGTCACGTCCGCGTCGTTCTCCCAAAGGTCCGCACAAATATCGTGGGCCGAGTTGTTCGAACCCAGCACAACGCATTTACGGCCCTTGTAATCCTCGCCACCGGCATGCCTGCCCGAATGATGCTGCACCCCCTTGAACGTTTCGGCCCCGGGGAATTCCGGTACCTGGGGCAGACCCGACATCCCCGTCGCAAATATCAATTGGCTGGGACGCAGCTCCACCGTCTTTCCCGCGCGGTCCACTGTCACTGACCACTGTCCTGCAGCCTCATCGTAGGCAGCTCCCTTGCACTCCGTCGAGTGCCAGTAGTTCAGTTCCATCACCTTTACATACATCTCAAGCCAATCGCCCATTTTGTCCTTGGGCGAGAACACCGGCCAATGATCCGGAAACGGAATGTACGGCAGATGGTCATACCATACGGGGTCGTGCAAACACAATGATTTATACCGGTTCCGCCACGAGGGGGGGGGGGGGGGGGGGGG
>CAYWQM010000095.1:2532-6032 GCA_964460215.1 uncultured Lentisphaerales bacterium
CAGCCTTGCCCCCAACACGATACCCCCCTGCCCGCCACCAATAATCACGCAATAAGGCTGGCGCGTATAACCAAGTTCCGCCTCCTCCTGCTGCTTCAATTCGAGCCACGTCTTTCGCCCCTTCAACGCCCCATGCTCGGTACCCTTGATGCGCGTATGCCCCGTTTTTTCCACAAACCCCTTCAACTCCACCATGGTGGTCAACAGCGTCCGGCACTTTCCCCCTCTCAGTCGCGCATGCCCCAGCCCCCGGGCCACTGCGGTTTCGTACGTAAACCACCCTTCCACCACATCCTCATCCGTCGTCGCCTCTCCTTGCATCTCCCAGCCCCGCGGCTGTACATCCCCCAGCCTCGCATCCAGCATCGCTCCAATACCTTCCTGTCCTTCCACCGTCACAATATTCCAGGTAAACGCCACCAAATCCCGCCAGTAGCATTCCGGCTCAAACATCTCCACGGCCGCAGCCGTGTCCCCTCGTTCAAGGACATCCCCGAATCCAGCTAACCACTGCGACAACTGCTGAGTCGACGAACTCATGCAACACCTCTCGATTTGAAAATTTCAGAGCTCAATTGCAAACTCATAATACCCGACATCTCGCCGGCGGCCTGGTTCAATACGGATAGTCGGATGCGGACATCCGAAAAACAAGGGGCGGCAACACTCTGCAGGTTGCCAGGGCAGTCTGCCCGGTATGAGTAAATCCAGCCGGGGGGCTTCTACCACAAACTGTCCAGATAGTCCTGGTCCGGTTGGCTGAATTGCTCGCGCTTGATCTTGACAGTCCCGCCGTCGTCGCTTTTTTCGATGACCGCGACACCGTCTTCGAAACTGACCAGGCGCCCAACGACCTTGTTGCCTTTGCGGCTGGTCCAGGTGCGCTCCTCGCCGGCATCCGGCGCCTCGTCTCGATCTAATGACTGCAGGTACGCCTGGTCCTGTTTGCTGAACCGCGCCAACTCGAGCTGGAGATGCTTGCCGTCGCGACTCCGCCTGATGATTGCCGTGCCATCCCCATACCCGATCAACGTACCGACCATTTTGGTACCTTTGGAGCTTACCCAGACTCGTTCGTCGTCGGTCAACTCCGCCGCTTCGGCCTGCGGTTGCATCTGGCCGGCCGCGGGAGAATTTCTCGAGACGGGGTTCTGCGAATCCTGGGCTGGCGGGGGTGCAGGTGCAGCTGGCTTGGCGCGTCGGTCCGGCATCTCCCCCAGGCGGCGGTTGACGTCCAATCGCTCTCGCGACGGTCGTTCGACGTTTTGCCTGGCAGGCGCTGGGGATCGTCTGTTCTCAGGAGTGGATTTCGACGGCCTGGGCGCGCCACCGATATCCGTCCACTCGGACGTTTCGAACTTCCAGCCGTCGGGCCCGTATTCCGCCTTCACCATGGCCCGGACCCGGCGTCCCTGACG
Source organism: uncultured Lentisphaerales bacterium (assembly GCA_964460215.1). GTDB lineage: Bacteria > Verrucomicrobiota > Lentisphaeria > JABSQK01 > CAJWLW01 > CAJWLW01. Next base: position 3,951 of record CAYWQM010000095.1, read on the forward strand.
TGTGGCAGTGGCGGTGACTGTCGCTTTATTGCCCGCCGATTCGACCGCACCAATCTGGATATTTTCGACGCCGTCGTCTTTCGCGAGCTGTTTCATGATATCGTCATTCCCGGGTGCAGCGCCCTGGAGCAACCCCTCGAGTCCAGCGAGATTACCCGCCTGCATCGCCGCCTTCAGGGCATCAAGATCGTCCTGGGCGCTGGTACACATCGCTGAGAGCATCAAGACGCCAAGCAGCGTGCAGATAAATCCGCATAATCTCCGCATCAAATTCTCCAGAGTTGTTCGATTGCCTTCATCCATTGTCCCGAGCCTTGGCAGGTGCTGTTAATCTGCTGCCACGTCCGACTATAATGTCCAAACGCCCGACATCCAATCGAACAGACGATCAACCCGCATGCGGGACGTCATCCAAATGTGAAGGCGGAGGAAGCGCCTCGATGGGTAGGCAGTCGCATTAAGCCCGTCTTACCAAACTTGCACAACAGCACCCATAAGAATATTATAATCAGTCGTTAACTTTCCGTCTTTCTGCGAATCCTCCTAATGGCTCCAGGCACCGTGCAACAGAGCAAGTGCAAAAAATTCACTTTGATTGAACTGCTCGTCGTCATTGCTATCATAGCAATCCTCGCAGCCATGCTGCTTCCGGCGCTGAACCAGGCAAAAAGCACTGCCAAAGTGGCGCTTTGCACCAACAACATGAAGCAGTTCGGGATCGCCCAGATTTCGTACCTGAACGATAACGACGATACGTTCAACGGCTACCCCAACAACAACGCCACGCTCGGGTGTGGCGAAACACAGCAGCTGCGGTTTTCGGCTCCCACGGACCAGCTGGGACCATATTCGGTGATTGTCGAGATTGATCCGGACAATCCCGGGGCCAGTGACAATACCATTTTCGTGTGTCCGTTCGAGCACAACCGGGACCTTCATGAACTCTGTGGTTGCGGCTATGCCGAACATTATACGGACTCCTGCGGCTGGGGATCGGATCGGTCCGCGATGAATGAATTCCTTTCGTACGGCATCAACGCAGCTTATCAAAATGGTGGCTTTAAGTTCGCCGACGGTTACGGGCTATATAACTATATGGCGGCCGCGGGATCACCGGAATCCAGGAAAATAAATTCCGTCAGCAATCCCTCAAGCGTGTGTCTGGCGTCGGAGTCACAGGGCACGATCTGGGTAGTGATGACCGACAGCGCACTGCGGAACGATATTACTTCGGACAGATACGACGGCGATGATCACCCGCGCAATGCTGTCAACATTCTGTATGTCGACGGACATGTCGGCAACATCAGCTTCCCTGAAATGACGATTTGGGCAGGATCAACTCGCTCCCTGCCGCAAAGTGCGATGAAAGCTGTCAGGTGACGTGCCCCCGCGCCGTTCACCAGCAACCAGCACAACCCGACCGCGGGCAGAACGGAAACTGTCAGGACTACCGCCCTTCAAATTTTGCTGTTTTCGCTGTATCCGCATTTTCTCATTTATTGCTTTTCCTAAATCCATTGATATTCGCTTGATGTTCGTCCCGCCTCCATCCTATGGCTAATCCCCTCAACGTCCTGCACATCATCACCGACAGCCAGCGTTTCGACACCATCGGCGCCCTGGGCAATCCGATCATCCGCACGCCGGCGCTCGACCGCCTGGTGCACCAGGGCACGGCATTCACCAGCGCCTACACACCGGCGCCGATCTGCGTCGCCGCCCGCAGCTGCATGCTCAACGGCCAGTACATGCCGAATACCGGCTGCTACGACAACAGCTACCCCACCCTGTCCTCCGGCAACCGCGGATTTGTCGACTGCCTGACCAATGCAGGGTACCGCACCCACGCCGTCGGCAAATGCCATTTCACACCGGACATGCAGGCGCTGAACGGCTTCCAGACGCGCGACCGCCAGGAGGAGACGGTGCCGCACCCGGCGGAGGACGACTACGTGCCGTGGCTGCTGGCCAATGGTTACAGCCACATCACCGACCCGCATGGCTGCCGCGGCGAAACCATGTCGATGCCGCAGAACGCCCAAATGCCGGCCAGCCATCACCCGACCAACTGGGTCGGCG
>CAYWQM010000095.1:6042-15307 GCA_964460215.1 uncultured Lentisphaerales bacterium
GGCGACCGCGCTGTCGCCTTCATCGAGGATGCCGACGCCGGACAGCCCTTCTACCTGTACACCAGCTTTATCCATCCGCACCCGCCGTGGACGCCGCCGGCACCGTGGCACAAGCTGTACCGACCGCAGTTCATGCCGCTGCCGAACGTGCCGCCGAATTTTGAAGAACTGTGGACCTGGGTAAACCGCGACGAGCGTCGCGCCACATTCAAGGACCAGGGCGTCGACTGGCAACTCATGCGCGCCGTCCGGGCGTACTACTACGGTTGTATCTCCTTTGTCGATTTTCAGATCGGCCGCATGCTGGAGACCCTGGAGCGCCGCGGCCAGCTGGACAACACCCTGGTCCTGTTTATGTCCGATCACGGCGACATGCTCGGCGACCTGCTGACCTTCCATCTCGGCTCAATGCACGAGGGCGCCGCCCACATTCCGCTCCTCGCCCGGCTGCCCGGCACCTTCGAGGCCGGACACCGCTGCGACCATCCCGCCAGCCTGATCGACATCGCCCCGACCATTCTGAATCGTACCGGAGCCGGCACCATGCCCGGCATGGACGGCATCGACCTGAACGAGCTTGCCAATGGGCAAATCGACCGCAACGAAGTGTTCATCCAGTTCCAGCACGCCGAGCGCGGTATCTATGCAGTCGTCAACGACCGCTGGAAATACGCCTACAGCGCCGGCGACGACAAGGCGTTCCTCTTCGATCGCCGACAGGATCCGCAGGAGAACAACAACGTTGCCGACATGCCGATGACCAACGCCATCCAGGAAGAAATGAAGGCCGTGCTGCTGCGCCATTTGAACGAGTGCGGCGAAACGACGGCCGCCGATGGCGACGACTGGCGGCGCTACCCGGGCTGGCAGCCGCCAACCAGCCCGATCGTCGGCCAGCGGGTCTACCATCACCAATGGGCCAACCACTCGATCCCGGGATACACGGATGATTGACGTTTCCGAAACTCCCTCCAACCGACACGGCGGCATCGAAAACGATGGCGAGCGACGGGATGATCAAAGCGCCCGCGGAGTCAAAACCTGCCTTGGACAAGAGCCCAAGAGCGCCAGGAAGAAATTACGATGAAAATATGGACAACGCACGGCCTCGAAAAAGTTTTTGCAGACGCCGCGATGCCGGAGAATGCGGATGCCGCAATTGTTTTGACCGGGGCCGCCGGCGAATGTGAGGTCGGACAGATCGTAGTCCAGGCGGATGAGGCAACGGTCATGCTGCACACGCCTGTGATCGACAGTCTGCGATCCGAGGATGCCGCGATCGACGTGACCAACATCCGGTGCCGATTTGTCGAACTGGTGCCGGTGCGGTTTCCGAGTCAGGGACTGGCGCAGGAAGAACTGGAGCGGTATGCGCCGGGGTATTTCCCGGACCCGCTGTGCCTTGAGGATCGTATGCAGGTGCCGCTCGGCCAGTGCCGCTCTATCTGGGTACAATTGCGTATTCCGCAAGACACCGCTCCGGGCACCTACAGTGGCCGGATAGCCGTATCGACAGACGTTGGCAAGACACATGTCCCCCTGCAGTTGACGGTCTGGCCGATTCGCCTGCCCGAACATATCCCGTTTTCATCGACGCTGTGGGTGTGGCCGTTTGTCCTGGCAAAATATCATGCGGTCGCACTCTATTCCGAGCCGTTCTGGGATGTGCTTGCTCGTTATGCTACCGCGATGGCAGCACATCGGCAGGACACGATTCTGACGCAGATTGTCGGGCCCGACACGCTGATCGATCCGATTCAGGAAGCACCGGGCCGCTACCGGTTCGATTTCACCAAATTCGACCGCTGGGTCAATATGTTCCTTGACGCGGGCTTCGAATATATCGAAGGCGGGCACCTCTACGACAACGGCTACCACTTCTTCGAAATTCACGACGAGCCTACAGGCAAAACAATCCGGCTGCCGAAGAGCGGCAAGCCGACCGATTTCGAAGCCGGCGACAAATACATCGAATTGCTGGCGCAGCTGCTGCCGGCACTCCGTGACCACCTGGCCGGGCGCGGTTGGGCCGATCGCTACTTCCAGCATATCTACGACGAGCCGATGAATGAGATGGTCGACAAATATCTGGAGCTCGCCCGATTCGTTCGCGACATCTGGCCGGACATCAGGTTGATCGAGGCCTCAGACGACAACCCGGTGCTGTTGGAAACGCTCGATGTCCTGGTCCCATTGATCCGCAACGCCGAAGCCTTCGATCGCGTGCGTGAATATGCCGCCGCCGAAAAAACCTTCTGGTGCTACAACTGCAACCACCCACGCGGCGGATATCCGGCAACCTTTCTCGACGTACCGGTTATCAAGGTGCGTATCCTGCCGTGGATCTGCTGGCGCTACGGCGTTACCGGCTACCTTTACTACGCGATGGGCTATTGGGAACGGCAGCATACGATCGAGCGCCATGCATTCGATCCATACACCGGTAAAGCTCGCGAACATATAGATGTCTATAACCCGTGGCTCGACCCGGCACAGCATGCCTCCTGGCGCTGTCCGCCGGGTTCATGGGGCTACGTCTATCCGCCACGCGATCCGCAATCGCAGGACCCGCACATTTTGACGCCGCGGCTGATCGAAAATTTCATCGCCATCCAGGACGGGTGCCCGAGCGTGAAGGAAGACGAAGCACCCCTGCCCGACCGCTTGCCGGTCATCGACGACGTTGTCGGCTCGATCCGCTGGGAGCAACTGCGCGAAGGCATCGAGGACTTCGGCCTGCTCAGTGTGCTGCAGGATGCCATCGACCGGGCCGATGAAAGTGTCGTAGACAGTATGCAGAAAAAAATGGACGCGATCGTCCACAGCGTCGCCGCGGACTGGGAAAGCTACACACGGGATCCGGCCGAATTGGCAGCGGCACGGGAAGCAATCGCTAACCTTATCATGGAGCTTTAGACATGGGTGAAGCATTGGCAATCAACGGCGGACCGAAGGCAGTCCCGACAGACATTCCCAGACGCTGGCCATGCATCACCGATGCCGACAAGCAGGCTGTCATGCGGGCCATGGACTACGGCATCAACAGCGACGACACCCCGGAGATCGACGCTCTGCAGGAGGAGTGGGCGGCGTACGTCGGAGTGAAGCACTGCCTGGCAACGAACAGCGGCACTGCAGCCCTGCATATGTCCGTGGCAGCAACGGGCGCCGGCCCCGGAGACGAAGTGATCGTGCCGTCTTACAGTTTTATTGCCACGGCAACGGCAGTGCTGCATCACAACGCCATCCCCGTCTTCGTCGATGTTGAACCGGAAACCTGGAATCTCGATCCGACGAAACTCGAGGCCGCGATCACGCCGTACACAAAGGCAATCCTTCCAGTACACCTGAACGGTTACCCGGCCGACATGGACGAGATCAATGCGGTCGCGGCAAAACACGACCTGGCAGTAATCGAAGATGCCTGCCAGTCGCACGGCGCCGAATACCACGGCAAGAAGACTGGCTCGCTGGCAGCGGTCGGCGCCTTCAGCCTCAACAAGTACAAGAACCTGTGCGGCGGTGACGGCGGCTTCTTCGTCACCGACGACGAGGAACTGAAGGAACGGGCCCTGATGTTGCGCACATTTGGCGAGCGCGTATACAAGGACGAGAAACGGCAGTATGAAAGCCACGCCATGGGTTGGATGTACCGCACCACCGAGTTCGTCGCAGCCTTCGTACGCAGTCAACTGCAGCGACTCGACGAAATGAATGCCTGCCGCATGGCCAATGCACAGATCCTCCGGGATGCACTGGGCCAGTATGAGTTCGTAACATTGCCGCAGTACCGGGACGACCGCACCTGTGTCTTCTGGTTCTTCCCGCTGATGCTGTCGGCGCAGGCGGCCGGGTACGACATGCCGGAAGCAGCGTTTCGCGATGCAGTCACCGATGCGCTTGGTGCCGAGGGTATGAATATCTGTTCCTGGCAGCGCAAGATCCTGCCGGCCCAAAGCGTCATCCACGACAAGGTCGGCTACGGCAAAGGTTCTCCCTGGTCGGACGGCCACTACAAAGGCTGCGTCACCTATAACGTCGAAGATTATCCGGTCGGCCTGTCAGTTGCCGACCAGACAACCTGGCTGAGCAACATGTATCACTGGCCTCACACCCCCGACGAGGTGCAGTACGCAGTGCGTGCGTTTGAGAAGGTGTTCTCCCAGCTCGACGCTGTGGTGGGATAGGGAAGAACAGGTCAACTGTCAGAGTCCCTGGCGAAGCCCACATAGCAACGGGCGAGTAAACCTTTCCACCTGACCTTTTTTCACGCAACCCGGTACTTCTCGATGATCTTTTCGTTGATCGTCACACCAAGCCCGGGGCCTTCCGGCAGTGTTGCGAAGCCGTCGTCATCGATATCAAAAACCTCATTGGTCAGTTCGTGACGCAACGGTGAATCGGCCATGCAGAATTCGCAGACAGTCGTTCCCGGGATAGCCGACAAAGCCTGCAACGAAGCAGAAAGCGTAACGCCGCTCTTGAAACTGTGGTTGACGACTTTGCGTTGATTGCGTACAGCCATCTTGCCGGCTTCGACAAAGGTGGAAATACCACAGCGCCCGGGGTCCGGCTGGATCCAGTCGAGCCCGCCGTCGACAACCATGCGCTCGAAGTCTTCAAAGTTCGCCTCGGCCTCGGCGGCAGCGATCGGCACAGGACTCTCATCGGACAGACGGCGATAGCCGTCGACATCCCGCGGGTGCAGCGGTTCCTCAAGCCAGAAAATGCCGAACTCCTGAAATTGCCGGGCCCGCACCAAGGCAGTCTCCCAGTCCCACACCTGGCCGGCATCAACGAGAATATCGATGTCGTCCCCGACGCCTTTACGGGCTTCGCGAACCAGGGCGATATCCGTCTCTTCGCTTTGCCCCATCGGCCCCCAGCCGAACTTGATCGCGGTGAACCCTTTGTCGGCAAACCTGCGGGCAAGCTCACCTGTCTCGGCCGGGGTATCACCGAAAAGAATGGAACAATAGGCTCTGAACTTCTTCTTGAACGGTCCGCCAAGCAACTGATACACCGGGAGATCACGGGCCTTTCCCAGGATGTCCCAAAGCGCGAGATTGACACCGGCCTGGGCATGGGCGCCAGCGGCTGTACGCCCGTAATAATTCATTGTCTCGTCCATGCGCTGCATGCAGGCATCGATATCCAGCGGATCGGCGCCTACCAGGGTATTGCGGATGCCGTTGCAGATCTGGTGGGACAACGGTGCGTCGACAATCGCCTTAATCACTGTCGGACACGAGTCGACTTCCCCCCAACCTGTGATACCGGCATCGGTGTCGATACGGATCAGGCAAGTATCCTGCGTCCCGTCACAAGCTGCAGTAACTTCGGGCAGGGCCAGTACAATGGCTGTCACGTCGCTGATTTTCATGAATCCATCTCCGGGCCAAACAAACCAATGAAAGTGAGTGAACAGATTCGGCTGTCAGACGTCAAACATAACAACAGGCAGCAAGCGATCAAACGTTTGCTGCGTACTACTGCCCGAAACCATTGGCTGATCGGCCGTCCAAACGCTATGATATGGGACGGGATCAAAGGAGTGAGCATCGAATGATAAAACAATCCATCCTATTGAGCTGTTTCATTGCCGGTCTGGCCCTGGCGCAAACGGATACGCCACCATGCCACGTCGAAGTTACGATCGACGGGTTCCAGGGCGGCGAGTGCAAATTCATCGGGGTATACGGTGACCAAAGCTTTATGGCTCTACCGGCATTCACTGTCACCGGGCCAACGATCGTCGTAACGAAGGACGAACCTTTCCCCAGCGGCCTGTATTCGCTGGTGCTGCCCGAGGAACAGGGGCTGCAAATCCTGCTCGATGTGGACCAGCAGTTCAGTATTCACACAAGTCTTGACGATCTCACAGGCGCAGCGACAGTCACCGGTTCGCTCGACAACAAATTACTCTACGAAAACCTGGCATACGAAACCTCCTACCAGGAGACAGTCGACCTGGTGTTCGAAAAAATCAACGAACTGAGAAAGGCCGACGCCGACGCCGACGTAAGTGAGCTCCAAGAACAACGCAATACCCTGGTCGCCAAAAGACACTCCCACATTTACCAGTTCTGCGCCCAGCATCCTGAATCCTTCTTTTCGTCATACAAAATTAGCGGCCAAAATCCGCTGCTGGAGTACCCGAAGATGGCGAACGGCGAACTCGATGTCGAAGAGCAGACACGGCTTTACCGTGAGGGGTATTGGGACAACTTCGATTTCACGGATGCTCGCCTTTTGCGGACACCGGTGTTCCACAATAAGCTTGACCGCTACATCAAAAAGTTAACGCCACGCAACGTCGAGGCAATTATCGAGTCGGTCGACAAGGTCATGGCGAAAGTAAAAATGAACGACGAGTTGTTCAGCTACGTGACGAGTTATCTGTGCCTCGGTTACAGCAAATCAACGATAATGGGTGGCGAATCCGTTTACGTACACGTCGTCGACAAGTATATGACGAACGAGCTCGCTGCTACGGTTCCCCGTGAAGAATTGCGGAAATTACGCCAGCGCGCCAACAAATTGCGACCGAGTTTGCTGGGCAAGACTGCGCAGAACATCAAATGCATCGATCCGGACGGAAACGACCTGGCCCTGTACGATCTGAAGGCCCCCATTGTCGCGCTGTATATGTACAACGTCGACTGCGAACATTGTCAGGAAATAACGCCGGAACTGAACGACATCTATCTGAGGTGGAAAGATCGGGGATTGGATGTCTACGCCTTATGCCTCAATATCGATGTCGATCCCTGGTTCGACTATATCGAGAGGGAAGGACTGACCTGGCACAATGCCATCGACCCACGCTACGAAAGTCGGCACCATCTGAAATACAATGTCGACATCACACCCGAGCTCTATGTCCTGGACGCCGACCATGAAATAATCGGCGTCAACCTCAAGCCGAGCCAGCTCGAAGAGTGGTTTCTGGAAAAGAGACTGGGGGCAGGATCGACCGGGCCGTGACCAGGATCCGAATCGTACGGTCGTGGCGTAATCGGAAGCCAGGCTTACGCCACGACTTCTTCCGTCTCCGGTTCGAAGAAATGGGCTTTGCCCATATCCAGCGCCAGCTTCATTTCATCCCCGGCATGACAAATCCGGTGCGGATCGATCCGTGAGATGAAGGTGTTGTCTTCAGTGCGCATGTAAAGCATCGTTTCTGACCCCATCGGCTCCACGACATCAACACTTGCGCGAATGTATACCGGCGAATCATTTTCCGCCGTCTCCGATCCGACGTCCTCTGGACGGATACCGAAAACCAGCGGTTTGTCGATGAATGGCGCCAGAGCTTCCTGGAAGTTTTCCGGAATTGGAATCGTACAGGAGCCTTCTTCGAAGGTCAATCCATCATCCTGCTTGGCAACGTGGCCATTGAGAAAATTCATTGGCGGCGTACCGATAAACGAGGCGACAAACTGATTCGCGGGATTGTCGTAGAGCTCGGTCGGTGAGGCCACCTGCTGCACATAACCATCGCGCATCACGACGATACGATCGCCCATGGTCATCGCCTCCACCTGATCATGGGTGACATAGATCATCGTCGCATCAAGGCTGTTGTGGAGGCGACTGATCTCGACACGCATCTGAACACGCAGCTTGGCGTCAAGGTTCGAAAGCGGTTCGTCAAACAGGAAAACTGCCGGGTGCCGGACGATCGCCCGTCCAACAGCCACGCGCTGGCGCTGGCCACCCGAGAGTTCCTTGGGGCGACGAGCCAGCAGCTCGTTGATGCTAAGAAGGTCGGCCGCTTCCTGGACGCGCTGCTTGATCTCTGCCCGCGGCATTTTCCGCAGCTTCAGGGAAAACGCCATATTGTCGTAGACCGTCATGTGCGGATACAGTGCATAATTCTGAAACACCATGGCAATATCACGATCCTTCGGCGGCAGATCGTTGACGACTCGGTCACCTATCGAAATCTTACCCGCACTGATCTCCTCGAGTCCAGCGATCATCCGCAAAGTTGTGGATTTACCGCAACCGGACGGACCGACAAGGACGATGAACTCGTTGTTATCGATGTCCAACGTAAAATCCTTGACCGCCTCGACGTTGCCGGGAAAAACCTTGCGGACGTTTTCGAGCTTTACTTGAGCCATGGTTTTATCTCGCAAAAGTGAATCGGAAAAATAGTTGACACAACTACATCGAAGTGCGGAATATAGCCAACCATTCGAAAATAACACGTAAAAGGCTATCCTGGAAAGGTCCTCTAAAGGCCAGTCTACTGCCACTGTGTTTTTCTCCCGGCAGTTGCTCATCATTGGAGGCAGCCGCGGCACAACGCCATCACGTGCGTGGGGCCTGGCGATTCCATTGCCTGAGAACCTCTTTTGGCAGCGGTGACATAGCGCCGGATTGTGAGCAAACGAATCCCGCCACCTGCGCCGCCAGGGCATGTGCGTCGTCAAGCGGCTGGCCGGCCTCCAAAGCGACCACGAATGCCGCCCCGAAAGCATCGCCGGCCCCGACGGTATCAATAATCTCTGTGGCAACCACCGGCTGCTCCGAACTGGCAGCGCCAGAGATCGCCAGACTGCCGGCGGCGCCGCGGGTGAGAACAGCGGCTTGAAGCTCGAAACGCTCAGCCAAAACACGCAACGCGGCTTCTTCGCCGGCCGGCAATTCGTAGAACGTCCGAAGAATCTCGAGCTCGTCGTCGTTGATCTTCAGCACGTTGGCAGCAGCCAGGGATTGTTCGATGATCTCGGCGGTATAGATGCCGAGGCGGAAATTGACGTCCAACACACGCCAGGCAGACACGGGTGTATGCGCCAGGAATGCGTGAATCGCTTCGCGTGACTGCGCCTGTCTCTGGGCCAGCGTGCCGAAACAAACTACGTCGACGCCGGCGGCCAGTTCCAGGCTGGCGCAACTCGGCATGCAATCCCAGGCCGCCGGCTCGTGGATCGTGTAGGTCGGCACGCCCCGGTCGTCGAGGGCAACGGTAACAATCCCGGTCGGCACATCATCAACGACCGCAACGGTATCAGTCGGCAGGTCCTGCGCCAGGAGATGCGCCAAAACGTCGCGGCCGTCCCCATCGTTGCCAACCGCCGTGACGACACGGGCGTCGCAACCGAACTGCTTTGCGAAGTACGCAAAATTGGCTGGCGCCCCGCCGAGCTGCCGGCCGCCGGGAAGTAAATCCCAGAGAATTTCACCAAGTCCAACGATTACAGGAGGCATGGGAAGCGGTTTGGTTTATCCGGGAAAGTTAAGAAATTTCAAGAGG
>CAYWQM010000095.1:15407-16495 GCA_964460215.1 uncultured Lentisphaerales bacterium
TCGGCATTCGCACATTCGTTATTGTACCCTAATCCAAGGTTGTTGACGGTTCCAGCCGATCGCTGGCATGTGAAACCTTTTGGAAGGATATTGTCGGCCTCCACATCCCGAAACTCGAAGCTCAAAGCCCAAAGCGCCATGCCAAAAGTTGTTGTTCTAGCTGAATTGTTACTCCGCCTCGATCCGCCACCGTTCATGCGCCTGGTTCAGACCGACACGCTGGGCATGAGTTTCACCGGTGCCGAGGCGAATGTCGCCGTAAACCTCAGCCACTGGGGCATCAGTGCCGGTGTCGTTTCCAAAGTGCCGGAACACGAGATGGGCCAATGCGTCATCAACAACTTGCGACGCTACGGCATTGATACTGCCCATATGCTGCGCGGCGGCGAACGTTTGGGCGTTTTCTACGTCGAGACCGGCGCTTCACAGCGCTCGACCAACGTAGTTTACGATCGAGAACATACCTCGTTCCAGAGCCTGCAGCGGAGTGACCTCGACTGGGACGCGATCCTGTCGGGTACAGACTGGTTTGTCTTCAGCGGCAGCGGCATCTCGCGCGGCGCCAACATCGTCGAGATTGCCCACGACGCCTGCGCAGCAGCCAGGCGGCTCGGCGTGAAGATCTGCTGCGATATCAATTACCGCAGCAAACTCTGGAGCTTAGAGGCGGCTCGCGAAGCGTTTACCGGTCTCATGCCGTCTGTTGACCTGGCGATGTCCAGCCTGGGCGATGTCCACCAAATGTTCGACCTCGAGGCCGACAGCCATGAAGCCGCCGCGCGCCAACTGCACGAGCGCTTCGGCTGTACACGTGTAGTCATGGGTATACGCGAAGGCGACTGCTCGTCGAGCAATCGCTATGGCGCTACGATGTTCGACGGCACCGACTGCTACACCGGGCGTTCGTATGAGATTCAGATCGTCGACCGCATTGGCACCGGCGACGCCCTGACTGCCGGCATTCTGTACGGACTGATGTCGGGTTATGACCTGCCACGAACCGTTGAGTTCGGCATCGCTTCAGGCTGCCTGAAGCATTCGATCCCGAGAGATTTCAATCTCGTCTCGGTCGCCGAGGTCGAGGAGTT
>CAYWQM010000096.1:0-1888 GCA_964460215.1 uncultured Lentisphaerales bacterium
CGTCCAGCGAAAGATTGCCGGTAACCAGGTCCAGGTCACCGTCGCCGTCATAATCTGCAACATCGACCGTCACATGATCGCCGTGCATTTTTTCAATCGTATGATAGTCGAAAACCAGCGGCGCTGTCTGCTCGAGCCAGACAATCGAACTGAGTCGGAGCAGGCCCCTGGCATTGTAGAGGTCGGAGTGCGGCGTGTCCCGACGCGCGGTTGGCCCCTCGTCGCTGACCGGGAGCCAGGCAACCGCGACGATGTCCTGGTCGCCATCGTTGTCGAGATCCGCCGCGGCAACGCCATAGGCGCCGGGAAACGCCGTCAGGAGATGCGGTTCAAACGGAAAACTGCCGCGGTTCTCAAGCAGTCGCACGCCGTGTTGCGGCTTAAGCAGCTCGATGTCGGTCGAGTCGCCGTTGGTCACCAGGACGTCGATATCTCCGTCGCCATCGATATCGGCGACCTGCATAGCGCTGAATCCAAAGTCGGGATTGCGTGCCTCATACACCAGTGTGTCGCTGAAGTTGCCGTCGCCTTCGTTCAGGAAAGCGACCACATCTTCATAAGCCTGGCTGAACAATGCAATGATATCCGTCAGCCCGTCACCGTTGAGATCGGCGAGCTGCAAACGCATTGCGCCGGTGCGGCCATCAAGCTTCCGACGCCTGAACTCCGGCCGGGAAAAATCCGTGGTCCGGTTTTCGAAATACAGCAGTTCTCCTGCCTCGGTCCAGCCGAACACTGCCACAACCAGATCGATGTCTCCGTCGCCATCCATATCCGTTGCCCGGAGATCGGCGACACGCCCAAGGTCCTGTGCCAGCATAATTGGTTCGTAAACACCCTCCTCCGGGACGTACCGCAGCCACACAACCTGACCAATCCGCTCATTCGACGGCTCAAACCTGCCTAAGTTGGCAACGACGAAATCCCGGTGCCCATCCCTATCCAGGTCGACAGGCTCGACGTGCGCCGGGGCACTAATTTTCGCCAGGACCTCTCGCTCCAGGGCCGGTCCTGTGACCTGGAACACACTTATATTTCCGGCCCGCAAATCGGCGACCAGGACATCGGGCAACGGCCCAGAGTAGCGGATGAAAGTGGTTTGCGAGACACCATGCATGGATGACTTGGCGCCAAAATCGTGGCGCGAAAAACGGACATTAGACGGCGCCCCCTCAGGCTTGATCGCCGGTCGCGGAAGTTCCTCGGGCGCCGATCTGACAAACCAGGCTTCGACATCACGGCGGTCGGGCATGGCTCCTGAGCGCTCGAGCTCAGGCAACTGCATCCCGACAAACCGATACATCCGGTCGACCACGGCAGGCCACACGACTTTCGGCATCAACGACGGCTCCGCAAACACATGACAGGTCGAACAAAATTGGCGTATGTCGCTTTCTGCGATGCCGCTCCCGGGTGGCGCCACAGAGTCTGCCTGCTGCCCCTTGCGCTCCGGCAGTGGACCTGCGTCCTCGACCGATGGACTTAGAATGAGCCAACCAACCAAAGCAGCGGTCACAAAGCCAGCAGTTACGAACACAGGCAGCTTCGACCTTCGGTGTTTGCGTTCAGACACAACCGTACTCCTAAACTATCATAGATTAAATTGCCCTGGCCTCTCGCTTAAACCACGCAATTAAGAGTATGACCTACGACGGAAAATTGCGAATGGGATCAAAGGACGAGGGGAGCGTTCGACCATCGGCAATAGCCAAGACTAATCATCAGTGGCCGACCCTGTCCTCGTAGCCGTCATATTCGACCAGCCACAAACGCTCCATTTCAGCGATATCAGCGGCCGAGACGGGTTTTTTCCAGGGCGAGTGCGCTGCGGCGGTGCTTTCAATAAATTCGGCGTGCAAATCGGCGAAGGCAACATTGAAGCCGAGAC
>CAYWQM010000096.1:1988-16374 GCA_964460215.1 uncultured Lentisphaerales bacterium
ATAGGACGGCTGTCGTCGGTAAATACCACACCACCAACCGGTTTTGTTGCTGTAATACCTAAGTGTGCCCTCGAAACGCGCGACGTCCCCCAGACCGCCGTAGGTCTCGTCTCCAGGGCAATACCCGAGCGGATTCGTCTCCTCCGGCACAGCGGACAGATCGATCGGCTTGTCTTCGATCTCTTCCAGCCACATCACCGAGTAGCCCATGGCAGTATGAACTGCATACTGTCCCTGATCCCGAATCGCCGGCGTGTAGTTGCGCGTTGTCGGCCCTTTCAGGACCGCCGGCACAACGACCCTGTCGTTGTCAGTGGGATAGATGCCGCCCGCAGCCATCGCCAGTTGCCGGATATTGCTCATGCACGTCACGCGTATGGCAACGCTCTTTGCATGCTGAAGCGACGCCATCAGCATGGAGAGAAGGATCATTATGACCACAATAACGACTAGCAGCTCAATGAGCGTAAAGCGTTTCGGCCGACGCGACACCGCAACTGTTACGATTCCAATGGAGGTTGAAAAGGCAATGACGCAACTCCCTCTAATTTGCGAGGACACAATATAAGGACCTGACTTTTACTATATATATCCATGATCACTTCGACAAAGTTTTATCAATCAAATATCGTATATCATCCTCTTGATCCTGTCTTCGCAATTCTCGTAATTCACTACTTCAATCCACTAAACACGCGATGAGACGGACACTACGGCGGTAGCCATACTACTCACTATAGCGTCTTTGCGAAGTCGCCGTTAGTAGTGGCCGATCCTGTTCTCGTAGCCGTCATACTCGACCTCCCACATACGTTTCATTTCGGCGATATCGTCGGCCGAGACGGGTTTTCTCCATGGCGAGTGCGCTGCGGGCGTGCTTTCAATAAATTCGGCGTGCAAATCGGCGAAGGCAACATTGAAGCCGAGACCGTCGTGGCGCGCATAGCTGATGGCACCGGTAGGAACATATGAGACATAGGGTGCCTTGGTCATCGGATACGGCCCCCGTTCATAGTTGCAACCCGGCCAGGTGTTGGCGAATTCCCACTTGGCACCCGCGACCGCGGTGTAGTGCGTTTCGCAAAGCAGTACTTTCTCCCCGGGATTCTCGGCCCGGTTGATTCTTATGTAGTTAAGTTCTCTGTTTTCTGTCATAGGTCCGTTACCTTTGGCATTGGTAAAAAAATAATTTAGTGAATAGGACGGCTGTCGTCGGTAAATACCACACCACCAACCGGTTTTGTTGCTGTAAGCCAGATCTCCTAACCCATTCGGATGCAGGCCGCCGTAGGTCTCGTCCCCGGGGCAATATCCGAGCGGATTCATCTCCTCCGGCATTCTGGACAAATCGATCGGCTTGTCCTGGATCTCTTCCAGCCACGACACCGTGTAACCCATGGCATTATGAACGGCATACTGTCCCTGGTCTCGAATCGCCGGCCCAGTATTCGCCCGCGTCTTCGGCCCTTTCAGGACTGCCGGTATGACGATCCTGTCGTTGTCAGTGGGATAGATGCCGCCGGCGGCCATCGCCAGTTGCCGAATGTTGCTCATGCACGCCACACGTTTCGCAACGCTCTTTGCATGCTGAAGGGACGATATCAGCATGGAGAGAAGGATCATTATGACCACAATGACGACTAACAACTCTATCAGAGTAAAGCGTTTCGGTCCGACGCAACACCGTAACGGGTGCGATCCAGATAGTCTTGGGAAGGAAATTATGGCAAAAACCTCATACAGTGTAACCAATTGCACGACTCTAACGGTTCAATATACACGTTAGGGAAATCATCGACAAACCTTTGTCAATCCAAATCTCCTTCCTCGCGCAACAGCCTGATCGTCTGGCGAAAAGCCTCGACGGTATGGTCCAAGTCTGCATCACTGTGGGCAGCAGTGACGGGGGCACCGGGCCAACCCTGGATATCCACACCATGCAGCAAGACACCGATTCGCAGTTTCATCCGAAGCGCCGGGACCACCGGCGCCTTGAGCGTGTCGTGGCTGTGTTCAGCCGCTTCGATACGCTGCCGAGTGGTGCTTATGTTCTTCGGGTTGAGGAAAACGTGAAAGCCGCCGTAGGTGCCGTACGAGATCCAACTGACGCTTTCCTCGTTAAACATTTCATTGAGCGAATCGATCAGTTTGTCACCATACGCAATTGCCTGCCCACAGGCGTCGGTTGAGCGGATCAACTCAAGGGCCGCAACCCCGGCAGCGGCAGTCGTGGGCGCGGCATTGAAGGTGCCCATGTGAAAAACCTTCTCATCGCCACTTTCCCCTGCCACACGGAAGTCCAGAACATCCAGGACATCCTTGCGACCGACAACCGCCGCGCCGGTCAAGCCACCGGAAACAATCTTGCCCAAAATCGCCAGGTCCGGCGTGACCCCAAGAGCTTCCTGGGCACCGCCAGGTGCGCAGCGAAAGCCGCTGATCACTTCATCGAAAATCAGCATCGCACCATACCGGCTGGCAAGCCGTCGCAACCCCTCGATGAATTCCTGCGTCGTCGGCACTTGCCCCCAAGTCGAACCGGTGGGTTCCAGAATAACGGCAGCTATGTCGGCGTTGGCAGCGAAGACCTGCTCCGCAGCTGCCAGATCGTTGACCGGAGTCAGCAGAATGCTGTCGTTGGTGCCGGCGGGTACGCCGCGAGCAGGCGTGCCATCGAAGTGTGAGATGAAGCCAGCCGAAGCGTAGTCGTGCCAACCGTGAAAATGGCCATTGATGCGCAGGACTTTTTCGCGACCTGTAAAAGCCCGCGCCAGGCGCAACCCCAGCATCGTCGTCTCCGTCCCCGTATTGGTCAGGCGTACGCGTTCGGCGCAGGGCACCATTTTCTGGATCAACTCACACCACTGAATTTCCAGCTCGTGGCTGGCACCATAGTGGGTGCCTTTCCTCAACTGCTCCTCCACTGCCGCGACGACGACCGGATGATTGTGGCCCAGCAGCAAGGCACCGTGGCCACCTGAGTAATCGACGTACTCATTGCCGTCAACATCCCACTTATGTGCACCCTCCGTGCGCGTCACATAAATGCCATGCGGCTCTATGTAGCGGGCATCGTGGGTAATGCCGCTGGGAAAGACATTCCGGGCGCCGTCGGACAATCGCGCCGATCCCGCCGTTTTCCGGCAATAGGCCGACACCAGCGGCGAGTCGAGATCCAAGGGAGAAGTCGGGTAGGTCATCAGCACTGTTCGTGGTTTGGAGTTTTCAGATATCAGCTGTCAGCGAGCAACAAAGACATGCCAACAATCTATCCGGCACTCTGCCCAGCGGTCACCAGAAACAACTTATGGTTCGTCCGTCAGTCGTTCCAGGGCTTGCGCCAGATACTCCGCCATTTCGTCGGGCGGCGTCAGCGGGGATGCAACATCCTCATAAGGGGTGACAGCATTGGTTCGGGCGTCCCAATGCACACAGTTGTACTGAGCCGGGCGACCGGTTTCAGCCATAAAATGATAGAGGGGGTCGCCTTTGTTGTAATGCCAGAATTCACCGGGATAATGCAGAAAACCGTGACGCTCCATCAGCGCCGTGATTGCTTTGCGGTTTTCCTGCTCAGCAAGGCTGACAAAGGGCGAATCCATCGGCGTGTACTCGCTCATCTCCAAATATGATTTTCCACGCGAAATCTCGCTGCCGTCTTCCAGGCTGAAGACCGATATATCCACGGCTGCGCCCATCGTGTGGGTGCCACGATTCGGATAGTTCGCGACCAGGCAGGTTGAGCGCCGAAAGATCAGGTCCAGGGGCGGCGGCTCACCACCGAGCTCCCACTGGCAGGTACGCACAATCATCTCGAAGACCGCCGGCTTGCGCCCCAGTTGCGTTTGCATATCCAGCGTGCGAAAACCGTCTTCTATCTTCAACAGCCAGCCACGTTCGCGCATGTCCCGGGCGATTGCCATCAGGTCGGGGATGAGGCCGCTGCGAATATAGAGAATCCTGTCGAGGTCACCGGCTATCTTGCTGGTTGAAAAAAGCATTTCGATCCCGGCTTCCTCAGCGGCATCAGGAATAGAGGCAAGCCCCTCGCCGCACTCCTCCGCCGGGTAGCTTGTCATGGACTGCAGCAGCTCATAACTGCGCTCCATATGCTCTGTCCAGAACTTGCGTCGCGCGGACTGATCGGTCACTGTGTCAGTGCTTTCAGGCATCGGATGCTACCATAGAAAAAGGGGCTGGGAACGAGAAGGAAAATTCAACATACGTTTCGCTTTACACAGAGTCAAGGCACAGATAATCGTGCCCGCCGAGAAGCTCAAGGATGTCGGTTCAACTGTCCAACACCAGGACAACCGGATCCAACCGCTCGGCGGTAATCGATGTGCGCACCGTGACCGCCCCGTCTGCAGCAGTATCGATGCTGAGGTCCGCCGCATCCGTCCATGTGCCATCATGTTGCAGGTGCCGCGCCGACACCGGGACGATGCCCGGCACGCCCAGTTCCAGGGTCAAATTCGATACGGGATCGGTCATCAGGTTCGTTACGCTCGCGATCAACCGTTTTTCCTGCCGGATCAGCAGCGGATAGACGGACGGCGCGCTTGGGACGAACAGCGGCAGCGGCCCGCGGTTCAGCCACTCGAGTACCGCCTTGAGCTGCGCCTGGCGTGGGAACGACAGGAAACCCGGTGTACACATCGACTCATATGTCAGCCCCAGCGTGCCGATCTCGGCCTGGCTGTCGTACGGAATGACAGCGACACGCCCGCCCAGGTCGTTCTCGTACAACACGATCCCGTGCCCGGCTTCACGGTCGTCGTAATCGCGAACGAGCGACACAGTCCGCGCGCCATCGAGCCAGTCGAACTGCCGGGCGCTGCTTTCCCAACGAAGGTTGATCACGTCGCCTACCAACCCGCCGAAGGCAGCATCTTCGATAGTCTCCAACGATGCACCCGACTCGCCGGCAGCGCTTTTCAGGCCGGCAAGGGCGCCGTCGCCGGACAGCAGCAGCGTCTCGGCGGCACGCCCGTCAAGAAGCACGCCGCGACCGAAAAACTCATGCCGTTCCGCTTTGTTCAGGCAGGCAATGTGTTCCCCCGCAAAAACAGTCACGTCCCCGGCGCCGTAACGAGTAGCGAAGCCAAGCAGCGGCAGGGCATCGTCGATCGGCCGGCGGCGGTACAGGAAAATAGGTTTCGGCTGATCGGCGACGTCACGCGTATGGCGGCAGACCTGGCCATGGTGGAACATCGAGATGCCCTGGAACTGATGCCGCTCGACACCGAGCTCGGCGATACTCTGAAGATACGGCTTTAGGTCGTGCAGCATGCCGCTCCAGGCGTCATGTCGCTCGATCTCGAGATCGAGACGGCCGGCGTAGCGATAGGCCGAAATGATGGCCCCGCCCATGCCAAACAGTTGCGAGAATACAAGGCTCATCCTGACGCCACGGGGCGATGTCATGAATCTTGACTGCGGGTAATTCTCGATCTCAGGCGCCATCTTGACGTGGCCTGGAATGACATCGAGCGCCAGGCGGCAGCTGTTCAGAGATGAGCAATAGGCGATTGGTGTCGCCTCATGGTACGGGCCGATCGGCGGCCGACACCAGGGCTCGTTGCCGCCAAGCGCATCAATCAGGCGATCCCAGCGTCGCCCCTCGGCATTGTGGATTTCCGGCATCGAATGCATCAGGCACGTCTGTGTCTCCGGGTTCGCCTCGCGAACCGCATCGGCCAGGCCCCGAACATTGTCGTGACACAGGTCATCGAGAAACTCCAGCCAGTTGTCGCGCACAGCGTTTGGCGGATCTGCCATAATGGCGGGGACAAGCTCGCCGCGCGCAATAGGACGCCCGATACGGCGACTCATCTCGTCGAGGCACACGTCACAGAAGCAGGCATCATGCAGGTCGGCGCGCAAAGTCATGCGCATGTCATCGTCGATCCACAGGCGCGCCGGGTTCAGTCGCGCAAAGATGGCGTACATCTCACGGGTATGTTGCCGCCATGCCTGGTCCTGCGGACAAGCAACGGTACGGCTCTGGCGTCCGTCCTGTCCCACGGCCCAGCGAAAATCGAACTTCTCCCGATGATCCCGCGGCAAGCCGGGAAAGTCGCTGAAGGACACAGTCCACCATATATTGATCGACGGCACGATCCCCTCACCGCGCAACCTCTCGAAGATCGGCGCCAGCCGATCCGCACCCCGCTGACATTCGGCGAGCGTCAGCAGGCCGGATGAGCGTTCCTCAAGATTCGGCAGAAAAAACAGCGCCTCATCAATGTCACCGCGCCGCAGGACCTCCAGGCCGGCATCTTCTTCGGCAGCACTGAACGTCGGGTTGAACGGAACACGCAAAATATATCGAACTGGGGTTTTCATGATCTTACCTAGCTAAGTTCAGGTGTCAGCGATACATATTTTGGAATAGCACGTCTCAACAGACGGCAGAGATCTCTCTTTCCCACGACTTGCCCCAACAGATCCTCCCGCTCTTGCCGTGGCACTCTCCTACACATCGAGCAAATACCGAGCTGCCGGTGAGATGCGGGCATAGGTCGACTTGCGAATACGTTCTTTCTGGCAGGGCTGCTGGTCGTAATCACGCCTGCCAAACGCGCAGTGGATCGCCCGCCTCAATGAGGTGCTCCGGTTCTTGGTCCCGCTGTGCCAGAGATGACAGTTAAACACAAAGACGGATCCGGCGGAAGCATGGACCAACCGTTCTTCCGGGTGGCTGTCCTCTGGATTGACATAGTCCTTCGGCTCCCCCTTCAGGTTGTGTGTGCCGGGCACGATCCGTGTTGGGCCGGTTTCTTCGGTAAAGGCATCGAGGAGCCAGGCGGAGTTGACCAACTTGTACGGCTCATCGGGATTTCGGGCGCTGGTGTCGGTATGGAGTGATTGTTCTCCCATTCCCGGCAGGGCATCGCGTCCGTTGACGGAATGCAGCTTGAAGTCGGCTTTCAAAATCCGGTGAACAGCGGCAAGCACTTTGGGATGCGTGTACATGCGCTCGAAAACCTCCCCTTCACTGACCATATCAAACCACCTGCGGGTACCCGCATTGAAGTGCCTGCTGGTCCCGTCTGCAGCCGGCTTCCCGACAGTCTCGGGTCGGAACGCTCCGTATTTTTCTTCCATCAGGGTTTCGTAACTGCTCCGAACATCCTCGAGCCATCCATCATCCATCAGATTTTCGATGAGCAGAAAACTTTGCTCATCGAGGATCTTCTTTTCCTCTTCCGTAAGGGTGTCGGTATGAACATCCAATCCGACCAGCGCAGTCTGCATGTTGTGGGCTGTGCAAGCTTCCATTTCAATCTGCTATTAGTGAAAAAAGCTAGCGTACTGTCGCCGATCAATGCCAAAGCAAAGGCCAGGCGATGTCACACCGGAATCATTCCCAATGATGACGATCCCTCATTGCCGCGACCAGACCACCGGGTTCTGCTCATCATCATTGAACCGGTCCCCCACCTTGAGCGCGTCCATTTGCTCAGCGGAAAGAACATTTTGGATGCCATTGAAGGTGACGCCGTCCGGCATGTAGATGCCAACCATCGCCTGCCTGGGGTTCTGCGTCATATTCACCCCGGCGCCATGGGCGAGCAAGCCGTTGTGGACACTGGCCGAACCGGCCTTCAACTCAATCGGCACCGCATCGAGTCCGTGCCATTCCGGGTAAATGTCGAACAGGGCACCCACCTGCGTACTGAATTCAGCATTCCGTTCGAATTCCGCGGTCTTATGGGTGCCGGGCACGAACCACATGCAGCCGTTCGTAAGCGTTGAGTCACTCAGCGCGATCCAAATCGAAAGCACATCACGGGAATAGAACGACCAGTTGGGGGCGTCGAGATGCCAAGACGTGGGATTGGCCCAAGGCAGCTTCTGCAGGGTCTGGTCGTGCCAGAGCCGAACGCTGTCAACGCCGGCAAGCTCACACGCCATTCTACCGATTTCAGGATTGCGCACGAATCCTGAAACCGTATCGTTATCCTTCCAAAGGTTGATTTTCTGCAGGAAAGTCGTGTCGGGGTTTTTCTCTCGGTCATATTGAAATTGCTCGTTTCCCTCGCCAACCAGCTTACGATTTCCCATCTGCTCGACTGTAGTCGTGACGGCCCCCTTCAAGCTCTCCAGCTCTTGCGGCGACAACAAATCCTCGATGATCAAGTAGCCCCGGTCTCGATAGCGGGAAATCTCTTCAGGTGTCACTGTCGTTTTCATTGCATAACCTCAGCTCAATAATTTCACGCCCCACGAACAATCGAGCAATCTACCAAATCCCAACTATAATTGCCAACTTCCCTATCTATTATGGCGTTCGGGCATTCCACATCCCGCAATTATACTTGATCTGGCATGGATTTAGCGTACAGTTTTGTACCGTCTACAGGTAACATAAATGCTCTAAAGTAGGAATCGACACCATGCGC
The DNA here is from genome assembly GCA_964460215.1 of uncultured Lentisphaerales bacterium. Taxonomy (GTDB): domain Bacteria; phylum Verrucomicrobiota; class Lentisphaeria; order JABSQK01; family CAJWLW01; genus CAJWLW01. Next base: position 10,397 of record CAYWQM010000096.1, read on the forward strand.
ACAACACGATCTTTTTCTAACATCCTTATTGGCAGTCTCGTATGCTGGCTCTGTGGCAGTGACGCCCTGGCCCAGGACGATCCGGTCGACCCGTTGGCCAGGGTAAACGGGACAGCAATCTACGAGAGCAATCTTGTTCTCGATGAAACAGGGTTCATCCGCCCGCTCCAAATTGCCATCGATCACCGATTAATCGCGCAGCAGGCCGAGACGGAAGGCATCGAGAAACCCGAGGGTGGGGAGTCGCAGTTCAAAAAGATGCTGGCACTAGAGATACAGCGGAAATCAGGCCTCCTCGGCATGCTTTACGAGAAGGAGCTTCGTTCCGGGCTCGAAAAGAAGCAAAAGGTAACAAAGGCAGAAATCGATGCCTGCCTGATCGAGCATGCGGACTATTTTGCCAAGGTAAACCCTAAGTTCCACCGGCAGGAGGCACGCAGCGTTGTGACACGCTTGCGTAAGTCAACGGCGTATGGCGATTGGCTAAAAACGCTGATGGCGGACATTCGGCTTGCCGTCAACGGTGACGCCATACCTTCGGCAGTTATTGATCAGGCGTTGGAGTCGGCGGGTACCAGGCAAGTGGGCTCGGGGGCTAAAGCAGGCCAAGGCGCACCGCTCCGTGACAAGATCATCGAATTGACGCTGGCCAGCGAAGCGAAAGCGCGAGCCGTCGACCCCACAGAGTTGGCTGGCGATCCGGAATTGGTCGACGAACTTCTGGCGAACGCCGTGCTGACTGTTAACGGCAAAGATCTGGTGCTGGGCTACCTTCCCGGGTGGGACAATATCGGCAGCCAGGCGACGGGCTCCAATGCGGATGTGATGCTGGTGTCGAGTTTGAGGCTTCAGGTGCTGGCCGCCGAAGCACGGGAAAAAGGATTCGACAAGGAGCCGAAAACAGTGGAACTACTGTCAAAGACCACTGAGACGGTAAAAAGCCTCGCTGACGCGGTCGAACAACTAAGTGCTTTTGTCGATCCCGCCTTAGTCGAAGCGTATTACGACGCGCACGGGTTGACTGCCAAAAACATCGAAGTGACCGACCAGGAACTCGATGCATACTACGAGGCAGTCATGAAGACGGTGATGGGCGGTAGCGCTGACGACAACGACGCTCTGCGCCGACACCTGAAAGCGGCGCAGCAGGAACTCCTCCCGGACGCACTGCCCGATGACGAATTACGGTCCTGGCAGATATTGATCACCCGGTCTTTCCTCAACGATGGGGGCAAAGGCGCCTTCCACGATCAGGTCGCAGCGGCCAAACTCGAGTGGACCCGCCGCGCTCACCTCAAGGAACTCCGCGGCAACGCCGATATAGAGATTCTCGTCGACTTGGATTGAGACGCGCGGGCGAACCTCAAAAAAATCCACGATTACGCCAGTCGAGAGATCCTCGCAGACAAATGTGGATTAATGCGCTCCAATTTTATGCGAAAAAAAGTCTTGCAATTTGCAGATGGATTTTCTACACTGATTACAGTTGAAGCGGGAAACCGCTGAAGTTCGCAACTTCCGATACCCGAAAAAAACGGAAATTAAAACTAAGGAGAACCTCAGGATGAAGAAGAAATTAACCGCAATCATCACAGCCGTGACCCTGGTCCTGGCAATCGACGCAAGTGCCTTCAACATCACGATCAACTCTGACGCCGACAACAGCCCCTGGGCAGTGCAATCTGCCGGAGCGTGGGTAGCGGGGCCATGGGCGCCATGGGATGGAACTGCATCTAAGGCGGCAGACGTACCAACCGGCTCATACGGCTGGTTCGGAAGGTGGGCGCATTTTGCCAATGCGGTGACGTTCGACGTTGACGGCAGCGGCAATGTCCAGAACATTCAACCACCCTGGGGCGGCAACGGCGAAGGCACCAACACCTTGAACATCACGCCGCCCATAGTGAGTTTCGGCTTCGCAGGTTCCGGAACTAGCCTGGTGTGCCATGCGCACATATGGCCAGGCGGTGTTTGCATGAACGGCTGGGTCGGAGACGGCGATCACACTTCAGGGGCTATGTGGCCTGGCGGTGCCACACCTGCCGCACTTTATCGGCACCTTTCAGCACCGGGCGGCCATCCTAATGTGCCGTACCTACGTTTTAGCATGAACGCGGATGGCAAAATCGTTGATCCTTTTCCGGCAACTAACGGTGTATTTACAGTAGACGGCACTACCGGCCGGGCTGAAATCGACACCGCAGGCACAATTATCCCTATCGGCTCGGCTTACGTCATGTGCGACCCGGAACTCACCTCGGATGCAGCCGCGATCGATTTCGACTCATATCGTTTCGCTGAGCTGCAGAGCAAGATCGATAACATCTCACCGCCTCCTGGCCCGCAGGGTCCGCAGGGCAAGGTCGGTTCGGATGGTGCAGCCGGTGGCCAGGGCCCCCAGGGCAAGCAGGGCGATGCCGGCTCAGCAGCTCCGTGTGTCGATTGTGAGACGCTCTCCGAAGCCACCTTAGAACTCGCCTGCGCACTGCTGCTGGCGAATCCGCCGTCCACGGTAACCGACTTCCAAAGTTCCGTCCAAGCCATCGGCGCGGTCGCGACCGTCGGTTCCAGCGACAACATCTGCGATCCGATCCCGGGCGGTTTCGCAACCTGTCTGGAATACATCAACGATCAGGTCCAAGGCATCTACGACGCTAAGGCCGCCGAGTAAGGGCCGCCATACCGCACAACTCAAAAAGCCCGGGGATCACAATGATCTCCGGGCTTTTTTTTTGCGTACGAACACACACGCCAAATCGCTCCCCTTCATCTCTTCCCGACATAGTTTCCTTCATTCTTACGAAGAGCAGCCGTTAGGTGCGACAAAAAGAGCCGACTCCATTCGCTAAAAGCTTTGCCAAGTCTCGAGTATAAAACCTGCCTGCCTGGATAAACGGGAATAAACACGCATTATCCGAGAGTACTTCCTTTGCTCTCCGGTTAGCGAACTATCCTAAAAAACATGCGCAACACACACTAACAAACGAGTCAGTAACCCAAGCGGCACAAGGCCCACCGGGGGACTCAAATACTACGCGCAATTTCGACAAAAAAAAGACTTGCAATCCGCAAAGGATTTTTCTATAATGTCTCTTGAGCGAGTTAATAGACCGATCATCAAAACAGAAAAAAGGAGGACACTCATGAAAAAAACATTAATCGCAATCATCGCAGTCGGGGCCTTGGCCTTGGCAATTCCGGCAAGTGGGTTCAACGTCACGATCTCTGCAAATGCCGACAACACCCCTTGGGCATGTTACGGTCAACCCGGCACGACCCTGCCAGGGGGGCATGCTTGGCTTCCTTGGAATGCAGCCTCAGAGATGACGGGAGATGTACCGACCGGCTCATACAATTGGACCGGAAAGTGGGCTCATTTTCAGCAGGCAGTGACCTTTGACGTCGACGGCAGCGGCAATGTCCAGAACATTCAACCGCCCTGGGGCGGCAACGGCGAAGGCACTAGCACGTTGAACATCACCGGGCCGACTGTGGAATACGGCTTCTTCGGCAACAACGGCAGTCTCTCGGGCCTTTTTGGACCCGGACATTACGGATGGGTTGGTGGCGATAATGTCACTACGGGCATATGGCCGAGTGAAACCGGTCGGCCAAAACTCGTTCGGCACCCTCACTCCAGTAACCCACCGGGACTCCCCGAGATCAACTACTTGACCTTCAGAATTAACAGCGAAGGCAAGGTACATGATGTCAAACCGGAGACTGGCGGTGTTTTTGCAGTAGACGCCGCCGGCAAGGCCAGTAACGATACCAGCGGAGAGGCGACCGATATCGGCGGTGCTTACGTCGTGGCCGAACCCAGCCTCGTCCCAGAACAGGCCGGAGTCGATTTCAACTCGTATCGTTTCAACGATATACAGGACCAGATCGACAGCATCGAATCGACTCCTGGACCGCAGGGTTCGCAGGGCAAGGTCGGTTCGGATGGTCCAGTCGGCGACCAGGGTCCGCAGGGTAAGCTGGGCGATACCGGCGCAGCAGCTCCGTGTGTCACCTGTGAGACACTCTCCGACGCCACCTTCGATCTCGCCACCGCATTGCTGCTGGCTGATCCGTCCAACACGGTCACTGATTTCCAGAGCACCGTCCAAGCCATCGGCACAGTCGCTACCGTCGGAGCCGGCGGCAACATCTGCGATCCGATCCCGGGCGATTTCGCAACCTGCATGGAATACATCATCGACCAGGTCCAGACAGTCTACGACAGTCAGTAAGACTACTCCGTAAGGGCCCTTATACAGCACAACTCAAAAAGCCTGGAGATCACAACGATCTCCGGGTTTTTTTATGTACAGACCACGCCTAATCAACCTCGTCATCCCTTTTCGGCACTGCAACTTCATTCAACGAAAAGCAGCCGTTGAAACTGTGATAAAAAAAGCGGCTGTATTCGCGAAAATGTTTGCAAAGACTATGGTAAACACGTTCCGAACGAGCCGCATACCCACGCAATAACCGAGAGTAGACCCTTTGATCATCTGTCAGGTCAGAGCACATCGCTGCTGGATTACAGTCTCAATCATCATCCTGCTCGGCCTGTTTTTCAGCCTGCGGCACGGCTGTGGGAATCCGGAATCTGCCGCAAATCCCACCGCCGTGACGGCAGCAACCACCACCCCGGGCGAACCCGAGACGAGCACCGCCACCATCGACGGCCGTCCGATCTACTCGCTCGTCACCTACGATCCCGCCACCGACGGCTGGCACACGGAGGTGTTCAGCAAGGCGGCAAAAGTGCAATTAAAGATACTGGGCAGCCTGCTCGAGCAGTCCCATCCCATCGACCCGGTCCGGCTCACGCCCCTGCTGACAAACAAGTTTACCTGCAGCGACCTTCGGCCCGCAAATGTGCAGGAACGCTATGCCGACGAGGTCCTGACGGTTTTTGCCGCCGAGGATCCGCAGGATCCTGCTAAGGGCCTCGGTCCCTATCATGGGGTCGACGGCCTTGCCGAGGCCCTTGGTCGGCTTCGAGAGCCGTTCGCCGGGGAACTGCAGGTTAATTTCAAGATCTTCCGGGTCGAGCAGGAACCTGACCGGATCACCACGCGGCAGCATGTGTCGATCCGAGCCCGGGGTTCGGCGGTTTCATCCATCTGGGAAAGCGTCTGGCAGACCAGTACCCCGCCGCGCCTGCACACCATCGGCCTGGTCGATTACCAGGAAACGATTCTGCGAACTCCGCAAACGCCGTTGTTCGCAGACTGTACCGAGGCAGCGATCGGGGGCAATGACTTTTTCCGGGAACAGGTGATGCACGGCACGTTCCATTGGATCGGCAGGCTCGAGCGGGCCCATGGCCAGCATATTGCCGGCTACTCCGGCCTGGCAATCGGCGACGTCAACGGCGACGGGCTAGACGACCTGTCCCTCTGCGAGGCTGGCGGGTTGCCCAATCGCCTCTTCATCCAGAACCCGGATTCCACCGCAACCGACCGCTCGAGCGAATCAGGCGTCAACTTCGCCGATACAACCGTCTCCGCCCTGTTAGTCGACCTCGACAACGACGCCGACCAGGACCTGGCGATCGGCACGCGCGCCGGGGTGGTTATCCTCGCCAATGACGGCACGGGACATTTCGAGCAGGTTTCGCAAATCACCAGCGCCGGGATGGCCTTTGCCCTTTGCGCGGCCGACTACGACGAGGACGGCGACCTCGATCTCTTTGCCGGCCGCTACAACCGCAACGCCGCCGAATCGGATCGCGCCGCACTGCCTATTCCTTATTACGACGCCAATAATGGCGCCAGAAACTTCCTGCTGCGCAACGACGGCGACTTCGAATTCACCGACGTCACTGTCGAGACCGGGCTGGATGCCAACAACAGTCGTTTCACCTTCGCCGCTGCCTGGGAGGATTATGACAATGACGGCGATCAAGACCTCTATCTGGCCAACGATTTCGGGCGCAACTGCCTGTATCGCAACGACGGCGGCACATTTGTCGATGTCGCCGC
>CAYWQM010000097.1:0-8429 GCA_964460215.1 uncultured Lentisphaerales bacterium
CGAGGACCGGGTGACCGCCTGCTTTACGTCGGACGGCGGGGTGAAGAACGGCACCTTCGGCGAAGCGCTCAACCTGGCAGCCGCCTGGAGCCTGCCGATAGTGCTCGTCGTCGAGAATACCCAGTACGCAGTCTCGACCCCGGTCGAACAGACAACGCGCGAGCTGGACCTGTACAAGCGCGGTCAGAGCATGGGCGTGCACAGCGTCGGGATCGACGGCAACGATGTGGTCACAGTCCACGATACCATGCAGGATGCGATCAGCCGTTGTCAGGCCGGGAAAGGCCCGGTCATGATCGAATGCAAGACCTTTCGCCAGGGCGGGCATCATGTCAACGACCCCGGGCTCTACCTGCCAGAAGAGAAACTGCAGCATTATCTCGACCGCGACCCGTTGATCGTGGCGCGACAGTACTTGATGGACGCCGGCGCCACCGAGGCAGAGGTCGCCGATATCGACGCCCGGGTCGAGGCCAACAACGAAGACGCCATCGCTTTCGCGATCGATAGCCCGGAACCGGACCTGGCTGAGTTCTTCGAAGAAGCGAAGGCGAACGGATGAGCAACGAACCGCGCACCTTGATGTACCGCGACGCGTTGAACGAAGCGCTCGCAGAAGAGATGCGCCGGGACGACACGGTTTTTGTCATGGGCGAGGGCATTGCCGAGCGCGGCGGTTCCTACAAGGTCACAGCCGGACTGCTGGCAGAGTTCGGAGAAAAGCGGGTCATCGACACACCCCTCGCCGAAGCCAGCTTTACCGGGGCCGGGATCGGTGCGGCGCTCACCGGGATGCGGCCGATCGTCGAGATCCTGTTCATTGATTTTTCGCTGCTTACACTCGACCAGGTGATCAATCAGGCCGCCAAACTGAAGTTCATGACCGGCGGCCAGGCCAGTGTGCCGTTCGTCATGCGCACGCAGGGCGGAACGGGCAACGGCGTCGCGGCGCAGCACTCACAGAGCCTCGAAGCGATTTTCTACCACATCCCGGGACTCAACGTCGTCATGCCGTCATGCCCACACGATGCCAAGGGCCTCTTGAAAACTGCCGTGCGCCACAATGATCCGGTGATCTTCATCGAGCATAAACTGCTGTATATGAACGAAGGCCCGGTACCGAGCGACGAGTACCTGATTCCGTTCGGACAGGGCGACATCAAGCGCAGCGGCAGCGATGTCACACTGATCGCCTGGTCGAACATGATCCCACGCTCACTGACGGCCGCCGACAAACTGGCAGCAGAAGGCATCAACGTCGAGGTTGTCGACCCGCGAACCCTTGTGCCGCTCGACAAAGAACTGATCCTCGAGTCCGTGCGCAAAACCGAACACGTCGTTATCGTGCAGGAAGCTGTGCGCCGTGGCGGCGTTGCTTCCGACATCGCCTCGATCATTCAGGCGGAAGCTTTTGACTACCTCGACGCACCGATCGAGATCATTGCCGGGCTCAACACCCAGATCCCTTTCAACCTGACGCTCGAAGCCGCCTGCGTACCGCAGGAAGATGACATCATCGCCGCTGTCAAACGCGCTGTATACGCTTAGATCCGAAAATCCGAGATCATCCCATGCCACTGACTAGCATGACGAAAATCCTGCCCCACGCCATTGCCAACAAATACGGCGTCGGCGCCTTCAACCCGGTCGACTACAACTCGATGAAAGCGATCGTCGCAGCAGCAGAAGCACTGGACGCTCCGGTCATCGCACAGACTTCGGCGAAAACAATCAAGTACTGGGGACACGCCGCGCTCGGCGGCTGGATGCAGGAGATCACGGCGAACACGTCGGTACCGGTTTCCTTTCACCTGGACCACTGTCACGACCTCGACATGATCCGCGGCTGTATCGAAAACGGCTGGACAGATGTGATGATCGATGCCTCGGCTAAGCCGTTCGACGAGAACCTGGCCTTGTCGAAGCAGGTCGTCGACATGGCCAAGGCCGCCGGCGGCGGCGTCGAGGCCGAGCTTGGGCAGATTGTCGGAGTCGAGGACGGCATCTTTGTCGACGAACGCGACGCGCACCTGACCGAACCGGCAGATGCCGAACGGTTCTGTGCCGAGCTCGAGCTTGCGGTGTTCGCACCGGCGATCGGCACGGCACACGGGTACTACAAAGGTGAGCCACAGGTCGCCTTCGAGCGCATCGAAGAGATCTATCGCATCACCGGCGTCCCCTTGGCACTGCACGGCGGCACCGGCCTCGACGATGATGTATTCACGCGCGCCATCACCTGCGGCTGTGCGAAGATCAACATCTCGACGCAATTGAAGCACGCCTTCGTCGACGGCTTTGTCGGCTACAATCGCGACAACCCATCCGACTACGAACCGTTGCGTCTGATCGAGGCACAGTACAAGGCATTGCTGGAAGTGTTCAGCAGCCGCATCGAACAGTTCGGCGGCGCCGGCCAGGGCGCCCGGCTGCTGGGAGCCGGGTCATGACCGAAGTGATCATGCCGCAGGTCGGCCAGGATATCCCCACCGCAATCATCGTCGAATGGCTGAAGCAGGAAAGCGATGCAGTATCAAAAGGCGACGTCATCGCGATGGTGGAATCCGACAAGGCCAGCTTCGAAGTTGAAGCCGACGCGGACGGTGTGTTGCTGAAAATTCTGCACGGCGAGGGCGAAGAGGTCGAGGTCTTCAAACCGATCGCCTACATCGGTGCGAAGGGCGAAACGCTCGAATCCATTCCCGCCGCGGACGCTGCCCCCGCGACACAGTCAAAGACGCCGGCGTCACCGCAGACTGCCGCGCCGTTGCCCGCACCATCGGCATCGCCAAGCCCAATGACCGCATCGCCGGCAGCCCGTCGACGGGCTGCCGAGCAGGGTGTCGAACTGGGAACAATCAGCGGCAGCGGCCCCGGCGGACGGATCATCAATCGCGACCTTGCCAAATCCGCCGCTGCGATTGTCCAACCGGCAGACAACGATGATGTCCGTCCATTCTCCCGGCTCCGCAGGCGGATTGCCCAGCGCCTCACAGCCAGCAAACAGACAATCCCACACTTCTACCTGTTCATCGACGTCGACATGACCACAACAGAAGTCTGGCGCCGGGCCTGGCGCGAAGAACACGGTCTGAAAATCACCGCAACACACGTGATCACCCGGGCAGCGGCGATGGCCTTGCGCGAGTTCCCCGAGATCAACGCCCACGTCGATGCCGAGAAACTGATCGTCAAGCCGGACATCAATATCGGTCTCGCCGTCTCCGTTGACGACGGGTTGCTGGTGCCAGTGTTGGACAAGGTCGATCAGCGCAGCCTCTCGGAGATCGTCACCGGGAGCACTGAAATCGCCGAGGCCGCACGACGGGGCACAATCGATCCCAGCCACGGCGGCACATTCACGATCACCTCCCTGGGCATGTACGGGATCAGCAAATTCATTCCGATCATCAACCCGCCTGAATGTGCGATCCTTGCAGTCGGCGCCGTTGAGAAACGTGCCGTGCCGATAGATGACGAAATTGCCGTGCGGGACATGATGACATTGACCCTGGCGGCCGACCATCGCGGTGTCGACGGCGCCTTCGCCGCACAGTTCCTGAACCGCCTCAAGACACTGCTGGAAGACTTCGATCATGATTAAAGCACTGCTGTTCGACTGTGACGGCGTGCTGGTCGATACCGAGCGCGACGGCCACCGGATCGCCTTTAACCGCGCCTTCGTCGCGCAAGGGCTCAATGTTGAATGGAGCATCGAAACCTACGGCGAACTGCTCACCATCGCCGGCGGCAAAGAACGCATGCACCACTATTTCGAACAGGCCGGCTGGCCGCCGGGCATCGATGATCGTGACACCTTCATCAAGGGATTGCACAAGGCCAAGACCAATCTGTTCATGCAAATTATCGAAGACGGACAGTTGCCTCTGCGGGCCGGTGTGGCGCGGCTGGTGGACGAAGCAATTGCCGCCGGCCTGACCCTGGCCGTGTGCTCGACATCGAACGAACGCGCCGTGACACTGATCGTCGAACGCCTGCTGGGCGCTGAACGCCACGCCCGGTTCGCAGGCATCTTCGCCGGCGATATCGTGTCGCGCAAGAAACCCGACCCGGAGATCTACGATTTGGCACGCACCGAGCTCGGACTGGCTGCCGAGGAGTGCCTGGTGGTTGAAGACAGTCGCAACGGACTGCTCGCCGCCAGGAGCGCCGACATGCCATGCATCGTGACGATCAGCAGCTACACCGGCAACGAAGACTTCACCGAAGCAGATGCCGTCTACCGCGAACTGGGCGACCCGCCGGGTACGCATGTAACGCTGGCTCAGTTGATGGAAACGATTGGCCACGACCGGTCATGAACGCCCGTCAGAATAGCCGAAGACGATCGTTCCACAAGAAACGCTCTTCATTTCAGCGCTTATCTTGGCACGATTCAACAGTACAGTACATTTTTCTTCCATAGAACAGTCCAATCATTCGCGAACCGGTGGGGGCATCCGTGAAAATCTTTCTCGATACAGCCGACGTCGAGGCAATCCGCGCCCGGATTGATTCCGGCGTCGTCGACGGTGTGACGACCAATCCGTCGATCATCATGAAGAGCGGCAAACCGTTCGAGCCCGTAGCACGCGAGATTCTCGAACTGGTGCCCGGGGACGTCAGCATCGAAGCGATGTCGACAACCTGTGACGAAATGGTTGCGGAGTCGCGGCAACTGGCGAGCTGGGGCAAAAACGCCGTGATCAAACTGCCAATGACCCGCGACGGGATCAAGGCGCTTTCGATACTCAGCCAGGAAGATATCCGGATCAACCTGACAATGGTGGCATCGCTGAACCAGGCGCTGCTGGCGTGCAAAGCCGGCGCCCACTACGTGAGCATCATTGTCGGGCGCATCGATGCCACCGGTACGGACGGTATGGAAGTGGTGCGGGACACGCGCGCGATGATGCGCGAGTATGGATTCGATGCGCAGATCATCATCGGCAGCGTCCGCACTCCGCATCACGTGATGATGTCGATACGCGCCGGGGCACAGGTGCTGACCCTGGGAACGGCGGTCTTCGATCAACTCTATGATCATCCACTGACCGAGGCCGGGCTCGAACAGTTCGCCAAGGACTGGCAGGCAGTGGAAAACCGATGATCCACGTACTCGGTGATCTCAATGTCGACCTGATCCTGTCCGGCATGACCGTACCACCGGCGTTCGGCAAGGAGATCATCGGCACCGAGCGCTCCATGGCGCCCGGCGGCTCAACCGCCAACGTCGCCATCATCCTCGCGAGTACCGGCGTGCCGGTGCGTTTTTTCGGCTGTGTCGGCAATGATTTCTATGGTGATTTCCTGGTGTCGACCCTGCAGGCATACGGCATGAACACCGACACCGTCGCACAGACCGATCACGATCGAACCTGCATCACGGTCTCCCTGACGTACCCGAACGACCGCATGTTCATCACCGATCTTGGCACACTCAAGAGCAACACGCTGGCTGATTTTCCTGCCGGCTATCTGGCGGACGCGGAACACTTGCATCTCGGCTCCTTTTTTCTGCAGGTCGGGTTACGCCCGTCGATCGGGCAACTGCTCGAGGACGCCCGGGCCAACGGCATGAGCACCTCACTCGACATGGGTGGGGATCCGGCAGATACGTGGGATATCTCAGACCTGCTCCCGGCACTTCCCTGGCTCGACTGGTTCGTCCCGAACGCCGACGAAATCACCGGTATCACCGGTTGCAGCACCGTACCGGACGCGCTGGCGGCATTCGATGAGAAGGCCACAGGAATTATTGTCAAGGCAGGCGCCGACGGGGCGTACAGCCGCTGCAACGGCGAAATCCGACATCATCCCGGCACGGTCGTGGAGGTCGTGGACACCACAGGCGCGGGCGACTGTTTCAATGCCGGTTTCCTCAGCGCCATCTGCAACGGCGCCACACTTGACGACGCGGTAAAACGCGGCAATGAATGGGGTGCCGCAGCGGTGCAATGCCTGGGTCTGCCGATAGCCGACGAGAACCGCCCTGCCCTGCCCTGAAACGCCAACATCGTACGCGAACACCGAACCCTGAAACCCCAGAACGACATGCCAGAATCAACTGTCGGCCAACATACCCTTCGTGAAACACGCAATTCAGCAAGCGCCTGGGAGGGCGTCTTCCCGCGCATCGACAACCAGGCAGCAGCACTGCAGGAACTGTGGGACGTAGCTGAGGAGATTGTCGTTACCGGCTGCGGCTCGGGTCTCAATATCGCCCACGCTGTAGCGCCGTTCTGCCAGCGCTTGTCCGGCAAGACCTGTCGTGCCGTCCACGCGTCCGACCTGATGCTCAACCGCGATGCCTTCCTGAATCCGTCGCGCCGGACACTGGCAATCACCTACTCGCGATCCGGCAGCACCTCCGAAAGCGTCAGGGCGCAGCAGGCCGCGGCCGAGGCCGGCGCCGCAACTCTGGCGGTCACCTGCTTCGGCGACAGTCCAATGGCCCACGCCGCCGACATCGTGCTGGTCCTCGAGGAGGCACACGAGGAGAGTATCACAACGACGCAATCACTGACTGCCATGGTCTTGACCGGATATTACCTGGCAGCGGTCTGTACAGGACAACAGGATATCATCGATGGCTTGCAGTCGCTGCCCGCGCTGGCACGCGACAAGATGGCAGCGTTCGAAACAATCGGACGCGAACTGAGCGAGGACGCGGCGATCAGCAAATATGCGTTTCTCGGCAGCGGCCCGAACTACGGCCTGGCACGCGAAGCGCAACTGAAAATAAAAGAAACCGTGCTGCTGCCGGTCGACTCGTACGTGACGCTGGACTACCAGCACGGTCCAATCTCGAATGTCGACGATGCGATGCTGGTCACTGTGCTCATGTCGGATACGGCACAGGCCCACTACCCCGAGTTCGTCCGCAACATCAAGACACTGAAAGGCAAGGTACTGCTGGTCTGCGACCGAGCCACCGATGAACTGCGGGCGGCAGCGGATTACGTGATCGAACTGGATGCCGGTCTGCCCGACGGCATCCGCGACATTCTTTACATGCCCGCACTGCAGTTCCTGGCCTGCTACAAGTCCATCGCCGTCGGCTATGACCCGGACAATCCGCCGAACCTGCATTATTTCGTGGAGCTGGAAACGGATTGAGAGGGGGTCATGGAAATTTCATTGAACAACCCAGCCGCGCTGGTCACGGGTACGGTGAGAGTCGATTCGTAAGCCGGACACTTGATCTGGCCGAACATTCAAGTAACATTTCATCCGTCGTTTACCTCCAAGAACAACCAGTATTCACCCTAGAAAAGAGGATCCCATGAGCGTCCCGGAAATGGATGCCTATCATTTCGATCTGCTCGGATATGTCCGCCTGGAAGGTGCCCTCAACGCAGATGAAGTTGCCGCTCTCAATGGCTGTATCGACGCCATCCCACCGCTCGAACCCGATCAATGGTACGGCTACGTGCACGGGCACAGCTTCGAACCAAAGGACGGCATCAACTACCAGCAGATCTACGAGGCCGGCACCCCCTTCGAAGCGCTGATCGCTCACCCCGCCTGGATCGAACACGTCAAACTGTTCGTCGGTGGCGCCGGGTCGTTCGACTACACGCAGGGCCCGTTGTTTATCGACGAAACATTCGCCAATCTGCGCGGGCCGGGGGACGCGATCGGCATGCACTCCGGCGGCGACCGCCACTCCAAGCGCAACCAGTACCGCTATAAGAACGGCGAGTTCATGGTCTGCCAGGTAAATGTGCTGGTCGCCCTCATGGATATCGAACCGGGCGACGGCGGTACAGTGTTCATCCCGGCCAGCCACAAGCAGAACTTGGAACACCCGCTCATGACCAAGCACATCATGGGCAGTGAATTCTGCAGCGGCGACGGGATGCCGCTCAGTGAGGAGATTTTCATGAAAGCCGGAGACGCGGTTATCTTCGCCGACACCATCTGTCACGGCTCAGCCAGACGAGTGAACGAGGGGCAACGCCGCACTGTCGTTCAGCGCTACGGCCCGAGCTGGGGATTCTTCCGGCACGGCTACCGACCGTCAAAGGAACTTCTGGAACGCCTGACGCCGGAACGTCGGCAAATTGTCTGGCCGCACGACGTCCTACCCCGCGAGCCAAACCTCAAGGACGATATTCCACCGGCTGATGCCTGAGGAGTCTACAAGACCATATGCCGATCCAAACTGCACTATTTGATCTGACCGGGAAAGGCGCGCTGGTCACCGGCGGCGCCACCGGGATCGGGCGGGCGCTCACGGCCGGCCTCGCCGCACACGGTGCGCGCGTACTTATCGGCTCACGCCGGACTGAGCTGGTCGAGCAGGCCGCCTCCGAGCTCAACGCCGACATCAACGAACAACGGGTCTTCAGCACTCAGCTGGACGTTACCGACAACGACAGTGTCGAAGCTGCCGTGCGCACCGCGACCGAGCGCCTCGGCAGCCT
>CAYWQM010000097.1:8439-12992 GCA_964460215.1 uncultured Lentisphaerales bacterium
GCAGCCTGGACATCCTGATCAACTGCGCCGGTATCCAGCTGCGCAAACCGGCAATCGACCTGACGCCGGAAGAGTTCAATCACATGTACGACGTACACGCAACCGGCTCGCTGCGCTGTGCACAAGCCGCCGCGCGTGTATTCATTCCGCAGGGCAGCGGCTGCATCATCAATGTCGCATCGATCTGTTCATTCGTGGATAATATCGAGGTGTCGGCGTACGCCGCGGCGAAAAGCGCCGTCCTCGGTCTGACCCGCAGCCTCGCCAATGAATGGGTGAAGCACGGCGTACGCACCACCGCCATAGCACCAGGCTTCGTAGTGACCGACCTGAACCGTCAGAACCTGGTGGGCACCGACCGCGGCCGCCGCATCCTCGAGCGGACACCGGCCGCGCGATACGGCCAGACCTCGGAGATGGCTGGCACCGTCGTCTACCTGGCGAGCCCGGCTGCGGCGTTCGTCAATGGCCAGACAATCGTCGTGGACGGCGGCTTCCTGGCCTGCGGTTTTACCGACAGCGTTGCCGGTGAGCAGTAGAACGGATCTCCGTGCCTGTTTCGTGACGAGCCGTTCAGCTCCCCGTATTATCCTTTCGTCGCCTGCACGCTGGCGATGACCCCCGCTTCCGTCTGGCTCATGGGATGCGACAGTGCCGCTTCGGTCAATTCAGCCAGGCGTGCCGCCCCGCCCGCCTGCTCTTCGCTCCATTCCTTGACGAAGGCGCCCTCGCGAATGTCCCGCATGAAAAGCTCCTTGCCCTTGGCCCGCATCTCATCGGAGATCAGCTCCGCCCCACGCGACAAGGTGCCGTATTGGCTGGTCGTGGAGTGATGCGTCATCTGCTTGAAAAAGCCGTTGCGCGTCATCGATGTGACAATTTCTGCCATCTCACCGGAGGCGTACAGTTCCATAACCATCAATTCCGGGCTGAACCCGACCTCGACACCAAGCTCATAGCAGGTAAGGATCCAGCGCGTGAAGCCCGACCAGATCACCTGCTCGGCAAAGAGATCCAGCTCGGCCTCCTCACGCAAGCTCGATTCGAAAACGCCGCCGCGTGTCAAGCCGATACCTTTGCAAAGAGCCAGGGTCAGGTCACGGGCATTGCCCGTGGCATCCTGGTGAACGGCGAACTGGGCCAGCGCACCGCTGCCCGCCTCGAACAGATTACGCACCATGTGGCCGGTCATGCGCGGCGCCACCATCAGCACGTCGACGTCGGAAGACGGCGTGATCAGGTCGTAGCCGACGTTGTAACCGCTCGCCCACACCAGCGCATTGCCGGCCTCGACACCCGGGGCAATCTGTTCATCCCAGATCACCGGCTGCGATTCGTCGGTAGTGAGCACCAGCAGGCAGTCCCCCGCCCCGGCCGCCTCGGCTATCGACATCGGCTTGAACCCGTCCTCGGCGGCACGGTCCTTGTACGAGTCCTCCTGATTGCCAACGATAACCTCGACACCGTTGTCCCGCAGATTGAGCGCCTGAGCCCGCCCCTGATTGCCGTAGCCGAGCACCGCGACCGTCCTGCCGCTGAGTGCATCCATCGATACATCGTGATCTTTGATGAGTTCCATTGTCTTCCCGTCCTCTGATGTGGGTGGAGAGATTTGCAGCCAAGCATGATTACATGGCAGAGCTACAACATGCCGCACGAACCTGTGGGCGTCCAATCAGAACGCACCGCCCCCTTGCATTTGAATGTGGCGCTCGTACCTTGCCGTTCACCACCATCGATCGGCTGCCGATAGCCGCGAACAATCCATGCTTGAGCCGAGGAAAAAATGAAGGCTGTCCCGATTTTCCGACCCGTAACCATCGACAGCACCCGTACCGGTGAGCGCTGGTTCCCCCGGCTTCACCGACACACCGATGACAGCCTTCTGCTCTATACCTCACACGGGAACGACGCCGCATTTGCACCGGGGCAACGCATCCGGTCCGTAGACAACGGCCAAACCTGGAGTGAACCGGTCGCCAACGTCCCACGCCCCGTCTGGCAGCACAGTTTCGACGACGGCGAGTTGTACGAACTCGATGAAGTAGGTGTTGTGGATCCGAATACACCCGAGACCGCCGTCTTCTGGGGTGCCCGGAGGTTTCCCGGCAAGATGTACGACGAACCGCGGCCGGAATTCGTCCGCGTCCATCTGCCACAGGTGACGCACAGACCGTTGGAGAACCAGGCCTCGGGATACCCGATGCATCAGTGGCGGGAAATCTGGAACACGTTGTTCGGCCGCACCGACATGACCGGCGACGAGATTCAGATCGCCTGCTTCTGCATCACCGCCGGTGTGGAGATTGACGATCGCCTGATAGCGCTGGGCTATGGCATCGACAACACCAGCGAGTCAGACAGATACAGCGTCTGGACAATGGCATCGAACGACCGCGGCAGGACCTGGGAGACGATCGGGACCGCAGTCACCGGCGATGCCATGGAAGCGGCGCCGTGCGAAGCGGACCTGGTCCAGCTAAAGGATGGAAGACTGTACAGCATCATGCGTGTTGACGGGCCGCCGGATGTATGCAAAGCATGGCTCTATCATATGTGGTCAGAAAACGACGGCAAGACATGGAGCGAACCGGTGCCTATGTCACTCGTAGACGATACCGAACACCAGCCACACAGCGTATGGCCGCGCTTGCGGATCATGGAAGACGGCACCCTGGTCGTGATCTACGGTCGTCCCGGAAAACACCTGATCTGCGATCCCAGCGGTACCGGCACCCAATGGCAGGGGCGTTTCGACCTGACCGCCTACGAGAAGGAAACCCAGACCCTCATGGGCGTGCCTGAAGAGATGCAAATCCGCCGAGAGCTTCCCGGCCTGCGCGAAGACGACTCCAGCGATTACCTCGGGATCGAAACCGTCGGACCGCGTGAACTGATCGTTGTCTACGACGCCCAGAACTATGTCGAACACTGGAACGCCAGGCCAGTGTCTTCGGCGCTGCGGATGTTGCGTGTACGACTGGAAGACTGAATCGATCCCTTCCATGAATGCCAACGGACGATATTCAGCTTGCTGCAGCAGCCACACTTGGTTTGAATTCGACGACCCGTTGCATTAGGCTGAGCATCGCTCACTGCCTGGGCGCAGTGAGCCGTTCCGCTAAGTTCTCACCCCGGTCATGAAAGGCCAATGCATACAACAAACGACCCCAGTTGCGTGCCGGATGAGTTGATACTAAACGTTCATCTCATGCACCCCGGCGGCGACAGCTCACCAGGCGACCCCAACGCGGCGTTCTGTGTCGACGGCACGTATCATCTGCACTACATCCTGCAGTATCCGTGGCAGGGCGACGGGACCTTTTGCTTCGTTCATGTCACCAGTTCGGACATGCTGCACTGGACCTGGCAGCCAACGAAACTGCAAAAATCGTTCACCGACCACGGGATGTACAGCGGCACCGGCTTCATCACGAAAGAGGGTAAGCCGGCGGCAATTTATCACGGCCAGGCGTCCGGCCGCAATCAGATCGCCATCGCCACAGACACCCAGCTGTCGGCCTGGGAGAAACCGTATCCGGTCGAGCCGATGACTGTGGGCGGGAAGCCGGCGGAGATGTTGCACTGGGACCCGGACTGCTTTCTGATCGGCGACACCTACTACGCGATCTCAGGCGGCCAGAACCCGCCATTGATCAAGTCGGACGATCTCAGGAGCTGGACATTGGTCGGTGATTTCCTGAAACAGGATTTCCCGGACGTCGCGCTCGGCGAGGACATTTCCTGCCCCAACTTTTTTCCGCTCGGCGACAAGTGGATGCTGCTGTGTATCAGCCATCCGTTCGGCTGCCGCTATTACCTCGGGGACTGGAACGCCGCCGCAGAACAGTTCGTGCCGGAATCCCACTGCCGCATGAACTGGCGGCGCCGTAATCAGGGCGACGAGCGGTACTGCGACATCTTTGCTCCGGAAACGGTGCTCACGCCGGACGGACGTCGCGTGATGTGGGCCTGGTTCAGGACGCTGCACGAAGCGATTGATCGGAAAACGGTCCAGTGCCTGCCACGCGAACTCAGCCTGGGTGAGGACGGCAGCCTGCGCATCCGGCCGCTGCGTGAACTGGAGTCGCTGCGCCATGGCCCGGTCACCATCCACGACTCGACAGCCACGGTACCGGAACGCAAATACAGCGGCACAGCCAGGGAACACATCGCCGAACTCGACGGCGATGCCTTCGAGCTCAGAATCACGATCGACCGGGCAGAGGCGACGCGCAAACGATTCGGCTTCCAGCTCTTCGCCAACGAAGACCGGGAGGGCTTGCCGATCATCCTGCACCCGGAAGCGGGCACCTTGCAAATCGGCTCGACGGACGCCCCATTCGCTATCGCCGACCTGCCGACGAACGAGGATATAGAGCTGCGCATCTTCATCGATAAATACCTGGTCGAGCTGTTCGCCAACGATCGCGTGGCAGCAGCAGCCGTACACATGGACTACCAGGCAGCAAATGGTCTGTACATCTATGCATTCGGCGGGACCACGACGATCCGGAGCGTCGAAATCTGGCGGCTGGAAGCGACCAACCAGG
>CAYWQM010000097.1:13002-13768 GCA_964460215.1 uncultured Lentisphaerales bacterium
CGGCAGTCGCGAATCTGGGAGCCTGAGATCGAATGAACCACGAAGCAGGCAAAACGCACCAAGACGGCATGGGGGAGCGACTGCGACTCGCGTCCGACGCCTATCGCCCCGCCTATCATTACCTGCCGCCAAGCAACTGGATGAATGACCCGAACGGCACGTTTTTCTGGCAGGGGCGATATCACCTGTTCTACCAGTACAACCCGCACGAGGCACACCACGGCGGCCGTACCGGAACGATCCACTGGGGGCACACAGTCTCCGAAAACCTCGTCGACTGGGTGGACCTGCCGATCGCACTGACGCCAACGCCGGATGGCCCCGACATGGACGGATGCTTCAGAGGGACAGCCTTTGTCGGTCCGGACGGCGTGCCGACGATTATTTACCACGGCGTGCCCGGGGGAATCTGCCTCGCCACGAGCACAGACGACATGCTGGTGCACTGGGAGAAACACCCCGCGAATCCGGTGATCCTGACGCCCGGCACCGACGATCCGTACAAGGTCGACGGCGCGCCCTGCGGCTGGGTCGAAGGCGACACCTGTTATGCGATCACCGGCAACAGCAGCCACGACGCCTTCGACGGCCGGGAACCCGACCGGGCTTACCTGTTCAAGTCGGATGACATGGCGCACTGGGAATATATGCACCCGTTTTACGAAGGCGGCGTATACACCGAGCGGGGCGAGGATTGCGCCGTGCCGGACTTCTTTCCATTAGGCGACAAGCACGTGCTGCTCTTCGCCAGCCACCGCCGCGGTCC
>CAYWQM010000097.1:13778-16349 GCA_964460215.1 uncultured Lentisphaerales bacterium
CCGGCGCCTAGCCTTCGGCGAGACGAACTTCACCGCCCGCACCGGCATCCTCAACGAATGCCAGACGCTGCTGGACGACAACGACAGGCGCATTCTCTTTTCCCGCATTTCCGAGGCGCGCTACGGCTGCGTGCAGCGTGACTCCGGCTGGGCCGGCATCATGGCGCTGCCGTCCGTCCTGTCGTTGGCCGCAGATAATCATCTGCTGGTCGAGCCGGTTCCCGAGCTGGAATCCCTGCGCGGTGAACACCAGCACATTGCGGACCTGGCGATCGCGCCGGACTCGATTGTCCCGCTCGACCCGGTGGCCGGGAACCGGGTCGAGATCAGGGCAGTGTTCGAGTGGGACGATGCCGAGGAATTCGGCCTGGTCGTATGCTGTTCGCCCGGCGGCGAGGAACAGACGCAAATTCGTTTCAACGCCAATCCGAACCATTATTACCGCCGGGACATACCGCCGCTGCGGGAACTGGTCCTTGATGTGACAAGATCCAGTACCAGGCCGGACGTCAACAGCCGCGAATCACAGCGCTGCCATGTTAGCCATCCTGCCGGAGCACCCGTCGAACTGCGGGTCTTCATCGATCGCAGCGTCGTCGAAGTGTTCGTCAACGGCGGCCGCTATTATCTGGCCAAGCGCATCTATCCGGCGCGGCCGGACAGCGTCGGGGTACGGGTTTTTGCAAGGGGCGGCAAGGCGACGCTGCGGTCTCTGGACGCGTGGCAGATGAAGGCGATCTGGCCGCTGGAAGAGAATGGGTAAAATGATTGAGAATAATGCGACTACGATTCGATGCGCGCCAATCCCATCGGCAGGATGTTGTACTTGATCTCGAGGCGCAGGACGTACAAGGCGAAGGGCGGCGCGATGTCGTCGGGTCGCTCGTGCAGGATCAGATTTACTTCGTTGTCGCCCTGTCGGATCCAGTCACCGCCGGTGAGATCGAAAGACGCCTCCCAGTCGCCGTGCATGCCGTTCCAGTTGAAGGCATACTGCCAGCTCACACCCCACTTGGCGGCACTCACCGGCACCTCGTTGCCGTTGACGCGCAGGGAAATCTTTTCGAACGTGGTGAAGTGCAGCAGATCCAGGCGCAGGGTGATCGAGGCCAGTATGCGATCGCGCCGGGCCGCGGCAATATCGTCGCTGACCGGGACGTTGACCGTGACACCCGGGCCGTCCGGTTCGACGGGGATATCGACCGGGAGCTGGTGGTGATGCCATGAAAGGTTCTCCATGCCAAAGAAGCGGGACTGATGTGACACACCGATGCCCGCAAGCATGTACAGCTTGTCTTTGCGCGCCAGTGTCGCAGGATCGCCGCACTCCGATAGGATAGCCATGTCGCCAGGGCGATTGGTCATCTGGTGGTGGTGGAAATTGAACAGGCTGATACCGTCGACACCGTGGTGCCAGGCATTCGACATCGCGGCGCGTACGGCCTCGATCGGCGGCGGCCGGAACCGTCCGGGGCCAACGCCTTCCGTGACGCTGGCATAAACCGTTATGTCCGTGCCTGCCGTCAACTTGACGAATGCATCCAGGGGCAGCTCGCAGGTTGTGTCGTAATAGACGGTCGGGGTCAGCGACGTCACCAGCCCTTCGCTCAACCAGGTCTTGATGTCGAATCCCGATGCTTCACACACTTCGAGCGACCCGGGTATGCGGACTGAGAATCCAAGCGGGCGCCCCCGCTCCTCGCCAACGCGAACCAGCAGCTCGTGCACTTCGCGCATGTAGTCGGTGAGGATGTCGCCGGCGCGGTGGACATCCGCCTTCGTAAAGCTGTGGAAATTGTGACGTGTGAAATCGAGCTCGAACCCGTCCAGATCGTAACGGCTGCAGAGGTCCTCGATGAGCTCCTTCCGGTGTTCGCGGACAGCGGGCACCGCGTAGTTGAGATGACGACACACCATGATCTTGCCATCAGGCCCCGGTGAGTGGATTTCAGATGCGCAGTCGTCGCCGACAAAATATTCCGGGTGATCCATGCAGAACCGGCTGCGTGGGCCATAATCGGGCGGATGCCCGTCGTTGAAGCGCATCGACCCCCAGAATGGTTTGCCCTGAGCGTGTGCGGCCGCGATCACCGCTTCCCAGGGATCAGGATCCATTTCGACTAGGGCGGCGCGGTTGCGCAGGTATCGCCAGACATTACCGCTGGCCATCTTCTCCGGCATCGCCGGCTCAGCACTGGAAACGTCGCTCCGAAACAGCGGCACCGCATCGCCGAAAGTGAACATGTGATGCACGTAACCGTCGACCTGGGTGCCTTGCGTGACACCGAGGATTTCATGCAGGAACTGTTCGAGAGAAATCGGCGGCGTGTTCCACATCAGGTGCGCACTGTCGATATTGAAGAAAAAACGGGGCAAAGACATGGAATGATCCGTTGGAAAAAAGTGTTTCTACACGAGATTATCTAATAAAATAGCACCCGGATTTTAGCTTTCCTATCCTCAATACTTCCAGTC
Organism: uncultured Lentisphaerales bacterium; assembly: GCA_964460215.1. Taxonomy (GTDB): domain Bacteria; phylum Verrucomicrobiota; class Lentisphaeria; order JABSQK01; family CAJWLW01; genus CAJWLW01. The sequence goes on from CAYWQM010000097.1 coordinate 16,254, forward strand.
GTTGCAGCCCCACACGAAGTCCTCACACTTCCTGGGGATGGGGCACTTGGCCGATGCGCCCGAAGACAGTACCGATAATATCGGCCACAGGGTCGA
>CAYWQM010000098.1:0-13241 GCA_964460215.1 uncultured Lentisphaerales bacterium
CAAAATCTGCTGGCCCAATTAACCGCCCATTCAGAAATCACGATTTTCATTTCGCTGGCTTGCGGAGCCTGCTTGCAGTAGGGTTCCTGCAGCCAGTTGTGAGCCAACGGTAGTCGGCCCTGCGAATAGAACCGCAGCGTGGCGGCGCATTCGCGCAGGCGATCATCCAATCCCTCGGTGTTGCGCAAAAGCCGGTAGTAATCGTCATCCGTGAAATCGACATCTTTCATCAACACGCCGAAGTAGTGCATGTAGGCCATATGGTCGCCCAGGCTTATCCCGCCCATCACAGGGGTAACCGCGCGGTCGCGCGTCTCGAAAAACGCTTTGCCCCATTTCGCTCCGCCCACCGCAGAGCCAATCATCTCGATACTTGGATCGATCAGGCGCGCAGCCGCTGCGAATTTCCTGAAATCCCGGGCGTGGGCATCCGGCTCCATGTCGCCCCAGGCGTAGACGTGCCAGTACTTGACCTTGTATGGCTCTGGATGCCCGTGCTCGGCTCGCAGGCGGGCATATTTAGTCCCCCCATCATAATTGCAATACTCGACCCAGTTTTTCGACCCCAGCGGATCATTCTCGTTGGTATCTAAAAGCGGCTCAGCGCCGAGAAGACGGCAGAAGCGGATAAACTCATCCGTGCCTACATCGTTGGAAATTTCCACAGGCTCGTGTCCTCGCACCCGGCCCCAGGGCAACAGCAGCCGCGGTCTCTTCTCCCTGGGACCGACGCCATCTTCCCAGTTGTAGAAAGGCGATTGGGGGAAGAACTGAATCACCGGCAATGAAAGCTCTTTTAAGGCTGCAATTACGCCCGGGTGAAATCCGTCGATGTGAGGAATAGTGCCGTCATCTCCAACCCATATGCCCCCGTGCACGGAATCCCCGCGCACGGAATCCCGCCAGTCCCAAGTAGACCCGTACAGGTTGGGGCTGATAACTCCCAACCGCCGATTCAGATCAACGGAAATTTTTGCTTTGTTAATAGACAATCTCAATCTCCTCTCATTTTCCATTTTTCTCAGCGGTAGTAGACGGCAATGTGAAAATAAGCTTATGCCATCCGTGCATCAAGTTTGTCTGGCAGATTCATTCGAGGAGCGGCAAGCTCCTGCCAGACCTCAGGTTCACGGATTCGTCGCTGGGCAGCCATGACCGGGGCAGGTGACACCCCTTCGCCACGGAAACGGAGGGAGAAGTTATCTGGGATCATAGTCCAGTCACAGCCGATGGTGCGCAGCGCGTGGCGCAGCGTGGCGTTGATGTGGCCGCCGGCAAAGGTCCACCACACCGCGCCGTCGTCGTCGAAGACCAGCCCGCCGCTGTGCGGCTGCAGCTTGTGTCCGAGTTCTTCTCGATAGGTACACAGGGCCTCGGCAGCACTCGCATGGTGGTATGGGTACTCCTCTTCCGAGGTGCAACGATGCCAAGAATCGATTGACAGAGTTCTCGACCAAGGAACTGCGGGAGATAGCCGCCCCAGGTTGGGCGCTTTCCACGTGGAGCAGGCACGACCACGACCTCGCGCCGGTCGTGATCGGCATGGACTACGAGCCAGCCACGGCCGCAATCACAGACCTATTACTGATCGCATCACCAACAAAATCATTTTCGTTGACGTATTTCAAGAATGCCGTTTTCTCTTCGGGCAACTGAATGAAGAACTCTTCCTCTCCGTCATTAAGTGCAAACTTTTGTTGCTTGGGCAGCAACGCGTGAATCTTGGCGTACTGCCTCTCGAGTATTGGTCTGCCCTGCAGATCACGCGTCTCATGATACCGCTCGAACGACCAATAACTTGGTTTCTCGTCACAAATGAACGGGTGGCTTGCATCGGGAACCCCAGCGGTATCCAGAGCATTCTCTCCTGAACATCCGAAATTGACCAGAAGGCAAAGCAGCAGGATCAGCAGAACTCGCATTGATCTCTCCTCGTCGAACATAGAGGTCACCGAAGCGGGCGCGCCTTAGCGCGTTCCGCATTCGTGTGCACCGGCCAGGTTGTCGGCCCGTTGCATTGCGGATGCGGTTGGAAGATTACTGCCGGCGAGGGGAAAAGTCGGTATGTCCGGCGTACACACAAAAAAGCACGGAGCCCGAAGACTCCGTGCTTTCTCTTATAAGGTTAACGCGTCAACCAGTTTTATTCCGCGAGTTTGGCGTCGATGGCAGCCTGAATGCCAGCGCTGACATCGCAGTCGGCCTCGCAGATATTGGCGCTTATCAGGAGCGTATCGACAATGACCTGCGAGGAGTCCTGCAGGTCTACAATAGTGGTTGGGGGGTTCTCGCCCAAAATTTCACAAGCCAGAGCGACGGCGGCATTAGTGACATCGGCGCATGGCGTGCACGGTGCAGCGGCACCATCGGCACCATCGTTACCAGCGGCGCCATCGGCACCAGCAGCACCATCGGCACCAGCAGCACCATCGGTACCGGCAGCACCTTGCTTACCTTGCGGCCCCTGTGCACCGTCCGCACCGTCCGCACCGGCAGCCCCGCCAGCACCGCCTATGGCGGTATCGTCGCCATAGACGGTGGCGCCATCGAGTATTGCAAATCCGGTGCCATGTCCTTTCAGTTCTACTTTCCACAGGCTCGAGTGTGTGGCTGGGGCCTCACAGCCGTTGCCCCTGGGATCACCGCCCTGGTCGCTGTGCCAGAGGCCTACGGCAGGGGTGACATTTCCATCGCCGTCGACTTCGAAGGGGTAAGAAAGAAACGCACAGACGGGCGCGTCGAAGCTGCCCCCTGTATTACGGTTGCTCTGCATGAAGAAATGGCCACCCTCAGCAGTCAACAGCCCGACCGGGTGTGGATGCTGGAGGTGCGTATCGTTTTGCAGCATAATGGTCAAATTCTGCATGGTCCCGCCGCCTTGCATCCCGGGGTTGGTGGGATGAGGAATAGGAACCATACCATGATCGACCGAACCCAGGTTAGTCAGGATGACCTCGATCCAGATCGCGTCGGCGTCGTGTGCGTCGCCGTGGGCGAATGCCTGTTGAGTTGTGCCGGCGATGCCGAGCACCACCGCGGTGATCGCTACAAGTAGCTTTTTCATTTTCTAGATCCTCCGATTGTTTGGCAACTGTTAAGTGTACCGATTGGTTTTGTTGTTTCTGCGTTTTCCGTGTCACATTTAGAACAGGATAGTTTTTTTTCACCCCGATTCCAAGCAAAAAATGCACGTACGGTTATGCGTTCGGGGTCGAGGATCTCTCAGAAAACCCGGAACCCGCTTGCTGTCAAGGGGTTGTATCTTATAAAATATTTCGGATTCTTTGTGGCGGGCCTTCTATTTGTGACCTGCATAACGGGACCGCCACGGCAAAGCGGCGAAAAAGCAACCACGTTACGATGCCCTGCGCTGAGCCTGGTGCGCCATCAATCCAGATCGACGAGAAATTCGATATCGGCGTGGTCGCGCAGCTCTTTTATGTGCGCCTGTCGCGTCCACTCGAGTTTGGCTGCCGCTATCCGGTCCCGCATGGTGGTGCGGTTTTCGTTGAGGAATGACAGGGCAATGTGGAGTTGCCATGATTTCCATTCATCGTCAGTCAGATCAGCCGCCGCAATCTTTTGCTTGGCCGAATTCAGATGTCGCCGTACGGCGTCTTTGGCGTCCGCATCCACGCCCATGACGGCCTCGAAGACTGCCAGAGAGTATTCCTCCAGCTCGCCGTCGGTGACTTCTATATCGGCGGCAGTCAAGTTGTGCTTTCTATAGTAGGCGTTGATTACAGCAGTGTTCGCGCCGGTTGACGGTGACGCGATTCCTGTCCAGGTGTAGCCCTGCGCATCTAATCGTTCCTTGAACTCTGGGGCCTTGTCGAAATTTTTCTGTAGCGCCTCGATCGCCAGTACCTGGTCTTTTATAACTATGAGCAGGTGGTAATCCACGGCGGTCGCGCTGTTCGCGCCCTGGCTTACAGCGTGCCAGGAGGGAACGTTCTCCAAAAGCAGTTTTCGCCCGTCTACAGTCATTTCAGCCGCGGCTATAAGCGGATTGACCCGTTTCGCATCGGCAGCGAGCGTGGCGGGCTCGACGCCCTGCGCTTTCGCTTCCCTCGCCACGACGAGCTCCGAGATTCTGTCGAACAGAACCGTGCCGCGACCCGCTTCAACCTTGTCGCGTCGCATCGTGGTCGTCACTGTTTCTATTGCCTGCACGCCCAACTGGGCAGGGATTGCATCACCGTTGACGGTAACGCGGACATTTGCCAGTAACGTCCGCAGCCAGTCACCGTAAGCGTCTGCTTTATGCTGCTGGATCACTACGTTCCTGGCCTGCTGCCGGTGGAGGTCCGGGTTCAATTTGGCGAAATAGTCCTGGCGCTCGATCAGACACGCGTCGATCTCTGACTCGGTCACGGGCTTGTCCTCGGCCTCTGCCCGGATTTTCTCTTGGTAAATGGTACTGAGCCACTTCGTTTCCCGCATTGCCCGAATCGACTTGGCCCGATCGGGCACACTGATACCTTCTTTCGCGGCCCGTTGCGCGATCAACTCATGATCGACAGCAATATTGAGCGAGCGGACGATCCCGGCTTCGTCGGGCACGATATCCTTTTCGTAGATCGGGTTGCCGTTGACCCTGGCCAGTATGTCAGGGAGTTCATCCGTCTCCTGGGCCGTAGCACAGGAGACCCAGCATACGAGGCCGATGGCAAGGACGATCGAGGTCGCTACGCGATTTGATGAGATTGGGTGCATGGTTTTCAGCTCTGTGTAAAGAATTAGAAAGTTGTAGCGCGAGATTATCCCAGAAATTACGCAGCATTTATACCATATCAAGGGGAGCGGAGAGAATGGAGAGAACCAGAGAACCAGAGAACCAGAGAACCAGCGAGCCAACATTGACTATCGCACCGACATCGATAATCTTATCGTAAGAATGGCCCGCAATTCAAAAACAGGGATCTGGAAGCGCAACCGGAGACGGGCGCCGAGACCGTCGCCAGCAGGTTGTCGAAGTACTGCCGGTTGGCATCGACGCGGTCCTCATCGAAGATTCGAAATGGGGTCAGGTAGCCGTTCTCGTTGAAGAAGGCCACCTGTTCGGGCGTCAGCGTTTTTGCCGCGGCTGGATTTGCCGGTTGAAACGACAGGTCGCGGTCCAGTTTCTGCAGTTCTGCCTGTTCCTCCTCGAAAGTCGTGATGTTGAGTGTTCACCCGGGGGTTGAATCTTAAATAGATTTTTGCTGCTCGCGAAGCTTTACAGGTCGTCCTTTTTGGACTGATGATGATTGGCTTGTATAGCAAATCATATAACAGCTGTTTACGTAATAAACCTGATCGTAGTGATTCAATTCATCTGGTACTCCGGGCCATCACGCCCTGTGCGCTCGGCACTGTCAAAGTGTCTGCTGCTGCGGGCATCGGTATTTTGCTGTGCAGTCTTACCCAAGGATTTTGATTTTTCAGAACTGCTGCGCTACGGTTTCGTGGCGAGTTTCTCACATTGAAACCGGGCGTGCAACGGTGAATGGCGGACTTGGAGGAGGGGCATCAAACCTGTCATCCAGGTGCTTTCAGTCGGACTGCTTGCCGCCCATGCAGGTTTTGCATGAAGCGCAGATCTGCGCAGAGTCAGGAAACGGGAGAACATGCTTAGACTGCTTTTTACCGACGGGGGTTTATGATGGAAATAGTCGATGCCTATGCACACTGTGGCTTGAACAAATATACGCCTATCGAGGATGTACGTGCAGTAATGAAAACGGCCGGTGTTTCCTGTGCTGTCCTTGTGCAGCATCTGGGTGAGTTTGACAACTCGTACATAGGCGATATCGCCGCAACTGACCCAACCTCCTTTGCCGGTGTATTTCTCGTTGACAGCAGTTCCGTTACGGCAGTTGAAGACTTAAAGAAAGAGGCCCGATCCGGGATTTTTAAAGGCATACGTTTGACTGTCGATGTTTTCAAAAATTCGCCGCAATTGTGTCAGGCTGCTGTTGATGAGGGGTTGATAATCGTTTTATTTGCACCCGACGGCATCGCAGAACATGTTGAGATACTGGATGCATTCCTTAATCTCAATCCCTCCTGCCGGTTGGTAATAACGCACCTGGGCAATCCGGATTCCGTTGAAGGGCCTGGCTTTGAATCTTATAAAAGCGTCTTCACATTGGCTCGGCATGCGGGAGTTTATTATCAGGTTTCCGGGATGAAAATGTTCTGTCCCTACCCCCATCGTGAATTGTATTCACTGATTGGGGAAGCTGTGGAGGCTTTCGGCGTTTCAAGGCTTGTCTGGGGTTCAAACTATCCGGTTGTGGGCGATGCCGAAGATTATATGAAGGACCTACATCTTTTACTGGAGAAAAAGCTGCCTCTGCCGGAGCAGGCGATAAAAGAGATTGCCGGGAACAACGCCCATAGATTATGGTTCTCCGACACGAACTGAAGAAAGGGGAATAGTTGAAAACCCACCTGTTTTATCCATGAATAGGTCGATATCTGTTCATGGAAACGATGCTCTTAGAGTTGTCAGAGACCCGGTGAAGGTGTTAAGGTTAGTTCTTTTTTCCCGGACAAACGCAAAAGGATTTTTTGTCGGGCCGTGGAAGTGGCTGGCCTGTAATTTCGAGAACGATGGTGACATGGGCATCTGCCTGAGCAGCAGCGCGCGGCCATTTTGTGCAGCGCGTATGAAAGGAGCAAACGATGGTTGTCGATACGGAACTGCGTAAAAACGAATATTCATCCGGCAGCGGCAAGCCGTTGGACGTGGATCAATTCCCGTTCAGCTACGCCGATGAGCCGCGGGAAAATCCCGGGGCGATGGAAGGCATGTTATGTCAGTGTGACGATGGATCAATCCTGTTCAGTGCTTTTGATGCCATGGTCGAAGGCGATGTGTCTGAGCATTTCGCCTGCACGCGATTCAAGCGTTCGACTGACAACGGTCAAACCTGGAGCGAGCCCTGGAATAAAAACAACGCCCATGGCAAAGACAGCGACTGTCATCACATCACGGTTCTGAACCTGGCTTCGGGTAAGTTGGGCATGGTCTATTCGACGCGGAACGTCCCCAAGGGCCGCGTCGGCCGCGACGGCGGTACGGTGTTCGCCACAAGCTCGGACAATGGGCAAACATGGGCTGACGTTTCTGTTGTCGAGCCGCGCTTCGGCATCTGCTGCACTGGGCATGCGATCGTGATGAGCACGGGGCGCATCGTCGTGCCGGTGTTCAAGTGGATCAGCTATGATCCAACCGGCGAAGCCGAGAGCATGATCTCGCCGAGCGTGTCGTATGCATACGTCTACGTATCTGATGACCAAGGCCTGACCTGGACCCAATCCCTCAGCGAACTTTTTGTCAGCGACTACCGCGCGGCGTACGACCTGGAAGAGCCGGCGGTAATTGAACTGAAAGACGGCAGACTGCTCATGCACCTGCGCTGTCAGCTCGGTCGCGGTTACCGATGCTGGTCGGAAGACGGTGGCATCTGCTGGTCGCGCCCCGAGCCGCTGCCATACGCGGCCGGCTACACCCCGCATTACCTTAAACGCCTGCCCGGCGGTGAACTTTTAACCATCTGGACACAGGTCTCCCGGCAGGAAATCCTCTCGGGCTTTCATCGCCATCGACTGACATGTGCTGTCTCACACGATGAAGGACAAACCTGGGAGAATTTCAAGAACCTCGAATCGCTGGACGACACGACGGTTGTCCGCCCGCCGCCGGCGCATCGCTATGAAGTGATTGAACAGTGGGAAGACTACGGCTTCTACCAGCCCTCCAACGTCGAGCGATATCATCGCGCCCCCGGCGTACTTCGCATCGGCTATCCCAATGCGCTGGTGCTTGACGATGGCAACGTGCTGGTCGTCTACGACCATGGCTTGGGCGTGCTCGGCGACAAGAGCGGTGTCAAACAGCGGATCATCCCTGCGAGTTGGTTTATCGAATAGTCGATGAACCCGTGGGGCATACACAGGAAGACAATGATATGAGAAGGATCAGAAAAAACAGAAAGGTGCGGCTTTTCGGGTTGATCGTGGTGGCTCTGATGGGAATCCCCATTGCCTTCGGCGCTGGGGACGCGACGGAACCGGTAAAGATCACCTTTGAGAACGTCACCGAGGCACTGGGACTCGAGGGCTTGGTTGATAGCGAGGCCTGCTGGGTGGACTACAACAATGACGGCTGGACCGATCTCCAGGACGGCGGAGGTCTCTGGCGGAACGAGGCAGGCAAAAGGTTCGTCAAGGTGGCTGGCGGCGGCTCGCAAAACAGCTGGGCCGACCTGGACAACGATGGGTACCTCGACTTCTGGAATCCCGCGTCCGGAGTAGTCAACTTCGGCTCTGCGGAAGGAAGGTTCACCCAGCCGAAGAAAAATCCCGAGCGCCTCTGCCAAGTGAGCGACGGGGGCACGTGCACGGACGTTGACGGGGACGGGTTGGTGGACATCTACTGGACCGGCTTCGAGAACAACGGGTTCCAGCCGGACGCAATCTGGCTGAACCAGGGAAACAGGGCCTTCAAGCGGATCTGGAAGACGGAAGGTCCCGCCCAAGCGGGACGCGGGACCATGACATGTGATTTCGACAATGACGGTGACATGGACATCTACGTGACCAACTACTATGTGCAACCGAATGTTCTTTGGATAAACAATGGCAGCGGGAAATTCACCGACGGCGCCGGCGAGTACGGCGTTGGCGGGGGGAACGGCTACAGCATGGGGTCCGCCTTCGGGGACCTGGACAACGACGGGTATATCGATCTCCTGGCGGGAAATTTCGCCCGCGCCGGCCAGCCCCAGTCGCAGTTCCTCCGGAACCTGGGACCGGACAGGAAATTCCATTTCGAGAACAAGGGCACCTGCGGTGTGAACCAGCTGCAATCCACCTCTCCCGCCCTGGGAGACTACGATAACGACGGTGACCTGGACCTCTTTTTCGCGGCCATCTCTTATGGTGGGGTGGGCCAGTGCGGACTGTACCAGAACGAAGGAGACTGGAAGTTCAAGGACGTAACCGCGGAAGTGGAGCTGGGCGCGCTAACGGGCACCGGCCAGGCGGCCTGGGGGGATTTCGACAATGACGGTGACCTGGATCTGGCGAGTGGCGGCAGGCTTTGGCGCAACTCCGGCAACAAGAACAAGTGGCTGAAGGTGAGACCCGTGGGCACCGCAGATTACAACCGCTCCGCGATCGGGGCCCAGGTCCGCATCAAGCTGGGGGACAAGATCCTCACCCGGCAGGTGGAGTCCTCAACCGGCCGGGGCAACTTGAACGACTTCGTGCCCCACTTCGGGCTGGGCGCGTACGAGGGGGAGAAGGTGGAAATCACTGTCACCTGGCCGAACGGCAGGGAGAAGAAAGAGACCGTGGAAGTCAACAAACGGGTCACGGTGGAGATGCCGGCCTCACAAGCAGGTGAGGGCACCGACTCCGGCCCGAAAGAGTAGACTGCCCCCTGTCTTCGGGTGCAGGTGGACAACGCCTGAAGTCGGCATGCCGGCTCCTGATGCCAGCCCGCCGCCTCGCTTTCACCAGAGTTTTACGAGTTTCTCGAGAGCAGCAGGGCAAATCCCGCCCATTTCTTGCATCCTGGCTTGCACTGTGCTAGCTTTCCAGACCGAGAAAACAAACATGAGGCTGGCAGGATCTACCCCGTTTCGGGTCGTTTTCAGTGCCAAGTCTTAAGTCTCAGATTCTTGTCGAACTTTGCGTCTTTTCGAGAGTTCATGCGGTATGTCTTTTCAAAAAGTATTGTCCATAATTGTTGTTTCGTTGCGGCTGGTCACTCCGGGAAACGCAGAGCGCCATCTGCGCCTGGAGGAAGTACAGGAAGATTCATACCCGTTTATCACCGAGATTCTTGCTCCGGCCGCGGTTGAAATGGCGGTGAGCGAGGCAGCCCGCCTCGTTGCGGTGACGCACAAGGGGAAAAACGCGGGTCAGATATCGATTTTTTCACTTGATAAGACGGGCGGGCTGACCGGCACAGAACCTATTTTCCTGGTCTTGCCAAAGCGCGGCGAACTGGCGAAACATGCCAACTATGCGCTTGGCGTGACCTTCCACCCGAGCCTTCCCCTATTGTACGTCTGGCAGGATGTAACGCTACCGGGGGACGCGGATGCCGGCACATTCGAACATCTGCTGATATTCCGTATTGCCGACGGCAAGGCCGAGCTCGTTCAGGCCTGCGGCAAAGGCAGCGACTTCTCCGATGGCCACAAGGTCGGGTATCTCGCTGTTGACCGGAAGGCAACGCGGCTGTTCTTTCCGAATCTCCAGCGCAAGTCAAACGACAAACAGCTCTACGGCATCGGTTATTTCAAACTCGGATGGGATGGTCTGGTTCTGGCGGCGGCGGGTACGGCCGCCGATGATTTTGTGGCACAGCGCGAAACAGAGTATCCAGTATTCACCGCACCGGATAAAACCGGTGGTTTCGTTCCAGTTGCCGACGACGTGATTATCTTTGCCGACGCTGCCGGGCCGGTCTCCTGGGACCAGGTTGAAGCGCGGCAGCGGTTCGCGATGTATAACATCTACCCGGTTGCGCGGAAAAATCGCCGAATTGCCGCGCACCCCACGCTGCCGGTTGTTTACATGTCATTTACTCTGTGCGAGGAACCCAATTGCGTCCACCCGATCTATGTTATCCGGCTTAAACATGCGGAAGGTTTTCTCACCTCTAACTTTCAGTTTACATCTGTTTACGGGCCGTTGGCTCCGCCCGTCGTGCTCGGTCGCCGCCAGATGGTCGCCTATGGTGGAAAGGGCCAGGTGCATTTCATCAGCATCGACAAGGAAGGCGATTTCCTACCGGAGGTTCGCCGTGCCAAGGTCGGCAAAACCGAAATCACAGCGTTGTCCTATTCTGAGGAATTCGATAAGCTCTATGTGGCGGTTGAGAAGGATGAATAATTTTTTTGTCAAAATCAATTGTTATCATCAATGAACCAACATCGGCTCATCCTGATTCTGGTATTCACGCTTCTGGCATCATCGGTTCTGTCCGGCCGGACGTTTGAGCTCACTGATGAAAATTGTGTACGCATTGCCGTGATCGCGTCTGACGCACCGCGGTTGAGCTGGGCAGGGCTCCACGGACAATCCGGCTATACCACGAACGTACTGGCATTATACAATACCGATTCCCGGAAGACTGCGTTCCTGATCGCGTTTCCCCTTGATCGCATCCCTGACGATAAGCGAATCACCAGTGCCACATTGTCCATGTACTGCGTCCTCTGGGGCCAGGACAAGCCCCGGGTAGAGGTGCGCCGGATCATTGGCGACTGGGGCGATGGTGTCTGCCATTTGTACCGGCGTACGCATCCGGAAAAGGTGAAGTGGACGAAACCCGGTGCGACGGGGATTGGCACCGATCGGGCGCGACGCGCCACTGGCTTGGTGCAACTGAGTGAAGAACTGGGCGAGTTCAGCCTTAATGTTACCGAGGATGTGGAACTGTGGCACTGGCAGGGCGTGCCCAATAACGGCTGGATTGTGACGCTCGAGACCGAAGGTGAAGCAAGGTTTTATTCACCAACCCATGACCCGGGCACCTGGAAGCTGGATGTCATTTATGAGCCGAGATGAATCCAGGGGACAGGTTTCAGGGCAAGCGGAAAGAGAATGCGAAAATCTTTTGCAAGGGTCTATTATGACTGGTGGCATTCGGTAGTCGTCTGCACGTGACAGATACAAACAGCCAATCATCAGGAACAACATGAGCAGTCAAAACCACATCGAGGATTTCCGCGATAAGGTCCGGCGCGGCCGGACGTGCATCGGGATCGGCATAGGACTCAACGACCCCCAGATCAGCGAGATGGCGGGCGATATAGGCTACGACTTCACGTGGCTTGACATGGAACACGCGCCGATGAACATCGAGACCGGCCTGGCCCACGTAATGGCCTGCCGCGGCACCGGCTGTGCGCCTTTCATACGCGTGCCCTCCCACGATCCCGTCCTCATCAAGCCATTGCTCGAACTTGCGCCTGCCGGTATCATCGTCCCGCGCATCCAGACCGTCGAAGACACTCGGACGGCAGTCGCCGCCTGCCGGTACCCACCGAAGGGCATCCGCGGCTACGGCCCGACCCGGGGAGCGACCTACAAGGGGTTAGACCAGAAGGCATTTCTCGACAGCGCCGAAAACGAGCCCATGGTGTTCGTGCAAATCGAGGACATCGAAGCGGTGCGCAACATCGACGGCATCCTTGCCGTGGAGGGTCTGGAGGGTATTGCGATCGGTCCCAACGACCTGTCCGGCACCATGGGCATGCTCGGCAAGGCCGATGCGCCGGAAGTGGTCGCCGAGATCGATCGCGTCATCGAGAAGGCGCTCCGGACTGACAAGCTCATCGGTGTGTCAACCGGTTTCAGTCCCGAGTCCTTTGCCGGCTGGATCGGCAAGGGAGTCCACTGGATTAACCTGAACACGGACTTCATCAACTTCTTCCGGGAGTCGAAGCGCGTGCTGGACGATGCGCATGGCCTGGTCGAAGAAGCCTGAACAGCCACCCCAGCCTCCCAGCTTGCCGGTCATCTTTGGCCGGCATTGGAACCTGTATTCGCTTAGTCCGGCGGCAACGGCAGCGACTACGCCGTTGTCCGCAATGATCGGATACATCGCTGTCGACCAGAGGCTGCTCAGAATGCCAGAGAACAAACAACATCTGAAACCTGATGGAGAATAGCTTCATGAATCCTTTTAGAATTCTAATGGGAATTGTGGTGGGTGGGATTTTGGGCTTGTTGGTCGGTTGCAGTATTTCTTTCACTCTCTACTGGACTGCTTTCTTGCTTACCTACGGCCAAGGAGAATGGAGTAACACGGTCTTGATACTGGCGTTTTTGTTTATTTTTTCGCCAATTCTGATCCTGTCCTTGGTTGGTGCCGTATTTGGGGCCAAAATAATGAAACGGAAACCGGTTTGAAGATCCTGCGCAGTTTGTGTTGAATTAAGCTGCACGGCTGCAACTCGCCGGCACGATCGCCACGATGCCAGCCTTAAGCGCTTCGGGGAGGCCCCCCGGGTTACTCTCCACAACTCGCACTCGCCTATCGGCTAAAATCATTCCCATGTGGGCTTGGCTCTGGGCGACAAGCGGGTGTTCGACAAAGAAGTCGGAGAATTTTGTGTGATGAAAGAGATAATGCTTTGAAGTTCTTGTAGCCGTGAATCTGACAATTGCCGCCATGGCCATGGCAAATGAGCCGCCCAACTTGGTCATTATATTCACCGATAACGAGCGAG
>CAYWQM010000098.1:13251-15935 GCA_964460215.1 uncultured Lentisphaerales bacterium
CCGCAATGATCGGATACATCGCTGTCGACCAGAAGGCAGCCCGAGGCTGCGCAGAATGCCAGTATCGGGCGAGCCCACGGTTGCCGCTGGCTCCGGAGGGGCGGGCTGCCGCACTTTTAGCTACCACTTTGGAATCACCGGGGACACATAGCGTGTTACCGCTTTGAGCGGCGCGACATTTCCCTGCATGAACTCACGACGGTAATACGGGTAGACATTTGGTGACTCGTTCTGCGGCGACAGTTCCATCACGGTGTTGCCTCGCATCCGAATAGTGCACACAGTTTCGTCGGGCGTCCCGGTGTACGCCGTACGGGTGATGACCTGCTCAACGATCGGGAAGTGAAGTTCTATCACATCACCCGGGCCGACGCCATCCAGATCGATGTACTGCGACACCAGCGCCGGGGAAATCGCTTCTCCGTTCAGGAAACAGTCCAGCCGACGGCGGTTCACCCACGGTGGAATACGCACGGAAATCCGCTTCGCCGTCTTGTTCCGAATGACAACTTTACCTTCGTACGGCAGGTAGCTGTGGATATCCAGCCAGGGGGCGGCGCGGTTAAGAAACAGATTGACATGCGCGTGGCCGTCGCTACACCGGGTGAGCGCATCCCAGGCGTTATACAACCCGCGGGATCCATTGGCGGTGCAACATTGCATGATCCAATGGCCATGTACCCCGTCGGCCTGGATACCAGCCCAGAAGATGCCGAGCGCGCGATCGACAACATCATCACCGAGATAATCCTGGCCGGGGATAAGTCCCGCCTGCACTTCCGGCCCGTGCTCGGGCGCATGCGCGACGATGCGCTCCAGGAGCTCCCGATCGGTAATCTGTGACTCAACGAGGTGGTTGCGGATCACTCTGTCGGCATCTTCCCAGTAATCGCCATAGCCGCTTTCCGATAGCTTTATCGTCAACGCTACCAGATCACCAAGAAAACAACCTTCCATCAGGACCGGATTTGTCGCTCCACCCATGTGTTCTTCTGTGGCTTCGGCGCCCATAAACGTGGGGATGTAACCCATTTCCGGGATACCGAATGACTTGATGTATTCGTATGAGCAGCGAACGAAATCACATACAAACGCGTCGTTCGCCACTAACCCGTACTCCAGCACGCCGCGTAAAGCGATCGCACGGGCGTGAAAATGGCTGTCTACGTGGCCATGCTCTCGACCATTGTCGGAAGGCGGCTTTGAGAACCCTCCCCAGAATTTGGGCTTCATTACGAAGCGCGCCAGTTTGCCGGCAAATTCCAGTGCTTGCTCGTCACCGCTGCATTCTGCCCATCGTGCCAGTGCGCGGATTTGAACGCCGTGATACGCAATAACGCTCCCCTCACCGCCCTCGTGCTCGTCACCCGGTTCATCGGTGTTGCGCCAGCCGGAACGCGGGTAGCTGAAGGCACTGCCGAAACCGCCGTCCGGATAGTACGCGTAGTCGTCCTTTTCGATGGCTACCCGTTGAATACCCCGGGCCAAACTGCTCAGCACTGCATCCCACCGATCGGTGCCTTGAAGAGGGCGGCGTGCGAGCAGGGCAAGCATGAGCGTAGCTGAACCCACGATCGTCCCGATATCCTCCGGCTCCACGTTATAGGCATGGCTGTGCTGATCCGCGTGCCACGGGCGTTTGGGATCGTATATGATGTACAACAACCCGTCATCCGGCGAGATGCAGCTTACGAGATAGTCCAGCATCTGGGCTTCGATATCCGTATACTTGTCGATGCCGCACATGTACCGCATCTGCGGGATCGCTTCGGCGAACTTGGGCGTGCAGTCCCAATCTCCGCCTCGGTGCCGCATCATCGGCGGACGGTGGCAGAAGTGGACCTCGAAAAACATCAATGCCTCATTGTCCGGGTCCACCGTATTGCACATGCCATGGAGGGCCAGCTCACCCCGCTCAGCCAGGTCGAGCGTATCCGGCACCGTGTCAGCGTAGCGTTCCCCTTCACGCGTGAGGTTCGCGATACTCTCAGCCTGTGTCTTGTGCACGTGTTCTTGCATGTCCGTTCCTTTTTCCGTTTCTGTTCAGAATCACATATCCCGAATTGATCAGGACACTGTTATACCGCAAACCCTTGCAATAATAGCACGCGTACCGTGGAATGGTGTTTTCTTCTGTATTTTTTACATGGGGCTGCCGACGCACGCTTATTGCCGAAGTCGGAGACCGGTGCGCGCATGAAACCTGATACGCCAGGTTGGCGGATTGCGGTTTTGTCGCCTCTTGAATTAGATTCAGAGGTCAATAATAGACACGGTTCCAATAGCTCGAAAACTTGTACGTCGCGTCCTCGCGAAACACCTTCTACACGAGGCCGTCGATCATTAGATTATTGGCGAACTTGGATATAAGTGGATCATCCGCAAGCGGATGGTTGGGCCAGGCGTCCATAGCCAAACCGTAGGTGCCGGCGTATAACCCTCGTTGCTTGTACATATATTCAAACTTGAACATCTCCGGGAGAGGACGGAACCAGTCCTGCATGATCATGACACTGGCGGGATTATCAACCATCGACAGGCGGGGCACGGGACGGCTGGTGTCCGGCCAGTCGTGGTTGCCTTGGTAGGTGCATACGTAACCGTACCAGCCTTCCGAAAAGACGCCCGGGATGAAAGGGTGATCCGAATATCTGTAGCCGTCGCACTCTGTATAAGGCGCGGGA
>CAYWQM010000099.1:0-5986 GCA_964460215.1 uncultured Lentisphaerales bacterium
CCCCGGCCTCTGGGGAATGGCGAAGAATTCCGGCAATCGTCCGGACGAACCCGTGCTGATGGGATTTCGGCCGTATGTCTGGTTGGGCGACGACCGCCGGGGACTGGCCTGGTTCTGTGAGTCAGACCGCAACTGGCATCCGCCGGCGAACGGATTGGTGACGGAGATCACGCCCAAAGGCAATCGCGTGCTGTTGCGGTTGCATGTTATTTCGCAGCCGGTTCGACTGCGCCCGACATCGGAGAAGCCCGCGGAGTGGATCTCGACTCCGGAGCTGGAGGCCGCGGCGACTCGTGATGCGGCAGGCGACGATCGGGCGATCGATCTGTTTGGTGCGCAGCACTACACGTTTGGCATGCAAGCAACTCCGGTAAAGCCGCTGGAGCAGGATGCCTGGGATTACCGCATCACCCATATCGGGACATCCGTCACGGGATATGAGAAGCCACTGGAACTGGCACCGGCGAAGCTGGATCGTTTCGTGGAGGCCGGCGTCCGGACGGTAATCATTCATGAACAATGGACCGACATCGAAGGGCACTGGATTCCGACCAACGAAAAGCAGGTGCGAAAGATCGTCAAGGATAGTCACTCCCGCGGTTAGAAGATTCTGATGTATTACAGCTTCCTCGTATCCGCCCTGGCCCCGGAGTGGCGGGATTTTGGAATAACGAACCTGGTGCTGCCCAAGCGCGGTTACCCGTTGTACCACGAACCGCCGCAGCCGGATCAGTCGGCTTGGTGTGTTTGCCTCAACGACGCCTGGCAGGACTTCACGGTCGACGCGATTGCCCGTACCATGGACCAGTTTGGCGTCGACGGTGTTTATCTCGATGGGACAGAATATCCGTTTGGCTGTTGCAACACGCTGCACGGCTGCGGCAATGAAAAGTCTGGGGTGACCATTAGCCAGAGCTTCCCGATCTTTGGTGTCCGCAGCACGATGCGCCGCCTCTACAATGCGGTACGGGATCGCTGCCCGGATGCACAGGTCAATGTCCACAACTCGACGTGCATGGTGATGCCGACCTTGGCCTGGGCCACAAGCTATTGGGACGGCGAGCAATTCCAGGCAGTAAAAGGCATGGATACCGCAGCCGACCTGCTGCCGCTGGATACGTTTCGCGCTGAGTTCATGGGGCATCAATGGGGTGTGCCCGGTGAATTCTTATGCTATGGCGCAGGCTTTTCCTTTGAGCAGGCCTGGTCGATCTGCCTGCTTCACGACATTCCGATGCGCCCGAACGACGTCGGCAAAAAGGTGGATCTTACCGGTCGCATCTGGAAGGCAATGACGGCGTTCGACCGCAAGGGCGCGGAATGGTTGCCGTACTGGCGCAATCAGAAGTATGTCGCATCGATCACCGAGGGCGGCTATGTCAGCTTGTATCGACATCCGAAGAATGGGGTGCTCGCGGTCGTATCGAATTTGAATCGGAAACGGACGCAGATTGAATTGAAGTTGAAACTGCGGGCATTAGGGTTAGCGGGAAAGGAAATGCAGATCACGGATGCGATCACCGGGCGTAAAGCTAAACTGGACAACACACTGCCCGCCTTCGGTTGGCGGTTGTTGCGATTGCGCTAAGATTTTTTCACGACATCACTTAAGGAGATTATGACGATGGCATTCAAGGGCGTTGGCAATCGAAAGATACGACTCGCGCTGTTGCGTTGCGATACGCATGGCTACTGGTACGGGCCGTTCATGGAAAAGTGTGATCCGATGATTTTCCTCCGCAACAATCCGGTGTGCCACTACTATTTTGCCGACATGAGAGATCCCAACCAACTGCACAGCCCGTATGTCCCAGGGTTCGAAATTGTGCGCTGTTGGGATGCGGACTATCGACAGGCTCAGGACTTTTCGGAGACATTCCGGGGCAAACCGAAACCATGCCGGACGATTCGGGAAGCAACCGAAGGGGTCGATGCGGCGTTTGTTGCGGACTGCAGTGGAGACGGCCATGATCACGTGAAACTGGCAACGCCATTCCTAAAGAAGGGTATTCCGGTGTTCATGGACAAGCCGTTCGCGCCGACCTACCGGGAATGCTGCAAGATGATTGACCTGGCAAAGGCGAACAAGACGATCATCATGTCGGCGTCGTTGCTGGAACATAAGCCTACCCTCAAGCTGTTTCGTAAGCGGTTTGCCGAGATTGATCCGGTCACACTGGTTGTGGCAAAGGGCGTCGGTGGCGCCGGGTTGGCCGGGGTGATTCACGGGATCGCGCTGATTCGAAACCTGCTCGGCGACGGTGTGGAGTGGGTACAGGCGATGGGGACGACCCCGCTCCTGCCCGACCTGCCGCCGGAACTGAACAGCACCAAGTCAACGGTCGTCGAAAACGGTGCGATGGCAGCGCCGATGACGTACTTGAATCTTCACTACAAGAACGGGCAGGAGGCGCTGGTGCTCAACACCGACCTCGACACGTTCCCGGAGCGTTGCGACTTCTTTGCATCGGCATACAGCAGGGGCGGCGCAATCCACTCACCGGCAATCGGGGATCCGGAGTTCCTGGCCGGCGGCGAGATCATCGTCAAGCTGTTTCGGCAAATGATGCGAACCGGCAAGCCGACAGTGTCGACCGATTCGTTGAAGGAGAAGATCGCTATCGTGGAAGCCGGACGCAAGTCGGTAAAACTGGGACGGCCGGTGTATTTGAAGGAGATTATGAAGTGAGCGGGCGCTTCAGCGGGACCAGCGTACATCTGGGCTAAGCGACAAGACGAGGGGCCGACTGAAACGGGTCAGTACATCGCGTAACCGGGTGGGACACCACAGTCGCCATTCGAGTTGTAGTCGGAGCCCCACATGCCGTCCTCATTGTTCTCCCAGTCGATAATCTTCACGTATTTAGCGTGTCCATCGCTGAAGACAAAATTGCCGCCGCCGTAATGCAACGGCCCCCAAGACTGGTAAGGCCCCGTAGAGGTCAATTGGCCCGAGTTCGAGTCGTTCCCTCCGACGCCATCGTAATTCGTGTTCATGCACCATCCGCCAGGGTTCAAGAGGAAGGCAGTACTATTATAGTCGCCCGCGCCCCAGTCCCGATTGGTCGAGTCCCCCACCATCAGCACATTTACCGGGACGTTTTTGAGCTTGGCATGGAGACTGACGTCCGACGAGACCCAGCCAGGGAAGCGGAAGATACTGGGATAATTGGCGCCGTAGGTGCGGTAGCAATCCTCGGGTTGGCTGGGGCAGCGCATGTAGTCTTCACCAAATGCCTGGGACGTATCGCCGCCGGGCCCCATATATTCGCTGATCACGTAGTACCAACGTAGGAGGTACGGGCTCGACGTGGGATAAAGCGCCGGCAGAAATCCATCGTAGTCGCCGGCGTACATGTTCATCGAAAACCCGACCTCCTTGAGGTTGTTCAGGCAGAAAATCATGCGCGCCCGACCACGGGCGGACTGGAGCGCCGGCAACAACATCGACGCCAGGATGGCGATGATGGCGATGACTACCAGCAACTCGATCAAGGTAAATCTTGAGCGCCGCCGCATCGCTCCCGGCACCGGCGGGGATGGCGCCGAAAGTTGACCGGCTATAGTGAGACTACAAGCACCGCTCGCCCCGGCACCACGGCCGGGAAGAGATCCTAAAGTAACGTTCCGATTCATCAAACGTGTCCCGGGAAGTATAGGGAAGACGCGATTGCTACACACAAGCTAATGAGGGTGAACTTTAGGTTGTACCGGGGGGAAATACAAACAATGGAGTGCGTGTGAGCCGGGCCGCTTCACCGTCACGAAATACCGTACCAACAACACGAATGCCGTTCTCGTCACGTCGTTCCTCCCGACGGCAACCTGGGAATGAAACCGCCTTCTACGGACAGTCCACTTGGCAGCACTTGCACAACTCCTTTCAGTGAGAAACATTCACTGACCGCAAGTCTATCTGGCAGCTGTTCAATAACACGGAGATCAGGCAAAAAGCCTTCCGCTCCCGACCTTTAACAAAAAAAAGGAGATCATAAAGTGACTTGTCATTTACGCTGTTTGTATTGGACCTTGGCATTGGTACTGACACTCGGGGCTGTTTCCCCGACTTGCGGGCAGCGCACGGTTGTCCTTGGCTTCGAGAAGGACCAGGGTTTTCCAACCGCGGGCGTCGAATTTACCGACAGCGCCGTACCGGAAACGGTCGTGACGAAATGGTCCAACGATTCAGCGGCACCCAATATGTGGCTTACCGATGACGGCCCACTCGGCGTCCGGTCTCAAGACGCGCCGGTGCCGATCAACGGCAAGCAGATCGCGGGATTCGGCAACGGCGGGCACGGTGTTACCGTAGGGACAATTCATCTGAACACCTCGGGAACCCCGGCCAACTACGCACTGGTCAGTTTTCATTGGGCCTACCGCGGCAACGGCAACAGTCGTCCAGGCGGCGATGCATACCTGGAAGTCGAATGCATCGACCTGCAGGAGAGATCGCTGGGCAAGGAAAAGTTCACCGGCGGACTCAACGATGACTGGACACCAAAGTTCGAGGCGGCAAAGGTAACACTGGCGGCGGACAAGGCGCTGTCGAAAATCATTTTCCGGGGCGTACCACCCAACCCGGCGATCGGTTCCGGAACGTTTTTCCTTGACGACATAACCCTTTTGGAGATACAACCCGTGCCAAAACTCCCACTGGTCAAAGCAGGCAAGAGCGCCTGCACGATCGTTATCCCCGACGATGCGCCGATGTGGACGAAAACGGCTGCGGCGTGGTTGCAGGAGTACGTCGAGAAAGTCAGCGGTGCGCAGCTGCCGATCGCGACCGAAAGCAATGCCCCCGCCGGTACGTTGATCAGCCTCGGACATACAGCGATGGCGCGGGAGGCCGGTGTAGATACCACCGGCTTGAAGTGGGACGACTGCCGCCTTGTCGTCACCGACGATGTGCTCTACCTGCTGGGTCGGGATCATGCCGGAACCGAAAACCACGACTGGGTCGGCGCCCGCGGCACCTGCAGGGCGGTCATCAAATTCCTCGAGGATTTTTGCCGGGTCCGCTGGTTCCTGCCGAGCCCGCAAGGCGAACGAGTCCCAAAGGCAACGGACATCGGAGTGCCCTTCGACCTGAACGAGACCGGGCGAACGGCTTTCGCTTATTCCGATGGACGTTCCGTATATGACGAAGACATTCTGGACGAACCGGGGAAGTCGCTGTCCGCGCAGGCCAACAATTATCGCAAGGCGGTCAAAGTGTCACCGGGCGGGCACACCTACTACCACGCAGTGCCGACCAAAAAGTACTTCGACGAGCATCCCGAGTACTTCGCTCTCCTCAACGGCAAACGCACCGGACCGGGCAACCACCTGTGTTCCTCCAATCCCGACGTCAAGCGGATATTGACCGAGTACCTAGAGATGCGATTCGACAAGGGCCTCGACTGGCACTCCATCGGCCAGGAGGACGGATACGTACGCTGTCAATGCGATTCGTGTGATGCGCTGGACAACTATCGCGACTCACCCGAGGGGATGCGCTGGGACGTATTCCAGAATTCGACACTCAGAGAGGTGCCGCCCGAACGCCTGTTCCAGCTTCACAAGGGCGTTGCCGACGCGCTCACCACGGCCCGGCCGGACAAAATGATCATGCTGATGTGCTATGGCCCCACTGCCTGGCCGTCAAAGAAGATCGAATCCTACGGCGATAAAATCATCGGTGAGTTGATGAACCTCAACCCCGAATACATCGAAGCATGGCGTGACAAAGTTGCCGGCCTCGCGGGTTTCACATACTGGTTCAACACCCAATGCCCCATGGGCTTAAACCTCCACATGACTGCGGAGGAGGCCGCGACACGGATCCGTTACCTGCACGAGAACGGCTTTGTCGCGATCAGCCTGGGTCCGGAAGCCACGTGGGGACTCGAAGGACCGGTGTTTTACATGATGGGCCGGTTGCTGGGCGATCCGACGCAGGATTACAACGCGATCATCAGCGAGTATTGCGACGGCGTTTACGGCA
>CAYWQM010000099.1:6083-8671 GCA_964460215.1 uncultured Lentisphaerales bacterium
CTTGAGTTTTTCGAGTTGGCGCAGCAGCGACTCAGCCAGGTGGTACCAATCAACGACGACGACATTGCAGCAGACGCGCGCAACACAGAGATGCCGCGCTGGCTGAACACGTCCGCGATGTTCCTGGCGATGTATCCGCCCGATGTGCTTGCCCGGCTCGAGTCCCTGATGCAGCGTGCCGAAGCCACCGCGGATACGCCGCGCAACAAGGGATGGGTGCGCCTGTCGCGCGACCAGTTCGATTTTGTCAGGCTGTTGACTGAAATGCTGGTCGCCTATCGTGCGTGGCAGACAAAAGAGACGCCAAAAAACTGGCAGGAACTAAAAGCCAGCGTCGACACCTTCGAGGCATGGCGGCTGAAGATTGTCACGTATCCGAAGTCATACACCGATGTCTGGGGGCCCGGGCATGCAACGTTCTGCAATTGGCTTGCCGGCAACCTGGTGCACACGACGGTGGCCTTTTATGTGCCCTGGGAGAAGCGCAAGAAAGTCGTGATGAAAAAAGGCATTCGCGGGATGCCGATGGGCTATGGCCAGTCGTATTACTACAGCTTTATCAAAGAGCCGCTGACGCTCGACTTCGAGTAGGACGCGTCGACACCTGCCCGCCATAGCCCTTGCGAAGGTGCGCGCGCATCCCGCGGCGAGCCGGTTGGGACTGCTTCGTGACGTAACTGCCAGAGAATTGTGGCAGAGCATCTC
This sequence comes from uncultured Lentisphaerales bacterium, assembly GCA_964460215.1. Lineage (GTDB taxonomy): Bacteria > Verrucomicrobiota > Lentisphaeria > JABSQK01 > CAJWLW01 > CAJWLW01. Next base: position 6,789 of record CAYWQM010000099.1, read on the forward strand.
TATGGGGCAAGGGTGACGGCATGAAAAAACTATGGCTGGCGGTGGCACTTGTTGCGGCGATTGGCGGTGAGGTCGGTGCCGCAGAAGTTGTTATAAGCTTTGAGCAGGGGCAAGGGTTTCCCGCGACGGGTGGCAAGTTCACTGACACGGGGACGCCGGACGGGGTCCTGCTCGAACTGAAACCAAAACAAATGCTGACTCTTGTAAAAGGCGGCCGGCCAACAGCCACCATTGTGACGCCTGCGAATCCCGGCAAATGGACCAATGAGGCAGTCAAATGGCTTCAGGAATATGTCCAGAAAGCCACGGGTGCAAAGCTCAGCGCAATCACCGAAGACATGGCGGCGCCTGCGGGCGCCCTCATCTCAGTCGGTCAGACGAGAATGGCCGCCAGGGACGGCGTTGACAGCAGCGGTCTGAAGTACGACGGCTGCAAGCTGATTGTGAAGGAAAACGTGCTTTACCTGCTTGGCCTGGATGATCCCGAACTCGATGTGCAGGCCGTTCCGGGTGACGGCAGTTCGAGTCAGACATGCGACTGGGTTGGCGCCAGAGGCACGTGCAGGGCGGTCATCAAATTCCTCGAGGATTTTTGTGGGGTCCGGTGGTTTCTTCCCGGCCCCCAGGGAGAGTTCATCCCACAGGCCGACAACATTTTCGTTCCCCAAGACCTCGACGAAATCTTCCAGCCGGCCTTCGCCTACAACGGCAACCGCTCCCCGTATGACGAGAATGTTCTGGGCGAGCCGGGCAAGGCAATCGCCGCACTGGCCAACAACTATCGCAAGGCTGTCAAGGTGGCTGCGGGCGGGCATACCTACTATGCGGCGGTCTCCCAGCAGAAATACGGCAAGGCCCATCCAAAGTACTATGCACTGATTGGCGAAGAGCGCAGGAATGCCGAATGGACCAGAAAATCGCCGTATGGTCATCACCTGTGCTCGAGCAATCCTGATGTGAAAAGGCTGCTGGTGGAATACGTGCGAGATCGACTCGATGGGGGATTGGACTGGCAATCCATCGGCCAGGAGGACGGCTATCGCCGGTGCCAGTGCCCCGAATGCGAAAAATTGGATAACTATCGTGGCTTCCCCACGGGCATGCGCTGGGAGAAGTTTCAGCGGACAAATCTCAGGGACAACCCGCCGTATCGGCTATTCCTTCTGCACATGGCGGTCATTGACGAAGTAGCCAAATCCCACCCGGACAAGATGGTCATGCTCATGTGCTATGCACCGACAGCGTGGCCGTCGAAGAAGATCAACTATTTCGGCGACAATGTAATCGGCGAGCTCATGCACATGAATCCGGAGTATATCGAGGCCTGGTCCGGCAAGGTCGCCGGCCTGGCGGGTTTCAGCGTTTGGTTCAACACCCAGTGCCAGATGGGATTGAATCTCCACATGACGGCCGGGGAAACAGCCGAGAGAATCCAGTATCTGCACGGAAAAGGCTTTGTAGGTCTGGGCCTGGATCCCGAGGCGATATGGGGTCTGCAAGGCCGGGTCTTCTATATGGCCGGCAGGCTGATGGGCGATCCGTCTGAGGATTACAAAGCCATCATCGAGGAATACTGTAACGGCGTGTACGGCAAGGCGAGCGGCACCATGACGCAGTTTTTCGACGTGCTGGAAGCACGCTTGCGTGACGTGGTACCGATCGACAAGAATGACATCTCCGCGAACGGCCGGAACACCAGGTTGCCGCAGTGGCTGAACACGCCCAACTTGTTTCTGGCCCAGTATCCACCCGCGTTTCTTCAACAGCTTGAAGCGCTCATCCAGAAAGCGGAAAAGGAGGCCGAGACAGAACGGACGCAGGGCTGGGTCCGGCTTTCAAGGGACCAGTTTGATTTCATCAAACTGCTGACCGAGATGCTCATT
>CAYWQM010000099.1:8681-15704 GCA_964460215.1 uncultured Lentisphaerales bacterium
CAGACAAAAGAGACGCCGGAAAACTGGCAGGAACTGAAAGCCGGCGTCGATGCCTTCGAGGCCTACCGGTTGAAGATCGTGACCTACCCCAAGGCATATACAGACATTTGGTGGCCTGGACATGGCGCATTCTGCAAGTGGCTGGTCGGGAATCTCGAGGATACCGGGCTGGCCTTCTACACAACATGGGATACCCGTAAGAAAGTGGTGATGAAAAAGGGGATCAGGGGCATGGCCATGGGCTACGGCACCAGCTTCATAAAAGAACCGCTGACACTAAACTTTGACATGGAGGACTGATGACAATTCGCACACTCATGACCGTGTATCTGGTTGCCCTGAATACGGCGTTCAGCAGCGCAGCCCTGGATAATCTCGGTGACAGCGACCTCGTGGCCTGGTGGACCTTCGAAGCCGGCGACGGCGAGACCGCCCGAGATCGCACTGACAACAACAACAACGGCGTTTTGAAAAACGGCGCCGGCTGGACGCGCGATGCCGGCATCGGCACCGCGCTGAAACTGGATGGTGTCGATGATTACGTCGATTGCGGCGACGCGGAGATCCTGGATATCAGCGAACACATCACGCTGGAGGCCTGGATCTACCCCTACACCGGACCGCCGGGCGAGACGTGGATCATCGGCAAGACGCATTCGTCCTATGCTCTCGCATTCAATGCCAACTCGACAGCGTGGTTCTATGTATCCGGCGGCGGGAACAACCCACGGGTGCCCGTACCATTGGGCGAGTGGTCGCACGTGGTCGGCACCTATAACGGCAGCAAGATGCGGGTCTATCTGAATGGCGAGCTGGATGCCATGTACTCCCTGTCGGAACCAATCAAGAGCAGCGGGAAAAGCGTTTGGATCGGCCGCACCCGTGATGCCTATTTCAACGGCATGATCGACGAGGTACGTATATACCGCCGGCCACTGTCGGCACGGGAGGTTCGAGCGCATTATGCCGATGGCAGGTCGCGCCTGCCGAAGCCGGCGCCCGTCGATCGATCCGAACTGAAGGGACTGGCGCGGCAGGTGTTCGATCTCGGAGACAAGCCGGCAACATTAAAAATCGAATCGGTGGAATCCGTCGCGACCGATCTACAAGTGCCCGCGAATATTTGTCTGCAGTTTGAAATGGGCGGCCGGGTCGCGGTTGCCGACGGTGCGGCACTGACCATTACCGGACCGGTCCAGGCGCCACTGGCGCACATTTTCGAGGGGCCCGGCCAGGTTGTGTTTGACTCACGGTTCGTCAAGGAAGTCTATCCCCAATGGTGGGGGGCCAAGGCCGACCGCAAGACCGATGACACCGCAGCCATCCAGGCCGCGATCGATGCCAACCACCAGGGCGGGCGCGTTTTTCTGCCGGCCGGCACCTATGCGGTGAGCAAGACAATCACATTGCGCAACAAGACGCGCCTGATCGGTGCGCGGGCGATGTTGCGCGGCATCGTCAAGACCATGTTGCAAGCTCCCAATCCGGCGGTGCGCACCTCCGGTTGGCGGATCAGGGGGCTGACCCTCAATGGCATGGACCGCCAATCCAGCGAAGTAGGCATGGATTACACCAAGCAAAGCTATTCGCTTGTCGAGGATGTGCAGATCAGAGGATTCGCCAAGGGAATCCTGCTGGACGGCGGCAACGAGGCGTCCATGTACAACACCTTTCGCAAAGTGTCGGTCGCGGCCTGCGATACGGCGATCGAGGTGAACAACAGTTCCATCGGTTTCGGCTTCTACGACTGTATCATCGGCAACATCGGCACTGCATTCCTCATCAATACGACCAATCAGTTTGTGATCAGCAACACCACCATTGAGGGCTTCAACACCGGCGTCGACATGCGCCGCGGCGACACGATGCATCTGAACTACCTCTACTTCGCCGGCGGCAAGACGGGAATAAAAATCGCCAAAGGCGTATCCGAGTGTACTATCCTGAATCCGAGATTCTCACAGGTGCCCGAGCAGATCGTCGATGAGGGCGACAACACTCTGATATTGGACAAAGAATACATGGACCACGGCACTGACCGATAGCTTGGAAATTCCCATTGGATCGGCAAGTTATTTCCATTGAGAATGCCGGTTGCTATCCGGCCAACCCCACAGTTTCAAACCCGCGGAGTCCCCCCATTAAAAGGATAGTTTACATCATGGCCATAATCACTGGCGTTGCCGCGCATTCGGCGCACGGTCAGAACGCATCTTCCGAAACCATCCGAACCATCAACGCCACACGCGCCGAATCGCCGCCGGCAATGGATGGAAAACTCGATGACACCTGCTGGACGACAGCCGGAGTCGCCGAGGGATTTATCACGCACAGGACCAATCTTCCGGCAGCGCAGCAGTCAATCGGATATGTCTGCTACGACAATCGGAATCTCTATATCGCCATGAAGTGTATGATGCCGAAAGGGCTCAAGCCGGTCGGCAACCTGAAGCCGCACGATACGTATGTTTTTTCCGACGATACCGTCGAGATCCTGATTGATCCGGGAAAATCGGGTGTGAATTATTGCCAGCTTGTAGTCAACGCCTTCGGTTCGACGTTCGATTCCTGGCGCGGTGGCGGCGGTTCAGAGTACGACCCGTCGTGGGACGGCGACTGGCAGGTTGCCACCCACATTGCCGACGGCTATTGGTCGCTGGAGATGGCGGTGCCGTTTTACAATTTCGGAATCTCCCCCGAGCTCGGATCGAGCTGGGGCATCAATCTGTGCCGGAACACCTTTGCGCCCCGCCACGAAATGTCATCGACCGCCGCACGCGGTGATTTCAACGTAGCCGAGAGCTTTCCACTGGTCGAGGGTATCGAGGTCGACTTTGCGCAATACCCGCTGCGCATAGAATCGCCGCAGTTGCTACTGCTCGAGCCGGCGGATGGAAATGACGAGCGTGCAGAATTCTTGTCGTTCCTGCGTAATGCGTCCGACACCGCGCAAAAGATAAAAATCGAACGCTGGACGGCGACTGATGGTGCCGCGCCGAAAGAAGAAGACACAACTGTCATGACGCTGGCGGCCCGCGCTACAGACGTCTGTGCATCCGAGATCATTGGTGTCGAACCGCTCGCGACAACACCCTTGGACACATTCATATCCCGCGACGCGCCTAATCTGAAAAAACTCGTCATACGCGACGCGACAAGCAACGAAATCCTTGCCCTGTCACATGTCCAACGGCCGTGGCTGTGCGAAGCCATTCGCATCGGTGTAGACGACCCGTGGCAAGCGGAAACACCCGCGGACGGCAATCCGGCCATTTCATGTCGTGTGGATTTGGAGCTCTCGGAATCGGTTCGCAAGGCAGGGGTGCTGCGCGTTACTTTGCAAGCGCGCGACACCGGCAAGGCACTCGCCGAGAAACAAATCGAAGGACCGCCAGTGTCCTCGTCGTTGTCGTTTTCTTCCGAAGCTCTCGACTGGGGAGCTTATCAACTGGTTGCAAGATTTACTGATGCCGAAGGCCGGGAGGTGGTCGACACGCGCGCGCCTGCCACGGTGCTGCCGAGCGGGAAGCACCAGGTAAAAGTGCTGAATAACCTGACGAGCGAATTGACCAATGCCGCCGAGCGCGGCCTGCTCGATGCGACAGTGATCGATTTCATGAACCCGCGGCAGGGCTGGGTGCTGGTAACGGCATCGGGCGATGGCAAACTGCTCCTCGATGCCGAAGACAAGCCGCTGCTGTCGTTGAAACCGGGCGAGCCCGCGGCCGAAGCAAGACGGTTGCTGCCGGTCGGGCGCCATTCAATCCGCGTCCAGGGTCGTATCGAGCAACTCATTGTGCGAAGCGTTCCGGAATTGATCTACAGCACGTTTCCCGCCGGTTATTCCATGAAATTCCTGCGCCAGCACATACTGCCGCATTGCACGACGATCCTCGGCGGCACAAACGACGAAGCAGCCATGCGCGAGTGGCGGGCAGAGGGCGGGCGCTGGATCACCTTCGGCGTTGCCCCGAGTCACCTCGGTTCCGCGACGGATGATTTCATAACAGCCGATGACTACTATGAGAAAATGCTTCGGCACGGCGGATTTATACATCCGTTGAACGACGGGATCATCCTCGACCAGATCGGGTCTCCGAGAATCGAGCAGAAGATCGAGATCGCCAAAACCGTGTCCAAGATACTCGCCAATCCCGACCTGGCCGGCCGCGCCTATCAGCCGTGGTACGAGGGCGCCGTGTTCGGCTCCGAAGGGGATTATGCAATGATGAAAGTGGTGCTCGATGCGGGCTGGCCGTTTTCCTTTTATGCATACCTTACGGAACAAAAATCCGAAGAGCAGACGCTCGAGGATATTCAAACCATGATCGTACAGACCATAGAGAGCGGCAACAGTCAGATCCCTGGATCCATGCGCCGTGGCGTCGCTACGATGGGGTTCTGGTCGGCTGTGGCCACCGGCCAGATCCAGGATATCGATCCGTCCACCAATTTCAAAATACTGATGGAACTGCAATTCGCCGCCCTGGCCAACGAACCAGCGCTGTTTGGGCTCTACGGCGCTTTCTGGTATTACTCGCCGTACGTCGACGAAGAGATCCTGCGTTGGGCGGCAAAACTGCACCGCCACTACGGCTTCGAAGGTCGCACGGACCGCATCACGGACGACCCGTATCGCCTCGATCACATCGTGAACGGCGATTTTGAAGACGACACTACAGGCTGGACAATCTCCGGTCCGGGTGAGACCGCCGTAAAAACGCTCGACGGTTACGGTCATCTGCAGGGGCGATATCTTTCCGGGATTCAGGGCGATACGATTCTTGTAACCAAACGGTCAGCCGACGGGCCCAATACGTTTTCGCAGCAGGTCAACGGGTTGACGCCGGGCCGCGCGTACTCGTTTAAGATGATCACTGCGGACTACACAAACCTGGCCACCGGCAAATCGGCGAAGCTGGCGGAGGCGGTTTCGGTCTCCATCGACAATACGGATTGGCTGCCCGACCTCAAGCGTGCCGACATCCATTCAGACAAGGCGCCATTCGAAGTCTTTCCGAAGGCTGCCCCGGAGACCTTTGAAAATCATTATGGCCATAACAACGAGCTGTTTGATGCCAAGAATCACGCCTATCTCAATTCTCACTGGCGGGTGTTTCGAGCGAAAGGAAAAACCGCGACGCTGACGGTTTCGGATTGGGCGAGTGCGGATGAACCCGGCGGTCCAATCGGTCAGCAGATCATGTACAATTACCTTGTTGTCGAGCCGTACTTCGAGTGATGAGGTAACACAAAAAAATGGCCAACCCCGTGTTGTACTGGCCTCTGCATTCACTATCCGAAAAGCCCGCGAGGCGATGAGCAAAGTGCCTTCTAACCATCTCTACAATCACCCATCAAGGAGTCGCAGACATGACCTGCCGACATCGTATGGCTGTTGCCGTGATCGGATTGCTGATGTATGCGCCGGCGATGCCGGCGGCAGACGACGGTAATCAAATGTTCCGATACAGCTTTAACAAATCATCGGTTGAAACGATCGCAGATGAAAGCGGAAACGGACTGAACGGCAGTATTCACGGTGCACAGCCGGTCAAGTCGGGTGACGGGTACGCGCTTGCGTTCGACGGGGAAAACGATTACCTCGAAGTGCCGGATCATCCCGGGCTGCGCGGCCAGCAATTCACATTCGCATTGTGGATGAAGCCGACGGCAGCGAGATCGCCGCTGATCGCCCGCAAGTTCAGCGCCGGACGCTCCTCCTACAAGATACATGTCGGGGCGGACGGCAGTCATCTTTACTGTTGCGTACTGGATCCGGATCGCAGCACCGAGCACTGGACCTCCACGCGCAAACAGCCGGTGCTGGATCGCTGGATGCATGTCGCCTTTAGCTGCGACGGGCATTGGGTGCGACTCTACATCGATGGCGAACTGGCAACCTTCGCACCGCTCGGCAAACTGCCGCATGCCGATGAGCGGATCATTCCATACGTAGACAATCCGATCAATGTCGGCCGCAGTTTCTATCTGACCGATTGGCGCTACTTCACGGGATTGATCGCCGAGGTGCGGGGTTTTTCCCAGGCGTTGAATCCGCAGGAGATCGGCGCGCATTACGCCGCGGGCCACCCAGCTGTGCCGGGTTCAGAAAGGCCAACGGTCATCAGCAAAAAACAGCTCAAGCCACTGCCGCGAAGCACAGCGGACGACGGTCCCTCGATCGAGTTGACCGCCGGCGGCAAGCCTCGGGCCACGATCGTCATCCCGCGCGACGCGAAACACTGGACCGGCGAGGCCGCGCGTTGGCTGCAGCATTATATCGAGTTGGCGAGCGGCGCGAGGCTGGCGATTGTCAGCGAGGACACCGCGCCGGAGGGTACGCTGATCAGCGTCGGCCATACGGAATTGGCGACGCGTGCGGGTGTTGACGCAGATGACCTGAAATGGGATGGCGGCAGGATAGTCGTGAAGGACGATCATCTGTATTTGATCGGTCGAGACCTGAAGATGCAGTTTCAGACGCCCGAGTCGCGGGTGGTGGACGGCAACTGCCGGGCGGTTACCATGTTCCTCGAAGAGGTGGCCGGGATCCGCTGGTTCCTGCCCGGGCCGGCCGGTGAATTCATTCCGCCACAGACCGATCTGCGTGTACCGAAGTCGCTGTCAAGCTCGTTTGTGCCCGCCATCGCGTTTTCATCGGGCCGGTTCCCGTTTGGATCCAAAGGGCATTGGCTGGAGGACATCACGCCGGGCGCGGTAGCCAACAACTATCGAATCGGCATCGCGGCGAGCAGTGGCGGTCATACGTATTACGGCATGGTGCCGGTAGAGAAATACTTCGACGAGCATCCCGAATATTTCGCGCTGATCGACGGCAAGCGGACGACAGACCGCAATCACCTGTGCTCAACGAACCCCGATGTGAAACGATTGCTCGTGGAAGGAGTGAAAAAGGAGTTCGCGAGGGGACTGGACGTCGTCACCCTCGGCCAGGAAGACGGGTACTACCGTTGCCAGTGCGATGAGTGTGAGAAACTCGACGATTACCGCTTCAGCGTT
>CAYWQM010000100.1:0-15618 GCA_964460215.1 uncultured Lentisphaerales bacterium
GAAGACGATCGGCGCCACGGGAAAGTTGCGCCACCAGTGCGTCGCATGACGCCACCATTGGGAGGGATACTGTATTCCCCAGTAGTGTCTGAATAAATTCACTGTTTCCATGTCATACGGCGCCAGCGTGGTGCTATTCCTGAACAGGCCGTTATTGAACTCCAGGCGCAGGGCGGTGGCGGCCTCCTTCTGCCGAATCATCACCGCCGTGTGTCGCGTGTCCTCGACGATGTTGTTGCGGAACTCGATCAGCCCCTTGGGCGTGTCGCCGCCGATGGCAGTGACATGGATGCCGACGTCCCCGCCCCGGACAACATTGCTTTCCCACAGTACCGAAACATCGGCCGACTGCGACGTCAGCTTGGCCAGGTACACGTGCATGCCGATGATGGCGTTGTTCTCAAGGACGCAATTGCGGATGCGAACGTTGGCCAGCTTCTGGTTTGCCCGGTTCGGCTCGAGATCGATCCCGGCCATCGGTGCTGTCCCCAGGGTGTTGCTGAAAACACAGTTCTCGACAAGCAGGTTTTCGGCGCTGATGATACTCATTCCCTGGCGGTGATTGTTGTCGCTGACCACATCCCTGATCAAGATGTCTTTGCAGAGGGTCCCGCCAAAGTAGAGGCCGTCTCCACCGGTGTCGCGGATCGTTAGCCCAAGGACTTTCACGTCACTGCAATTATGGACATTCACACCCGAGCGCCACTCGCCCTTCTGGTAAGGAGGCGACTGGTAATCCGTCTTGCGCATCTGCAGCGTCGCACCGTAGCCCCGCAGGGTGATGTTGTGTCGACCCTCGGCCTGGAAAAGACTGGCGTTGCGCGAGTGAAAAAAGCCTTTCCTGGCGGCAATGACGGTTCCGGGCTCGAAGAAAATCTCCTGGTTGTCGTTGTTTAGGAAGAGTGGCTCGACGATCCAGTCCTTGCCCATGTTGGGGACGACGAGCTTCTCCACGCCTGAATCGATGGCCGCCTGCAACGCCGCGGTGGAATCCTCCTCATCGAACCCCCACCAGGCGGCGTTGGCCATAGTGCGGTTCCCGGCCATGACCTGGGCGACCGCCTCCTTGTCCTCCCGGTTTGTCCACTTCGCTGCAGCCTCGGCGAACGGTCGGCTTTCATCATTCAACGTCAGGGTGAAATCCTTGACCTCCATATCGATCCTTTTACGGGCGCCGCCGGGAACGGAGGCTGTCACCTGTCCGCTGACGTCGGTCCAAAACATGTCGTCGAACCCGCCGGTGAGTAAAATGACGGGGTTGTTTCTCAGTACCCGGTCTCCGCCCGCCGGTTCGTACACGAAACAGTTGTTGAACTCGATGCCGCCGGGTTGCAGGCTCGCCTTCGACCGGGCATGAAATATGATTGCCGCCGGGTGAACCCAGGCACCCAGTTTGCCCACGGCAACGTTCTTCATAAAGAGATTGTCGAAGACCAGTCGTATGGCCTTCCGGGATTTGCAGCGGACCAAGACACCGGCGGTGTCGGCATCCTCGATTATATTATTCCTGAATGTCTCTTCTCCTCTCGGGCCGTCATCATCCATGCCGCCGACGTGAATCCCCATGCCGCCGCCACGGATGTAGTTGTTCTCCCAGAGCACCGACACGGGTTCCGATTTCGTATTCAGACGGCCCAGGGAGACGAGGATTCCCATGCTTGAGTTGTTTTCAAAGATGCAATTGCGGATACGTACGTTGACCATCCTCTGGCTCGCATTGTTGGGTTCGAGGTCGATCCCGGCCATCGGCGGTGTGCCAGTCGTGTTGCTGAAGACGCAATTCTCGACAAGGAAGTCTTCAGCGCTGATGACGCTCATTCCCTGACGGTTGTTGTTGTCGCTGATCACATCCCTGATCAGGACGTTCTTGCAAAGGGCCCCGCCGAAGTAGAGACCGTCGCCTCCGGTGTCGCGGATGGTCAACCCAAGGACCGTGATATTCCTGGAATTATAGAAATTCAGGCCGGAGCGCCACTCGGCCTTCCTGTAGGCATCCGAATGGTAGTCTTTCTTGTGCATCCTCAGTGTCGCACCGTATCCCCGCATGGTGATATTCTGCTTGTCCTCGGCGCTGAACAGGGAGTCGTTTGTGCCCTTGAATGCACCCTTCTTGGCGATCACAACCACCCCGGCTTCAAAGATGATTTCCTGATCATCCTTGTTTAAGAAAAGCGGCTCGACGATCCAGTCCTTGTCCATGTTTGGGATGAAGATTTTCTCGGCGCCGGAATCGATGGCTGCCTGCAACGCCGCGGTGGAATCCTCTTCGTCGAACCCCCACCACGCGGCGTTTGCAACGGTGCGTTTTCCGGCCAGGACCTGTGCTGCTGCGTCCGGGTTCTTCTCGTTCGTCAGGTATGCCGGATCGCGCTTGATCGCCGGCCGGCCGCGCGCTGCGCGGAAGAGCTGTTTGTCCTGTGCATAGTCCATGACCAGGCCGCTGGTCGACTGTTTCTTCTCGAGCTTGCCGGGCGCATCGGGCGGGCGGTAGTTGCCAGCGTTGGAAACGACGCAGAACAATGCCAGGGTTACCGTCACTACTGCCAGTATTTTCAAGGCGTTGACACGTGAGGTTGGAGAAGTAAGCATTCGGTTTGAACCATTATTCCTTGGTGCCTGCATTTTATTTTCCTCAATTTACTGGTGTCCGCCGATTCGCGGGTTTTCTGCTTTCTCAAGCAATCGTGTCGGGTCTGGATTAGCAAATGACGGTGAAGCAAAGTGTCAGCCCCGTAGATACATGGCTAACGTTAACTCTTATACGTCCCCGTGACCATCCGCCGCACCACGACCTGCCCACCAGTTGTTCATGGATGAGAACGACCGCGCCGGCAAACTGTTCGTCTATTACCCAAGCTTGATCGGCCTGCCGGTTGATTAGCCCCTGAAAGGAACCCCGCACGGCTGCGACAGGTGGACCCGCCGATCTGCCGTTCCACCGTGGTGCCTTTTTTTCTTGCAATTGTATCCGGATTTTCCTATACTTGCTTGCGTGTGGAGGGATAGTGGCCTTTTTGTGTGCGTCACTGAACTTCCACAATCTAGTAATTTCGCCCGGTGGATAAGCTGTCGATGCATGCTTTTTCACCGAAATAAAACACGTTGAACCGTACTTTTTTTGCTGACGGCAGCGGCCAGCCGCTGCCGTCAGTTTTGTCCCGAACGTTAACCTCATCCGAAGGAGAACTTAAAATGAAGTATTTCACCAACATCTTCGTAGCGGCCGTCATGGTTGGCTTGGGTATGGGCTCGATGCAAGTCAGGGCGGAAAAAATCCAATTTACTATCAACAATTACTCAGCGGAGCAGGAAGGAGCGAGCCTCTCTGGGACGATCACGGCAGAGGACCAGAATGGGAACGGGAACCTCTACTATGACGAGATAATCGAGTGGGAGATATCTGTCACAGGTCATCCCACGCATCCGGATGTTAGCTTTGGGACAAGCAGCTCGAGCTCGACGTCGTATGCGATTTGGGGTAATCCGAGAATATCGGCGACAGATATAAAGATATTAAATTGGCAGCCGGCTGCGGATAAGGGCGATTTGGTTTTGACGGGGACGTCGGCCGACGGTGTCGTTAGTAAAATGACATGGTCCCGTGATACCCAATGGGGCGGAGACGTCGGCAGATTCGTTTTTGAAAGTGGTGGGAATACCTATTGGAATCGCGACGGGGGTGGTACCCTCGGGGGCAGCGACATATGGGTAATTGCCTCGGGTGGGGTTTCCCTCGCTCCACCGGATGCAGACGGTGACGGCGTCGCCGACGATGCTGACCAATGTGCCGACACGCCTGACGGTGAAGCTGTTGATGCCAATGGTTGTTCCGACTCTCAGAAAGACAGCGACAATGACGGCGTCAGTGATGCCGCTGATCAATGTGCCGGCACGCCTGACGGTGAAGCTGTTGATGGCAATGGCTGTTCCGACTCTCAGAGAGACAGCGACAACGATGGCGTCTCTGATTCGAATGACCTGTGCGCCGACACGCCTGCCGGAAGCGCGGTCGATGCTGACGGTTGCGATGCCTTTGCACTGATCCAACAGGTACTTAGCGCGATCGGATCGACGCCAGGCGACCAGGGGCCGCAGGGCAAGGCCGGTGCTGATGGCGCGGCCGGTGCCGATGGCGCGGATGCACCGTGTGTGAATTGCCAGGATGTCGCCACCTCGGCAGTTGATTTGGCCTGCGCAATTTTGGGCGTCAACCCGCCGTCCAGTGTCCAGGACATTCGGGATACAGCCGATGCGATTAAAAATTCTCTGCTGATCAGCGCCAATATCTGTGACGCGGGCAACTGCGATGTCAGTTCTGAAATCAATGCTGCCATCGATGCCAAGCTGGCTGAGTAGGCACAACTATACGTTGATTAAGGAAAAGCGCGGAATCGAAAGATTCCGCGCTTTTTTTTTACTGGAAAAAATCCAAGAAAATAAAACCGTGAATTAACGTTATTTCACGGCCCCCCCTAAAAAAATACACTATTGGCGGGTCGCATAATGCAAGGTGAGGTTCTCGCGGCGTTTCCTGGCGCGTAACGCCTTACCTGAACATTACGTCGCCGGTCTCTCCCGGCATCGACGTCAGTACATTGCCGACGGTGACGGGGGCGCCTTGTCGGGGTAGTCGCGGCAGAACGCCTCGTGTTCGGCTTCGAACGGTGCCAGGTGGCCGTTGAGGCGTAGGCCGCCATGCGAGATGTTGATACTTATCGAGGCTTCGTCGCCTGCGACGACCCAGTGCGGAGTCAGCAGTGTGTTCCACAGCATATCGCCGAAAGCCATGTCGTAGCACAACGCATCATCGTCAGTGAGTTTGTCCGGCCGGATGAGCGTCTCCTGTTTGTAGCTGAGGCGAATGTCTTTCGGAGCCCAGCGCTCTGCATCGCGGAGTCCGCAAAAGCGCTTTTGGCCGTAGAGCTGCCATGCCATCACTTGGGATACATCCATGTGATACCCGGTCCGGCAGCCGGGGCCGCTGATAAAGATGATCGGGGAGCAGCGATCCCACGTGAAGCCGTTAGCCGCCAGTGCCGCCTGCCAGACGTCGAGCACGCGCTCTTTGAATCCATGCAGGAAACCGCCGGGCCGGTCGAAGCGGGACAATTTGAAATGGGCCAGCGCGAACGGCTCGAGCATCGCAACGTCGATCGGCAGCGCGCAAAACCACTCGGCAATGTCATCGAGCTGCAGCTGATCGTGCCCCTGGCCGAGTGTGATCCGTGCTTCACTGTCGCTACGGGCCTGATCGACGATCTCCGGCAGTGAGGGAAAGTCGAAGTCGAAATCGATCAAACCGTCGATCATAAAGTTGCGGGCACCGTCCCAGGCCGCGCAGAATTCCGGCCAGGATGTAACAGTTTTGTGCATCGAAAAGTCTATCGTCTTGAGTTGCTCAATGAAAGCGCAAAGGCCGGAGTGATGGCTCGATCTTGTAATGTGTAGTGCCGTGGGCTACTCTGCAATAATTACTCAATGTCCGCAAGCTGCCTACTGGCAGTTGGTGTACGGCGCCATTTGCTAACTCGATAGCCCCGAAGTACGACTTCGCCATGAACCGTAAGATACCGCTACAATTTTTCACGCTTATCGAGTTGCTGGTAGTCATCGTGGTTATCTCCATCCTTATGTCGATATTGCTGCCCGCCCTGGCGGTCTCGAAGGAACGAGCGAAGCGCATTTTATGTATGAGCAACCTGAAAGGAAACGGCCTATCCTGCAAATTGTATTCCTCCGATAACGCAACGGAGTATCCAAGGACCCGACGGGACTACCCCATCTTGATGACCAGGAACAGCACCTCACCCGACCTTTCAGGCACGCCGATGACGACGGAGCTGGACGAGTACGGGATGATCAGAGGTACCGTCCGCTGCCCGTCCGTGGCCCAGCTCAATCTCGGTGGCGGTAATTCCTTCCCGGACGGTGCGGTCTCTGCGACCTTGGTGCATTGGCCATCCGACCCGGCCACGGCCAACGGCTACGGACTGATGACGTATTTCTACATCGGTGGTGCCTCCAACACCGACCCGCATGACTACCCGATCGGATGGTATTGGTATGGCTGGCACGTTGGTTATTGGCCGGAATTCAACGCAGCAGGCGGCGATCGTGTGCGGCCGTGTGTTCGCGAGCGGTTGATCGATAACCCGAGCAGGAATCCCCTCATGTTCGATATTTCCTATACCGGTGTTCCCGCCTTCACGCCAGGTTGGTACCCGGCGGAGTCGAACCACGAAGGAGAGGACGGCCTGACCGGTGTCGGCATCAACACGCTTTATGTCGACGGTCACGTCAGCTGGGTTGCATTGATCGGGGGGCGGGGGCCTAACGGGGCTTTCGGTAAAGATGCCGGCGACAACGAGTTTCACCATTAATCGAGACTTCGCCGAAAATCCTCCGGCACCTCGGCCGCAAACAGCTGTATCGTGCCGAACGGTGAGGCGTTGTAGATCACGTACTTGTTGTCCGCAGTAAAGTACGGATCGGGCTCGAACCGCGAACACCCGGCGATGCCGTAATTTTGACAGTCGTGCACCAGTGCCCGGCTCTTCCCTGAGGCGAAATTACCGATGACGATTCGAATCGGTCCCGGTTTGCCGTCGATCGCACCAGTTGCCTGGAAGTCCGCGAAATCATCACTGACGAAGTATTTCCCGCAGCGCGATACCGAGATATGATAAAACCACGAATCCGGCGCTGGAAAGACTGATGGCGCTTCGTCGCCGGGCGCTGCATACATCAGGTTTCCTTCCGGGTGCCTTGAATCATGCCGGCGTTTTTCCCCATCCCAGGTCACCGTGCAGGCAACCATGCCGGTATCCGCCAGCCATGTCATGTGCCCGGTCGATTCGGCTGTCCATGGCTTGCCGAACGGCAGACGCGACGGTTCGTCGGCTGCCAGCTCGCGTACCAGGACGGGGACGCCCTGCAAATCGCTGTCGCCGGCAATCAGCTGATACAGCAGCCTTGGCGGCTTGCACAGTGAAAGCTGCCCGTGCGGATTACGGTTCTCCGGGCAATCGACGAGCACTTGTCGCTCGCCGGTCTGCATGTCGATCGTGCTGCAGATGAAGTGGTCGCCCTTCGCCTCGGTCATCAGCAGGTACCGGTCATCTGACGATATGGCGCCGATGCCGCCGGTGATCGCGCCTGCCGGCAGGACCTCCTCCTTTACCAGGCTCATCAGCGAAATGCGTCGCAGCGAACCGTCGTGCATCTGATAGTAAGCCCATTCGCCCCAGGACACGGGCGCCACCTCCTCCGACGGTACGTCCGGTGCGATCAGAGTCGTGTCGCGTGCTTCGAGATCCGCAATCAGCAGTTGCCGACTCCGCGTGTGCATGTCCAGGGCACGGAAAAAGATCAGCCGCCGGCCGTCGGGTGAGCCGTAGGGCTGCTCACAGTAAATGTTGTGACTCATGCCGACGCTGGTGGTCATGCGGATGATGCGCGAGCCGCTGTCCGGGTCGGTGCCCCAGTCGCAGGACTCACGCAGGTGCGGCATGTCGGCGTCGAGCGGGCGGTAGGCGTGAAAACTCATTTTGCCAATCGGTTTAGAAGTTAGGAGATGACGGCAGTCTACTCGACCACACGATATAGGAATGGCCGGCGGAACATGCCGCCGAACTGCAAAACATTGTTACAACGCACGGTGATATTATTGGTGCCCGGTTTGAGTTTGCCTGACAGGTCCACGTCCCAGTCGAACTTGTAGTCGTTTCGCCACCACAAGGGATTCCACTCCCGATAGCCGACCATTTCGCCGTTGACCCAGAGCCACGATTCGCTGAATAGCCCCGGAAAATGGATGTGCACCTTCCCGTCTGTATCGGCCGGCGTGACTTCGATATCCGTCTTGTACCAGAGGTGACCGGTGAAACTCTGCCAGTCGGGGTGCAGGATCCCTTGCGCCGGCGGGTACAGATCGGTGCTGACCATCTCCCATTCGGTTGTCGGGTAATCTTTCCGGCGGTCCGGCGTCCGGTACTTGTTCTTGTTGGCGTGCCAATATGTCAGGTCCGCCTTCTTGTAGCCCCAGCCACGACCGAGTCCGGTATCGCGAGGGTCCCGGTGGAAAGCCCATTCCAGCGGCAGCCGCGCAACGAGCGATCCCGTGGTGCCGTCCGTGAGCGCGAGCAGATCCATGTACTGCTTCACTTCGCCCTGAAGCCATGCCGGGCTGCCGCCCGGTTCGTTGGCGGAAGAGCCCGGTCCAATGACGCGCGTCGTGAATGTCGAATTCATTTCAGCCATTTCGAGCCGTGACGCCAACATCCGCATGCCCGCTGCCGAGGCGCGCTTGTAGTCGGCATCGGTCGATGCCGCGAAGACCATCTCCATGTAAGCCGACAGTGTGTCGAAACTGAGCCGGACGAAACGCATGCGCTCCAGCACCAGCTTCTCGTTACGGGTGAGATTTTTTTTCCGCGCCAACACCCTGGCAGCGGCCTCGGCAACTCTGATATGGCCGCGCAGCGTTTCCATAACCTCACGTGTATAAATCGCCGGTGCCGTCATGTACTCGTGCTCGGTGACGATCGTCTCTTCCCACGCCTTGTAGATGGTGTCCCAATATTTGCCCATGGGGCCGGCAATCGGGCCATAAAACTTCTTGTAGAACTCGGTGATCATCCGGTCGACATCCGCCTCCGGATCCCACATCAGCTGGCCGCGGATGTGCAGATTGGTGAATACTTTGGCCATCGCGTTGCGCGATTCCGTACCGATGCCGAGGATGCCGGCGTCGCGATAGTGCTTTACATCATGCCGAAACGCCATGTGCGACGGGTTCGGGATGTTGCGCCACACCAGCATGCCCTGGTCATAGTCATAGATGCATACCCGCCCGTCCATGATCTCCGACCAGCGGTACATCATGTCGCGGTACTCCTGTTTCGGTGGACTGACGACGCTGTCCATGCCGTGGTTCGGATCGATGTCGATCGGCGCCAGCCACATCACCATGTTGTCGGGCACCTCATGATTTCGCTGCGGCGGAATACTGACATTCACATAGGCCATGCCGCCGATCACCGTCTTGCTCTCCGGGTAGCGCTCCTTCATCATCCGGCCGATATTGGCATAGAACGCCATCATCGGGTCGGTCTGCGAGGTCTTCACGAAATACTTGTCCTGAAGGTTGGCGTGCAGCTCGGCGTCTCGTTCGGAATCATTCGTGTACGCACCATCATCGATGGCCAGCGAGATGGCCGATGCACCGCCCTCGATCGCGGACGCCATCTTGTTGAGGACATGCTCGGCAGTCTCGGGCTCGGAGAACGGGACGTTGAACGAGGTGCCGCCTTCCGGTGCCAGGTCCTTGGTGTAGTGCATCAGCGCGTGCCCCATGCCGGGGGCGCGTTGGCTGCTCATGTAATTGCGCCGTTGGAATTCGACCTGACCCTCAGTCGAGCCGTTCCACGAAATCCAGTAGTGCCGGACTTCGAATGGCGAGCCGTAAGCATGATCCAGATCACCGATCGCCAGCCGCTCCTGTTCGGGGATGCACTCACCGATCGCCGTTGGCAGGTACCAGCGACACCCCCACATGTGCAGCAGATGCATCACCGCGTAGTAGTGCGACTCGTCGTTGTTGCCGGCCAGATAGACGCGGTTCCCGTCGCGTAGTACGACAATGCCGTCGGCGCGGAGGAATGGATCCTTCTTGAGCACTGCCTGCAGCTTCGCGTTCAGAGTGGGCTGGGCTTTGAGCGCCTCGCTGCCGACGTACAGGACCGGCTTGGCCCGACGTATCGCATCGGTGCTGTGGACGACTGCGGGTTTCGCGCCGGACATGAGCTCGATGTACTTTGCCAGGTCAGTTGCCGCCTGCTTCTCCCAATGCCCGGCGTCGGCAGCAACGACGATGCTGGCGGCGGTCCTGCCGTTGTCGGCGACGACGAGGTCCGCTGCCCGGACCGTGGTGGAGAGGAGCAGAGTCAGCGCGATGACGCGGTATAGATGTCTCATTGATGACCTTTCTGGTTCGCGAATGTTGGGTTGCCAGCTGTGAACGTAGCCCGGAGCCGGATGGTTGCAAGAGTCGATAGCAGTCGAGTAATCAGTCCGGTTTTCTCTATTGTGAACCAGTTCTATGCCGAGTCTGTGGGCTCCAACAGGGCGTCGATTTCCTTCATCTCACTGTCGTTCAGCGGCCCGAATGACATGGCTCCGGCGTTGTCTTCGACTTGGGCCACGGTCTTAAAGCCCGGAATGGGGATCATGGCAGGGCTTTTTGCCCAGAGCCAGCAGAGTGAGCCTTGTGCAGGGGTGCGGCCGCGGCTTGAGAGTACGTCGCGGATTGCTTCCATCTTCGCCAGCAGCTCCGCCTGCGAGGCCTCTTTCATGTTCCAACTGTGGCGTATATCGTCGGGAGGAAAGGTGGTCTCTGCAGTGAATTTTCCGGTCAACAGCCCTTTTTGCAGCGGCCCGCGAACGATGCCGGCCAGGTCGTGCTTCTCGCAGAGGGCCAGGGCCGCTTCGGCGCCGCCGAACACACTGAAGTGCAACTGGATTGCAGTGCACCGGGCGCCTTCAGCGAAGATCGTCGCACTCTCAGGCAAATTGGTGCTCCACCCATAGGCCCGAATCTTACCCGCGTCCACGAGTCCTTCCAGGACCCCTCGGATGTCTACTGCCTCGAGGGGATCACAACGCTTTATATGGAACTGGTAAAGGTCGATCACGGTCGTTTTCATCCGGCGCAGGCTGGCTTCGCAATCAGAGCGAATCGAATCGGGATCATAGCGTTCGGGGCCGATGGTGCGGGCCGCTTCATCGAAGCTGAGTCCGAACTTCGTGGCGATAACCACTTCGTCACGCCGCCCTTCAAAAGCCTTCCCTATCAGCGTCTCGCTGTGCCCGGCGCCGTAGGAGTTCGAAGTGTCGAAAAAATTGATGCCGAGATCAAGCCCGCGGCGTAACGCCCTGATCGACTCGCGGTCGTCCGTTCCGGTCGTTCCAAAGGGGCGGTGATCCTGCCAGACCAACCCGCCGATCGCCCAGCAGCCCAATCCAAGGCCGCTGACTTCAATTCCGCTCCGTCCGAGAGTTCGTTTCATATGGGGGTTCTTGGCAGGGGGCGCTGCACGTCGCGCAGATTTTTGGTGATGCGGGCAAGAAATCAGCAGAATTGCCAAGGCCGCGGCGGCGACCGGCTGCTGTTCGTCTGCGCCGTCCCGCGGCCCTAATTGCGCCGGGGCTGTCCGCTGCCGATCTGGTAGTTTTCTATCTGTCTGCGATCCTGTCGGTGCCGGTCGAGCCGGGAGACCAGGGCGTTATGGTTGTTCCGGCTTCGACGCGCTCGATCCAGTCCTCGCGGCCGGCAGCACGCAGGTGCTCGATGTATTTCGGGCGAACGCGCCGCGACTGATAGGTGCCCTCGCGCAATACGGTTTCCAGCGGGTCGACTTTGTGCGTGGCGGTTTGCATCATCTGCTCGTGCCACGTTTCCATCATGGACAAGGCGTGATCAACCAATTCCGGCTGTTCCCTGGCGAGATTGTGCTGTTCGTGCGGATCATTGGTCAGATCGAACAACATCATTTCATCGTACCCATGAAACATATCGAACCAGGACCGGACAAACATATACGCGCGGTCATCGACATTAAAGCGCAGGCCGCGTTGACAGGTTATGGCAGCCTGTGAAACGACCAGATGATCGCGTCCCTCTGAGGCGCCCTCATTCAGCGCCCCGGCAAAACTGACGCCGTCCCAGTTATCGGGAACCGTCTCGCCCAGCAGTTCGATGGATGTCGCGGCGAAGTCCAGATGATAGTGCAGCGCGTCATCGACGCGGCCGGCCTGATCATCGGTGACCCCGGGCCAGCGCACGATCAGCGGTACGCGCGCCGTGATGGCGTCGGCCGTTCCGTGGTTGCCTTGAAAATTCAGTTCACCGAGATTCTCGCCATGGTCGGCGCTGATCATGACAACGGTCTCGTCGAGCACGCCAATATCGGCGAGGGCATTGAGGATCTGCCCGATATAGTGATCGGCATACAGCACGCCGGTGTCGTAGCCGTCGAACAGGCGACGCACGTCGTCCATCGAATCGATCGGTCCGGGCTGCCGGGAGAAATCCATGTCACTGCCGACCAGCTGCTGGTAGTCTCCTGCATGAAAACGCGCCGAAAACGGGCCGACCCCGGCTTCCCACATCTGCTGACGCACCGACTCTGAATACCAGGCGGGCAGCGGCTCGTCCGCGAACGGATCGCCGAATGACGCGGGCGTGCGAAAGGGGCCGTGCGGGTCCCAGAAATTGACGTGCAGGAACCAGTCGTCGTCGCTGCCATTGTGGTCGATCCAGTCGATCGCCGCGGGAGCGACATGATCGGCACGGTCCCGTCCCATGAGTCCCGGATTATAGATGTCATTGAAGTTGGCGTACCAGTGCCACGCCGAATGCCGGTCGGCGAACGAGCTGATCGTGGCGGTGCGCAAGCCGGCATCGCGCAGGCAACGCATCCAGCTCGTGCGCCCCAAAGTCGATTGCGGCAGACGGTCAGAACCTTCAACGAACGGATCACCGGCGGTTCCGTTGTGGCAGACGATGCCGGTGTGAATCCCGAAACGCCCGCTGAACAGGCTCGAGCGGCTGGGCACGCAAGGCGCGTCCGAGACAAAGACATTGTCGAACCGCACGCCTTCGGCTGCGACGCGATCGATGTTCGGACTCGTATCGCGATGGTAGCCGTAACAACCGAGGTGGTCGGGGCGGAGGGAGTCGATGTCGATGTAGAGGATGCGCATGGCTTGAAAGGGACATCAAGGACTAAAGGATCGAATGCGAGAGCAGTGTACGGTTTGCTTGGGATCTGGTCAAGTGGTCGCTTCTGTCCGATATCAGACAGGGAGGGATTGGCGGAGAGGGGGGGATTCGAACCCCCGGTACCCCGTTAGAGGTACGACGGTTTAGCAAACCGTTGCCTTCAGCCGCTCAGCCACCTCTCCGAAGGGGTATGAATCGCTAAATCCGGGCCAAAGTCAGTTTGTTGACGCCCCTACTATATGCCGATCAGTATACGCTGCAAGTACCCGTTGCCGCTGATCTTTTTGACCTGGACAGAAAGGCGTTCCTGCAACGTCCCTGCAACGAGACGGTTGCATGATACTCGAGTGGTTCGTACGATCATCGATCATCAGCACATCCCCAAGGTCGTCGATCGTATCCCGCCTGTCCGTGGCCTGAGTGTTGGCGTGCTGATCAGGCAAACGTTCCTATGGCCGGGATGTGCGCGTAGTAGTCGCAGTGTTTTTGAGTTAGATTCTGCGTTTTATTCGGGGAGCATCGCAATGTCCGAACCGCGTGAGAAAATCTGTGCGAACTTTCTGGTCCAGGATGACCCGTACCACGACTACGTGAACTGGCGCCACTTCATGCGCCAGTGGTTTGTCCTGGGGCCCTTCAGTTTTGTCGACCAACCATACGCCACCGCCGGCCGTGAGCAGGAGGCACTCGACGAGGACGAGCTCTGGGAACCGGTGCGTCGCAAGTCGAAGGGCGGTCGAGATCGATACCAGGTGGGATCACGGGTGACGATTGCGGAGGGAGAGCGTTGAGTACCTGCTATGGGAGCAATTGACAGGAAAATGAATACAGAACACTACTCTTTTATACTCACGCCGTGAGCACGCCTGATCCAAATCAAATTCTCGAGCAAGCCCATCAGATGTTTGCGTCTGAGCTGGACGCGTTCGTGCCGGACCAGGTGTTCGACGCGCACTTCGAGATGTGGGATGAGCGCGAGCAAGACCACTTTAAGGGCAGCGTTGGCGTCGCGCTGCCAACGCGTTTCTCGGACATCCAGGCAGCCTGTGACTGGCTGCACCCGGGGCGGCAGGTTGGTGCGGCGTTCATTCCGTTTTCATTCAAACCGGAACTTATTGCGTCGGTCAACGAATGGGCTTCAGCGCAGACGCGGGCCGGCGGCGATACGTGCTGCACCTATTTTTTCGTCACTCCGGCAGACGATCCGGAATGGGTGCGCCAGGAGGTGCGCCGTCTCGGGGCTATCGGCCTGAAGTCGTACCATACGTTCGTGGCCGAGAAGCCGACATGGGAGGCCGATATCCCCCAGTATATGCCGGAGCCACTGGTGAAGGTTGCGCACGAGGAGGGGTGGGTGATCAATATGCACCTGGTCAAAAAGGAGGCGGTCGCCGATCCCTCGAACATTCACTGGATCCGCCACTACTGCACGACCTATCCCGACATGACCCTGGTACTCTCCCATTCGGCACGCGGCTTCCAGCCCGAGAACAATCTCCGCGGCCTGCCGCAGCTCGCCGACCTGGAGAACCTCTACTTCGACACCAGCGTCAATTGCGAGGCGTTCGCGCACGAAACGATCATCCGGATCATGGGGCACGAGCGCTTGCTTTACGGTTCCGATTACCCGTGCTCCCACGTCCTGGGCCGCTACATCGCGCTGGGGGATTCGTTTGCGGTGCTCGACGCGGACAACCCGATCTTCCAGGCTAAGCACTGCGCCATCACCCCGGCCCTGGTCGGGCTCGAACACCTGCGCTCATTGAAGTGGGCCTGCTGGAGCCAGAAGTTGACCGACACGCAGGTCGAAGACATTTTTTGGAACAACGCTCAGCGAGTATTCGGGACGGGCTGAATGGACGTAAACGAAAAAATATTTTGGCTATGCGTGATCTCTCGTAATCGTCTTTCCTTGACACGTTCCGGTTTCCAGATTATAACCCGGAGTGCATGCTCCACACTCTCTCCATCCCGAATTTGCAGGTGACGCGATGTCGATGACGCGAGTATTTCGTAGCCGTTTTACCTTGATAGAGCTGTTAATCGTCATCATGATCATCGCCATCCTGGTGGCGATGCTGCTGCCGGCGTTGTCGAGGGCCAGAGATAAGGCGCATATTGTCGTCTGCATGTCCAACTGCAAACAGGTGGGTACTGTGCTGCACTCATACGCCGTCGACCATTCGACGCAATACCCCTATCGCGAGCTTCTATACCTGACCGAGGTCGCAGTAGAGGTTCCGCCAGGCTCCGGCATATGGCGGGCTGACATCAGGGGGGCGCTGCTTGAGTACGGTGGCAACTCGGACATCTTTTACTGCTCGACTACGACTACGACGGATCCGAACGACACCTTTTGGGTGCCGCCGCAGCCGATGGCGAATACGTATATAAACCCTGACAGCCAGTCGTTTTATCAACACGCGGTAGCACTAAATGTTTGGTATACATCGATTTCCATCATCGCGGGCATCGATCCGCGACCACATGGTATTGATTTTTACGAAGTTTCCGGGGGTGTGACTGGAGGTCCCGTGGAGCCCATATTGGCAATAGGTTCAGTCGACCCCAACACCGTTATCGCGGCCGAATGGTGCGAGTCCTATACCGTTGGTTCGGATGCTTGCGGTAGCAACGTCGATCCTTGTTACGGGATGCATCACGATGCGGCACTGGATTGTCGCGGCAGCGCTCGCGTCCATGCCGACGGTTCCGTAAAGTGGTTGAAAAGTACCGATGACGCGTATGAAGCGCAATGGACTCGGGGGCCAGGGCAGGTCTACTGGTATTGGTAGTCAAAATTTTCCTTGCAATCGCGCCTGGAATTTTCTACAATG
>CAYWQM010000101.1:0-295 GCA_964460215.1 uncultured Lentisphaerales bacterium
CAGGCAAATGCCGCCGCTGTACCACGACATGTACAGTCGGGACGATGTGAAATTTCGGGCCAACATCCCCAGTGACCGTGATCACGACAACGACCGGTTCTGGTTCAACACCTACACCAGCCCCGACTACTATTGGCGCTATCAACGACAGGAAGCCCAGGACCCCGATGACCTGGTGCCAGACGATTTCGACCTGGCTGATCTCACCCGGCTCTACTACGCGGCAATCACCTGCACCGACGACCAGTTCGGTGCCCTGATCGCCACCCTCGCCGAGTTCGGGCTCGACGACAAC
>CAYWQM010000101.1:437-7762 GCA_964460215.1 uncultured Lentisphaerales bacterium
CGATCACGGCGACAACCTTGGCAGCCATGGGCTCTTCAACAAGGACTCGCTGATCGAGGAGTCGATTCGCATCCCGTTGATCGTGCACGACCCTCGCGATTGCGCCCCGGTACATGACACCACCCATGTTGCCAGCATCATCGACGTAATGCCGACCGTAGTGGATCTTGCCGGGCTGCCAACCCCGGACAGCGTCCAGGGCCAAAGCCTGGCGCCCATCGTGCACGGTGGTCACGACATCCCCGGTGGCCGGGCAGCCTTCATCGAGACCGGGCCAATGATCGGCATCCGCACCCCGACGCATTGTTACGGAATGTCCTTTGACCTGGAATCGCGACGCCCGACCGACAATGACGTCTGGTTCTACGACCTGACCGAAGATCCGCTCGAACTGCACAACCTGGCCGGTACCGAGGCCCAGCCCGAGCTCGAGCAAGAGCTGCGGCAAGCCCTATTGGCATGGGATCAGTCGACGCCATGGCTGCAGGTGCCGGAGCACGGATGACCAGGTTTATTTTTTCCTTGCAATACGCACCATAATTTTATACAATGTGGTGTCCGTAGAAATCTCGCAGTTTTTCCGCCAAGCGGAACAAGACTTTGAGAGTCATTAACCTCTCAAAGGTAGAATATTACAACAAAAAGAAAAACCGAGGAGTGTTTGAAATGAAAACCCGCATCGCAAAAAAACTCAATGGATCATGGATCACCGCCGTGGCAGCTATCCTCATAGCCGCCACAGCCTACCAGGCCCAAGCTTTCGAAGGATGGGACCTTATAAATGACGATTACGGCAATACCGGCGGTGCCGGCATAGGAGACTCCTGGGGTTACCACGTCTGGACGGCTCTTGAGAATTCTGACAACTACGTTACCATCGGTGGGGCTTGGTTGCAGACGAGCCTGTGGTTGCATGTTGATGCTTTCACGATCCCGTCCGAGTTTTCCATGCAATTCCGGATGCGGGTAACCGCGTTGTCTGGCGAGAACATGCAGTTCAATGTCCGCGGTGCTGACACACCAGCTGCAGAGATTGTCTGGCGCAACAATACTAACAAGGACGTCATCATGTATGAGACGTGCGCTTGGGGAAATGCAGATACGTCCGACAACGGATGGGCTGTCACCGACGCTGATGACGGCTGGCACGACTACCTCATCACGCTTTCGTATTCGCCGGACACCACTGAGAATGTGTTCAAGATATGGATCGACGACAACGACCAAACGGGTGATCCGGCCGCAATAATCATCGGAAACTGCGCGAATCCCGACACCGGCACTAACACTATGAATTGGAAGATCACGGAAGACCATAGTGGAAAGCAAATCATTGATCTGGACTATTTCCGGATGGGGACCGGCATTAAAGCACCCGCGGCTGCCGGCGGCGGCGGCGCCCAGGGACCGCAGGGCAAGCAAGGACCCGCTGGTGCTGACGGTGTGGCTGGTGCCGACGGTGCGGCTGGTGCCGACGGTGCGGCTGGCGCAGCTGGCGCCGACGGTGCGGCTGGCGCGACTGGTGCCCAGGGACCGCAAGGACCCGCTGGCCCAGCTGGTGCGGATGGCGCCGCTGGTACCAACGCCCCGTGTGTGGACTGCGCGGTTGTCGCCAACTCAGCAGTCGATTTGGCCTGCGCAATTTTGGGCACTAACCAGCCGACCAATCTCCAGGAGGTTCGGGATACAGCCGACGTGATTGTCGCTTCTCTGCTGATCAGTGCCAATATCTGTGAGGCGGAATGCGACGTTGGTTCTGAAATCGATGCCGCCATCGACACTAAGGCGGGTGAATAACCCATAAGCGGAACCGCAAGGTTTTTATTACTGAAAGCCCGGGAATCAGATTGATTCCCGGGCTTTTTTTGTGCGCGCCGGGCATGGTGTGGTCAACCACCTAAAGACGTGTACACACCCGCAGCCGAAAAGCCTGATCTGCAATTGCATTAGAAGGGCTTCGGCCGTATTTTCAACGCCTTACACTTTTGAGTCGGAGGTACTGTGAAAGTGGGGATTCATCCTCAACCCGAACCTGCTCGCTGCTCATTCACCCTCATCGAGCTGCTGGTGGTCATCGCCATCATCGCCATCCTCGCCAGCATGCTGCTGCCGGCGCTGGGCAAGGCCAAGGATTCAGCCGCGAACGTCACGTGCGTGAACAACATGAGACAGGGCATGGTGGGGATGGTCATGTACGCCGGAGACAATGACGGCAACCTCATTCCGCACACCCATGCGGTCAGCACAGTCCGCGGTGCTTGGACCTGGAATTTGGCCCCCTATCTCGGTTTCCATGGATGGGCCAGCCTCTCCGGGCCGATCCAGGTGGACGGCGAAGCTTTCGGCTGGCATTTCCTGCGCTGCCCAAAGGCCGTAGCCCCACACGTCGACCCATGTCACCCGCCGGCACACCCGGGGTGCGACGGTGAAGGCGGGCCAGCGGCCAGTTACGGCCTGCACTACGGCGGACCGGACACACCGTTCGACCTGGGCAACGGTTCACGCAAAATCCAGAACGTATCGGATATGTTCATGATGGCAGACGACCAAGGGTGGGGCTGGCCGTCACCCACGATACCCATGGCCTTTCTCGGTGGTGTTGACAACTGGGTGAACGCCGACCACGGCGGTGACTGGCGGCACAACGACGGATTCAACTTCGCCTACAAGGACGGGAGCGTCACAGGTCACAAACGTTCCTGGTTCCTCAATAACCCGTTCCAGGCGCCCTGACGGGTTCACAGCGCCCGGCATTTCACATATCTACGCCATCACCCGAACCTTGCTGCATGTGTCCGATGTCTGAAGGACCGTAATTTCACGAGGCTACTCAAATGAGATTCTTGTGCGCGGCAGCCGTCCAGCTGTTGCCACCCGGCGGGGTCGAGAATGCGTGACCTGAGTTAGCTGGCACAACCTTCAGCCGTCCAACCCGAGGATGAAATTATTGAGCAATTTTGTTCTATCCCAGATAGTTGCTGCCATCGCCTTTGCACTCGGCATTACCGCCTTTCAGATGAAATCACGGCGCGTTCTGCTTGTCTGGATCGGCACTTCTGCTGTTGCCAACGCGTGTCACTTCTTCATCCTGAACCTGACCGCTCCCGGAATCCTTTTTCTTTTCATGGGCAGCCGGTCTTATGTGGCAGCATTCACTGTCAACAAAAAAATCATGTGCCTGTTCCTGGCAGCAATCGTGGCAACGTTCTGCTTGTCGTACGAGCGGCCTGTCGAGCTCATCGGGTTGGTTGGCACCTTAGTGGCGACGTGCGGAACCTTTCAAAAGGGTCACCAGACAGTTCGCATCATGTTCATGATGGGCAACGCATCCTGGGTGCTCCATAACCTCCTGGTCGTAACACCGGTCGCTGCCCTGATGGAAGCCACGTTTTTAACGAGTAGTTTAGTCGGGTTATGGCGCTTCCGCAGCATCCAGAAAACTCCGGATACATCCAATTCGCGCCAACCTGACAAAGCAGAACCAGGAGCCTGAATATGCCAAACCATACAACTTTTTCGCTCCCAGGCAGCAACGCCGCGGTGCGGGGAATGATGGTCAAAGCCGCACTCGTCGCAGCGCTGCCCATTGTCGCAACGTCGATGACAGCCAGTGCCAACGCTGCGGTCCCGATGGTACTGGCTGAAAGCAGCCGCACGAGGTATGTCATCGTCATCGGCAAAGACGCGGACTATGGCGAGGACCTCGCCGCGAAGGAACTGGCACACTTCCTCTGGGGCATGACCGGGGCCGAGTTTCCGGTCGAACACGACAGCGAACCCGTCTCCGACCTCGAGATCGTGCTGGGCAATACCAACCGCAAGAGCCTTGAGCAGATTCCGGACGACCTGAAGACGGACAACCTGGAGGGTTTCGCCATCGTCCGCGAGGGTGCGAAGCTTTTCATCATGGGCAACAGCCCCCGGGGCACGCTCTACGGGGTTTACGACTTCCTGGATATCGAGCTCGGCGTCAAGTTCCTGACCGCCGAGGTGACACACGTGCCGCAAACACCGACGCTCACGGTCGAGATGCAGTCCAGGATGTTCGCCCCGGTCATCGAGCGGCGGACCATCTGGGAGGGGCTGGGCGGCCAATCGACCAGACGAAACCGGATGAATGGTGTCTCGTTCGGGCTCGATAATTCCAGACTCGGCGGCGTCGTGCCGATCGGACCGACGACACATACGTTCAGCTCACTGGTGCCGCCCGACAAGCACTTCGAGACGCATCCCGAATATTTTCCGCTGATCGACGGCAAGCGGAAACACGAACACAACGGACTGTTTACCCAGCTCTGCATGAGCAATCCGGAAGTGGCGGAGGTTGCAATCAAAACGATTCGCGGCTGGCTCGGACCCGAGGTCAAGGCCAACCCCTACAACAAATACATCGTCTCCGTCACCGTCAACGACACTCCCTATTTCTGCCAGTGCGAAGAATGTGTGCGAATCAACAAGGAGGAGGGCGTCGAGCTGGGTGGCAATAAAATGCGGTTCGTCAACAGTATTGCCGAGCGGCTGGCCGAGGAATATCCGGCCATCTCCATCGAGACCATGCTGTATCACACCGAGCTGCCAAAAATAACCAAGCCCGCCTCGAACGTCCTCATCCAGATGGTCCATGATCCCGACTGGCGGTACGCGTTCGACGATCCTACGTCGGAACCCAATGCCGAGAGGCTGCAGGAGTTTCTGAAGATGAAGGAAAGCATTGGTGACGGATACGTCTACAACTGGATCAAGCTCGGCAAGTACAGTTCAGGCAGTTACCTCGACCCCCGCCCCAACCTGCGCTTCATTGCCAGGAACATCCGGATCATGACCGAGTGCGGGGTCAAGGGCTATTTCTGCCAGACCGTGCAAAGCCGCGGCACGGAGATGCAGGATTTACGGTATTACCTGCTTGCCCGCGCCATGTGGCGGCCGGAGATCGACAGCCGGGAGACGATCAGGGAGTTCTGCAACCTGTACTACAGCGACGGGGCGGCGGACGTGATTCGCTATATCGATTTCCTGCACGACGAATACGGACGCAAGGACCGGTCGAGGGAAACCCAGTCGGATAGCACCGTGCTCTATGACGACGCTTACATCACTACGGGTGATGCAATCCTGGCCGCGGCCGAATCGAAAGCCGAGACGCCTGAGATCAAGCACCGGGTCGCCACCTGCCGCCTGCCGATCTGGAAACTGAAACTGGACCGGGCCTTCGGCGAGGTCGGGAAGACCTACTCGTTCCCGGTCGAGTGGTCATTCAAGATCGATCCGGAAAACCAGGGGCTCGATGCCGGTCTTCAGAAGACTACGGAATTCGATGGCTGGGTAAAAATGCGCATCGACACACACTGGACATCGCAGGGCGAAGAGCGCCGCGGCGCCGGCTGGTACGGGATCAACTTCGACCTCGCCGATGCCGATGGCGCGCCGCTGGCCCTGTGGTTCGGCGCCGTCGACGGTGACGCCGATATTTTCATCGACGGCATCAAGATCGGCGAACAAAAACTGCCCGCCACGTCGATGTGGCAGCACGGATTTTTCATCCCCCTTCCCGAAGGTCTGGCGCCCGGCGAACACACCATCGTGATCAAGGTTTTCAAGCCGAACTACGCCGCCGGCATCTGGAAGGAAATCTCGATCATCGACATGTCCGTACCGCTATCTCCCGACCTGAGAACCGCCGGAGAACGTTTCCTCGAAACAGCCGAAGCCGCCGACCTCACCTACCTGAGCGAAAGTTACGGCGGCGCCTACACGCAGACAAAGGACATGTATTACCCCAAAGTCCGGCATTTCCTGACCCACGGGAAGTAACTGCCGGAGATCCCAGCCTTCGGGATTCAGGGAAGTCGGGCTGAGCGCACCCTCAACCGTGAACGGCGTGCCGCTGAGCTGGTGGATGCCTCGAAGCGGTGGCTGACGTGCCTTATAAAAATGCCGGGGCTGCCGCTGGACAACAGCTAATCCTGTAAATCCCAGATAACCACGTGGACATTGCCCAGCCCAAGATAATTCGCAAACGGCAGGCCCCGCCATGACATCCACTCATCCACGTCCTCCTCGTTCAGGTCGGACCATGTGTAATTGGTGTAATTGCATATCGCCGTCATCATCCGGCCATCCTGCAACCGCACGGTCCGTGGATTGAAAAGCTTGTTGGCCTGCGGGCACCTGAACAGGATGTACCGCCCATCCCAATCCCACGTCCGTCCATTGTCGTCGCTTACAACGGCCTCGACACCGCCGTAAATTCGCTTGTCAAGCTCGCCTATCCGGGCGGCGTGTGTCATGATGAGCCTGCCGTCGGGCAAGGCAGTGATATTGGCGTGGACACGTCCGAACAGAAAAAATGCCTGGGGTTCAGCCCAGGTCGCGCCTTCGTCGGAAGAGTATGATGTCACGATGTTGCGCCATCCGTCGTTTGGCGACGGGGACCGTGGATCCTTGTGACGCAGGGCAACGACTAAATCACCGTTTTTCGCGCGGACAACCGAACACTCCGAGGTACACCAATCCGCCGGCAGAAAGACCGGCTCATCCCACGTATTCGTGTCCGCATGCCAGGTCCTCAACAGCGACTGGCTGCCAAGCCTGCCGGACGGATAGTCCTCTTCAGGCGGCGGCTGCTGCTTTGTGGCAAATCCAAATGTCAACTTGGTCCCCTCGATAAGCGGCTGGTGGCACAGGTCCGCCTCGATCGACCGGTCATGCCCGAGATCGGGCTGCGGGATGATATCACCCCAGCTCGCGCCCCGGTCGTCGCTGCGGCAATATGCAAAGACACATTCGCTGTCCTCCGGCGAATAAGTCAAGGGCTTATCTTTCTCAAGTTGATAGACACCTCGGGCAATGATCGTATCCGGCCCCAAGGCAGGAACGACCATCGGCGTGCAGTATACAAACGGTGTTCGCCTGGCGGGCTGGTCCCATGCCTCACCGGAGCGATCCCCGGTAAACAAAAGACTGTCAAACCTGCTGCGGTCGGCAAAATCCCTGTGCCGCATCGACGAGGTCATTGTTATCACCGGCGTACCGTCATCCAACACATCGACGCCATGCATTTCGGGCTTATTAGCCAGAAACCGGTAGGTCAACCCTTCAAAGTATTGGGGCTTGCCGGCAAACGTGTTTTTGCGGATGGGATGTGGATAGACCTCGGTGAGCAAGCGCTTGTCGGGATGGAGCTTCAACTCATCCCGGTGCACAAAATCGCTCGTCGCTCGTCCAGCTGCCTTCAACATTTTCTCGCCCCTGCGTGCTTCGTGCAAACGCATTCACTGCGTGCATGAGCACCGGTACAAAAAAACATGTAACAGCAGCCGTGTACG
>CAYWQM010000101.1:7772-15129 GCA_964460215.1 uncultured Lentisphaerales bacterium
AGTTCCTCGTCATAGTTTACCGGCATACTTTTCCTTCCGTTGCGTTTTGTCACGTTATGCAGAAGATAGCAAGAGCATTTCCCTGAGTCAGGATGCAGGGTACGAAAAGGGCGCTGCAACTGTCCGGCAGGCTCGTCGAATGCGATTGCGCTCAACCACACTGGTGAATAAACCCGTTCCCGCACCCAAATAAAAGGGGGCTTGCACTTACGGAGACGCGAAGGGAAAGGACCCGTCAAAGCCGAGCGTTTCGAGAGTATCCACTGAGCTGGACACAAATCCAACGCCCGGGAACATCGGGTTCGCCTGATAATGCAGTACAATGTTGCAGCGTATCAGCTCGTCGGGGTCATCGCCCAGTTTGGCACCCTGGTGCGGGATGTGTGAGAAGAACACCACGGCATCGCCGGCCATCGGATAGAGGTCCACGTGCGCCTGTGCATCGCACCATTTCTGAAATGGATTGTCGCGGTCCTCGGTGTAGCGGCAGTCCTTGAAGACATCTTCGGGCACCGGCTTCTTGAAAAATTCCGAAAGAAACCGCAACCGGCCGGTCTCCGGTGTGTTGTCGGTAAGGTAGAACGTCGTATTCATGCAGACCGTCTCAGCCGCATGGCGCCCTTCGCCCTTCTGATGCCAGTATTGATCAAAATCCAAATGCCACTCCTGCAGGTAATCCGCCCGGTTGAGATGCGCCCGGAAGCTGCGCAGCTGGCACTGCCGTCCCAACGCCTCCTTCAGGACCGGCGCCACGCTGCCGTGGCCAATAAGCGGTCGTGCCAGTTCCGGCTCCTCTCCCAGCAAATGATCGTATGCATAGTTGCCGACGGAATTGGCAATATCGTGCACCCCGGTAGCATGGCGGCGGTACAACATCTCGCGCCAGGCATTGACGCTTTTCGAGTCCAATGCGCCCGGAACAAGCAGAAAGCCGTCGCGATCAAGTTTATCCATTTCAGTCATGCCCTATTTTAGTAGCCATTGGCCAAAACTCAACTGCCCTACCCTCACCTGCGGTTCTATGCTAAAACGTCGTTGTCGTAATCTTCTTTCGGCCAGCGCCCCCACCTGGAGCTGTTCGTTTGAAGCAGGTCAAAAGGTGTCTATGCAGGTATGAATTGTTTTGCACCGAGGCCGTGTTGTACCCGTCCCGAATGGTATTATGATAAGCATTGGAACTGGTTGCCTGCGGACGCAACGCATTATCTTCTCAGCAAACTTAGGAAGGGGAATCACATGAAAATACTAGTAATCGGCGGCACCGGCACGGTCGGCAGCCACCTGGTGCCGCGGCTGGTTCAGGGCGGCCATGAAGTCTCTGTCATAAGCCGCAGGCCCGAGCCGTACTATACCAACCCGGACATAGCATGGCCGGCGGTCAACTGGATCTCCACCGACCGCGGAAAAGAGACGGCAAGCGGCGAGTGGGCCAAGCGGATGGCTGACATCGAGACCGACGTCGTCATGGACCTGTTGTGCTACAGCGGTGAGCAAAACAACATCATGTATGAGGCGTTCAAGGGCCGGGTGCAGCATTTCATCAACTGTGGTTCAATATGGGCCTACGGCCCGTCGGAACGCGCCCCGTACGAAGAACATTTTCCGCGCAAGCCGATCGATTCCTATGGCGGCGGCAAAGTCGATATCGAGACGTTTCTAATGAAGAAGTTTCAAGAAGAAGGCTTTCCCGCAACAGTCATTCACCCCGGGCATATTTGTGCCCGCAAAGTGTTGCCGATCGATCCGCAGGGCTCCCGCGACGGCGTCGGCGTTTACGAAAAGCTGGCAACGGGTAAAACCGTGCACTTGCCGGACCTGGGCCTGGCAACCCTGCATCACGTCCACGGCGACGATGTGGCACAGATGTTCGAACTGGCGATGATCCATCGCGAACAGGCGTTGGGTCAGAGCTTCAGCGCAGTGGCACCGTATGCCATGAGCCTGCTTGGGCTGACACGATTTGTCGCCGAGCTCTTCGGCAAGGAACCGAACATCGAGCTCGTGCCGCTCGAGGCCCTGGCTGAACACGTAAGCGAACAGTCGTTCGACATCATTCGGCAGCACATCATCATGTCGCTGTGCGTCAGTATCGACAAAGCGAAACGCCTTCTCGGTTATGCACCGCGCTACACTACCGAACAAATCTTCGTCGAGGCAATCGACTATCTTCTCGAGTCCGGACAGCTCGATCTGCAATGACCCAGCCCACGTTGACTGCAGACAAACTTGAGTTCGTGGATTGTTCCCGGGCCGAACAACACGGGCTCGGCGCTGCGCAACTCATGCAGTAACGGATACGGATCAGCCAGACGTCCGTTGCAGAACAGTTCGTAATCCCGGGAGTGGACGATGTCGATCATGCGGGGAAGTTTCAGGTGAAAGAAAGGAAACCAGCGCAGGTCACGACCGTACCGCCGCCGAGAATCGCGGCGCCGGGGTAGGGGTGTTGAACCCCGGCGTCATTACCAGGCGACATCCCCGCGCGCTCGCTCCAAGCGACGAACGGTTGCTGCCAGTTCGGCCAGCCGTTCTCCCACTTGACCCCTGTAACACCACAAGTATACTACCAGAAATTCACAGTGATTTGCGAACATATAGGTTGGTAACGGACACCATGGCTATCACAACAGGTACCGCCCCAGATGCGTGGGGCATCTGGTTTCCCGACGATCCGCGGCAGATGCCGTGGCATCGGTTTCTGGACGAGGTCGCGGAAGTCGGCTACGAGTGGATCGAGTTGGGGCCGTACGGCTATCTGCCGACGGACCTGCCCACCTTACGCGAAGCGCTCGAGGCCAGGCGCCTCAAGGTGTGCGCCTGTATTGTCGAGGGCAATCTTGAGGATGCCGCGCATTGGCCGGATGTCGAAGCACAGGTGCTCGGCGGCGGCGAGCTGGCTGCCGCGCTGGACGCACGCTTCATGGTGCTGATCGATGATGGCTACACCGATCTGGTGACGGGTGACGCGATCGCGCCGACACGCCTGGATGAGGACGGGTGGAAGCGCCTCATCGACACGACAAACCGCATCGCCGAGACGGCTCGCGACCGCTTCGGCCTCCGGCTTCTCTTTCATCCGAACACCGAGACCCATGTCGAGAATGAGGACCAGATCGAGACGCTGCTGGCGCAGACCGATCCGGAGCTGGTCGGGCTGTGTCTGGACCTCGGTCATCATGCCTATTGCCATGGCGATCCCGTCGCCTTCATGCGCCGGCATCACCAGCGGCTGGAACACGTGCATTTCAAGAATGTCGACGCGGAAGTGCTGCAGCGCGTGGAGCGCGACGGGATCTCCGTCGGGCAGGCGTCGGGCATGGATGTATTCTGCGCGCTCGAGGACGGCGTCGTCAATTACGAGGCCGTTCGCGATGTCTTGCGCGAAGTGGATTACAATGGGTTCGCCATAGTTGAGCACGATATGTTCCCGGCACCATTCGATAAGCCACTGCCGATCGCCAGGCGCGCGCTGGCGTACCTTGAAGAGATTGGCATCGGCGGATAGGCCCTCAGATCTGAGAGTGTGTCATGAAAAACAAGAAACGCATGACCGGCAATCTGCGATTTCTTACCCGTGCCCGGATTGAATTCGGATCGGGCACGGGCACGTTGGGTTGCGAGCACAGCTGGCTTTGATGTCGATTGTAACAAACGACTAATGCAGGAGGAACAGGAAATGAGTTCAATCAACAATGTTGAGCGCTTACGGAAGCGGCTCGAGGAAAATAAGATCTGCGTTGGCACGTCGGTGCAGCTGCGGGATCCGCTGGTGAGCGAGCTGGCAGCGGAGGCCGGCAACGACTTTATCTGGATCGAGATGGAGCACTCCCACATGACGCTGCCGGACGCGATGGGACACATCATGGCCTGTCGCGGTACCAACACGGCGCCGCTCGTCCGCATTTCCCATCCCGACCGGAATCTGGTCAAGCCGTTCCTGGATATGTGCCCGGCCGGCGTCATCATTTCGATGCTCGATTCAGCGGAGCAGACGGCGGAGATGGTCAGGGCCTGCCGCTACCCGCCGAAGGGCAACCGGGGGTTCGGGCCAATCCGCAATATGTACGGTATGAATTCCATGGACGAATATCTGGAGGCAGCCGACGATCAGATCCTGATAATCGCCCACATCGAGTCGATTGCCGCGGTGCGCGAGCTCGACGAGATCGTGCGTATCCCGGGCCTCGACGGGATCAGCCTGGGCCGCAACGACCTCTCCGGCACACTCAACAAGCTGGGCCAGCACGACGATCCCGAGGTGCTCGAGGCGATCGACGAAGTCATCACGAAAGGTGTCGAGGCCGGGCTGTACGTCGGCTGCTCGATCGGCCCCAATATCGAGCAGGCCGCGGAATGGCGTGCCAAGGGCATGCACTGGTTCTCACTGGGCGAAGAGATCGGTCACTTCTTCGACGGCGCCCAGGCAGTGGCGGACCAGGTGCACGCGATGGCGTAGTAATTGCCGGGTTGGCGTTCTCAACTTTGGGGCGGTCGATTCAATCGGCGGCTCCGTTTTCGAGCCCTTAACCAGTGACACGCCCTTCAAGCCACGTCTGTGGTGGCAGCTACTCGTCCCAATACCTCTTCTAAAGCCTAATTCAGCCCATTCCCGGCTCGGCCCCGCCTACGGCACGATCGGTTCATAGCCGGACGGCTCCGGCACAACGATAGTCGGGCCGTCGGGGCTGAGCT
Organism: uncultured Lentisphaerales bacterium; assembly: GCA_964460215.1. Lineage (GTDB taxonomy): Bacteria > Verrucomicrobiota > Lentisphaeria > JABSQK01 > CAJWLW01 > CAJWLW01. The sequence goes on from CAYWQM010000101.1 coordinate 12,465, forward strand.
CGGGCAGCGGCAGTGTCACGGTGTGGTGACGCGGATAGATCACCGGATCCTTGCCACGATGAGCGATAAAGTCCTCGACCCGGCTCATGTCAAAGGTGATCGGAGACAGGTTGTAGTGCATCGGCACCACCCATTTCGGGCGCAGAAAATCGATCATCGGATCCAGCTCCTCGTGCGACGGCGTGTTCGCCTCGCCGGTGATAACCAGGAACACGTCGCAATGCCCGACGAACGGCGCCAGTTGCTCGGGCGTCAAGCCATAGCCTAAATCGCCCATGTGCAGAATCCGGAAGTCGCCGGCTTTGAAGGCGTACAAGGCATTGTCGTTCGGGCTGTGCAACGTGTGGTCCGGGTGCTCACGGGCCTGGACTGTGATCAGCGGTTCGCCGTTAACCACCGCATCCGCCTCGCCGCGCGCCACATCGAGCGCATTGATGATCCGGGGATTACCGCTTACCAGCCCGACGTTGTCGTGCGCCGGGTCGTTCAACGAGCTGACAATCACCGTCTCGGCCGCCAGCCGGCTGCCGTCATCGTCGAGCTTCACCGTCGCCGGCGTGTACGGGTCCATCACGATGGTCGGGCGGCCGTCCTCCCACACGCGGAAACAGGCGTGCCCGACAAATTCAAGCTGAACGCTCATTAGTCGCCTTCATTTGGCTTGAAATGACGTTGCGCCTGCCAGTCAGCGTATTCCCACCATTTGCTGTATTCGGATTGCTCGAACATGATGGGCTTGAGGAATTCGGCGGATCCCCGGAGCGCTTCTTCGACGTCCATATACTCGCATTCCATTTCGAGCGACAGGATATCCTCGTAGCCGATAAAGCGGAGCGTCGTAATGACCTCGCGCCAGGTGGCCTCGTCGTGACCCCAGCCGACCTGCGTAAAGTTCCAGGTCCGATCCTCAGGCCGTCGCGAGGTGGTCGTGTTGTTCATGCCGTGCAGGCGGCACACCTCTTTGTTGATATACGTGTCCTTGAGATGAACGTGCTGGATCAGCGGACCCAGATAGCGCATCGTCGCGATCGGATCTATATGCTGGGCCCACATATGCGAGATGTCGAAGTTGCAGGCGACGACCGGGCCGATCTCATCGTGGAATTGTTTCAGCTTGACGGGATTGTGCAGCATGTCGGCGACCTGCATCTCAAAGCACAGCGTGACACCGTGGTCGGCTGCGATTTTGCCTTGCTCCTGCCAGTACGGGATCAGTCGCTGCTCCCACTGCCACTTGAGGGTGTCGACCCAGAAGCTCAGGTTCGGTTCCTGCGTCTGCTGCGTAATCCAGACCGGGCAGGTCTCGCCCTCGGCCGCTTCGGGCAGGCCGGACACCAGCGTCATGCGCTTGATTCCGATCTTCGCCATCAGCTCGCACGCCTGCCGGAACTGGCGGCGGTACTCTGATGCAATATCCGGGTCCGGCATCAACGGCGCCCCATGGCAACTTAGCGACACGACCTCAAGATCGTGCTGCGCAAAGGCGTCGAGCCAGCGCCGCAACTCGCCATCGTCTGCGAGCAGTTTGTCCAGATCGCAGTATTCCTTGGCGGCCTGGCCGCCGGCCGCGACCTCCATCCCCTTGACGCCGATGTCGCGGGAAAATTGCAGGCCCTCCTCAAAATCGAATCTCATGATAAAATGGGTATTGATACCGAGATACATAAATGCCTGTTTCCTGTTGGGTTATCCAACCGTCTTTAGCTTGCATACGGGGCTTCGAATCCCTGTCCGAAATCAATATAACGAACAGCCGCCCCGGTTGCCAGCAGCAAAATTCTTATCATGAAGACACGGTAACGGGGAAATGGATATTTACCCGTTCCGTGATTTTTGCTTTCTATCAAAAGACAATAACACTGGCTTGCAGGTGCCAGGCCCGGCCGCCCGAAACGCTACATCCCCAGGGGCGAGGCGAAGGGCCGCCGTACAGGTGCGCTCGGTGCAAGCTACGCTCATAATTGAGAGTGCTCGTTCGGAAAACTATGCGTTACGCAGGCGGGGAAAAGCGTCACTCGAAAAGCCTCGTGCTGCGGGCTTTCCACGTTGTAATTTTGTTCTATTCTAGTTAAGATACCCCCCCGCTTCAACAAGTATTCATGCCATGGCATCCCCCATGACCACAGAGAACAAGAAGCTGCTCGCCAGTCTCTACGAGACGATCTACACCATTCGCGTGTTCGAGTCGGAAGGAATCAAACTCTACCGCAAAGGACTGATCCGCGGGTACTTTCATCCGTACACCGGCGAAGAGGCCATTGCGGTCGGCGTGTGCGCCGCCTTGCGGGAACAGGACTACATCACCAGCACCCACCGCGGCCACGGCCACTGCATCTCGCGCGGCGCCGATATCCGCAGAATGACGGCCGAGCTGCTCGGGCGCGCCACCGGCTACTGCCGCGGCCGCGGCGGCTCGATGCATATCGCCGACATGAGCGCCGGGAACCTCGGCGCCAATGGCGTCGTCGGTGCCGGCACACCACTGGGTGTCGGCGCTGCACTGGGAACCTCGATCCGCGGCGAGGACCGGGTGACCGCCTGCTTCACGTCGGACGGCGGGGTGATGAACGGCACCTTCGGCGAAGCGCTCAACCTGGCAGCCGCCTGGAGCCTGCCGGTTGTGCTCGTCGTCGAGAATAACCAGTACGCAGTCTCGACCCCGGTC
>CAYWQM010000102.1:0-15089 GCA_964460215.1 uncultured Lentisphaerales bacterium
GAATATCTGGGCGATCCGTCCGAGCGTTTGCACAAGTACAAGGAAGCCGGGTACGACGGTGTTGAGTGTGCCAACATCGGCATGGAACCCGAGGAATTCTCCGACCTGATGGGCGAGCTCGACCTTGACTATGTCGCCATGATGTTCTGCGACGATGAGCAGGCCTTCCGAGACCAGCTCGAGGATGTCAAGAAGACTCGGCCGATCCTGGTCAACTGCCATCCTGGCCGCGACTGGTTCAGCCACGAACGCGGGGTCGAGTTTTTCCGAAATGTTATGGAGATGGCCGGCGAGGTCGATGTCCAGGTCGTCTACGAAACCCATCGCACCCGCTGTTTATATTCGCCATGGGCCACGGCCAAATATCTCGAGGCCATTCCCGAGCTGCGCATCTGTGCCGATTTCAGCCATTTCACGACTGTGGCCGAGGGCGACATGACCTTGCCGCCGTACAGTGACTTTATGGATATCGCCATTGCCCGCACCGATCACATCCATGCCCGTGTCGGTTATGTCCACGGACCGCAGGTGCCCGATGCCCGTGTCGGTGAAGGTCTTCAGTGGACCGAGCATTTTGAGCAGTGGTGGGACCGAATCATTGCCGAGCGCCAGGCCGAAGGCCGCCAGTTCGTGACCATCAACCCCGAGTTCGGCCCGCCGTTGTACCAGCCATTTGATCCAGTGACCCGCGAACCTCTGGCGGACATCTGGGAAATTTGCCTCTTCATCACCCAGCGCTTCCGCCAACGCTGGGCCGATCGTCTATAGTCTGCCGGTGTGCCCTGCTGAAGAGAGACAAAAAGGCTGGCCTATCCAGGCAGGCGTTGTTTGATAATTTTTTATAGGCTCCTTAAAACAACGCATCATTTAAGCACGATGAGTGGAGTGGCTGAATTTGCAGGGGAACTTGAGCGGGCGGTCAGGACGTGAGCAGCTCATAGAGCCGGGTGACGTGGTCGTCGTCAATGCTGTGCTTGCGGAATTCTTCGTGCAGCCGTACAAGGTACTCCTGGTTTGAACCGCTGGGACCTTCGGACTCCGCGATCTGGCGGACAAGGGCGTGGTCGTCCGCAGGGCCGAGATAGTTCGGGTTGTCAGCGTCGGCCACGTAGGTGAGCGTGCGTCTCGGATCAGGCTCGCCTTCGATGTGGCAGTCGATGTACTGGCGGGTGTAGCCGGCCTTTTCGCGGTAGTCCAGCTCGTTCAGGATGCTGTCCGCCAATTCGGGTCTGATCCGATAAAGCATACCCCAGCACACTGCGTCCGGTTCCTGGACCAATGTCACAACGCGCCCCGGAGATTCGGGAACGCCACGGTGATCGGTCGAGCCTTGCCAGAACCGGCGCTGCCAGCCGGCAACCCAGCCCTTGTGCCGCTCCAGATAGGCGAACGACGGCCGCCAGATCAGTGAGCCGTAGCCGAATATCCATTCTGTGCTCATGGACTAACTGTTGTGCACATAATGTTCTTGAATGTAGGCAATGATATCATCGCTCTCGTACATCGCGACGTCACGTTCCGGGTCAACCAGGTACGGCACCTGCACCTTACCGCCGCGTTCCCGTAGTTCCTCGCCGAAGCCGCCGTCGGTGAACATGCCCCGTAGTACGGGCTTGGTGACGTACGGCACGTCGTTTACTTCCATGAATTGACGAACTCGTGTGCAGTATGGACACGTGTCCGAGAGATAAAGTTCGATCATCGTTGTCGCCGCCGTGTTTGTTTTGAACGCTTAAACTTTGGTGCGCATCGTTACGAATTCCTCGGCCGCGGTCGGGTGAATGCCGACAGTGGCGTCGAATACCGATTTTGTTGCGCCCGCCTTCAACGCCGTTGCGAAGCCTTGAATGATTTCGCCAGCCTCCGGGCCTACCATATGTACGCCGAGGACGCGATCGGTCTGAGGATCGACGACGAGTTTCATCATCGTTTTCTCATCGAGCCCGGAGAGTGTGTGCTTCAGCGCGCGGAAGGACGAGCGATAGATGTCGATATCGGCGTACTCTGATCTGGCGCGCTCCTCGGTGAGGCCGACCGAGGCGGTGGGCGGCTGGCTGAACACGGCGCTTGGCACGTTTTCGTGGTCGGGACTGGTCGGCCGCCCGTCGAAGAGGGTGGCTGTAAGTGCCATGGCCTCGGCGATGGCGACCGGGGTCAAATTGATTCGGTCGGTAACATCGCCGATGGCATGAATGCCGGGCACCGAGCTTTGCGAGTATTCATCGACGATGATGGCCCCATTGGGCTGCATCTGGACACCGACTGCTTCGAGGCCCAGGTCCTGGCTCAGCGGGTTGCGGCCCGTGGCGTACATGATCAGGTTCGCGGACACGGTCGATCCGTCGGTCAGTGTTGCGAGCAGGCTGTCGCCGTCTTTGTCGATCCGGTCGATGTTGAGGTTGAATCGCAAATCGACGCCTTTCTTGATCATCTCGTCGCGCAGCGTGGTGCGTATATCGCCATCGAAACCGCGCAGGAAAAGCTCGCGCCGATAGAGTTGGACAGTCTCCACCCCGAGCCCGTTTAATATACCGGCGAACTCGATAGCGATATAGCCGCCGCCGATGATAAGGGCACGTTCGGGAAGTTTCTCGAGGTAGAATGCCTCGTTTGAGGTGATGGCGTGCTCGATGCCTGGGATCTGCGGCAGCGTCGGTGCATTGCCGGTCGCGACAAGGATGTGTCGAGCAGTGATTTCCCGGCCGTCCACCTCCACTGCATTTGGGCCTTTAACGGTGGCGCGGCCGTGAACAATGTCGACCCCGGCGTTGCCAAGGATCGATTCATAGATGCCGTTGAGCCGCAGGATCTCCGTGTTCTTGTTGGCGATCAAGGTCGGCCAGTCGAAAGCGGTGTCGGCGATGGTCCAGCCGAAGCCGGCAGCGGCGCGAAACTCTTCATGAAAGTGGGAGGCATAGACCAGCAACTTTTTCGGCACGCATCCCACATTGACGCAGGTGCCGCCGAGTGGCCCCATTTCGGCGACAGCGGCGGTGGCACCGTATTGCGTCGCCATCCTGCTGGCACGGACGCCGCCGGAACCGGCACCGATCGTAAACAGATCATAGTCGTAATTCATTAAAGCCTCGCTTCAGTCCAGGCCAAGGGCAACACCACCGCGTCGTGGATCGCCGGCGCCGTGAAAAATCTGCCGCTCAACGTCGACGAGGATCGAATTGGCAGCACCCATGACGCTTTTTTCCTTCACTTCGTGTCCTTTCAATTTCAGGAGCGCAACCGTATCGGCACTGATGCCGTGTTCCACGCGCAGCTCGTCGGGCAGCCACTGGTGATGGATGCGCGGGGCGTTGACTGCTTCCTGCAGATTCATCTCGAAGTCGATGATGTTGATGACGACCTGCAGCGTGGTGGTGATTATGCGTGAACCGCCCGGGCTGCCGGTGACAAGAAACGGCTCGCCGTCCTTCAGCACGATGGTCGGCGACATGGAGCTGAGCATACGCTTGTTTGGGGCCACAGCGTTGGCGGTTCCGCCGATCAGTCCGTAGGCGTTTGGCACACCCGGCTTTGCACTGAAGTCGTCCATTTCGTTGTTCAGCAGGAAGCCGGTGCCCGGCACGACGATGCCGGAGCCGAATCCGAAGTTGATCGTGTAGGTGTTCGAGACGGCGTTACCCTGACGATCCACTATGGAGAAGTGCGTGGTTTCGTTGCTTTCCCAGCCCGGCGGTGTTCCTGCTTTGATGTCCTGGCTCGGCGTGGCGGTGCCGGTGATGCCGCGCCGTAAAACTTCGGCGTAACCTTTGGCCGTGAGTCCGGCTACCGGCACGTCTGCAAAGTCGGGGTCGCCAAGGTATATCGCGCGGTCGGCGTAGGCGCGTTTCATCGCCTCCGCCATCCAGTGAATTGATTGGGCGCTGTTGTGTCCGGCGGCGGCCAGGTCGAAGCCGTCGAGGATGTTGAGGATTTGCACGATATGCACGCCGCCGGAACTGGGCGGCGACATGCTGTAGACGTCATAGCTGCGATAGCTGCCGTGCACGGCCTGGCGGATCCGCGGTTGGTAGGCTGCCATGTCGGCTCGTGTGATGAGACCGTCGTGTGCCCGCATCTCCCGCTCGATTAGCGTAGCGGTCTCGCCGTTGTAGAAGGCGGATGGCCCGTTCTCGGCGATGGCGCGCAGGGTGCCGGCGAGTTGCGGCTGGAGAAAAATGTCACCGGCTTCGTAGGGAGCACCGTCGGTCTTAAAAAAGACAGCAGCACTGGCGGGCCATTGTTTGAGGCGCTTTTCGTATGCCTTGAGGTTGTCGGCAAACTGTTTGCTGACGATGAAACCGTTTTCTGCCAGGCCGATGGCGGGCTGCAGTGCGGCGCTCAGGGATATCGTGCCGGCTCGCTTCAAAGCCAGCGCCATGCCGGCGACTGTTCCCGGTACACCGGCGGAGAGGTGTGAGAATCGGCTCTTCTGTGGGTCGGCGTTCCCATCGGCATCGAGGAACATGTCGCGATGTGCGGCTGCCGGTGCGGTTTCGCGATAATCGATGACCTCGACTTGTCCGCTATCTCGACGCTTGATCAGCATGAAACCACCGCCGCCGATGTTGCCGGCTCGCGGCCTTACGACAGCAAGCACAAAGCCGACAGTAACAGCGGCGTCGACTGCATTGCCGCCGTCCCGCAGGACATCGACGCCGATGCGGGTTGCGATCGGTTCGCTGCTGACGACCATGCCGCCGCTGGCGGTGACCGGCCGGACAATGGCATTGGCATCAAGTGCAAATGGATCGGCGCTGGCAGTAGTTGCGTTCAAAGCCACTGCGAGGACCAGGCCTGTGAATCGTTTCACCGTGATGCTCCGTGTTAGCTGTCGTTGTTATTCGTCGGCATCGTTGCCATCGTCATCTGCCCCGAGATCTGCGGCGAGCTGTTCGAATTCGCGTTGGCAGGACTCCGGGGATTCGATATCGGGGCAGAAGCAGATGCTGCCCCGGTAATTCTGCTGCTGAAGCATCTGGTGCCATTCGGTGAGACGCTCCGGCAGCGGCCGCAGACCGAGTGCCGGTTCAAAGTTGATCCGCAGCACGGCAACCTTGAAAAGGTATTGCTTGACGAGACTCGCCAGATCGAAGTCTTCGGGTAGATCGAACGGAAAAACATCCAGTGTAAGCTGGCAGTTCGGATGCATAATTTCATTTGCCAATCGCACGCCGTGCCCGTTGATAATGTCATCGCTGTGGGTAACCGGCACACGAAGGTCGACGCAGAGGTCGATCTCGAGTGCTTCGGCAAAAGGCATCAGCGAGAGCAGCAGCTCGACGCGGCGGTCGAAAGCGTCGTTCCACTTGGTGTCGGCATTGACCGCGAACCCGAAATCCAGGGTTGCGGTCCGCACGGACATGGCGGCGGCGCGCTCAAGCAGGCGCCGGAGGTGGTCAGTCAGCCGGTTGCGGGTAGCGATGGGGGCTTCAGGCAGGTTGCGGCTGACCGAGGCGGGCAGTAGGTCGTGGACATGGAAGACGGGCAGGTGCAGGCGATCGGCCAATCCGGAACACAGGGATTCGTCATCGAGTGCGCTGCCGTACAGTTCAATTCCATTCCAGTCACTGGCAATGCTGGGCAGCCATTGAATGTCGGCTTCGACGACGCTGGTGGGCAGACTCAGTATCAGGTCCATAGCATCACTGGTATTGGTTGATTATCCAGGCAAGCGCAGCGACAACAGCCGTCTCGACACGCAGAGTCCAGCGGCCGATGGACAATGGTTGGGCCTGCCTGGCCTCCAAGGTCTCGAGTTCACGATCGTTGAAGCCGCCTTCCGGGCCGATCCACAGCCACAACTGGCCAGCTGCTTCGACAGTGCCGCGGTCAATCGGCGGCGGTATGGCCTGCCCATCGGCGTTACCCGGTGCCCATCCAACATACGCCGGCGCGGTCATTTCCGCGACTGCGTCTGCAAATTCCGTAATTTCCGCGACGTGCGGCAGGAAAGGGTTGCCGCACTGTTTGATGGCCTCGCCGGCATCGGTACGCCAATGATCAGTGACCTCTGCATCCGGCCGGGAGACGCTGAAGGCGGTCTGGATCGGGCGGATCTCGGCAACACCCAGTTCGGTGGCCTGGCGCACGATGCGCCCCATTGCCTTGCCTCGCGGCGGTGCTACCGCCAGCACGAGACGAATGGGGGGCGGTGCCAGTTGCGTGACGTCGATGATCGAACACGTGACCGGTTGGCGGCGGTTGCCGGTTGGCGTGGCGATCGCCCGGGCAAAACTGCCGCGACCGTCGAGCAAGATAATTTCTTCCTCCTGCCGCAGCCGCAAGATGGTGCGAAGGTGATAGGACTCCGGCTCGGAAAGCGTGACGGACTGGCCGGCGGCAGGGAGGTCCGGGCATAGAAAACGTCGGTTCATGGGATGTCGGTGAGTTGTTCGGGAATTTTCTGTTTGACGATCCATGCGTTGCCGCCATCCGGCTTGCTCATCATCGCATGCAACGAACGGTATCCATCAGCTGGTGATATTTGCAAGCTCAGCGTGTAGTCGAACGGATCCCGGACGCCGACGATACGGATGTTGGGGTTCCGTCCGAGGCGGGCGTTCAGTTGCGCGGCAATGGCGTTGAGATCGAAATCGACCGGCCCGCTGACGGTGTTCTGCGGGACGTCGATACGAACGCGATGGCTGTGGCCACGGCTGAGCGGCGAACTGATCTCGAGCATCATGGTTAGTTTGTTGGCGACAGCAACAGCGGTATCGAGCGTTGGTTCGATACGCGGCGGCGGCTGAAATTCGGTGGTCTGCCTGGTGGTATAGCAGCCACAGGCCAGCACAAGGATAGCAGCAATCAGTTTAGTCTTTGAATTCAACGTAAATTCTGGGTGGTTGCCTCAGGAAATCTTTCGTTTCGCCGGTGTCGAACGTCCATCTGGCGCGATCGTTTCGGAATTCCGATGCAGAGGTGTCAACGATCGTTCCGGGCACGGTAACGATGAGGCTGAGGTACAGCCCGTCCCAAAACTCGCGTCGGGCATCTTCGCCAGCGGGGTCGGTCGATTCCTGCAGGTGCGCCGTCAGACGGGTATTGCCGCCAATCGACTCGAGTTGCCAGGTGCCGAGTTTGCCCGATGCGAGCGCGCGTTCAAGGTTATCAATACGGCCTTCGATGCGGACATGCCGACGCGCATCCCGATCGAAAACGCGGTAGCGCGTAACAGAGAGTCCTGAGCCCTCCTCATAGAGCTTCTGGCCACTGCGGATATTGAACAGTTGCCGCCAGCCCAAATGCTGGGAATTCTCCGGATCCGCGAACTGATCGGCCATTGCCCGCGGTACTGAGAAAAAAATGCGAAACTTGCCGCTGTTGTCGTTGTTCAGGTTGATTTCCTGTTCGAGATGCAAGCAACCGGCGACGAGTGTCAGGAGTGCAAGCATGGCGGTTGATTTCAAGGCGAATTGCATGCTGCAAGGATAGCACCCGGATGCGTTGCTGCCAAGAGGCCGGCGGCGACCCCGAACGCGATTTGCTGTAGTTTGCCTGTAACGACGTTGTGGAACTCGCTGAATGCTAACAAAATGGCATCTCTACCGGCTCGTGGATGGGTCTGCGACCCTTGATTTTTGGCCTTAAATGCGTATAATTGGGGCTTTCGTGCCCGTCACGTCACATTTATGCCACAGCGAAGACGAGGTTTTCGGACAGGCGAGCCGTGACGTGCTCGGTATCTCCGGAGCCATAGGTTATTTAAGCTCTCGGAGGAGCATCGACTAAGGTGAACGCTCAAGTTCAATGGTTTTGCAGCCTGGCGATCGACGAAGGTGTGCTGACGCCCGAGTTGTGCCGGGAGTTGTTTTCACGCGTCGGTGACAATGCCGAATTACTTGTATTCGGCCAGCAGGTGATGGATCTGCAGCTCACCGACGACCTGGATAAGTTTCATACGATGATGTCCGAGGCTTACACTCGGACGAAAGGCGGCGAACCCCCGCCGGCCTTGAATATCGACATTGCACCCAGCGACACGCCAACGGTTGCGGCGGCACCAGACGCTGTGCCTGCGGACGCAGTCAAAGAACTGACACCGGAGATGCCGGATGACGGCATTGCCCTGGCGACTAACGATGCCGAATTCAACTGGAATCGGCTGCCTTCGCTCAGCGGCGTCGAGGCGATGTCGGAAAAGAACGTTCTCAAGCTGATAGCCAATTTGCTGGCCGGCGTGCGGGACCTTGGTGTGAGCGACCTCCGTATTTCCCCGGGGTCCAAGCCCTGTGTGATTCGTGACAGGGAGATGCGATTCTTCGGCGATTGCATCCTGACTGCCGCCGCCGCCGCGAAGCTCAACACGATCCTGCTGACCCCGCAACTGCAGGAAAGATTCGACGAGTCCCAGGAAGTCAACTACGCGATGTCACTGGCCGACGACAAGCGTATTCGCGTCAATCTGATGCAGCAGCACCATGGCATCATCGGGACCTATCATTTCGTGCCGACTGCCATTTTGAACCTGCAGGAGCTTGGGTTCGTCCATGAAAAGGTCATTGGCCGTCTGCTCGACTACCAACACGGCCTGATTCTGGTGTCAGGTCGTTCGGGGCATGGGAAGACTTCGACGTTGGCGGCAATGGTCGACATTGTCAATGCTCGCCAGCGTGCTTTCATTTCCTGTATTGAGGATCCTATCGAGATCGTGCACGCACCGAAGTATTCGATCATCTCACAGCGGGAAATCGGCGTCGACTCGCTCACCTACAAAACGGCCATCAAAGCGGCGATGCGCATGTCCGCCGACTTGATCACCATCGGCGACCTTCGTGATCTGGAATCTTTGCGCTTGGCTTTCAAGGCCGCGGAAGCCGGGCACCTGGTGATCGCCACGGTGAATACCGGCGACGTCGAATCGACACTCAACTTTTTGCTCGAAGCGGTACCATCACCCAACCAGCAGGACGTGCGCGAACGTATTGCCGATGTCATTTGCGGTATTGTTTGCCAGCAACTGGTACCGCTGCAGGCCGGTGGCCTGGTGCTCGCCACGGAAATTCTCGTCAACAACGACCAGACGTCGCAACTGATACAGCAGGGGCAGACCCAGGAATTGCGTACGGTCATGGAGGCTGGTAACGCCCAGGGCATGCATTCGATGGCCCAGTCGATCTATGCTTTGTACGAGAATAAACTGATCTCCGCCGAGTCGGCGCTGGCCTATCTGCGGGACAAGGAACTGATCAAACGCATTGTGGCCCAGCAATTTGATGAAGCAATAGCTGTGTTCGACGCAGACAAGAACTGACCAAACGCATTGTGCCCCCGCAATTGCGGCAGGTCGGTGGGATAAAACGATGGCTAAAGTAGACAAATATCTGGCGGCATTGCTGAAGAACAACGGCACAGACCTGCACCTGACGGTGGGCTTGCCGCCGACTTTACGCGTTGATAAACAAATGGTCGCCTTCAATGTCCCGGCCCATTCGGCCGACGAAATGGAGTCGATCCTTGCCCAGATATGCAGCGAGGAACTGTGGGCCGAGTTTCAGCAGCAACGGGACAGTGACTTTGTCTACCAGCTGGACTCCGGTGAGCGCTTCCATTGCAACCTGTTTTTTGACTTCAACGGCGTCGGCGCCATTTTTCACCGTATCCCGTCGGAGATTCCGACTTTTGCGGATCTGCAATTGCCGAAAGTTCTGGAGTCCATATGCCAATACCAGGAAGGTCTGATCTTCGTGACCGGTCCGTCCGGCTGCGGCAAATCGACTACCTTGGCGGCGATGGTCGACTACATCAACGAAAACTACGGCAGGTTCATACTGTCCCTGGAATCGCCGATCGAGTTTATCTACACCAACCGTCGTTCGATCATCGCGCAGCGTGAAATCGGCACGCACTGCGACACACTCGAGGAGGCGTTGCGCAATGCCATGCGATCGAGCCCGGATGTCATCATCATTTCCGACGAGCTCGAGGATCCGGCCTGCATCAAGCTCGCCTTGACCTGTGCATCGATGGGGACGCTTGTCCTGTGCTTGGCACACACCAGCAATGCCGGCAAGGCGCTGGAACGTTTGATCACGATGTTTCCCGTCGATGAACGCGTGCAGATCGAGTTGATGCTCGCCAAGACTCTGGTCGGGGTAGTCGCCCAGATTCTTTGCGACAGGGCCGATGGCCAGGGGAAGATCCCGGCCCACGAGATTGTCATGCGCTGCGAGACCCTTTCGAATATCGTGCGGCAGGGTGAAATTCTCAATCTACGCAACTATATCAATGACGAGATCGAAGGCATGCAGTCATTCGATGCCTGCCTGCGTCAGATGCTGGCAGAGAATCTGGTGACCCCGCCGGAGGCGTACAAGCATGCTGCCAACAAGACCGAATTTGCGGAGTATCTTCCGGAAAAGACCTACTTTGGTGCCGATGGCAGTGCGGCATCTGCGGTGGCCGAAGAGGAGGACAATCGGCCGACCTGACTGTGATTGTTCAAACGATGAACGATCACGGTCGACTTGGATTGCTCATCATTCTGTCGGCGACGAGCATGAAATACTGTATCTTGTACGTGTTTCGTCAACCGTTACCCGGCTGCACTTTGATTATCCCCGCGGACTTTCTGTATGCCAGCTTCTCCTGCTGACCAATCTCTTGCTGATACACCGGACCCCGGCCGGCTGCGGGCGTGGTTGGCGCTGCTGCGACCACCGAACCTTTTCACCGTCCCCGGTGACCTGGTTGCCGGCTTTGCCGTAGCCGGCGGCATTGGCGCCGGTCTGTGGCCGCGTTTGCCATGGGTTGTGGCTGCCTCACTCCTGCTCTACGCCTCCGGCCTTCTGTTGAATGACTGGTGTGACCGCGACGTCGACGCGCAGGAGCGTCCGTCACGCCCGATTCCCGCGGGACTGGTCCCGCCAAACACTGTGCTGGTCGCCGCCGGAGCATTCGGGTTGGTCGCCGTTGTGCTGGCTGCCGGTGCCGGAGCCATGGCTGTGGCGATGGCCGGATTGTTGCTCGTTTTGATCGTCTTCTACAACACCGCCGCGCGCCGGTATGCCTGGCTTGGCGTGACGGTGATGGGGCTGTGCCGCGGCGTCAATGTCCTGCTCGGGGCGGCGGCGGTCGGCTGTTCAGCGACCTATCAGCAAGCGCTCGTTTTTGCTGCTGCACTTGCCGCGCTGTACATCATCGTGGTGGCAGCGGTTGCTGTCAACGAAGCAGTACGCCTGCCGCCGCGACCGGCTATTCTGCTGCTGCCGCTCTTTCCTATCGCGTTGCTGCTGGGCGGTGCGCGTGGATTGACGGGCGCCGGCGGCATTGGGACCTGGGCTGTCTGGCTGTTGTTCACAACCGGCACCCTTGTTCTCACTGCGCGCCTGTGGCGCAACACCGACTATCTCCGGACTCCGGCATACGTCGGCAGTTTGATCGGCAATCTGATTTTCATGCAGGCTTTCTGGCTCGCGGTGGCGGGCGCCAACTGTTTCTGGATCGCGGGCGTACTCATTCTGTGGCCGCTCGGCAACCTGGTCGGGCGTTGGTTTTACGCCAGTTGACAGGGGCTGTTGCCGTTGCTGTGCAAGCCAGGCTGAAGCGTGAACCCTGCCGGCGGCGGCTACGACTGTGAGATCGTCAAGTCGACGCCGGGCGCTTCAAAATCACCGGTGCGATGGGAGCCGTCGCAGAACGGCTTGTTCCCGGACAGTCCACAACGGCAAAGCGCGACGTTGTCGCGATCTGTCGTCTGTGTATTGCCATCGGCATCGACATAAGTCGCCTTGCCGCTGATCAGGCACGGGCCGTTTTCGATAATCGTAACTTTGGTATCTGCCATAGGATTAACCTGTCAGTTGGTGTGACGTTGCCTGCAAAGCTGTGGTGCTGTGATCGTTCAATGCTTTCCTGCCTTGATAGTCTCCTCGAACGACAGCATCTGGCCGCTGTCGTCAAAGGGAATCTCAAACGGCTCGCCCAACGTGACGAGGTTTTCCTGTCCGTCGACGGCTGTTTGCATGGATTCACTGATCAGAACTTCGTCGAGATGCAGCGTGCTGTTTATTCTGACTACGCGGGCGTCGTCAGGTTCAATCATGCCGATCGTATTGAATGCTGCCTCGAGTACCCGCTCGTCGGTGTCGAAATGGACTGGAATCCGTCCCTTCTGCGGACCCAGGCCGGTGATGCAGTTCACCCAGGTAGCCTCCGGAATCAGGCGGTCCACGAGACGCTTCGTTGTGAAGTCGGCAAAGCCGATTCCAACCGCATTGCCTCCGCTCGCTTCAGTCAGATTGCAGACCATGATCCGCGTCACCGACGGCGTGGTGAATTCGGGCTCACCCGTGTGCATGCGACGGCCGATGATGTTCGAATCCATGCCGGTGCCGCTGATGTTCTTTCCCATGTTGTCGATGATCAACAGGTCGAGCTCCTCGAACGGCAGCTTTGCCTGCAGCCCCTTCACCTTTTCCAGCAAAGCCCGTTCGCGTTCCTCGAGGTTGTCGCTGACGATCGCCTCAATGTGCGCCGTCTGCTCGTAGGCGTTTTCCAGGATGGCGATGCCGAAGTCGATCCGACAATGCCGCCGCACCGCCGCCGCTACCGTCAGGATCGTGTGCTCGAAGCCGTGGTGCAACGCTGATTTGTGGCAGGCGCTGGCACCCAGACGTTTGCCCATACCGATCGACCCCATCTTCAGGATGCCGCTCTCGATGACGCCGCGGAAATCGGTGTGTGTCTTGATGCGGTTCACCAGCACGACATGATCTGCTGCCAGGGCGTTGCGGTCGATAAAAACCGGAACGCCGTCACTGGTTATATCCACCTGTGTCGGTTCTATTTCTGATCGGATGGGGCAGCCCATCGTTTCTTCGGTGATGCCGAGATGCGCCAGCACCGTGCGCTGGCCTTCGGAAGTGGCACCGCCGTGGCTGCCCATGGCCGGAAAAATGAACGGTTCGGCGCCATGCGCCAGCAATGTTGCAACGGTCTCGCGGCAGATCGAGTCGTAAGCGTTGATACCGCGGCTCCCGGCGCCTATTGCGACGCTGGCGCCGGGCTGGATGCCTGTCAGTTCGATGCCTTTTTGCGTCTCGGCGCGAACTGCAGCCGGTACGTCGTCGAGCATTGGCGCGTCAAACACTTGACGTACCGGGATCATTTTTGGAAAATTCATGGTTTGGTTTCGTTCGAGGTGGTAAAGGCTGCGTGGAAGTTCCGATCCAAATGGAGCAACCTACATTATACTCATTTCGGAGCTCTTTTTATGCCATCTAACTACAAAAAAGTATAAAGAATGAAAATTGCCGCCCTGATTTCTGGTGGTGTCGACAGCTCGGTAGCGTTGCACTTGGCAAGGCAGCAGCATCCCGGGGCGGAGTTATCTGCCTTTTACCTGAAGATCTGGCTGGAGGAGGAGTTGGCGTTTCTCGGGGAGTGCCCGTGGGAAGAGGACCTCGGCTACGCCCGTGCGGTTTGCGAATCCCTCGACGTGCCGCTGTCTGTTGTGCCGCTGCAGAGCGTCTATTATGAACGCGTCGTCGAGCATACATTGGTGGAATTACGCGCCGGCTGCACGCCGAGTCCGGATATCCTGTGCAATCAACGGATCAAGTTCGGTGCCTTTTACGATTTCGTCGAACAGCCGTTCGATCTCGTTGTTACCGGGCACTATGCCTGCGTTGAACAGCGGGGCGGGATATTTTATCTGTTGCGTTCACCGGACGCCGTGAAGGATCAGACCTATTTTCTCTGTAACCTCAGCCAGGAACAACTGGCGCGCGCTTGCTTCCCGATCGGCGGACTGCAGAAGCAGCGGGTGCGTGAGTTGGCGAATGAGCTCGACCTGCCGAACCGAGACCGCAAGGACAGCCAGGGGATCTGCTTCCTGGGCAAGATCAATTACAACGACTTCGTCAAGTTCCATCTCGGCGAAGAGCAGGGCGATATCATCCGGCGTGACACCGGCGAGGTGCTGGGCGTGCACGAGGGCTTCTGGTTTCACACCATCGGCCAGCGGCGGGGACTGGGGCTGAGCGGTGGACCGTGGTATGTGGTGGGCAAGGACACGGCGCGCAACATTGTTTACATCGGCCATCAGTCGGAGTTGCAGAAAACGGAACGCGATACGTTCGAGGTAGCAGCAGTGAACTGGATTTCCGGGCTGCCGGAAAAAGAGGATCTGCATCTGAAGATCCGCCACGGCCCCGAGCTGCAGCCCTGCCGCCTCATCGCGCTGGCGGCCGACCGCTGGCGCGTCGACATGTCCAGACCCGATACCGGCGTTGCGCCCGGCCAGTACGCGATTTTCTACGACGACGACATTTGCCTCGGTGGCGGGGTGATCCAGTAACATGCAGGAGGTGAGGGGATGCCGACCGGACAGGATTGCCCGTGGTCGATGCTGCCGGACTGGTCGCAGATCGGCGGTCTGATGATCGTCTTCTTGGTCTGCGTGCTGCTGTATGCGGCGTGGACGCTATACTTGGTCGTGGTCGTGGCGATCGATGCCAAGAGCCGTGGTACGGATTGGCTGCCGTGGGGCGGCTGCGTTCTGGTACTCGGCGTGGCGGGGTGGCTGGTCTATTGCCTGATCCGGCCGCGGGGACGACTTGTGGCGTGCCGGCATTGTGCCAGGCGGCGGCTGGAACTAAGCCACCGATGCCCGCACTGCGCTAACGACTGAGCGAGCGGTCAGGCGGCCGGCCCCGTGTCGGTTGTTGCATCGTCGTCGTCGTTATCTTCGGACGATTCGGACTTTTCGATTTTGCGGTAGAGATCGCGGTAGCGGACGTAAAGCGCGTATGCCAGGACACAGGATACGGCGTAGAGCACAGAGCCGAGTATGACCATGAAAGTCTGGTCCTGCTGGACGCCGGTGCCGATCAGGCAGAAGATTAAGTTGTGCGGGAACTGCGCGACGATCGTCGCACCGATGAACGGCACCGTCCGCATCGAACTGACGCCTGCCAGCAGGTTGACGACGATGTTGCTGCTGATCGGGAACCAGCGAATGATCAGTGTCGAGGTAAAGGGATTGTCGGCGATCAGATTGTCGATTCGCCGCCAGCGGTCGGAGAGTTTGCGGGCGACGAGGGCGCGGCCAAGGTAGCGGGCGTAGAAGAAGGGCACGATGGAGCCGACCG
>CAYWQM010000103.1:0-14992 GCA_964460215.1 uncultured Lentisphaerales bacterium
AAGGGCACTGGCAACTTTCCGGACGATCTCCAGCGCTTGTGACTCCGCCATCACGCCGTCCTTGACCAGAACGACATCAAGATCCTGGCCGTCGACGTAGGACATCGCCAGATAATGGAGGTCGCCGACCTTGCCGGCTTCGATCGCGGTGACGATGTTCGGATGCTCGAACTTCGCCGTCATCCGCATTTCGTTGAAGAAACGATCGAGTGAATCGCGGTCGGTCGTCAGGTTCGACGGCAGGATTTTCAGTGCCACTTTGCGGTTGATCGGATGCTGCACGGCAAGGTATACATCGCCCATGCCGCCGACACCAAGGAGTTTATCGATGCGGTAAGCGCCGAATGTCGATCCTGCCTCGAGGTCGGTCTTTGGCAGTTGCACAGCACGATGACAGTACGGGCAGGCAACACGGTCGACAGTCGTTTCCGGCGCCAGCTCGACTGCGAAGCCGCAGTAGCCGCATTCTATGGAGGATAACATCGTGCGGATGTCTCGCTTAACCTGCGTTGACTATGTGAGTGGCAGGTGACCCGGGAATCGCACCAGCTCAGTACCACATGCTTGTCGACAATTTCTGGGTCAGGCTTCGATCAAGCCGCGATGCAGTGCTTTTATGGCCAGTTCGAATTCCGATTCATCGACAATGAACTGCATGTTGACCTGGCGCATACACTGGTCACAGGCCAGAATATTAATCTTCGCCTCGGCCAGCGCATTGGCGGTTTTGGAAAGGAATCCTGGAACCTTCATGTTGCTGCCGATTGCCGAGACGATGGCAACATCGCTGATTTCTACTCTGGCGCTTGGATAGGTCGATTGGATCTGCTCGATACAGGCATTGAGACCGGCGGTATCACCCGGGACATAGTGGGTAATTGTATTGGCGTTGGTGTTTTTAGCTATGTAGCTGATGCCGTGCGCATTGAAATGCTGCAGCAACCGGTAATCATATCCGTGCTGTCCGACCATGTCCGGATCCCACACTTCGATCCCGACCATGCCGCGGCGCCCGGTGATTATTTCGACGCGCGGATTGTCGCTGTGATAGTCATGGCTGATCAGCGTGCCATCGTGATCCGGCTCGAAGGTATTTTTCACCCGGATCGGAATGCCGTTGGCCTCCATCGGCTTTGCTGCCTTCGGGTGAATCGCTTCCATGCCCAGATCTGCCAGCTGGTCGGCGACATCGAAATTGGTCTGGCCAATAATCTTGGCGTTCTCGACACCGACAAGGTGCGGGTCGCCGCTGCTCAGGTGAAACTCCTTGTGGATCACACCCTCGCACGCCCCGGTCAACACGGCGATTTTGCTGAACGTAATTTCGCTGTAGCCGCGGTCGTACGTCGCCATGATCCCCTCGGCGCATTTCGTATAGCCGGTGACAATCGGCAGGCAGGCGTTCAGGTCCAGATTGGCGAACGTCGGTTGGATCTTTTCGTCGAATGACAGGTTTGCCTCGTCCATCCATCCGGAAAGGTCGACACAAATTGCATTGACGTCCATCGCTTGCAGGATCAGTGTGGAGTTGTAGGCGCTGTGCGCCTCACCGACGGCACTGAGCATCTCGCGCACTGCCGGCAAATGCTCGTCGAGTTTGAAATGGCCGTATGAACAGAGTCGACGGAGATCGAGAAGGCAGTTGCGAATGCCTTCGATCCGTTCCTTGATGAAGGCGTCCGCTGCTGCCACGTCCAGCCCGAGCTTTGCCAGACCTGCGTTGGTCTCGCACATGTGCGTCATAACGTCCTGCAGCAATGCTTCCCAGTCGCCGGAATTAGCGGCGTACGCACTGTATACCCCGGGGTCACCCGATTTTTTGTGTTCCAGCAGCATATTGGTGATGCCGCCATACGCTGAAACCACGAAAACCCGATTGTATAGATCCGCCGCCGGGCGTTTGTATAAAATTACATTGTCCAGCACCATATCGAAGCGGTTCATCGAGGTGCCGCCGATTTTTTCGACCGTATGATTGCCCATATCTGCAAATTCCTATGAGTTCGATCTGTCCGAAGGCTGTGGGACGGACAGTCGATTTGCTTTGTTTTTGGTTCTTCGTATTATAAGGCGTCACGTCAGTGCATTCAACGTCAGGACATGCTTCTTTGCAACGCCGGATTCCCATGAAGAGACCTGTTTTTCAAGCTTTTTTCGCCGTTTCGCTGATCCTGAGCTGGGCTTGCAGCAGCGACCGTACCGCTCGCAACGAGGACAACGTTTATTTCACGCAAGCGATTAAGTTCCAAGAGAAGCAGCAGTATACCGCCGCTGCCGAGGCGTTTCAGCTCTGCCTGCGCTACAGCCCCGAGTCCACCCTGGCGCATTTGCAGCTTGCCATATTGTACGAGGACCACCTCAATGACCTGCCGCGTGCCATCGTCCACTACCAGGCGTATCTGGACGGCGATGTCCATGGCAATGAAGCGACGGTAGCGAAATGGCTTGAACGCGCCGAGCGCCGGCATTACGAGGTAATGGCTGAGAAGTTCGGCGAGATCAAGAACCCTGAATCGCCCGTTGCCGCCGCCGAATCTGCATCGTTGCCTGCCGAGCTTCCACCACGTGCCGGTGCCATCGTCTACACTGTCGAGGCTGGCGACACCCTCAGCGGCATCTCCAAGAAGCTCTTTGGTACCACGCGCCACTGGGAGCTGCTCTACCAGATGAACGCCGCCGACATCCCCGACTCTGCTCGTCTGGCGATCGGACAGCAGCTCAAAGTCCCGGAAATCCCCGACGATTAGTCCATCCGGTGCCGTTTGTCTCTATGGCCAACGAATCATTACCGGCCTTCTCTGCAGGGTAGCGTGGCAGCCGCAAGGCGGTCAGGAAATCGCCGCTCATCTTGAGATGGCAGAATAACAGCCGTTTTCAGCGGTCTGTCTTGCTGATCAGCTCGGCGGCGTGCTCGAGGACGACCTCGGAATTGCCGCTGTCGCCCAGCATGCGCGCCAATTCGAGGCGGCGAGCCTCCTCGTCCAGCTCCATCAACGTTGCTGTGGTGCGCTTGTTATGGACTGTCTTTTCGACCCTGAAGTGCCGGTGTCCGCCGGCTGCTACCTGCGGCAGATGGGTGATGCAGATCACTTGGTGTTCGTCGCCGAGGGCGCGGAGCTCGGTGCCAACCTGGGCTGCTATGTTGCCGCCAATGTTGGCGTCGATCTCGTCAAATACCAGGATCGGCACCCGGTCGGCTGAAGCCAGAACCGTCTTGACGGCCAGCATGACCCGGGAAATTTCACCGCTGCTGGCGATTTGCCGAAGTGGCTTCGTGCCCTCGCCAGGATTCGGAGAAAAAAGAAATTCTACCCGGTCGATGCCGGCGGCGCCTGGTTCGGCATCTTCAACCAGGATCTCGAAGCCGCAGTCGGAAAACCCGAGACTGCATAGCTTTTCAGTAATCGCTTTGGCCAGTTTGGTTGCGGTTCGCCGCCGCTTCCTCGACAGTGCCCGGGCATGCTTGAGAAACTCAGCTTCGGCGGTGGCACGGTCCTGCAGCAGTTCCTCGCGCCACACCGCAAAGTTTTCGAACCGGTTGAGCATCTCCTCGATACGATCGGCGAAAGCCAGGGCCTCGGGGATGCTCCCTCCATACTTGCGTTTCAGACGCTGTAGCAAACCGAGGCGATCTTCCATGGCGGCGAACTCGCGCGGATTGATCTCGACATTTTCGGCGAAGGAATTGATCTCGTCGGTCAGGGTTTGAAGGTCCGCGATGATCTGTTCGAGCAGTTGGACGAATGTTCCGCCGGCAGTGGGGTCGATCGATTCGAGGTCGTACATCTGCCGCAGCAACCCCGCCAGTTGGTCGGCCACGGCATTGTCACTGTCGGTCATGCAGTGTCGCGCTGCTTCGAGAATTTCGAGGATGTGTTTACTGTTGGCACTGCGGGCATGACGGCTTGCCAGGGTCTCGTCCTCATCCGGCTCCGGGTTGGCGCTGCGAATTTCGTTGATCTGGAACTTGAGGATTTCGACTTTGTCCGGTGTCGGTCCGTCGGCATCGGCCTCGGCGATTTGATTGTCGATGTGCTGCACGGCTTCGAAACGTTCGGCACAGACCTGCTGCTGAGCGGCCAGGGCAGCGAAGGCGTCGAGTACTTGAAGCTGTTTGCGCGGCCGCAGCAGGGATTGGTGCTCGTAAGGTCCGTGGACATCGACAAGCACGGCGCCCAGCCCGGCCAGAAGCTGCAGGGTAACCGGTGTCGAATTAACGAAGCATTTGCCCCCTTTCGCAGCGATTGTCCGGGCAATGATCAGTTGCCCTTCATCGCACGGGGAGACGCCGGCGTGATCGAGTAGCTCATTGACTTCACCGAGCAGCGTTATATTGTTTCCCAACTCGATCACTGCACTGATGCGGCACCTGTCGGTGCCAGCGCGGATGAGGGAACGATCGGCGCGTTGACCGAGGAGCAGTTGGACAGCCCCGATTATGATTGATTTACCGGCCCCAGTTTCGCCAGTGACAACATTTGTGCGGCGGGAGAAGTCAATCTCGAGCGATTCGATCAGGGCCAGATTGTCGATGTTGAGCGTGGCGAGCATGATGATGGGCGCTAATTTATTGTTTCCCCTGTGCATTGCAATGATTCCACCTGCATACTGGTCATGAGCATGTTGATTCTTTACGGTCTTATCGCACTGCTGGCCGCTCTGCAGTCGTACCTATGGCTGGTATCGCGGCAGACGCTGCGGGAGGGTGAGCGCGCTGTGGCGGACCGTGAAGAGGTCGTCGAGTTTCTCATGCGCTTTGTCAACAGCATCGGCGCGAACAGCGATCCACGTGCCTGGATGCGCGAGATCGCCGGGTCGGTAGCCAGTGCTGTCAATGCTGCCAGTGTCCGCATTTATCTGCTGGACAGCGACTCGGTCCTGCGACTGGCGGCACAGTCGGGGTCCCTCCCAATGCTCCCCGATCACGTCGATTTCAAGATTTCCAAGTCGACGCGCCTGCTCCAGCAGATCGATCACGATCGCATTGAATTGGGCGACGGTGTCGTCGGCGAGGTCGCACTGACAGGCGAGAACTATCTGGCCGGCGGCATCGATATGCACTCGCATAGCAGCAGCAGTGATGGCCGGGCAACGCCGATTGAGAGCGTCATGGCTGTTCCGATGCGCATCGACGATCAGCGAATCGGTGTGATTTGCGCGGTTAACAAACGGGATCGCGCGGTTTCCTTTACCACGGACAATCTGTTTCTTTTGTCGACCCTGTCGAGCCACGTCGCTATCGGCGGTGTTCTGGTCCAGGTCTACGAGGAAATGGGTGACCAACAACGCATCCTACAGGAGTTACTGTTGGCGCGGGAAATTCAGAAATCCCTGCTGCCCGCGAGGGCGCCGGCAAACGACAACTTTGCGATCTACGCTCTCAACAATGCTGCGCAGGAAGTAAGCGGCGACTACTATGACTTCATCGAGGTCGATGAGGACCACTTGCTGGTGGTTATCGCCGACGCCAGCGGCAAGGGGATTCCCGCCTGCATGTTCACGGCCATGTGCCGCAGTTTTCTGCGGTCGAACGTGCTCCGGTACAAGGACGATCTCGAAAGTTTTCTGCGCGATCTCAATCAGACTCTGTTCGACGACACAGCCGACGACGGTAAGTTCATTACCCTGGCTATGTGCCTGATCGACAAACGGGACAACACAGTCGAGTACGCCCGCGCCGGACACACAGGCCTTCTCATCCGCCGGACCAACCGTGAGATTTTGGTTATTTCCCCGGATGGCCCGGCTTTGGGGCTGTTGCCGAATGAGTTTGGGGTGGAATTCGACACGTTTGCATTTTCCTGGCTGCCCGGCACTTCGCTGCTGATGTATACGGACGGCATTTCTGAAACATTGAATGAAGCTGGAGTGGAGTTCGGTATAGACCGCCTGTGTGATTGCTGGAAGACTGCCAGCGACGACCCGGAGACGGCAGCGCGCGAGTTACTGGAAGCCGTTGCTGAACATGCCGATTCCTACCCGCAAACCGATGACCGTACGCTGGTCATCATGTCGAAATGACGCAGGCCCGATCATGTCGCACACACAACTGAGCCTCGAAGAAGCCGCCGACTACCTGCACATCTCGGTGGAGGAGATTGGACGCCTGGGTCGGCAGGGGGAGATTCATCCGGCCTACGTCAGAAACCAGCCTAAGTTTGACAAGCGCGAGCTGCATGACTGGCTCAGTCAGAAACTGCTCGGCCACAAATCGGACCAGGCGGCGCAGATGCACAAAGCTGTGCCGACGCTTCGGGAGCAGGCGCCTGATCGAGATCGGCCGTTCCTGTCGCAGTACCTGCACCCCTCCACCGTGGACCCGGACCTGTTTGCCAAGACCCGCAGCCGGCTGCTGCGCGACCTGGTGAGCCTGGCGGTCAAGAGCAACCAGATCTCCGACGAAGTCGAGTATCACAAGTTGCTTGAGGAACGCGAAGAGTTGTGCCCCACCGGGCTCGTAGGCGGTGTTGCCATTCCACACAGCCGTATCCATGACGAGTATCTGATCATGGAGTCTTTTCTGGTCATTGCCCGTGTGCCTGACGGCATCCCGTTCGGCGCTCCCGACGGCAAGCTCACCGATCTTTTCATCATGCCGTGCGCCCACGACGATCGCATCCATCTCTACATGGTGGCACGTATCGCCCTGCTGCTCAACAAGACTGGCTTGGCTGACTTTTTACGCGCCTGCGACACCGTCGACGAGGTCATCGACACGATGCGGACGGTCGAGACGGAATTCATGGAAGCGCAGATGCCGAAGTGATCGTTCGGGAGGTCCCTGCCAAGCATCGTTGATGTGGGACGAATCGACTTAAATGTCGTCGCTTACCGGGAATGGGAAACAGCGTGCAGTCATCGCTGCATCTACATTCAGCGCGGCGCCGGAAATGGCGGAAGCGTCATCGGACAAAAGAAAGGCGATCGCTGCTGCGACTTCGTCTGGCATGATTATGCGGCGTTCCAGTGGATGCATCTCGCCGATCTCGCGGAGGCGCGCCTCGCGGTCCGGCGCTTCCCCGATATCCATGCGCTCGGCCAGCGGCGTCAGGATGACGCCGGGGCGCACCGCGTTGCACCGAATGCCGAGGTGCCCGTACTGGACGGCAATGCTGCGCGTCATCTGTTCGACCGCGCCTTTGGCCGCTTCATAAGCGAAGCCGTCCGGAAACGCTATGATGCCACGCACACTGGAGACATTGACAATACGCCCCGGAACGGCGTTGCTGATGAAGGCGTCCAGCGCGGCCCGGCATCCATACGCGACACCGTCGCAGTTGATGTCCAGGACGGCGCGGTAATCCACCTCGGAAAAATCGTGGGCGCGTGTCGTGTTTTCGATGCCGGCATTGTTGACCCAAGCACACAGCACGCCGAGTTCTTGGGCAAGGGCAACTGCGCGCTCATGGGCATCCGGGTTGGCAACGTCGTCGTGCACGCCTGCTGCGCGCGCAGGGTGCGCAGCAGCCAGTTCGTCGAATCCCGTGAGATCAACATCGATACCCACGACTTGCCAGCCGTCTGCAAGCAGACGCTCCGCAGTGGCTCCGCCAATACCGACGCTGGCACCGGTGACGACTGCAACTTTATTGTCCGGAAGCGTGGTCATTCCTTATCCTTGATCTGTTCCAGCAGTGCCTCGTCGATCTTACTCTTAACCGTCCGTCGATCGAGTTCGAGCTGGCGTGCGGCGGCTTCGTAGTTTCTGGTTTGTGCGTAAACCATGGTACAATACCGTGACAACAACTCGTCCGCTGTCAAGCGGCCTGCCGCCATGTCGCTGGTCAGTTGCTGTTGCGGTGTGTCGGCACTGTGTTGGGCGGGGCGATAGTCCCGGCGGATCATGATATTACGGACACACTGCTCGAGTTCCCGGACGTTTCCCTGCCACTCGTACCCGGCCCCCAGGTTTGTGTCGATCCATTCGACCACCTCACTTGTCAATGCGCCGGCAACTTCCTCACCGGCGACACGCAAGGCGAGAAACCGGACCAGGATCTCAAGTTCCCCTGGCATATCCTGCAACTGTTTGTGCAGGGACGGCGTGTGGATGATATCCGAGCACAGCCGATAATAGAGATCGGTGCGAAAATGACCGGCGTCCATCTCTCTTGCCAGATCACGATTGGTTGCCGCGATCAACTTGCCGTCAAACTGGCGTGACTCTGTCTCTCCGAGACGCTGGAAGACACGGGATTCCAGTACCCGCAGAAGCTTTACCTGGATTGCTTCGTTGATCTCGCCGATCTCATCGAGAAACACCGTGCCGAGCGGTGGACAAACCTCGAGCCACCCTTCGCGATCCTCCAGTGCCCCGGTGTAGGCGCCCCGCCGGTGACCAAATAGTTCCGACTCGATCAGTGTCGGCGACAACGCCGACAGGTTGAGCGGGAAGTACGACTTCGCGAAATCCCCGGCGAACGCGCCTGCTTCGATGTCGAAGGCGATGTAACGCGACATCCCGATCGCTTGCGCGACGAGTTCCTTGCCGGTGCCGGACGGTCCGACGATCAGCGTGGTGATATCGCCGAGCCTGTCTTACAAGGCGTGCTGATAGCGCCGCATGTCACAGGTAAAAATCGACTGCCACACCGCGGCCCGCAGAACCGCGGTTGGCATGGAACCGCCGATGATGCATTCATACGTGAAATAAAAGGCTCGGCGCACCTGGAAAAAACACGCGAGCAGGTGCGCTGCATCGAGGTCGAGGCGATCCGCCACACCCGTATCGCCGAGAAGCCGCTCGAAGTCTGCCAGGTACGCCTTTACAAACGTGCATTTCCTGACCTGTTTTCCCTGCGATGGGGTGATCAGCAGCTGCAGTTCGGCCCGATAGCGATCGAACAAAAGGTACAGGCAGACGTCGGTGTATAGAGCGAGATCGGCATCCGCCAGGGGCTTGTCTTTGACTTTGGTCCGCAGCTTATCGATCAGCTCTTCCACAACACCGGCGCTCGCTGTAACGGCAGGCGACAACTTCGAGTCGGCGGAACGCTTGCTCCAGACGCCATCCGCCGAATTGGTGTCCCCCAGGATGGCCCGCTCGAGTTCCTTGCGCTCCGGCAGGAAAGGATTGCAGTACATCAATTGGGACACGCCTTCGGCGATTCGTCGTTCGTCCTGAGACATTAATGCCATACGAATGCTTATCCGGATTGGTGGTGACGGCTTCACAATATAATGCCGTGCCACCGTTGCCACCACATGTGCCACTGATTAGATTAGAGTGAAAGCTCTAACCTGTATCCAGCTTATATGATCCATTTGTTCTTGGAAACTTTGTACGAAAGCGGCAATGTTATGTTGCACAAGGCAGTGGGCGTGAAGTCTTGTCCGGGATTCGACATATGCAGTTGACCAATGCTAGACAGAAGGTGCTGCGCCAGTTGCAGTCACGACAGGGTCGCAAAAAGAGTGACTACGTCGTCTGCGAAGGCTGGCACGTCTGTGGCGAGGCAGTACAGGCCGCGCCCGAGTGGATCGAGTTCGGCGTTGTCAGCGAGTCGGCGGTGAAGCAGGAACGCTGGAGCGGGAACGAGTCGGATTTTCCGTTACATGTCGTGACCGAGTCTGAATTTGCGCAGTTCGCACAGACCGAGACACCGCAAGGTGTGCTACTTGTTCTGCGGCGCCCGGAACCGGCAGTTGCCTCGGTGGAACTCCCGTTTTTTCTCGTTCTCGATCGTATTGCAGATCCGGGGAACCTCGGTTCGGTTCTGCGTTCGTGTCACGCTGTCGGTCTGCGCCAGGTCTTTGCCACCGCCGGTACGACGGATGCCTGGGGTGCCAAAGCGTTACGCGCCGGCATGGGTGCACAGTTTCACGTCTCCCTGTCTTTATTCGACGACGTGGCGGCTGTCCGCGATTGGTTGGCGACAGTCGCCGACTGTGACATCTGGCTGACCTCGCCACATGCCGGGATCGACTGTTTCGATGACGCCTTTGCACTTCCCGGCAACGTCCTGGTCATGGGCAACGAAGCTGCCGGCACCGGCAACGTCGAGGGGGCGCGTCATGTCAACATCCCGATGCCGGGTACAGCGGAGTCGTTGAACGTGGCTCAGGCGACCACGGTGTTGCTGTTCGACGCAGTGCGCCGCGGGGTTCTCTGATATCAGCAAGGTCGAATATGTCTGAGGACTCAGACAAAGGGCCACTTGATGGTGCCACTACGGAGACCGGCCCCGGGGCCGGACTGCAGACGTTCAATGGCCAGCTGGCACACTTCGAATCTGTTGTCGCATGTGGCAGGCGCAGCAATCGGCCAAGGCGTTGTCGTTGTTTGCTGCGCTGGTGGCGCCGCCGGTCGACGGACAGCCCATATTTGACCCGGATAACGCCGCAACCTATATTGGCTTGCGGGCGGCAGCTATGGACGGCAACGCCAGCCGCGGTCGGCTTGTGACTGCTGCAGAGGAACTGCCCAACGCATTAAAGAAAAAAGGTCTGGGCGTCGTCTACAACGACGATCTCGCTGGCAAACGAAACGTCCGCAATCCGTCAAAAAAAATGGGTGATGATCGAAATCAACTGCGTCTCGCCGGACGTACCGGCACCGCATCCGAATGGCTGCAATATTCTTTTCGCAGATGGCCATATCGTCACCGACACACGACTGCCGAAGAAGATTGTCGGCACCATGAAACTAATGCTCGAACAACTGCGCAACGAAGCCAGCATTATGTGCGCCCGGATTCATTAATCGGTGATTGAAGAAATTTTTCTGCGCTTGCTGTATGGCGGAGTGGTAGGCTTTATAATTGGCCTCACCAGCATCGGTGGTGCCGTTTTTATGCTGCCGGTGCTCACCTTGTGGCTGGGCTTCACCTCCTCTGAGGCTATCGGCACCGCCAGCCTTTACTCGTTCGTGGCTAAGATATTTGCCGGCCCGCGGCATATCGCGCTGAAAAATGTCGATTTCCGGGTAGTCAAAAGATTTCTCATCGGTGCAGTGCCCGGCAATCTTGTCGTGACGATTGCCATCAATCGCTACATGGCGATGAACCAGCAGAACGAGCAGTTGATCCGTACCTTTCAGTCCCAGCTCAGACTGTTGTTCATTGCTGTTGTTTTCCTTGCCGTCATGCTGATGACAATCAATCTGATCCGCCGGTTCCGCCGGACCCAGGACGAACCGGCCCCAGTGCAGCTCGGAGACAGCAGTCTGTTTACGTCGATCGTGCTGTCGATCGCTGTCGGTGCAGTCGTCGGTGCGACGGCAATCAGCGCCGTCGTCGTTGTGCCGGTAATGATTCTTTACTTCAAATTGCCTGCCCGCTATGCCGTCGGCACGACGGTATTTGTCACCCTGGTGTTGATGCTGCTGACTTCCGCCGTCTACCTGTTTGGCAAACAGATCGATGTTTCCACGGCTTTGTGGATGGCGCTTGGATCGTTCGTCGGCATCTATTTCGGCAGCCGGTTGACGGGCAGGCTTCCCGAGCAGCAGCTTAGGATCGTGGTTATTGTGCTGGTGGCACTCGCTGCCACCATGATGCTGGTTTTCGGTGGTTAATGAATCTTTCTCCCGATTTTGTCGTCCAACAACAACCGACGGCAAGCCTGGAGTATTTCATGCGATTGCACATTCGAAACATCAGCGCTACGCTGGCACTAATCGTGTCTTCAATCGCCGGTGCGAACGGCACCGATGAGATGGCGATCGACACCTTTCTGGCGTACATGCGGCAGCCGCCCATTGAACTTTCATGGGGGATTTTTGAGGGTACTGTCAGTCACAAGCGCGACGGCAAGCGCCATAAAAAGATGCCCGTTGAACTGCGGGCACGCTTTTCGTCGGAGCGCGTCTCGGCACAACTGATTTTCAATGACGACCAGGTCTACATGATCGGGCAGAACTTCCTGGACGGCCTTGAAGGCACAACCGTACACGAGCAGCGTGCAGCGACGCCCGGTGCCGAGACCCTGGCGGACCGTGGCATTCGACCTTCTGACCTGACCCTGTCGTTTCTGTACTGGGACTTTGTCGAAGAACTCGACCGCGAAAAATTCGGTGGGCGCGTTTGCCGCGTCGTACGTTTGCGAAATCCCCAGGCCGACGAAACCGCCAAGGTCTGGGTATCACGAAAATATATCTTTCCGATGGCTGTCGAGTGGTTCGCCGGCGAGCGGGAGAGACCGTATCGCCGCCTTGAGTTCAAAGACCTGAAGAAGGTCAATGACGTTTACGTCATCAATCGCATTGCCATCTCAAACGCGGGCTGGCGCACGATTGTTCAATTCAAGAAAATCCAGCTCGCCAAGCCCAACGACAGTCCCGTACCCGACGACCTATTCCGGCAAGTCGATTGATGCTACCTGTTACGGAAGTGCTCGGAATACTGCCACCGACTCGAAGTGCGCCGTCTGTGGAAACATGTCGAAAAGCGCCAGTCGTTCCAGCGACATTGCCGTAGCCAGCGTGCCGATGTCGCGGGCAAGCGTAGCCGCATTGCAAGAGACGTAAATCAGTCGGTGCGGTGCGAACTGCGCAATCTTTTCAATGACGCCGCGTCCGCATCCCTGCCGCGGAGGATCCAGTACGATCGTTGTTGCGGCCGCATCGCAGCCTTCGAAAACCTCCGAAATATTCCGGTCGACGCGTCGCTCGACGAAAGTGACGTTCTGCAGACCGCGGGCCTTGGCATTTGCCTTTGCCGCTGCCACCGCCGCCGCCTGCGATTCCACGGCACACACAGTCTCCGCGTCAGTCGCCAGAACGATCGCAAAGACACCGACGCCGGCATACAGATCGATCAGGTGCGTCGTCGGTGTTTCTGCAAATTGCCGACGCACCCAGCCCACGAGCTGATCGCCGACCGCGGGGTTGACCTGACAGAATCCTGTGAGTGGCACCATCATGTTTCCATCACCCAGCGGTTCGGTCAGCCACAGTGCGTCCGTACCCGTGTCGCCGTAATGATGGACACTGCCGGTGGCATCGACACGGAAGGTCACGGTCTCGTCCCGAAGAGTGGACCGTGTCGCGGCCAGTGCCTCATTGATTGCGGAGTCGGCAATTTCGCAACGTTCGATCGGGACGACTGTCCGGTTGTCGGCAGCGAGGTAGCCGTAACCCTTGCCGCTGCGGCGCAGTTTTAATTTGTTGCGGTAGCCGTAGGGCTGTGGGCTGGCAACGACCGGATCGACATCGGGGACGTCTGCGATGCCGCCGATCCGCTGGAGGATTTCCTTCAATTGCTGGGTCTTGTGAGATAACGCTTCGGCGGCATCGATATGTTGATAGCGGCAACCGTCACAGGTGCCGTAGTAGGCACATGTTGGTTCGACGCGTGCAGGGCCGGGCGTCAGGAGTTCTTCGATTTCGCCGCGAGCGTGTCGGCGTTGTTGCCGGACCACGCGCACACGTGCGACATCGCCGACAGCCGTGTACGGCACGAAGACGATCCGGCCGTCGGCAAGCCGGCCCACACCGTCGCCGCCGAAGGCGATGTCCTCGATCTTGACGGTGATCAGTTGTTCATGCACATCCATCCGTGCCTATCGCGGTATCTTGCCGAGGAACGATCGTCCCCGGCCGTTGATGCGTACATTGGAATACAACAGACACGGGAAGATCGGCCGCCTCGTATTGATGTCGATTTCGTCAAAGCCCAACTCACGAACGAGTTCAGCAGTCTGTATAAACAGTATTCCGACGACGGCCCAATATCAACAACTGCTTTGTCGTCGCAAGCCCAAGCGCATTCAGATTCATTTTGACGGCATCCACTTAAAGGGAATGCACGGCTCCCTATATAATCTATCGGGAATCTTATCTACAATCGTCTCATGGAATTCCGGAAGTTTCGACCAATGCAGGCCGCCGCGAAGATGGTGGGCTGTATGATAGCCAAGATTGCCGGTAAAAATGTTGTACCATTTGTGGGTGATGTTCCATGATGCTTCGTGATCATTCTCAGTATCAAGGCCGTGGTGATGGTAGTACGTGTGCCAGGCCGTGATAAACAACGAAATCGCCATAGGCAACAAAAAGACAAACAACGCGTTTTGCCAGTTGTACCAAAAGAGAATGCCGAGGAGAATCAACTGGAGCAGCAACATAAGCACGAAGTTCATGCGATGCTTTGGATGAAGCTTTCCGGCCATGAATGCGCGGGGATAACCCGTGGCGGCAACAACCGTTGCATACTCTAATTCCCTCATGGGCGTGCCGTCATCTCGCTTCCAGCGAGATTCGTCCAAGGTCTGGTCCAAGTAGTGTTGGTGATGACCAATCACATGATGCAGAAACCAGGCATGGCTGGTAATCCCCGTAAGAAAACCGTACGGGATTTCCAACAGACGATTTAGCACATTCGAGTGAAACGTCGTCAGATGTTGATGGTGGTGATTAAACGAACAAATACAGGTTTTGTGAAAAATACCAAGGACCGTCCATGCGGCCGCGCATTTCCAGGTGGGTGCGAGAAAAAAAACGACCAAATCCAGGCCAAAGGCAAATAGAATAAGAGCAACGGGCCAACGATCGGCGCGGTAGCGAAGTATCTTCATGGGAGGGAGATAAACTATCGTTTTGTGCAGTAAGGCAAGAAAATGGGCGAGCCCAACCAACCTACTTCAACTGCCCTCTCCTACAAGCCAACAACACGCCTGCGGAATGTGAATAGGTGTTGGATCGTTGCATAAACGGCTGCAGCCGATCCTTACCACGGCGTGACCACGAGTGTAAGTTATCTAGATGGACGACTACAGCCACGACGACCTGGCCGATCTTGCGTTGATGCTTGGTGAGCAGCTCAAATTGCAGCCTGCAGCGCTGCCGCTCGATGTTTTCGATGCACGGCAGCAATTGCAGGATCACCTTGCGGGTGTGCTCACCGAGATGCTCGACAAGGGGGCGTCGCGGCTGATGCCGATGTTCTACCGGCTCGACATTGGGGAGGCTAAGGTGGAGGAGATCATGCGCGCTTTACCGCCGCCGGCGGTGCCCGCGGCGGTGGCGGATCTGATCATCGAACGGCAGCTTGCG
>CAYWQM010000104.1:0-14809 GCA_964460215.1 uncultured Lentisphaerales bacterium
TATAATCATAAGTTTTCGGGCCGTATTCAGCGTGGCCGGCACCGGCCATCCAGACTTTATCAGTGGTTAGCGGGCAATCGAACGTGGGTGCTTTCCGGCCAAGGTCAAAAAGATTTTTCTGCGATCCGTCCAGTGTAACGGAGGAAACATAGTCCTCGAAAATCAGGAACCACTCGCCCAGGAAGGGATGCCCCCACTGATTGACCGAGTAGTGCGGCAGATACCCCTCATAGTCGCCGGCATACATGTGGATCCCGATTCCCAGCTGCTTCATGTTACCGATGCATACGGCAGTCATCGCCTTGGACTTGGCCATCTGCAGTGACGGTAACAGCATCGAGGCGAGGATCGCAATGATGGCGATGACAACCAGTAGCTCGATGAGTGTGAACCTGATCGTGCCTGGCGGATTTTTGCTTCGTATTCCCGTTGCCATGATGGTGGTTCCGCAGCGCAGTGGTTTGACATGAGGTCGACAATTACACGTCATACCCAATATTTTGCTTCCGCGTACCCCGAAATCAAGGGGGGGGGCATGATCCCACGAAAACTAGCTCTTCGCACCGGCCTTTGATGACACGTGAGATACCCAGGCTCGGCAGGCTCATGTAGAGGTTTGACCACAGTCGTTGCATGCCCGGGATCTGTTCATAGAGTTTTGTATCTTTCATGTTCGGATTTTGTCTGAGCAAATTAGAAATCCCACGCTAATGTCTGATGAAAGCTTTTTGTATTGCATGGGCAAGTATGGCAACGGATCGACAATCGACGACTGCAGGCAGCAGCTGATGGGCGTAGCTGAATGAAACGAAGTCATGACAAGGACCTGTCGCCGGATCCGCAATGTCCGTTCTTGACCGGCATCGAATACTACCGTCCGCCGACGCCGCGGCCGGAGTTCTGGGACGGTGACCTGGCCACCATTGCCGCGTCTGGCATGACGATTGCCCGCACCTTCTACTCCTGGGACTGGTCGTGGCCGGAACCGGACCGTTTCGACTTCAGCGATCTGGATGAGTTGATGGACATCGCTGCGCGTCATGGCTTGAAGTTCTGGATCGACACCCCGCTGGGAACGCACATGACCTGCCCGATCTGGATGATTCGGCAGCACCCGGACATGCGGGCCGAACGCCAGGACGGCAGTATTCAGCGTCCGACATCCTCCGGTGCGTCGCCGCACGGTGCGATGACTCACAACTTTGATCACCCGATGTGGCGGGTTTATGCCGAACAGTATCTGCGTGAGATCGTGCCGCGCTACAAGGATCATCCTGCCATGGGCATCTGGGGTACGTGGGACGGCATCAACTTTGCCGCCGCCTGGTCGGGCGGTGGCGGGTATCCGCCGTACAATGACTACACCATCGCGCGTTACCGGGATTGGCTCAAGGCATCCTATACCCTGGACGAGTTGAACGAGCGGTTGCTGCGCCGATACGCTTCCTGGGAACAGGTGGAGGCGCCGCGATCCAACAAGGCGCCGGCCGAGATGCTGCTCTACCGTCGGTTCCATTACGAGAACATGGCCGATCATCTCGGCTGGATGGCTGCCCTGGTCGATCAACTCGATGGCTGTCACGAGCAGCGGTCACATGGTGCGTCGTACCCGGAACCACGCGACGAAATATGCAGTCCGGTGATCGACAGCTGGGGGTTGTCACATCACTCCGCCGACCGGCTGACCAGCAGCGATCCCTACAGTGTCGCGTGCGAATGTTTCGGCTTCCTCTCGTGCCGGACGATGGGCCGTAACAGCCGCTGGTGGAACGAGGAGATTTACTCCAGCTTTGTCGGTGGCATTGCGCCGCGCGAGAAACGCACGATCCCCGAGGAATCGACACTGTTCCTGTGGCTGACCTTGATCGAGGGCGGCGCCGGTGGGATGTATTGGCAGTACCGCCCGGAATACATGACCTTCGAGGCGCCCGGACTGAGCGTCATGGCGGCGGACGGCCGGCCGTCGCCGCGGTGGGGGGCGATCGAGACTGCCATCGGGCAGATTGGTCAAGTCAGCGCCCACCTGCCGGGCATCATCGATCCGGCTGACATTGCGATAGCTTACAGTGCACCGAGCAGTGAGATCTTTACCTTTGGCGGCCGGGGAAATGCGTTTGTCTATGAGCAGCGCGGCCTTTACCGGACCCTTTGGAAACACAGCATCTCCCAGGACATGGTGACGCCGGGCATGGACTGGTCGCAATACAAGCTGGTTTACCTGCCGAACTTCGCGCTTCTTGATGATATCGCGGTGGCGCGGCTGCGTGGGGTATTGCAGGATGACGCCGGTCCTGCAATCGTGGCTGACGGTCACTTCGGCACCTTCGACGGCAAGGGGCACTGGAGCTTCGAGCCACCGGAAGGTCTGGGCGATCTGCTCGACGTGCGTGTGGTTGATTTCGACATGATCAATGACCACGATGTCGCGACGTCTGCGAATGTGCTGCGCACAGAGTTCGGTGAATACCAGGTCGCGGCGCCCTGTCAGTATCTGATCCTGGAGCCGCAGGGCGGGATGAAGCCGATTGCGCACATTGGCGATGATGTCGTCGGTGTGCAGTCCGCCGACGGTCGCTTCACCTGGTACGGTATTTCGTTGTGCTGTACGGATGCCACGGCAGTGTCCGGCCAGCCGATGACGGATCAGAAGACAACCGGTGTGGTACATCCCGATGTTGCTTTGCCACTGGTGAGCCGTCATGGTATTGAGCCGGTATGCCGGTTTGCGGGCGATCGGCTGGTGGCATACCGCCGGGGTTCGCAGCTCGGTGGCTCTCTCCTGTTCCTGCTCAATGTCGAGCGCCGCACCGCACGCACGACGGTAACACCGGAATGGCCGGTCACGGCGGTGACCGATCTGTTGACCGAGACAGAGCTGCCGGTCAACGCGGGGGCATTCGAGATCACCCTCGAATTCGGCGATGTCCGAGTGCTCCACTGCAGCGGCAGTTAGCCCGGCGGCTGTTCAACTACCGGTGTCCGGACGGCAGCCGTCATTTTCGCCGGCACCGGTCCGTTCAGCGCCACCTGATTGAACAGCCAGTAATCAACCGGTTGCGAAGACGTCGGTGTTCACCAGGCCATCCGGCTTTTCACCGCGCAGGAATTGCTGAATATTGCGGGCAACCATGTCACCGCATGCTTTCCAGGATCCGTCGGTGCTTGAGGCGCAGTGCGGAGTGATAACGACGTTGTCAAGTTCAAGAAACCGCCGGTCCTCCGGCGGTTCTTCTGTGAAACAGTCCAAGCCCGCCCCGGCGATACTGCCCGAGGAAAGTGTGTTGTACAGCGCCGCTTCATCGACCAGCGCGCCTCTGGCGGTATTGATGAAATAGGCTGTCGGCTTCATCAGCTTCAACTTCGTTGCGTCGATAATGCCGGCGGTTGCGGCGGACAATGGCAGGTGCAGGGTCACGAAGTCGCTTCGTCCCAGCAAATCATCGAAGGCGACCAGTTCAACGCCGTGGGCCTCGACAAAGTCCTGTTGCGGCTCGGGTTCGTGCGCGAGAATGGTCATGTTGAAGCCGGCGGCGCGTTTGACCATGTCCCGTCCGATCAAGCCCAGGCCGACGATGCCGATGGTTTTTCCCGACACGTCTATGCCGCGGTGTTTCTGCCAGACCCCTGAGCGGACGTCGCGGCTATAACGGCCAATGCCATGGGCGATCGCCAGGATCAGGCCAAAGGCATGGTCGGCGACTGCCCAATGATTGGTTCCCGGCGTGGTGGTCACGGCAACCCGGTGCGCGGTTGCTGCCTTCAGGTCGATCGCGTCGTAGCCGACCCCAAAGCGGGCAACGTGCCGCAACTGCGGTGCACCCTGGAAGACATCGGCAGTGTATTGCTCACCGCCGGCGACAACGATTTCGTATTCCTGCAGGAGTTCCACGAGTTCTGGCTGCGGGGTATCCAGCCGACAACGCTTAAAGTCGAGTGGGCGTCCGTCTACTTCGTAGTGTCCGGCCAATCCGCCCTCGGTGGCACTGAGTTCCGGCACGGTTACCAGGATTCTGTTCATTCTGGAAGTCCTTCAATGAAGCGAGAACTCAATTTCCTTGGCCGTAATGAACTCGAGCAGCACGGGGATGCCGGCCTGTGTCTTTTCAATCCCACGGCGGATGGCCGGGATGATCTCGGCCGGTTCCGTCACGCGCTCGCCGTAGCCGCCGAAGGCCTTGGCCATGTCGGCGTAGTTCCCTGAAATATCAGTGGTCCGATACTTCTCTGTGGATATGGGCATGTCGGGCAGCTCGATCGCCATCGAAAAGTTGTTCAACAAAATCGACAGGATGGGGATTCGCTCGCGGACCGCGGTTTCGAAGTCCATGCCGGTCATCCCGATCGCGGCGTCGCCCCACACATTGACGCAGAGCTTGTCCGGTTTGGCCAGCTTGGCACCCATGGCCAGTCCGAGGCCATAGCCCAGCTGCGTCGTCTTGCCCCAGCCGATGTAGGAAAGCGGACTGATGGATTCCCAGAACGGTGCAAGTTGATCACGGGGGCTGCCGGAGTCATGGGTAATGATGGTATTGGGTACATCCACGGTGTGCATCAGGTCCCAGATCACCCGGTAGGGGTTGAGGGGCATCTCGTCAGAAGTCAGCTTGGGCATCCACTGGGACAGCCAGTCAGCTTTGACAGACTTAATCTTTTGCGTTTCCTGTTCGTCTCGCGCGCGTTTGTTTCCGTCTAGGCGTTCGCGTAGTTCATCCAGAAGTGCTTCCAGCGTCAGGCGGGCGTCCCCGATCAGGGCGTATTCCGACGGTACGCCCTTGTTGATATCCGCGGGATCGAGTGTGGCGTGGATGATGGTCTTGCCTTTCGGCATGGGCACCGCCCAGTTGGTGATGCCGAAGCTGCAGCCGATGCCGAAAATCACGTCGGCGGTTTGTATGAAATCGTGCACCGGTCTGGGGTAGGAGCGATTGCCGGCTCCCAGATACAAGGGATGATTTTCGGGGAAAGCGCTTTTGCCGGGAAGGCTGGTGGTCACGGGCGCTTCCAACAGTTCCGCCAGGTCGCGCAGCGCTTCCCACGCCTGGGCGTAGTGAATGCCCTGGCCGGCGTAAATCACGGGCTGCTCGGCTTCGAGCAATACGCCGGCTACCTCGCGCACCGCCTCGAGATCCGGGCCGCAACGCAAAGCAGATGTTGCTCGATAGTCCACAGGTTCCGGTATGTCTTCATCGAACACGTCGATGGGAAATTCTACCAGCGCCGGACCGGGCCGGCCGTTTTTCACCTGAGTGAAAGCGCGCCGCAGAACATCCGGCACATCCTGTGCCAGGACGACTTGTTCGCAGGACTTGGTAATCTGACGGTAGTTGACAAAGGAATTGAAGTTGGGTGCCACGTTCGTGAGGGAGCGAGCGAAGCCCATTGGCAGAACGACGATTGGCACCGAGTCGCAATACGCCTGGGCCACACCGCCAAAGGCGTTTTCCGATCCCGGGCCGCTTTGCATGCAGAAGACACCGATCTTCTGGCCGGAATTTATCCGGCTGAAGGCGTCAGCCATGTGAAGGCCGGTACGCTCCTGGCGAACGATGACCGGGCGAATGTCGACGTTGGCCGCGGCGTCGACGATAGGGTTGAATGGATAGGCAAAAAGGTACTCCACCCCTTCCGCTTTCAGAATTTGAGCAACCGCGTCAACAACTTTCATTTGAAGCCTCTAAGAATTTTATGTCCAGCCGTCGCAGCCCGGCAGTCAGTTCCGCGGCGTGGCCGGCGTGGTAGACGAGGACGTTCACCCCGCGTTCTCGCGCTGCCGCGACCTTTTCTTTGTCGTCGTCCACGTACACGAGCTCGGTTGGTTCACATCCGGATTCTCGTATCATTAACTCTGTGAAGCGTTTGTCCTGCTTGGAAAGACCGTGCTCAAACGAGTATACCTCGAGATCGAACAATTGCCGAAACCCGTATCGCTCCTCGAGAAAGTCGATACGGTCCCGGGTATTGTCCGAGAATGCGATGATTTTGTATTGTTCCTTCAGGGCTTGTATCAACCGGTGTATATCTTCGTCCAGTTTATACCCCTTGTGCCACGCTTCCTGTATCCGGGACA
Organism: uncultured Lentisphaerales bacterium; assembly: GCA_964460215.1. GTDB lineage: Bacteria > Verrucomicrobiota > Lentisphaeria > JABSQK01 > CAJWLW01 > CAJWLW01. Next base: position 6,068 of record CAYWQM010000104.1, read on the forward strand.
CGTCATAGCTGCCGGGAAGCTCGCCCCGGGCACCGTCCCAGAACTGGTCAGTCGTGATTAACCCCTTTCGCAGGTCGACGCTCCCGGGCGAGACGAACACCTTCAGGATGAGGTCCCTGTCATACCCGTATTGCCGTACCAGCTCGTCGACTGCCTGTTCCTTCCCCTCGCTGAAGAGGACACCGCCGAGGTCGAATACTGCCGCCTTGATCATCTGAAATCCTCTTTCGGCAGCCCTATACCCAGGTGCACGGCACCAGGAGATCTTCGTCCGCATCGGTTCCGTGTCTGCCTCTGTTCTCGCCTTCCCCTGCATCCGGCAGGTCGTGCTGGCCGTGGTCGGCGAGGACGATCACACCATAACCATGGTCGACGAGGTGACGGTGCAACCTGCCGATGCGGCCGTCGGTCTCCTGCAAAGTAGGGACAACTTCCGGTGAAGACGGTCCGTATTTGTGGAAGATCCCGTCAGTCCAGTACAGCTGTGCGATGAGAAACTTCGGCGCGTCATGGTCCACGATGCGCATGATCTCGGTTTCCGTGCCGCCATCCGACCCGTCCCCGCCGTCACCCTGTATACCGGCGTGACGGGCGAGAAATTCGTAACCCGTATGCCCGCGCAGGCCGACACCGGCAGTCTGTCCGCCGGAGTCACGGACCGTATCGAACAATGACTCGCAAGCAATTGTATCGGTCCTCGCATCCACCCCGTGCACTGCTTGATCCGCACCTGTCAATATCGCGGAAAAACAGACGGGCGTAACCGACGGCATCACGGAACGCATCACGATACTGTGTACATCGTGCAGCTTTGAAAGATGCGGCATCTCATGACGCCAGCGTCGGAAGGGGAAGAGTCCCAGTGCGTCCGGTACGATGATTGCCACGCGTTCGCGGTCCGACAGGTCTTCCACGATCTGTGGGATGACCGTACCCTTTGATTGCGCCGGCGGCGGCAGCCCCAGGATGGCACTTACCGTCGGTGACACGTCTTTGGTGGAATAGGTTTCCATGTGAGACTCCCGAATAGACAGTTGCGGGATAAATCAGCTTTTGTTGCGTGCATACCATGTCTGTCAGCCGAGGTAATTACCACGCGGGGACTACGAAAATATTACTCAAAAGCGGCAGGCAACCTGATCGTGCTGCCGTTTGAATTTGTTGTGCCGCGCCGGACAGCCCGCGCGGATTTGCCGATCTCTTCGGGAGCCGTTCGGATGTTTCCGCGAAACGCGATAAGCTCTTGCGAATCGCCAGTGCCTTGACAGCTTTCAAATATCACCTAATTGTTACTGCATGAGTACCTCTGACTATCCGGTTTCTTCATATGATCTCCATGCTCATACCTGCTGGAGCTTTGACGCGATCGAAGATCCTGAAGCGTATTTCCGCCGTGCGTCAGAACTCGGCATGACCTGTATTGCCGTTACCGAGCACTTTCATCTCGATTCGCTTCCGGAAATAACAGAGATAGCCACCCGGTATCCTGAAATACGTGCCATACCGGCGGTCGAGGCAACTGTAGCCACATCGATTGGCCCGGTTGATCTATTGTGCTATGGATTGCGAAATCCATTCCCGGAAGACCTGCAGCAGGTAGTGGCACGTTACCACAACTGGCAACGGGAAACCGGGGCGGCAACCTGGAAAGGCATGCAGGCCCTGGGGTTCGATTTTTCTGAATCCCAATTTGACGAGATACTCACATCATATCGCCCGTCGAGAGTGCTGGCCGTCCAAGGGCACACTCACCTTAAGTATCACTATCTTCGGCAGTACTTCCTCGATCGTGGATTCATTTCTGAATTTGCTGAATTCGATGACCTGATGGCCCGGGTCGCTTCGGCAGGTTCATCGCCGCCTTATCCTGGCGTGGACGAAGTCATCCCGGTGATGAAAGCTTCAGGGGCCGTTGTCGCGATTGCCCACCCGTTATATTATTTTAATAGAGATGACGAACGGCGGATGGATCAACTCCGGGTCGAGTGCGCGCTCGACGGTATTGAATGCGCCCACAGGCGGAGCATTCCGCCCGAGCTCATGCCGGTCTACCGGAAATATTGCGTCAAGCACGGACTGTTTTCCGTTGCCGGTTCCGACCTGCACGGGGAACCCGGGGAATTGGAGGGATACGGCCGCCACGGTGGAAAGGAGGAATGGCTGGCTGAGTTCCTGGAACGTGTTTAACTGACCAGGCGATGATGGCGTCCTTCCGCAAGATCGGGGCGCTGCAACAGCTGATCATTTACCTCTCAGTGCACGTCAAAATCGACGGTCGCCTGTTTACCGGAGACTGCCTCGACGGCGCTGACGGACCACTGTCCCGCCGGGCTGTTCAGCGCCGGCACGAACGTATAGACGGCTTCCCCTTCCGGCAGGTACAGCGTTTGGGCCAGATACTCCGGCTTGCGGCCGTCGGGGAGACTTACCTCGAGGTGCACCGCGTGCGGACCGACATTGTCGGTCGTAGCCGCAACGGCGACTCGGATCTCGACCTTCTCATCTCGCGTTGCGTCCTGCGTTGTGTCTATGGAAAGACCGGCCACCTTGTACGGCAACACCGCATACATCTCCGGCTGGCCGGGATGAAGCGTGTCCGCGATCGGCCCGCTGGCGCCTAAATATTTTTGCGCCCGCACATCGTACACGTGCCCCCCGTCGGGGAAGGGCAGGGTGACCGGGCGGGGGGTTTTGTCGTCCACGTCGAACGCCGGCAGCACGCCGTAGTACCGGGTGTCGCCGTCGGCGAATCGTGTCACCTCCACACGTCCGGCCACGTGACCTGGCCGGAGCTTGATCTGGAACGGCGAGAACATGGTGAGGTGGTCCCTGACCGTGAGGAAGGCGGTGAGCAGCTTGCGCACATTCCGCTCTGATCCGTGGCCTCGCAGGTCGATGTAGCTGTACAGGTCGGTGTTCAGGTACAGTGCCTTGCCACCGAGGGTGTAGTTGATCAAATACCCCGGCGTCCCATCGTCGTGATAGGCAAACGATTCGGCGCTGTCAATTGCCACGGGGTCGTGGAACACGCTCTGGAACTGTGCCGATGTGAGTTCGTAGTTGGCGGTGAACATATTTCGCTCGCGTCGGACCTCCAGGCTCTCGCGCCTGATGCCGAAGACGTCGTCCAGCGCGGGTTTCTCCCGCAACCGCCCGTGCTCGTCGCGCAGCCCGCAGCGATAGTCGGCGATGATGATGCCACCGCGGCCCATGAACTCGCGGATCTTCTTGACTTCGAGATCGGACAGTGAGACGACGAAGGGCAGTACCAGCACGCGTATTTCCGAGGACGCAAGCGCATCCGCCTCGATCTCCTGCCGGGCTATCGTGCATGGCTGAAAACCCATGTCATTGAACAGCAGGTAAAAGTTCGCCGAGGCGGCGGCGTAGTGCCCCTTTGGCGTGATGCCGCCCCATAGCTCCAGCATATCCTTCCTGATTTCCGGATAGCTGCCTCGCCCGGCGAGATTGGACGCCATCCAGAACCCCGTGCCCGCTCCCAGATGACCGAGATAGTCAGCGACACCGCTTTCGATGGTGCTGGCGTGGTAGTTGGTCGCCGAGTAGTGAATGGCGACACGTGACGGTACTTTGCGGGCATGGGCCATCAGCGTGCCCGGGCCGCTTTTGATCTCCTTGACCGCAGCGACCATCTCCCCGGCGATCGGTGTCAGGTTCATGTCCCACTGCAGGGGGCCGTTGGCTGGATGAAGAAAGGTCGCTTCCCACCACCATGTGCTGTTCCAGCCGTTCAACAGGATAAACCAGGGAATGTACCGGCCCCCGAAGTCACGGTCTGCCTTGTTCATCCAAAGCCCGCGCAGGTCCGCGTCGCGCCCGAAGGAGTCCATCGCTTCGCCGTTGAATATCCAGAACGGATATCTTGAATCGGGCACGAAGCTGTTCTGGTAGGTGTTTACCAACTCCATGTCGCGGCACAGCTCCCACCAGTCCTGGCCGTTGTAGCTTGAGAACTGCGTGGCGCCGTCCCAGCCCACGGACACGCCCGGGTCGCCCTCCCGGAGTGCCAGGCGCATGCGCCGATGCGCGTCCACGAAGTGATGCGTCACGAACATCCGGTAATCGACCCAGGCGGATGGGTTGTCCATGCTTGGCAGCATCTGTCCTTCGTTGTCGAAGCGGACCGTGTCCCAGGTCGCGAAGTCCGTTTCCCACTGGGCGTTCAACGCCTCGAGATCCGGATACATGCCGCGCAGAAATTCTCGGAAAGCGGCCCATGCCCGGGGTGAGTCGGCAAAGCGGCCCTCGAGTTTATTGCTCACGTAGTTCTCGTCTCCAAGGGTGTGGGCCAGTGGATTGTAAGGCCGCATCGCGGCGGCTGTTTTCCTGATGTGCTTCTCCATGTTGGCGAGGAACTCTTCGCCCAGCAGCGGATCCCTTCCTTCCTTGTCGATCGCCACTTTGTGAAAGGAGACCGTGTAAGGCACGGTGCGCAGGTGGCTCAGCGCCGCATCCCGGACCTCGCGGACGGTGGCCTTGCAGTTGCTCCATGCATCCGCAGCGCCCCGGCGCCTCAGCATGTCCCACAGCAGCCGGCGCCGCCAGGAACCGGGCAAGCTCTCTTTCCAGACGATCTGTTTCCAGTAGAGCATGTAGAAATCGGTGGACGGTACGTTATCGGGCATCAACAATTCCAGACGGGCGACCGCCTCCGGGCCACGGTCGGAACGGAGTGTCACTTCCAGGTGGTTGAGGACCGACAGGGATCCGGCGGGCGCGGTGATTGCTATTTCCTCGGAAAAGGGCTGCGGCGCCCCGGAAAGCAGCAGGCGGTCCCAGTGGTCGTACCAGCGGACGACTGTCTGCAGGTTGGCCGTATCCCCTTTCACTTCCAGCCGGCAACTCACCTTTTCCCCGGGGTTGAGGTCCTGTTTGTCCGGCACGATCGCGGTCAGGCTCACGCGACCCGTGACTGTGAACCGGATGGCGTCCCAGTCCACGGTCGCCCCATCACGGTCCGTGACCCTGACCTCGGCCTGATACTCGCCACCGGGTACTTGTGGCAGCGGCACCGTAACTCGCTTGCCCGGCTCGGTCTTCCTGCTTGCATCCAGGACCTTCTCATATGTATCGCACCTGTGGATCGTGACCTGTACGTTGCCGTCGCGCAGCGTTGGTTGGTCTTCCAGATAGACCATGATAAAACCCTCGGCCAGGAGCGTCCTGATCACACCCGGGCTGGCGCCGGGGCGCGCCGTGCGCCGGAGGAACCATCCGGCGCGCCCGGCGGCGTACTCGAAGTCCGATTGCCGGGGAGAGTCGCTGAGCAGATAACCGTGACCGGCATAGTTCGGGACGTGGAAATGTACGACGTAGCCTTTGCCGCAGCGGTACACGCGTCCGGTGGCGCCTTGGGCGCCGGGCAAGGTCGGGTGCGAGAGCAATCCGCCCTGGTCGCTGTCGGGGAAAGCGAAGCGGTTGGCGGCGATCGCGGTCTCCTCCAGCTTCAGCCCCATCCCTGCGATGTCGCCGGTCAGCGCGGCGTTGAGCTCACCGATCATCAGGGTCCGTCCGGCGGCGACTTTCTCGACGATGGCCTGGCGGACGTCCGCCGGATAGTTCGACCACGTGGGGATCCAGCTCATGACGACGGCGTCCCAATCGCCGGCGATGGCCTGACGGATGTTTTCGCGGACCCCTTCGGCCGTGGGCCAGAGCTCCGGCCAGTAGTGACCGATGTTCTGGAGACCGTCGTGATACCCCTGCGTATCGTACGCGGCCATCGTTACCACTGTGCCGTCGATATCGAAGCGCTGCATGAGCTCGAAGCTGTCCTGCTGGGCGCCGTAGGGCGCCAGGAACACGACCTTCATCGAGCCGCCGGGCAGGCGTTCGGCCCAGGGGGAACGGGACAGGCCGTCCACGGACGGGTCTCCGAATGCTGCCGGCACCCAGCAGACAGCGAGGATGAAGGCGAGGCTGAAATGCTTTTTGGCAATCATAGGGGCCTTTTCCTTTTAAGTAAGGTGCAAATTTTCTACGGCAGTGGCCGCCAGCGCACGGCCTGCATCATCCCTGTCCGATCGCAGGCCACGAACGGGGGGCGTTCACCCAGCACGCTGAGAATCATTCCGGGCTTGCCATCAGCCAGTTCCGGCGGCAGCACGCAGTTTGTCGAGTATTCCGGATAGGTCATTACCGTACTGAGGTAGTAGGTCTCTTGGTCCCAGGTGTTGCCGCCATCGCGGCTGACCCGGGCCCGCTCCCCACCGTGCAGCCAGGGGACGCGATGGACGTGCATGGTCACGATCCGGCCGTCGGGCAGTTCGACTGCGGAGCCGTTCATTTCACCCAGGCCGGTACTGCCTGCCCGGACATTGGTCCAGGTCACGCCGCCGTCATCGGAATCGGCCAGCAGGATGTTCTTGACCACCGAGCCGAGCACGCTGGACACGGTCTGCCCATACTGCATTGCCCACATGCGCCAGAGGTCCTCATATTCCTTCTCCAGATATACTGGCCAGGCGCCTGGCCGAGGCGGCAGATTGTTGCGGCAGACGGCCAGCAGACGGCCGGAGGCCAGCTCGATGATCGAGGGGGCGCCCGTGGGACAGATCGGATAGCCCTCCGACCATGTCCGGCCGCCATCCGTGGAGCGGTAGATATAGGCGACGTGGTTCACTCCCGGTCTGGGATAAGCGATCGGCCAGAGCAGGGTGCCGTCGCGCAGTTGCGTCATCTGGCCGCCCACCGTTTCGGAAGGGAACGGGCCGGGACCTTTGCCGATGCGTTCCCACGTTTGTCCCTCGTCCCGGGACTGGTACAGCACCAGGCGGCCGTCCTCCAGCTCCGGCGCGAGGAAGGATCCATCGGGCAACACACTGCGCACGCGCCGGGAAACTTTCAGAATATCCCATGTCCGTCCCCCGTCCCCCGAGCGCATCAGATTGTCGGTGGTGATCTCAGAGTTTTCCCTGGTTACAGCCGTTGCCGGGAGGTAGATCATGTTGTCCCTGGTGATGACGAAATTACACCGGCCCTCGCCGCCATAGAGCGGCAGTCGGATGCGCTCGGCCGGCAACTCATGGATTTCGCCATCGCGCGAGTAGAGGATCCCCTGAAAATCGTCTGACTCGGGACCGGATTGTTCCCATCCGAACCCGTCGTTGATGACGGGATGCACGGTAAACATGTAGCCATAGCTGGAAACGTCGATTGCCGTTTCCTCGGCCGAGAAGACGTGGGCCCGGAAGTTTCCGACCAGTGGAAAGTCCAGTGACAGCCGAGTCTGGTTGCGGCCGGGTGCGGAGGGGCAGGGGACCTTCTCGGTGAAGACAACCCTGCCCTCGAGGGTCTCGATCGACAGCTTGAGATCCCCGTGCCGGGTCTGCGGCCCGGTGGTGTAGGTATTCAGGTCAATCTCGAACGGTTCGCCGTGTAAATGCAACATGCCGCTGAAAGGTTTGTCGGCCGTCAGGTGCGCCTCGACTGGATACCGCGTCTCGAATGGCGTTGCCCGCGGTCCTTCCTCCAGTTGCACGGCGTCCACCTGGAGTTGCCCCTCGGCCTCAGCCGTGGCGACCAGATCCACCGCCCCCTGGTGGAAATAAAAAGCGGTGTTGAAGGTGAGCTCGTACCGCTGCCAGTTTCCGCTGACCGGTATCGGTTCGCTCTCTGCATCCGGGGTTTCGCCCCAGTCCATCGCGCTCGTCCAGACGCGGAGTTGCAGCTTTGCCGAAGGTGTATCGCTGCGGGCGAATACCGAGAGGGTGTAGACCTGTCCGCCCTTCATGGGGACGACCGGTGAAGTCAGGTGCCCGGGGCCGTCCTCCGGAATGGGAATGACTGCCGCCCGACCCCCGTCGGGGGCATCCGCCACTTCCTCGATCACCGGTATTGCCGCCGGTGCCTGGCCGGTGGCGGCGAGCGGGAGAGTGAGCGGGTTGAACATGTCGGTCCAGTTGTCCGGCCCGCCTTCCCCCGGATTGTATTTGACCCACTCGTGTTTTGCCTGTCCGAAGTCGAGTTCGAAACTGGCGTTGGGCAACAGATTCATTTCAACAACTCCTTCCCGTAATGTCTTGGTGGCAGTTCAGATACCTTACGCTTTGGCTGCTCCTCATCTCAAGGGCTCGCCGCGAGTGAAGAGCGTGATCTTGGCTGCCTCGCCCTCGTCCCGGCGGTCACGATGGCGATTCGCACAGTTCTAATCATCGCGTTCCCAGTGTATCTACAGTTTGTTCCGGCATATGCCGTGACCGGGGCATTCTCCCGGACCTTTCGCTTCCCGTAGGTCCTGCATTTGTCCCCCGTCACGCCGGTTCGGGCGGCTTCAGGGTTTCAACAGGGCCTCGGTTCTTTGCGCCATTTCGAGGCGCCACTCATCGAGATCTACATTGACCGTGACGTCGCCGAGCCAGCGTTCGGTGCGGGCAACCAGGCGTGGATGCTTTCCCGCAGCCTTGGCCTTGGCGATGGCATCCTGCAGTGTCGCGAGGTAGCGTGCGTCGTCAAAGCCCTCGCGATAGCCTTCCCACCCCAATGTGTCGACCGGGCCCTTGGGGCCGCGCAGGACGAAGGCACTGCTATCGCCAACCACGCCATGATCCTTGAGATGTTGATCGCCGTAGCGCATCGTTGGTGTCCAGATATGGACGTAGGCCCAGGTCATGGTGCCGTCGAGCCCGGTCTTCCACAGGCCCAGGCCGCGATGTCGACGATGGAGCTGCGGCACTTTCGCGCCGCCTTGGGGATCGAAATAACTGAAGATCTTGTTTCCGT
>CAYWQM010000105.1:0-14706 GCA_964460215.1 uncultured Lentisphaerales bacterium
CGGTGACCCGCCGGGGTTCGTGGGTTGGATCGGCTACGTGAGCGGGGCACCGCCGCGTGACCTGCAGCGCTGGTTCCGGGGCGGCAACTTCGACAGTCAGGGTGTGGTGTTGAATAATACCCCGCAGATATTCCGCAGCCCGTTCCTGGTCCACTCGACGGCGGTGCTGAGCAAGTTCCGTGTACCGACGACGGTCATCGAATACATCGCCGTTGGCGGCGGGAAGATATTGGGTTTGCCGCAGCACGTGACGATGTCGAGCAATATCGACCTCCTGCAGTTCACCGATGGCCCGTACATGTGGGACCTCGACCTGGAGTGGCGTGATATAGAGCGTAAGAGTCGTGGCCGACGATGAGCGCTGATACCAGGTGGGTTAGCGGCGGTTGTTTGTGCGGCAAGGTCGCCTACGAGCTGGAACCGCCTTTTCAGGCATTTCGATACTGCCATTGCCGCCGGTGCCGCAAGGCCACAGGCACTGCGCATGCGGCGAATATTTTTGTATCCCCCGCGCAACTGCGATGGCTTTCCGGTGAAGATGCGACTGTCAGGTATGATCTGCCGGAAGCCGAGCGCTTTGCAACCTGCTTCTGTAAGACCTGCGGCTCGCCAGTGCCGCGACTGATTGGCGACGGATCGCGGGTGCTTGTACCCGCAGGTTCGCTCGATGACGATCCCGGGGCGCTGCCCGACTGCAGTATTTTCTGGGAGTCACGGGCACCGTGGTATCGAGAGACACAGGAACTGCCGAAGCATTCGGAATATCCGGGTTGACATGAGTAGCCTTTGTCATGAGCAGCGCGGCGCTCACCGCGATGTTTGCATCTTATGAGAAGCAGAGGAGGGGAGGGGATCAAAAGATTTCATTATCGTACCCCCCCCGGAGCCAGCTGGAATAGTTGTAAGCAGTAGATTTTGCAGAAATCAGCCACAGATTGTTCCTGTTATTTACTTTTCTCAGGCACAAATCTCTAAAGGAAAATGACATGAAACTCATGATTGGTTCGGCCCCGGACTCGTGGGGCGTTTGGTTTCCGGACGATCCCCGCCAGATACCCTGGGACCGGTGCCTCGATGAAATTGCCGAGGCCGGTTACGAATGGACCGAGCTTGGGCCGTACGGATACCTGCCCACGGATATTCCGACAGTCGATGCGGAGTTGTCCAGGCGCGGTCTCAAGGTGTCCGGGACGTTCGCGATGGATGCGATACACGATCCGGCATGTTGGCCGTCGCTCGACAGCCAGGTCAAAGGCGCTTGCGAGTCGGTGAGCGCGTTGGGCGGTAAGTACCTCATCCTGATCGATGGCGTTTATATCGACGAGGTTACCGGCAACATAAAATACGCACCCGAACTCAACGACGTGGAATGGCAGGTGCTGATCGACAAGGCGAATGAGATCGGCAAGTTCACGGCCGACAACTACGGCATCCGGACAGTTTTTCATCCGCACGCCGGGACTCATGTCGAGTACGAGCCGCAGATCGAACGATTTATCGCCGACAGCAATCCCGAGGTGCTGGGGCTTTGCCTGGATACCGGACATCACGCTTATCGTGGTGGTGATCCAGTGGATTTTTACCGAAAACACCACGCGCGCGTCGAATATCTGCACATCAAGAGCATCGACCCGGTGGTGCAGCAGCGGGTGGCCGACGACGGCATCAGTTTCGGCGATGCCGTGAGCATGGATATGTTTGTCGAGCCGGCGGAAGGTGCCGTTGATTTTGATGCATTCCTGGCGGCGCTGAAGGAATTCGACTTCGAGGGGTATGCGATCGTCGAGCAGGACATGTATCCGGCGCCTTTCGATAAACCTCTGCCGATCGCCAAGCGGACCCGGGCGTACTTACGGGAGAATGGATTCGGCTGAGGTGCGCCGGGGGGAAGATCCTTTCAGGGCCGGGAGCACGCGGCAACCGGCCTTCAACTTCCGTAGCATTCCGTATTGATCTGCTCCTGCATCTCCACGGTTTTCTCTATTTCTTTCATGAACTCGATGGAGTGCTTTAGCAGCGTCCGCCAGTCGGGTTTGACCGGCACACTGTCGACGGAGAGATAGCCGTCGAAACCGATCGCGTGGAACGCGCGCACGGCGTTGAGCCAGTCGATATGCCCGGTTCCCGGAGCCTGCCGGTTACTGTCGGCGAGGTGAACGTGTTTGAGTTTGTCGCCGGCCAGGAGGATCGTATCGGTAACCGGGCCGTCTTCGATGTTAACATGGAAAAAATCGAGCAGTACGTCGAGGCCCTCAACTTCATCGGCGATACTGCGAGCTTCGATGATGCTGTTCATGAAGCCGCTATAGCCCTCGAAGCGATTGATCGGTTCTGTCGCGATCGGAACGTTTTTCGGCTTTGCGTACTCGCATATTTCCCGGGCGGACTTGATGAAGTTGGTGCGCAGCACGTCGCGGGGGATGGAACTGCAGGGGTATTCGACTTCCGGTGGCACGGCATCGATCTCGAGCATCGGCGGATCGTCGAACGTGGCCGACAGGTCGATGCATTTTTTCGTGTAGTCAACGGCGTATTGACGAGTTGCTTCATCGCATGATGCCAGATCCCGGATCTCGCCGGCGTGCCAAATGCCCCAGGCACAAATCAGGGCGGGAACCTTGAGTCCGAGGGATTCGGCGATTTCACGGGCTTCATTGAACTTGTCCATCGGGATTCTGTCGGGTTCGGCGTCGAGATCGACCCCGTCGTAACCGAGCTCGGCCATCGTCTCGAGGACTTCCCGTGGGTTTTGCCAGAAGTCGATCTGTGATGTGAGAGTACAGGTAATGACTGAGTATTTGAAGCCCATGAGATTGTTGCCTGTATAGAGTTAGAAAACGAAGCGATTTAGACCTGTAAATTGGCCTGTGGAATATACCTTATAATCCATGTGCGTCACCTGACGTGCGAAACAATCATTAACGAATCATTTTGAAAGCGGAGGGTAGTGGTGAATATAAGTTCCGAACGTTTGCATGCAGTTATAAAAAATGTCTTGGTGGCCGCCGGTGCCGACGAGTGGAATGCCGAAGGCGTTGCTGAGCATCTGGTGTCATCTAATCTGAGCGGTGTCGACTCTCACGGGTCCTGGCATTTGCTCGGCTATGTGAAGGCGGTGCAGAGCGGCGATATCGTGCCGGACGCACATCCTGAAATTCTCCGGGAGACGACCTCGAGCGCCCTGGTAAGCGGCAACTGGGGTTTCGGTCAGCCGGCGGGCAGAGAGGCCATGCAGATCTGCATAGACAAGGCGAAGACGGAGAATATCGCCATTGTCGGAGTCGTGCAGAAGCACCATCTCGGAAGGCTCGGGCACTACGTCGACATGGCCGCCGCTGAGGGGTTGATCAGTTTCGTCTTCGCCGGCGGGCAAAGTGAGCTGGCGCCCACGGCCATGCCGTTTGGTGGTTCGCGGCCGGTTCTCAACACCAACCCGCTGGCGGCGGGTTTTCCAACCACCGTAGCCGGGCATCCGGTGATGTTCGACTTCGCAACGAGTTGTACGTCCGGCGTCAAGGTTGTTAACGCCAAGGCACGCGGCGAGAAGTTGCCGCAGGGCTATGTCGTCGACAAACATGGTGTCCCGACCGATGATCCGGAGGAATTTTTCGACGACGGTGGCCACGCGCCGTTCGGCGGCCATAAAGGGTACGCGATCATGATGATGGTTGAATACATTAGTCGGATCTTCCTCGGGACCAACGCGTTGAAGGACGACAAGCGCGGCGGTGACATCCTGCGTTGTGAAGGCGGCACGATGATTGCTCTGAAGGCCGACCTGTTTCAGGGGATGGACGCTTTTCTGAGCTTGTCCGATGAAATGTCTCAGCGTGTGCACGCCGTACCGCCGGCTCCCGGATTCGATGGTGTCCTCATGCCTGGTGACCCGGAGGCGAACGCTCGTGAGAGTCGCCGCCATGACGGGATTCCGATCGAGGACGATGTCTGGGCGACCATTGTCGAGGCCTGTGAGATGTTTGGGATCACTGATCTGTGATGCCGGATCTTTAGCTGGCAAGTGCTGCCCGTAGACGGCGGAGCTCTCGCTTGGGAACCGGGATACCTGGGCGAAAAGATTGAAAATAGAAGCTGGCAGAGGATCATCTCTATTGACCTTTTTGCCCCTTGCAACTTTGCGGCTTTGTCGTTTTACAGGAGGAATCTGATGGCAGAGAATCCATTGACTCGTGATCTCGGCATGCTGCCCGGCATGCAGGCACGGTTTCGTCGTGTGGCGCGACAGCTTCCCTGTAAGGCTGCCGACTTGAAGTCACACCGCGCCTGGCAGCGCAAGGCCGGCGCTCGGCTCAAATCGTTGACCGGGTACGACACGATGGTCCAATGCGAGGCGCGGCCGAAGGTGACCGATGTCGTCGATTGCGGCGACTACATCCGACAGCGCGTAGAGATCTGCACCGAGCCACAGGTCATCATGCCGATGTTTGTACTCATTCCCAAGCAGGGGACACCGCCATACCCCGTCGTCGTCGCCCCGCACGGTCACGGCAGTGGCGGTAAATTATCCCCGGCCGGCTGCCGCGAGGTGCCCGCTGTCGCGGCAGCGATCCGCGAGTACAACTATGCTTATGGCGTGGCGTTCGCGAAGAACGGCTTCATCACCTTCTGCCCGGACGCGCGCGGCTTCGGCGAGCGCCAGGAAGGACACGACCGCCAGGATATCCTGCATCCATCCTGCTTGTGGCTGAACCAGATGGCGTTCCCGCTCGGACAAACGGTGACCGGGATGTGGGTGTGGGATATTCATCGTCTGATCGACTACATCGAAAGGCGTGACGACTGCGACAGCAAACGACTGGGCTGCGCCGGGTTGTCCGGCGGCGGGCTGCAGACATTGTGGGCGACGGCGCTTGACAGCCGGATCAAGTGCGCCATCGTCAGCGGTTATTTATACGGTTACAAGGAATCGTTGCTTGACCTGCATATTAACTGTTCGTGCAACTATGTGCCGCACCTCTATGAACATGTTGACATGGGCGATATCGCAGCGATGATCGCGCCCCGGCCGTTGCTGGTCGAAACCGGCGATGCCGATCCGCTGAACGGTGCCAGCGGCGTGAAGAACGTCAAGTCACAGGTGCGCATCGCGCGCCGTGCCTACAAGCTGTTCGATGCGACGCGTCTGCTCAAGCATTATGTATTCGAAGGCGGACACCGATGGGACGGTGCCCATGCCGTGTCGTGGTTGCAGCGTCATCTGAATTGAGGCGTTGCGAGTAACATTTCGATTGACTTAACTGGAACACTGAAGCCTGGACACTGGTTCCCGGAGTTGCCGATGCCAACTTTGCCTACCCGCGATGCAGCTCTTGAGCTGCTGCACGAGCACAACAGCAATCCGTCCCTGATCAATCATGCATTGTCTGTTGAAGCGGTCATGCGATACATGGCACGCAAGGGGGGTGAGAACGAAGAGCTTTGGGCGCTTGTCGGGCTTATCCACGATCTCGATTACGAGCGGAGCCCCGAACAGCATTGCGCCAGGACGGAGGAGATCCTGACTGCGGCCGACTGGCCGCCGGAAGTTATTCGTGCGGTGATGTCGCATGGCTGGGAGATCTGCACCGATGTGGTGCCAGAATCTCAATTGGAGAAAACTTTGTATGCGATAGATGAACTGACCGGACTGGTGTATGCTTGCGCCCTGGTCCGACCGTCGCGAAGTGTAGCCGATATGGGCGTCAAGTCAGTGAAGAAGAAATGGAAGCAGAAGAGTTTCGCGGCAGGTGCCAGCCGCGAGGTGATTCTGCGCGGCGTCGACATGCTTGGGGTCGAGCTGGGCGAACTGATCGAAGACGTGATCATGGGGTTGCGTGAGGTCGAGGCGGACATTGGACTGGGACAGCCCATGCAATGAACGGGCGCGGAGATCGGATCTGCGCATCCGGAACCGATTGGCTCGCGGCGCTGATTTGAGACAAATCGCTCAAGGTAATTGAGACGTAACTGCGAAGCTGAAAGGATCGAAAGACTAAAAAAGATCAAGGACACTGGTGGATTCTGTACTCGCGGCCGTGTTCCACGGCAAAGATGAAACAATCGAATTGAAGCAGACGCCGGTGCCTGCCCTGACGCCCGGTGGTGTGCTCGTCCGTGTCCGTTGCTGCACACTCTGCGGCAGCGATATCCACACGGTTGATGGCCGACGCTCGGCGCCGGTTCCGTTGATTCTCGGTCACGAAATTCTTGGCGACATCGTCGAGATTGGCGGCGATGCGCCTGTTTTTGATTATCGTGGACAACCACTGGAGATTGGGCAGCGCGTGACATGGTCTGTTGCGGTTCATTGTGGCGACTGTTTCTACTGTCAGCACGAGTTGCCGCAGAAATGCGTTAACCTGCTGAAGTATGGACACACGTCCCTGGATGCGCCGAACCCGTTGACTGGTGGCCTGTCCGAGTATTGCCAGCTGATGCCAGGAACCACTATCCTGCCGGTGCCGACCGAGCTTCCCGATGAAATCGCCTGTCCGGCCAACTGCGCCACCGCAACCGTCGTTGCAGCCATGCGCCTGGCCGGGGATTGTGCGGACGCGGCGATTCTCATCCATGGTGCCGGTATGCTCGGCTTGACCGCCTGTGCCCTGGGCCGAACACGCGGGGCTGCATCCGTCATTGTCTCCGACCCCGATCCGTTGCGACGGGAAATTGCGCAGCGGTTTGGTGCGACTGTCTGTGTCGGCAGTGACGACACGTCGGAGCTGGCACAGGCTGTTGCCGAGGCGACAGCCGGGCGCGGCGTTGATGCGGCATTGGACTTTTCCGGTGCCACCGCTGCGATGTCGGCGGGGCTCGACCTGCTGCGCACCGGTGGTCGGCTGGTTTTGGTTGGTGCAGTGTTCCCCGTACCAGCTCTGTCGATATCGCCGGAAACTGTCATTCGCCGCATGCTGACCATCCACGGCCTCCACAATTACGCGCCTGTGGACCTGGACGATGCAATAACGTTTTTGACTGGCTATAGTGATCGTTTTCCGTTCAGTGAGCTGGTTGCCAGAACTTTTCCGCTGATGGCCGTGAACGAGGCGTTCGAATACGCCGCTCGTGAACGGCCGTTTCGTGTTGCTATTCAACCATAAACAGGAGATGAACCATGGACTTTGTTTTCAATAGAACCTATCGCGGTGCGCTTCGTGCCGTCATCCTTGACTGGGCGGGGACGACGATGGACTACGGGTGCTTTGCGCCGGCCGTAGTTTTCACCGAGGTTTTCAAGCGACAGGGCGTCGAGATCACCGTCGCCGAGGCACGGGAGCCGATGGGGGCTCACAAGCAAGTGCATATTCGCGCCATCTCGAAAATCCCACGCGTTGCCCAAGCGTGGCAGGACGTTAAGGGAGGGCCTTGCACGGAGGACGACATCGAGGCGATGTTCCAGGCGTTCGTGCCGCTGCAGATGGATTGCCTCGCTGACTACGCCGATCTGATTCCCGGTGCCCTCGAGGCATGCGCCGATTTCCGGGAACGCGGTTTGAAGATCGGCTCAACGACGGGGTATACGGGAGAGATGATGGATCTGCTGAAGAGCGAGGCCGCCAAGCGTGGCTACGTCCCTGACTCCTCGGTATGCGCCACCGACGTGCCAGCAGGACGGCCGCATCCCTGGATGTGCCTGCAGAACGCCTTCAACCTCGAGATCTATCCACTGGAGGCGATCGTCAAAGTCGGTGATACCCTGCCGGACATCAGCGAAGGGTTGAATGCCGGGATGTGGACGATTGGCCTGGCTGTGACCGGCAACGAGTTCGGCAGGACCGAGGCGGAAATCGCCGCGATGGATCCGGATGACTACGAGGCTTGCCGCGACAGGGCCTACGGGCGCATGGCCCAGACCGGTGCGCACTACGTCGTTGACTCAATTGCCGATGTGTCGCCGTTGCTCGATCAAATCAACGCCCGTCTCGCCGCGGGTGAACGACCGTAGCCGATGAGTACCCCACGCATTCTGTGCATGTGCGATCTGTCGATGGCTCCTGAAGCTGCCGAGGCGCTTTGCGCTGTTGGCCAGCTCGATTGCCGCGAGCCGGACCAGCGAGTACTCGAGGATATTATTGACCAGTACGATGTCCTGTGGTGCCACACCCAGGTCCAGGTCAATCAGGACGTGCTTGATCGTGCCGCGCGGTTGCGTGTGATCAATACGGCATCGACCGGCACCAATCACATCGATGTCGATGTGGCGGTTGCCAAAGGTATTCGCGTCCTCAGTATTACCCGTGACTACGCGTTGCTGGACACCTTCACCGCAACGGCGGAATGTGCCTGGATGCATATGCTCGCGTGCCATCGGCATCTGCGTGGCGCTGTCGATCATGTGCTTCAGGGCGGCTGGGACATTGGCGATTTCATCGGACGACAGCTGTCGGGAAAAACGCTGGGCGTGCTCGGAGTCGGACGTCTTGGCAAGATGACCGTTGAGTATGGCAAGGCGTTTCGCATGCGCGTGCTCGGTTGCGACAAACAGCCGTTCGATATTGATGGTGTAGAACCCGTCGACTTCGACACTATGCTGGCGGAATCCGACGCCATCTCGATACACATTCATCTGCTGCCGGAGAACGTGCAACTGTTCAACGACCAGGCGTTCGCCAAGATGAAAGACGGTGTGGTTCTGGTCAACACCAGCCGTGGTGATATCATCGACGAGGAAGCGCTGCTCAATGCGTTGGAGACCGGCAAGCTCGCGGCGTTCGGCGCAGACGTCATCCACAACGAATGGCGTGCCGACATGAGTGAGTCGCCGCTGGTGAAGTATGCGCAGATGCATGACAATGTCATCATAACACCTCACCTGGGCGGGGGCACTGACAAGTCGATCCGCGATGCGCGAGTCTTTTCAGCGAAGAAGCTGGCCCATTATCTGACGACAGGTGAAGAACTGATGATGGCTTGACGCGCAGCCATGTAACACGATGGCTCCGTCCTCTTGCATGCGAATCGTCCAACACCGGTGCAAACTTCTATTTTTACGGTGCCGTTGGATGCTCGGGCACGGAAGCATTGTTGTACTACCGGTGTCTATCCCGTGGCCACCAGCACGAGACCAGTAAACATGACCAGGATACCGGCGAGTTTTGGCCGGTATCCCGGTTCCTTCAGTGCCAGCATCCCAAAGGCCGCGCCCAGCGGAATGCTGAGCTGGCGGAAGGCGACGACATAACTGACGTTGTCGACAAAAGCCAGGGAGATCAGGACGATGCTGTAGGCCACATACACCATGGCGCCCGTGATGAAGGTGTCGCGCTTCTGTACGCTGATAGTTTGCCGCAGACTGGCGCGGCCGTCGCGCCGGCAGATGATGAATATCGTCAGCCACAGTGAGGCGCTCAGTGCCTCGAGGCAGGCATAGCACAGCGTTGTCCGGACCACGCTGTAGGTGATTTTCGGCGTTTGCCGCAGGAGCCTCAGCGCTTCGTCGTCGAGCATTGTGTAACCGGCGGTCCCGACAGCGGCAAGCAGTGCCAGGCCGCATATCCTGCACAGGTAGTTGCGCATCCGGAAGTCGGTGAACTGCTTCATCGGAATCAGGAAGCAGCCGGCGACGACGAGTACTATGCCGATTGTACACTGCCCGGACACCTGATCACCGCGGCCGAGGATCAGCGTCACAACGGTCACGACAATGACCGGCGAGGATCGCGCCAGCGGATAGGCTACCGACATGTCGCCAGCCCGATAAGCGCCGGCCAGCGAGGCCCAGTACAGCGCCATGAAGAAACCGGTGGCCAGCAGCAACAGGCCGACGCGGCCACTGACGAAACAGTCCAGCACGTCGGCCGACAATATCAGAACCGGCAGCAGCAGCAGCGCTCCAGCCAGATTGGCCAGTAGGAAAAAGGACGCGGTCGGGTGCCCATGTTTACTCAGCAGGTTCCAGCCGGCATGCAGCACGGCTGAGATTATCAACAGGATGATTGCGGTCAGGGTCATGCTTGAAGAGGGGGAGGCGGAGGGCTGTCAACGGATTGATCGAAAGCAACGGATGGAGCTGGACGGGAGCGGGATGGAAGAACGTCCGGAATCAGCATTGGACAGAATCGTTGACTGTTTCCCAGCTGCCGTGATCACACGATCGTATGATGGCTGCATGGACACGGGCGACTGCCAATGCTTCGGCGAATCCCGGAACGGCTTGTTCACCGTCTCGGACAGATTGCAAAAAGTGATAGGCCTCGATCGCTTTCAGGTCTTCGTACCCCATGGCGTTGCCGACGCCGGGCAGGAAGCGGTCGAACATCGGATGCTGCGGTCCGGCCATCAGGCAGGTGTTGCCGTCGTGGTCGTCGCCGGTCTGCCCGGGCAGATACACCTGGAGCTCGTTCATCCGTTCGTAGTTCCAACCGAGCGCACCCTGGGCACCGTTGAGCTCGAACGCCATCTGGCACGGCTTGCCGCTGATCACGCGGCAGGCTTCGAATGTGCCCTGGGCGCCGTTCTCGAACCGCACCAGTGCACTGACATAGTCCTCGTTGGTGACAGGCTCGCGTTTGTTGCCGTCGCCGACAGCGAAATGGGTGGTGGTTCCCGGCTCCACTGCCGGGCGATCGGTGATGAAGGTGTGTTGGTTGCCGACGACCTGGGCGATCGGGCCGTAGAGAAAATGGGCCATGTCAATGACGTGTGACATCAGGTCTCCGAGCGTGCCCAATCCGGCCAGTTCACGCTGGAACCGCCACGACAGGACGCCGTCGGGATTGTTGGCGTAGCCGACCAGAAAATTTCCGCGATAATGCGTCAGGTCGCCGAGTTTGCCGGCGGCGATCAGGTCGCGGGCATGTTGAACCAGTGGTGGCCAGCGATAGTTGTAGCCCACCAGTGACAGCACACCGGCCGCTCGCACGCAAGCCTCGATTGCTGCTGTTTCCGCCGGGTTGCGGCCAACCGGTTTCTCGCAGTACATATGCTTGCCGGCGGCAGCGGCGGCTTCGGCTATTTCCAGATGCACATTGTTGGAGGTGGTCACGCTGATCGCGGCAACCCGCGGATCGTCAATGACCTCACGCCAGTCGGCTGTGGCACGTTCGAATCCGAAGCGTGATTGACCGTCGAGGGCACGCTGTTCCGCCTCATCGGCGCAGATGACCAGTTGCGGCCGGATACCGCTGTCGACGAACCGGTCCTGGATCTGCCGGTACGAACGGCTGTGCACCTGTCCCATCCAGCCCATGCCGATGACGCCGATGCCGATTTCACTCGCCATGATCACACTCCGATATGATTTTCAAGAAAGGGGTACAACCGTACCTTCGCGAGCGGCGCGATACAACGCGACCAGTGCCGCGATGTTGCCGCGGCTGCTGGCCAACGAGATGACCGGGGCTTTGCCATCGAGAATAGCTCCGACCATGGCTTCGACTTCATCACTGTATGGGTTGACGTTTTCGTACCGCAACCTCTCGGTTACCTGGTTGGCCGCATTATCGCCGAGCATGGATTTCGATGTGTCCGGTGAGACGGTGGTAATGTGCAGATGCGCCGGCTCCCCGATGTTGTTTAGCCACGGATGATCCAGCTCGATCCTGCCGGCATTGCCGATGATCTCAGCGTGCGAACGCGGCAGTGTCGCGAAACTGCAGAAGAAGCGGCCGCTGACGCCGTCCGGGAAACTTAGCAGACCCGTCAGGCTCATATCGATGCCGCGTGCATCGGTTGCTTGAACAGCGGCGACCGCTGTCGGCTCGGCATCCAGCACGGTTCGTATGAAACTGACCGGGTAGCTGCCCAGATCCCAAAGAGCCCCCCCGCCCAGGTCCGGCTCCAACCGGACATCGCCCGGATTGTCCAGTACGAATGTGAAGGTGCCGTTGACAGCCCGTACATCGCCGATCACGCCTGAGTCGATCAGCTCACAGACCTTCGCGGTCTGCATATGGTACCGGTACATGGCGCCTTCCTGCAGAATGACGCTGTGCTGCCGCACGGCCGTGTCGATTTGGTCTACTTCTTCGGTCGATAGTGCCAGCGGCTTTTCACAGAGGATATGCTTGCCGGCGGCGGCGGCTTGGACACACCACTGTGCGTGCAGGCTGTTGGGGAGCGATATGTAGACCGCATCGATGTCGGGGGCGTCGAGCATTGCCTGATAGCTGCCGTAGGCCTTGGGGATGCCCCACTTGCTGGCATAGGCATCCGCCTTGCTTTGGGTCCGACTCGCAACCGCGACGAGCTCGGATCGTTCGCAGGCACGTATCGGCGGGATCAGGCGTTCGTTGATCCGGGCCGTGCTCAGGAGGCCCCATCGCACGTTCTGTCGGCTCATTGCGAGTTTCCTTTCAATCCGGATCTCAATGTCGAATGAGATGGATTAAATCGTTATTTTCCTGGTTCACTGCATGCCTCTCGAGTCCGAAGATCTCGAAATGTATTACAGCTCCGGCCATGCCCACAGGGAGGGCGACAACGACTCAACAGAGCTCGCCTATCCCCCTGCAAGCGCTCCGTCGAAAGGCTCGATGCTCATCTCATAGTCTTTCCAGTAATAGCGCAGTTCGGTCGAATCCCAGTCTTCATACACTTCCTCCCACGTGAGGACGTCACCATGCGGTCGCACTGAACTTTGGACGATCGGCTGGGAAGCAGGCTGATAACGGTAGTCAACTGACAGGCGAATCTGATTGTCCGTGAGGTTCGGCAGGGACTTGTGCACTGTCTGGTTGTGAAAGAACAGGGCATCGCCGATTTCGAAATCGGTTTCAAACCACTCCTGTTCAATCCCGTCAAGAACCACTGCCTGCCCGCCGGCGCCTGCGGACGGCTGCGTCGAAAGTATACCCAATTTGTGCGAACCCCGCAGTGTCGCCAGCCCTCCGAGCTGGCGCGGACAATTACCAAGCGGCATCCAAAGGGAGTAAAAGGACTTGGTTCCCTGAATATAAATGTAATCCTGATGTGGCGGTGTCGGCAGGTTGCATTTCGCGGGAATCATTAGGCGGCCGATGTTGCGTGGGTGTGCAAATACGGTCTCGCCGAACAACGTCTCGAGCATGCCGATGATTGCCGGATGATGCGACAATTGGTGGAACGCCTCGAGCCTTTGAACATCCTGATATCCAGCCATCGAGACACCGCTGGCCTGTACCGGCTCGATCTCATCTGCCGAGGGATCTGCGATACCGTCGATCAACGCCGTGCCCGGCGCAATCCACCCGTGCTTGTCACAGATTTGTAGAAACTGCTGACGCAACGAAAGAATCGGGTCTGCTGGAACGAGGCCGCGAAAAAAAAGAAAACCGTCTTCGTCGGCTCGCCGGCGAAGCGCCTGCGGATCGTCGAGCAAATGATTCAGTGGTTGCATTTTGGCTGACTTTGCCACTTGCTTTCTCTCCGATGTTTGCCATTGTTTTACACAACATCAAACTTGGTTCGCCAATGATTGGTCGTCAACTAATTACGGCGAAATGCCGATTTGATTATCTTCGTTTTATCTGCCGCAGGCCGAAGATAAAGTCACCCGCAACTCTGAACTGTTGATATCGCATGCTGAACACTGATCCGAAGAAATTTCCGGAATACGGGTACTGCCTCTATCGTGACGTTTTCGACCAGGCGCAAGTGGAGAAGATGCAGGATGTGCTGGAGGTTGCGACATTGGCAGGCGTAGACGAGCTGCCGAAGTCCTACGGCGAACCACACACAACCGATGCGTTTTGGCTGGAAACATGTATTCAACCGAGGTTGCTTGACGCTGTCGAGTCCGTGCTCGGCCCGAATCTCATTCTTGTTTTCTCGAGCATGTTTATCAAACAACCGCGCGACGAAAACGCGGTGTGCTGGCATCAGGACAATACGTACTGGCCCAGCGTCCATGGCACCGAGGTGGCTACGGTATGGCTGGCACTCGATGACGTTGCCGAGGAGAATGCGCCGATGCAGTTGATCCCGAGCTCTCACCAGGGCTATCGCCAACTAGCGACAGCAAAGGCCGGCGAGAAAGAGTGGCTGTCGAAAAAGGTGGCGATTACGCCGCAGCAGGAAGCGTCGGCTGTTTCAATGACGATGAGCGCCGGCAGTTTGTCGATTCATGATTCCTATCTCATACACGGCGGCGGGATCAATCACAGTGATCGGCGGCGTGCCGGTTATACGATCCGCTTCTGCAGTACGGACACCGCCTGGGTCGATGTCGAAGAGCATCCTATACCCGTATACCTCGTGCGTGGCGAACCCGGTCTGCGCGGCGAGGATTATACCGATCTGCGGCCTTGAGCGAGTTGATTTTCTTCGCTATTATCCTGCCCTTCGTGGTGGGACGTCTATTAAGCTGCTGACTGGCCAGCATAGTGACGCGCAGCCCGTGGGCGTGGGCAACGTCGAGGTCTTCCATACTGCTGCCCCACACCAGGGTGAAGCTGCCGTCGGCAAGCTTTTTCGCCATCCCGTGCGTCAACGGTCCCCAGCGATCGTGACCGCCACCCGGGCCGTGATAGTACGCAGTAATGGGGGTGCCGACCACCCACTCGCTGCCCGCGGGGCGCCCCGGTGCGGGCATTCCGGTGACAGGGCCGGTGGTCATCGTCCGGCAGCCGGAGACGACGAGCAGAACCACGGCTGCGGCCGCGTATAGAATGATGGTGTGTACCGAACGTGACGTTGATTGACGCATTTTGTTAACTCTCCCGATGATGTTGGACACTTACTTTGATACTGCCAGCTTGACCGACTTCCAGATGCCGCCGGCGAAAAGTCCGT
>CAYWQM010000106.1:0-14526 GCA_964460215.1 uncultured Lentisphaerales bacterium
ATGGGGTTTGCTGGCTCGAGCACGGACAGTATCGGCTCCTGGTCGCGTTGCTATGTTTGACAGCGTCTGCTGATCACAGCGGTTGCCAGTCTGATCATCGGCATGGGGCTGCCGACAACTGCGACGTATGTCGTCATTGGTTCGCTCATTGCAACAGTGATCGTTGATGTGGGCGGGGCCCATGGTTTTGTCGTGCCGCTGATGGCGGCACACCTGTTTTGCTTCTACTTCGGTATTTTAGCGGATGACACGCCGCCGGTCGGTCTGGCGGCGTATGCCGCCGCGGCAATTGCCAAGTCCCCGCCGATCCCGACGGGAGTGCAGGCGTTTCTGTACGACATTCGCACAGCAATTCTACCATTCATGTTCATATTCAACACCGATCTGATCTTGCACAACGTCACGCGCTGGGATCACGGTATACTGATCTTCGTTACGGCGTGCGTTGGGAGTTTTGCCTTCGCGTCGGCGACCCAGGGGTGGTTTCTGCGGCGCAACCGCTGGTATGAACTGCCGTTTTTCTTAGTTGCAACGCTGGTGCTTATGCGCCCCGACCTAATCGCGCAGTGGCTCGGCATCGACTATAGTCAACGCTATTGGACCTCTCTCATCGGCATCGGGATAATCATATGTCTGTGGACGATACAGCGACTGCGGCGTCAGCCGCCGATCCAGCCCTAAGCACCGTGCGGTATGGCTGGCAGTGTGTGGCTGCGCTGGCGATTGGGCTTGCGGTGCTGGCCGCCATCCGTGCCCACAGCTTCAGTGAGCCGCTCGAGGCGGACGAGGCGATCTATGCTGTCGTTGCCGAGGATTGGCGTCAGGGCGGGCGCCCGTACGAGACGGCCTGGGACAACAAACCGATCGGCACTTTCGTGGCCTATCGTCTGGCGATTGCCGCTTTCGGCTATGACGAGACGGGGTTGAAGGTTTTCGGCTTGTTGTGTATGGGGCTGTGTGCCGCCCTGCTCTGCGGTTGCTTCGCACTGGAACGCCTGCCGGCTCTATTGATCGGGGCGTTACTGGTGATCTGGGGGCTGTGCAATGGGCTGGTCTCGTGTTTCGCTAACGGCATCAACGCCGAGGTTGTGATGTTGCCGTTACTGGTACTGGCGTTTTTGCTGACGCGTCTCTACTTGGAGCGACCACGCCAGTGGCTGTGGTGGCTGGCGGTTTTGTCGGTGTGTTTGGCGATCCTGATCAAGCAGGTTGCTCTGCCATTCCTGCTGGCACCATTCGCGGCGTTGGCTTGGCGCGACTGGCGCCGGCTCTTGCTGCATTTGGCCGCAGTTGCGCTGATTGTCGCCGCGGTGCACATCATTGCCTATGCCATACTGGGCTTTGACTGGGACTTTGCCTGGCAGCAGTTCAGGCGCAACGCCAGTTATGTAGCTGGCGGCGGCACCGTCGGTGACGTTGAAATTTCGTCGAGGCTGGGGCGGTGGCTGCGCACGATTTTCCTGTTTCCATTCGAGCCCCATGTGCTGCCGCTGACGCCGTTCATTCTGATGGGGTTCGTGGCGATCGGGCTACGGCTGTATGCTTACCGGGATCAGAAAACGATGCACCTGGCAGCGTACTGGGTAGCGGTGATTCTGGCGATCGCATTGCCGGGCAAGTGGTTCGAACATTATTACATCCTGTGCCTGCCCTTCGTGCTGCTGGCGTTCGGCGAGTTTTGCCGGTACCTGCCGCCGCGGCTGCGGCTGGGGGTGATGCTCACTTCGATCATTTATTTACTGGCGACCGTCGGTGTCACTTATCTGCGCTTACCGCCGAAGCAGATCAGTTACTATAAGTACGGCAAGGTATGGTTCGTACGCGACAAGATGATCGGCGAGTGGCTGCATGCCGAGGGTTTGACGGGCAAGCGAATTTTTGTTGACGGCAGCCGACCGGGCATTCTTTTTTACTCGCACAATCGTCCAGCGGTAAAATATTTCATCTCCTGGTACTACCACACGATGAATGTGACGACCTGGGACGCGGTTTTTGCGGTGTTGCGGGAGAATCCGCCGGACATCTGTGTGCTGACCAATCCAACGGACATCACACCAGAGTTTGCGGCGTGGCGCGAAGCGAATTTCGATCAGGCTGATCTGCCGGAACTCGAGCAGCAGCTGGGCGCCCGTGTTTATCTTCGCAAGTCGTGCGTTCCTGGGACCTGACAACCTGATATGGACCGCGGAATATGGACTACCGATTCGTATACATGACCTGCAGCACTGCCGAGGAAGCCCGATTAATCGGCCGGGCGCTGGTACAGGAGCATATCGCTGCCTGCGTAAACATTCTGGGTGACATCGAATCGATCTACGAATGGCAGGGCGAGTTGTGCGAAGAATGCGAGGTTGCGATGATCGCAAAAACGACGGCTACACGAATGCCGGCATTGATCGTGCGGGTAAAGGAGTTGCACAGTTACGACTGTCCATGCATCATCGGTTTGCCGATTGGCGAGGGGCACCAGCCGTATCTGGACTGGCTGAGCGAGAGTTGCTCATAGAATTCAGTAGCGCTGGCTGAGATCCACGGCGATGCTGCCGCAGAACGCGCAGAGCATGATCAGTGCGATGATCGCTGCGTAGATACCTTGGTCTTCACCTTGGGAGGGTGTCTCCGAATCTGCCGTCAACTCGCGCCGCCCTATTGTCGATATTGCTATCGATGCCAGCAATATGATGGGGCACATGATCAGCGTTGCGGTATGCAACAGGGGAGCGAAGGCATCAGCGATTTGACCGATCCAGTGCAGGTACATCGACACCAGGCCGCCGCCGATCAGCAGCAGCAGCGACATCAGGCATTTGGTGTTGGTGCGGGGCTGTTTGGATACGAACCAGCATTTCAGCATGGCGGAGCCGAACAGTACTGTGCCGAGGATCAGGATGACAGTTGCGGTTATCACAGCGGGTTGGCGGGCAATGCCGGGTTTTGGGTGTGATGTAAGGAACGCTTGCCAAGGGTGTCGACCATCTGACCTTGCGGCTGCGATGGAGTCACGCCATGACTATTGACTGACTTTATGTAAGACAAATGTGCACGGTCGAACCGGGAATACAACTGGAGAATTGCCCGCAGACCGTAGGTCTGCTGCTTTACCGGGTGTGCTTTTTTCTGCGATCAACGTGGGGGCTATGATCTGCCCACTATGGTACGCAGCCCGGTTGCCAGGCGTCCGATGCCTTCAACCACCGTTGCTTTTTCAAGGGCTCCATAGGCAATCCGCAAAGTGCAGCCGTCGGTCAGGCCGAACGTCGATCCGGGCATGACAGCGACATGATGCGCCCGTATGAGCCGCTCGACCAAGACCATGGGGTCCATATCGGTGTGGATTCGAAGGAGATAGTAAAAAGCACCGTCGGCCGGCGGCATATCGCAGATATCCGCGATCGTTGCCAGTTTCTTTTCGACGACCTCCCGTACTTCCTCGAGTGATCGAAGTTGTTTGCGGCAGTACGCGCGACCGGCGTTCATTGCCCCGCAGGCGGCGAACTGCGAGATGACCGGCGGGCAGATGACATTGGTGTCCTGGATCTTGCGCACCGGCTCGAACAACGTCTCAGGGATCACCATGTAGCCGATGCGCCAGCTTGCAAAGCCAAATGATTTTGACAAGGAGTACAGACAGATCGTACTCTCGGCAGTTGCGTCGATCGAACCGGGCGAGAAATGTTCGGCATCGTTGTAGGTGAAATACTCGTAGGCCTCGTCGTGAATGTGAAACACGCCTCGCTCGTGGCACAACGCGTTGATTTCTTCGAGACATGCACGGCTGTAGACAGCGCCGGTCGGATTATTCGGTGAAATCGTGATGACCGCTCGTGTCTTTGCCGTGATCGCGTCCATGATTCGCTCGACGACGGGCTGGTAGTTGTCGTCCGTGGCAACCGGCACCGGCTTGCAGTTTGCCATTGTGATGGCCATTTCGTGATTGAAATAACACGGCGTCAACTGGATGAGTTCATCACCGGGGTCAGCAATTGCCAGGAGGGCGTTTAGGAATGCCATGTTGCCACCGGCGGTCACGACGATCTGGCGGCGGCTGTCGATCCGAATACCGTTATCGGTTTCCAGCTTTGCAGTGATTGCTGCCAGCAGTTGCGGTGTACCCTGAACCAGTTGATACTTGTTCATGTCCGGATCGGCGGTGAAGTCGGCATATGCGTCGAGCGCTTCCTGCGGCGGTCCGTAGTACACGACGCCCTGGCCAAGGGAAATCGTGCCGGGGTTCTCGCGAATCAACGTCCCCACGACGGGAATCACCGGGGTTTGGACATCGAGAATGCGTTGGGATTGTTTAAATTTACTCATCCGTCTCCCACAGATCTGTGGCCCCAAGAATTTGGGTTAGATCTGAGCCTGAGCCGACAAGGTAGTGCATGACTGGGCGGGTGCCACCCGTCCATCTTGCGCGGCTCGCGGCGGCGGCGGCAATTCCAGATGAAATTGAAGGCCTGCTGCTGTTTCTACAGCGTGCTCGCCGCTGATATACTGCCGGCAACAGGCGGCCCACCCGCAAGGGTGAAAAGGTAACTGGAAAGGTTCCCGCAGTTCCTTCGATACTTTCATAATGTCACTTTTTTCAGCCTGGATTTGTGGTTTCATGCATATCCTTTGAGTGTTTTTTTCATCATGATGTGTTGTACATGTGCGGATTTGCCATGGGGCCGCGTCGAGATAGATCGCTTATTTTCTGACAGAGCACCAGTAGACACAGCGGCGGATCAACGTTATTATAGAATGGTCTTAATTGGGCGTGGTGGCCGAGCGGTTAGGCAGTGGTCTGCAAAACCATGTACACCGGTTCAAGTCCGGTCCACGCCTCCAACTTTCTTTCCTTTCGTGCAGCAGCGAGCCGCGCGTAAATAGCGTCATGTCCATGTTGCATGGGCTCGTGAGACCGGCAATATCATGCTTCAAGGCGTGCCGGGGGTTTTCCACATGCCTGGACAAACGATCGACGAAGTCGAAGCGGGTATTGTTCGACCTGCCAATCTGAGCGACGCGATCCGCGAAGTCTCGCTGCAACGACTCACCGTGTTGCGCACGGCAGTCACCGAGTTCTCAGCCATTAGCGTTGACGATGACCGCCACATGAATACCCGGGCGGCGACGCGGCCGCAAAAAAAGGAAGAGGCCATCCGCAATGCCATTGTCAGCTTGTCGTCGGCTGCCGAGAGGTTCGTGGAGGCGCATTCGAGGCTGAGACAGGGCATCGCCGATATTTACAGCATTCTCCCACGCATGAGGATCTGATCCAGTGTCCTGTTACAATACCCATCGGTTTTTGGTCGCCTTGTTGCTTGCCGTCGTCATATTGGATTCTGGTTGTCGGACGGTTTCCTGTGTAGAAACGACAGAAAATTGGCCGACTTATCGAGGAGTTCAGGCCAGCGGCACCGGCTCGCGCGGCACTCGACTGCCCACCACCTGGGATCTTGCCAGCGGCCGTAATATCAAGTGGCAGACGGCAATTCCCGGTCTCAGTCACGCTTCACCGGTAATCTGGGGTGATCGCATGTACCTGATCACCGCTATCGACACTTCGGGCAGCGCCGAATTTAAGACTGGCGTCAGTGGCGACGTATCGTCGCTGCCTCAGGAGGGCCGGCATCAATGGCGGATGTATTGCCTCGACAAACACACCGGCGAGATCATCTGGGACCACCTCGGGTATGAGGGTGTACCGCGCAGCCGCCGTCATGCCAAAGCATCGCAGGCGAATTCGACACCGGCCACCGACGGTCGCTATGTTGTTACCTTTTTCGGGTCTGAGGGTCTGTTCTGCTATAACACCGAAGGTGAGCAACTCTGGTTCAAGGATCTGGGCGACCTGAGCGCCGGCTGGTTCAGGCAGAAGGATTCCCAATGGGGCTTCGGCAGTTCACCGGTTATTTACAAAGACAGGGTCATCGTGCAGTGCGACACCCAGTCCCAGCAGTTTATCGCTGCTTTCAGCCTGGCAACAGGTGACGAGCTCTGGCGGACGCTACGTGATGACTATTCCACCTGGTGCCCCCCGACGCTGGTGCAGATGCGCGACCGGACCCATGTTATCGCCAACGGCTACAAAGAGCTCGCTGCCTACGACGCCGCTACGGGTGCCCGCCTCTGGTGGCTGCGCTGTGGCGGCGACATCCCCGTGCCCGCGCCGCTGCTGTCGCACGGTTTGATTTACATCACCAACAGCCACGGAGGCCAGTCGCCGATTTACGCCGTGCGCCCCGACGCCACAGGTGATATCACCCTGGCCGGGACCGACAGCAGCAGTTCCCACATTGCCTGGTCCATCCGCAAAGGCGGCGCGTACATCATCACGCCCGTGATTGTCGGCAACTACATTTATCTACCTAAGTTCAACGGCATCATGAACTGTTACCACCGGAGGACGGGCAAGCGTCAGTACCAGGAACGCATGTCGACTACGCCAGGCGGTTTCTGGGCCTCGCCGGTCGCGGCCGACGGCAAGATTTACATGCCTGCTGAATCCGGCGATGTCCTTGTCTTCAAGGCTGGCCGGCGTTTCGAGCGTCTGGCCACGAACCCGATGGGTGAACACTGCATGGCAGCTCCGGCAATTTCCGAGGATACCTTGTTCATCCGTACTGTCAACCAGGTGGTTGCGATCGCCTATACCGCAGCGCCGTAGCAGCTTCGCAATCCGCATGGATGATCTGGCAACACGCGTAAGTGCGTTCATCGCCGAATCCGGTATGCTCGACGGTGCGGATCGCCTTCTGGTGGGTTTCAGCGGCGGCCCCGACAGCACAGCACTGCTGCTCTTCCTTGCCGAGCATTACAGCAATATCGAAGCGGTTCATCTGCACCATGGCCTGCGTGCGGACGCGGCAGATGGTGATCGTGACTGGTGCCGTGTTTTCTGCGAGCACCGCAATATTCCGTTCAGCACCGCCGAGCTTGACGTGCCGGCGCACCGGCTGCCGGGAGAAAGCATCGAGATGGCTGCCCGCCGCCGGCGGCTCGAGTACTGGGCCGACCGTGCCGCCGATGATGAATCGACGGTTGTTGCGCTCGGGCATCATCTTGACGATCGTCTTGAGACTTTCCTGCAACGTCTTTTTCGTTCCAGCAACGCCAGCGGCCTTTGCGGGCTCCGTAATATTTCGTGGGTCGCAGGGGTGCGCTTTGTCCGGCCGCTGCTGTGCATCCGACGGCAGGAGATCGTATCTTGGCTCGAGCAGTGTGGCGTCAATGATTATCGAGTTGATGCATCGAATACTGATGAATCGATCGATCGCAATCGTATCCGTGCCCAACTGATGCCGTTGCTCGAGACCTTCAATACGAAAGGCGCTCTTGTCAGTCTCGACCTGCTCGAGCAGGATGCTTTGTGCCTTGAGCGGCGGGCCGCGGCGATGCTGGGCGATAGCGGCGAGCTGTGTATTGACATACTGCAGGACACCGACCCCTGCATGTGGCCACGCCTGCTGCGCCAATGGGGCCAGCGACAATACGGTTTCGACCTGAGACTCCGTCGTGCTGCCATCGAGCGCTTGCGGAACGTGCTTGACCGTGCGTCGGATCCGTGTCAGATCGACATTGACGGCCGTTTCTTCCTCCAATTTGAAAAAGGGCGTCTGTATCTGAGGGCGAAAGATAGTGAGCCGGACGCCGTGTTCACCTGGAAGTGGCGCGAGCAGGCGGTCCTTGAGACTGGCACGTTGCGCTTGGAATCACGACTTGTCGAAATGCCGGCGGACAGTTGCAGTTACGACTCCTGGTGCGAGTACTGGGATGCGAAACAGCTTGGCAATGAACTGACGCTGCGGCCACGGCAGCCGGGTGATCGAATGTTGCCGTTTGGCAGTGAACAGGTGACACGGGTGAAGAAGCTGCTGTCGAACTCACCGCTTGGCGGCAGGATCAAGCAATCACTGCCGATTGTGTGCCATGTCGACGGCACAATCCTTTGGGTGCCTGGTGTCCGTCGTGCCGCGGCCGCCGGGGTGACAGCCGAGTCGCACGAGGTTGTGCAGGTGACCTGTCGGCTTTTACCGCATGACTGAACAGCTGGCTGACGGTGCGCAATCACTGGCAAGTTGGGGGTCGAATTCCGATCAAAGGATCGCCTGTCTAAATCTGAATTTAACATTCCTCCAGTCCGTTGTTTCTGCGGAGACTAATCACAGTCCGGGAGGTGAGGGCTCTTTCATAAAAAAGAATAAGCAGCGGAGCATTGCTGCTCTGAATGCCTATAAAAGTACCAACAGACGGATTTGTTTTAACACATTTCCCGTACAATCGAAGTGATAAAAAAACATTGACACCACGGTGTATCGGATGATGAACCCTGGGTTGCAGAAGGCGGTGTGGCTACGGCATCAATGGGTAGGCAAAAAGGAGCGGAAAAAGTTGAATGGGCGTTTGCCTTTTACTTTCCCATGCTTTAGATTCCCCCCCGTTATCTCACCCAATACCTCAACCCAAAACGGAGAAACACGATGAAAAACATCTATCGTTTCGCTCTCATGCTTGTAGCCGCAATGTTCGTAATTGGTAGTATTGGCTGCGCCAAGGTAGAAGTAGCTACTGACGCGGACGCGGCGGATGCCACGACGGAAAACGCTGATACTGGCGCGGACGCGGCGGCTGAGGGTGACGCTGAGAAATAAGTCAACTCTTTCGAGTTGAGTTCGACAGGTAAGTTTTTATTTTAGCTTGAGTGACAAGGCTCTGCGGGGCCTTGTCACTTATAGCTTTTTTTTTGTCTGTGTGTGGGGTCGGTTCTTCCCTGATCCCGCGTACATTGCTCCGATGCTCAGTTTGACAAGTCACCGTAGCTATCCTGGGGCTTCCGACGGAAACCTGCTGAGCCGGTGTGCTTATGCGCACGTATTATTTCGCCGCGCACTGGTTCCGTCTGACGAAACCGGCAGTTGCCTTTCTACATGCTGTCGGCTTTTACGGGAAAAATGATAGGCTCTGGTAACGGATATTTCAGAATTGCCGGATAGAACGGCAGCGCTATGCGCTATATCGCAGGCCGGTCTATGCTTCACGCTCTCGGATTTTATTTTTTTGGACCTCGGCCTTTTCGCGCATTCTGCGGATCTCGGTGGATAGTGCCTCTCGCACCTGCTCAACCTTGGCGGAATCATCGCCAGCCTGGTCGATCTGTTGTTGAGACATGACCTCGGTTTCGGCAATCTTTGCCTTGCAGCGGTTGTCTATTTCGGCAATCTCAGCCTTTTGCTGATCCGTCAATTTTGGCGTAGCATCACCACCGAGCTTTTCCATCGCGAGTTCATAGGCGCTTTTCATGGGGTTACTCCGGAATCGTTTTGAGGCGGGAAATCGTAGACATTCTCGAAAAGCTCGACGAGCTGCTGACAGAACGACTCATCGTCTGGACCGTCGACTTGGATCGTGACGATCGTACCCGGGGTAAGGGCGAGGGCGATGAGGGCCATCATCGAGTCAAGGGTGCTGCTACCGTTGGCCGATGAAATGCGAATATGCCCACCGTAAGCCTGGGCGGCCTTATAAATCACAGCGGAAGGACGGCAGTGTATGCCCTGCTGATTCCGAATCGTGGCTTGCCGTTCAGTCATAACCGGCAGCGCCGGGCTGCCTCACTCCTTTTTGCCTTGGTCTTCTTCGATAGCGTCTGGTGGTCCTGGGTCAGCCGCAGCGTCGTCACCAGCCGGTGTTAAGGCCGGGCCGGGCGCTACTTCTATGCCGCTGTTGTTGCTGGCATCTGTACCGGAACCGTCCGCGTTGTTGTCAGCGGCATTGTCGGCTTTCTTGCCGGAGCCATCACTGCTGGCGCCGCCTGATGCTGCATTGGTGTCGCCAGGCAGGGGAGTGATTCTTTCCCCTGGGTCGAGTGTCGCATCGATTTTGCTTTTAGCACGTTGGCCTTCGACAAATGTCAGCCCCATGGTCGAGGCGAAAAAAAGGATCACGCAGACAACCGTCGCCTTGCTGAGCACGTTACCGAAACCTGCACCGAATACTTCCTCGGTGGCACCGCCGCTGCTGCCGCCGCCGAGCGCGCCGAGACCTCCTTGCTTGCTGCGCTGCACGAGGATAAGACAAATCAAAATGACTGCCAGCGCGACGATAATGAAAATGAGAAGATTGGCAACAATTTCCATGCTGGAAAACCTCTGATACAGGGTTGGAAAACCTGACAACTAAGCCCTTACTATAGTTTGTCCTACATTGGTCGGCAAGACACCAATTTCATAGTTTTCGGATGTTCAGCCAGCGACAGCGTTGCGGATCAGGGTGGCGAAGTCGTCAACCTTCAGACTGGCGCCGCCGACCAGGGCACCGTCGATATCTACCTGGCCCATGAGTTCTGCAGCGTTGTCGGCCTTGACCGAACCGCCATACTGAATGCGGACTTGATCTGCGACGTCCGCTCCGTAAACAGACTGGATGCGGTTGCGGATAAAGGCGTGCACGGCCTGCGCCTGATCCGGTGTGGCTGTCAACCCGGTACCGATTGCCCAGACAGGTTCGTAGGCGATTACTGTGCCAGTGACTTCAGCGGCGCCGAGACCTGCCAGACCACCATCGATTTGGCGTCCGACCACTGCCTCGGTCTCGCCCGCTTCCCGTTCGCGTTGGGTTTCGCCGACGCAGACGATGGGAATGAGGCCGGCATCAAGAGCTGCGCGCAGCCGCTGATTAACGGTTTCATCCGTCTCGCCGAAGTGCTGACGCCGTTCGCTATGGCCGATGACAGCGTATGTCACCGGCAGTTCCGTAAGCATGGCTGCCGAAATCTCGCCCGTGAACGCGCCATTTTCCGCCCAATGCAGGTTTTGTGCGGACACCGCTATATTTGACCCTGCCGCAGCTTCTACGGCAGCCGCCAGCGAGGTGAAAGGGGGGCAGACGACGATGTCCACAACCGTGATGTCGGAGAGTTCCGTTCGGAGGCCGGTGACGATTTCGCGAGTTTTGTCGGAACCGTGGTTCATTTTCCAATTGCCGGCGATGATCAGTTTGCGTGTCATAAGTATGTCCTCTATTTACCGTTCAGGGCCGCGATGCCAGGCAGTACTTTACCCTCAAGAAATTCCAGCAAGGCTCCGCCGCCAGTCGAGATATGATCAAAGCGGTCAGCCAGACCGCTTTGCCGCACGGCAGCGACAGAATCACCGCCGCCGACGATGCTGACTGCTTCCGCAGCGGCAATTTTTTCGCAAACAGCCATGGTGCCTTTGGCGAACGGTGCCATCTCGAAACATCCGAGCGGCCCGTTCCAGACGATTGTTTTCGCGGCATTAATGATCGTCGCGAGTTTGTCAATTGTGTCAGGCCCGATATCCATGCCTTCCCACCCGTCGGGGATATCACCACTGACGACCTGGATATTGGCGGTCTCGCTGAAGTCGTCTGCAATGACAGTGTCGACCGGCAGGAGCACATCGACACCGTTGGCTTCGCTGTCGGCGAGGATTCCGTTGACGGTGTCCAGCAGGTCGTCTTCGTGCAGGGAGTTGCCGATTTTTTGACCCTGAGCCTTGAAGAAAGTATAGGCCATGCCGCCGCCGATCACGGCGGTGTCGACTTTGCCGACCAGCGACTTCAGGACTTCCAGTTTGCCGGACACTTTGGCGCCGCCGATGATTGCGACGAAGGGGCGTTCCGGAGACTCCAGTGCTCTGCCGAGATATTCGAGTTCCCTCTCTATGAGGAAGCCGGCGACCGCCACCTCTGCAAACTCCGCAATGACGGCTGTGGAAGCATGAGCGCGGTGGGCAGCACCAAAGGCGTCGTTGACGTAGATATCGCCGAGGGCGGCAAGCTGGCGGGCCATGTCTCGCTGCGGTTCCTGAAGGTCCGGTCCCTTACCTTCTTCGGCGGCATGAAAGCGGGTGTTCTCGAGCATCAGGATCTGCCCGGGTTGCACGGCGGCGGCTTGCGCCGCCACGGTGTCCCCAATACAATCATCGGCGATTAAAACGTCCCGCTGCAACAATTCCTGTAATCGTGCTGCGGCCGGCGCCAGGCTCATTTCGGGCACGCGCTTGCCTTTGGGGCGGCCGAGATGGCTCATCAATACGAGACCGGCGCCCTGATCAAGGATGTATTCGATGGTTGGCCTGGCGGCACGTATGCGGGTGTCATCGGTTATCGTATCTCCGTCGAGCGGAACATTGAAGTCAACCCGCATGATGACGCGTTTACCGGCAAGCTCGATGTCGCGAATAGTTTTTTTGTCCATTGCAGCAGCCAGGGTTTAGGTTCAGGGCCGATACATATAGCATGCAGCGGGGAATAATGAAGGTGGAGCAAAATGATTCGTAGCTTGTCACGTGCCGAATTCATGTCGCTTGCCCCTTTAAGAAATTGAAAATCCTTTGGCTTCACACGGCGTAATCTTGTATCGACGGCCCGTCTCTTTTCGGGGTTGGCGTCTGCCGATTATACCGGTAAAAGGTTGTGCTTGGGCATGCATTGTCAATGAAGGCGATTCACGGTATTAACACGAAAAAGGATAAATCGGCTTCAAGAAAGTCGCAGACCTGTTGCGTCCGGGCGTTTCGGCGGCGGCGGAACAAAATTCCATTTTCTCGACTATCGGTTTTTTGTACCTTGCCACACAGGACGTTATAGGGGTCTGCTAAACTTTTGTTTTGCAGGCCGGGTTCCGGCACCCGGCTTCAAAGAAGGGTATACCGCTATTCGGCACCTTAATTCTTCAGGCGTCGAATCTGTCCGCTTTGAAGGGTATTGTTACCGTATGAGTACAGATGACATCCAGCTTTTCCGACTGCCCAAGCTATACGAGAACATGGAGGAGGCCACCATCGGCGCATGGTTGGTTGCCGACGGCGAACCGGTAACAATCGGTGAGGCGTTGGTAGAGCTGATTACGGATAAGACCGTTCTGGAGTTTGAATCGACCTTTTCCGGCACGTTGTTGAAAACGTATGCGCCGGTTCGCAGCGTTGTGCCGATCGGTTATATCCTGGCGGTGATCGGGCCTGATACAGCGAAAGCGCCTGACGTGGCTTCAGAGAACGAAGCGCTGCTGGCAGCAGCAGCTGCTGCCGTCGGGACCGTGGCGATGCCGGTGAGTAACCCGGCTTCGGAGACTCAGTCGGCGAAGAAGCCGAAGCCGGATAAGTTACGAGTGGCGCCGGCGGCGCGGGTGCTGGCAAAGAAGCACGGCATCGATCTCGATGAGGTTGCGAAGATCGCAACGGGCAATGTGATTCACCGGAAGGACGTGGAAGCGTACCTCTCAGCTCGGAGTGACGACTAATGCGAACCGTTTTGATTACAGGTGCAACTGGGGGGATAGGCCAGGCGACGGCACGGCAGTTCGGGCGTGACGGTTTCCGGCTGGCGCTCCATTACCACAGCAACGGTGATAGCGCTGAGAGCCTGAGAGCGGAGTTGGCCGAGGCCGGTTGTGAGGCGACAACGTTTCAGGCGGATTTGCGTGACACGGCGGCGGCCCGAGCGATGGTCCAGGCGGTGCACGGGGCCTGCGAAACAATCGACGTCCTGGTTAACAACGCTGGCGTGCTCGATGACAGTCCGCTGAGCTTTATGAGCGACGAGCAGTGGCATGAGGTTATGGCGGCGAACTTGCACAGTGCCTTTTATGTGACGCGCGAGGTGTCCATGGTGATGGCGCGGCAGCGGCAGGGGAGGATTATCAATGTCTCATCGGATGCGGGTCGACTGGGCGGTGCCGGCCGCTCGAACTACTCGGCCGCGAAAGCGGGACTTGCGGGGTTTACCAAGGCGGTGGCGCGTGAGCTTGCGGGCAGCAACGTTCAGGTGAATGCCGTGAGTCCTGGATACATCGAGACGCCGATGACGGCTGACCTGGACGAAAGCAAACGTAAGGCGTTGTCTCGCGAGATTCCTGGCCGCCGGCTGGGCACACCAATAGAGGTCGCTGCGTTGATTGCCTTTTTGGCATCAGACGCGGCGGGCTACATCACCGGTCAGGAAATTTCGGTCGACGGCGGCCTTTTTATGGGATGAGTCAGTCTCCCCGCGATCTGCGGGAACTGGTGACTTCGAGATCGAACTCGTCTTCCTCGATCTCGTCACCGGAGCCGGAAAACAGAAGAGACCCTGTTATCATGGCTCCACACTCAGGACAGGCACCGCCGTCATTGTCGACGTCTTCCATACGGACTTCGACTTCACAATACGGACACGGGATACGTTCCATCGCGCTATGGTCTCCTTGTATGTTTCAAAGGACCGATGGATGTTTTGCGTGGGGAAAAGCCCGCCATACGGCGCGATACCGTAGCGAACTCCGATAGTATATAGTTAGGTTTACCATGGCGTCAAGTCTTTTTGGGGCGACATTCGGGATAAGTTACGTTTCTTTTTTAGCATGTTTTTTCCCAAAATAGCCCTTGTCGCCAGCCAGCCAGCCATATCCGATGCGGTTTCAGAGTCGGTTCAGGGAACCTGCGTCGCCACATTACATCTGAGTAGTGGCGGATTTTATGGCTATTAAGTCAAGTATAACCCTGCCGTCGAAAGCACTGTGAGGCAACGCAATTTTTAGAC
>CAYWQM010000107.1:0-14201 GCA_964460215.1 uncultured Lentisphaerales bacterium
CCTCCTGATAAGCGGCCAGTGCTTCATCGAACCGTTCCAGTTTGCGGTGGATGTTGCCGATATTGTAGTATCGAGTATGATCCACGTCACAAGCGAGAGCTTCTGTGAAGTTCGCCAATGCCTGTTTGTACTCCGCGATGGCGGCGGCTTCCTCACCTTCCTGGCGCAGGTCATCGCCCTTGTCCTCGTAGCGTACGGCGAGGTTGTTCAAGGCTTTGTAGTTGCAGTTGGTAACCCGCAGGGCGTGTTCGCACAATGTCGTGTCGTTTTTCCAGACGGCAGTCTGGCGCGCCGACAGCACAGCGCAAACGGCCAGCAACACACCGGCAATGACAGCGAGAACTTTGCGGGCAGACGGCGTCGTCGCCCGAGTCGCGATAGCCCAGGTGACGGCGGCAAACAAACCGATATGAGGCCAGTAGGTGTATCGGTCCGCCATGCTCTGCTTACCAACCTGCAGGATGCCGATGACCGGGACCATTGTGCCGAGGAACCATAGCCACCCGACTATCAGCCACGGTGCGCGGCGCCAGTACAGGCACACGACAACTGTTAGGACGATGAGCAAAGCCAGGGCGACTGCAAAGTGCCACATGGGCAGGCTGTCGCCGGGGTGCGGATAGAAAAATGCCAGTTGCGTCGGACAGATCGTCAACCAGATGTATTTCGCATAGGCGACGGTGGCATTCATCACGCGAATGCCAATCGAAAACTTCTCTATGTCCGCCACCGCGCCGCCCTTACCTTGCACGAAGACAGTTGTCACCGCCGACCCCAGCACAACCGCGAACAGTGGCAACTTCTCCAGAATCAGCATGCCGTTGCTGCGCGCCAGTTCACCGGCCTTGGCCAGTTTCAACAACTGTCGATTGCCTTCCGGCGCCGGTGCGAAGCGGTAGCGGCCGAGCGGCCAGAAGTCAAGGAGCAGGAGAACACACGGAAAGGTCACCAGCATTGGTTTCGACATCAGGCTGAAGACGAGCATGACGGCACAGATCGCATACCACAGTCTTTGCGTCGATTCGACGTAGCGCAGATATGCCAACATTCCGAGAAGTCCGAAAAGCAGGAACAGCACGTCCTTGCGCTCCGTGCACCACGCCACCGACTCGACGTGCAGCGGATGTAACGCGAACAAGGCTGCAACGAAGGCCGACGGCCAGAAGCGT
Source organism: uncultured Lentisphaerales bacterium (assembly GCA_964460215.1). GTDB lineage: Bacteria > Verrucomicrobiota > Lentisphaeria > JABSQK01 > CAJWLW01 > CAJWLW01. The sequence goes on from CAYWQM010000107.1 coordinate 1,170, forward strand.
CCTGTGAATCGCCGCAGGACGTAGAGCAGCAGCAACGTGTTTATAACATGCAGCAGCAGGTTGGTGAAGTGGAAGCCGCCGGGGCTTAGGGTGCGGTTGTTTTCGGCGCCCTTACCATAGATTGTGCTGTCGAGCATCAGCGACAGCCAGGTGATGGGGTGCCAGTTGCTGGCGTCCCCACTCGTCAGCGCCCACTTGATCGTGTCTTCGTGCAGGCCGGCCCTGACGTTACCGTTTTCAAAGATATAAACGTTATCGTCGAAGTTGACGAAATCATGACCGAGCACCTGTATGTAAACCAGGACATTGACGAAGATCAGTGCGGCGTAGACCAGCCGCACGTGCTTCTTGCTGATTCGTGTCGCCAGCTGCCGCCGGGGCGGTTTTTCGCCCGTGGTTGGTGCATCATCGTCTGGCGTGGCGACATTGGCGGCTGGTTCTGCGGGCGCCGCAGATTTTTGTGGTGCTTTGCGTTTTCGGTCGCTGCGTGCCATGCCGATCTATCGTTGCCAGTAAGGTATTCCAGTTCGCGGGCGTCGCTTTGGTCTGGTTCAGTCGCTGGCGCCGGTATGCAGGCCGCATTCACGCTGGGTCTCGTCTTCCCACCACCAGCGCGCAGCGCGTTCGTGTTCCCCGGGCCGGCTGGCGCGGGTGCATGGCTGGCAGCCGATCGATATGAACCCCTGATCGTGTAGCGCGTTGTATGGCACGCGTTCCTCGCGGATATAGGCCCACACCTGGGACGAACTCCAGGCAGCTAATGGATTAAATTTTATCAGTTCCGCGCCGCGTCCACTGAAGGTCATATCCGTTTCGATGACGTTCAGGTCCGAACGCGTCGCGGGACTCTGGTCCAGGCGTTGCCCGGTGATCCAGGCATCGAGCTTTGACAGTGCCCGCCGCAGCGGTTCGACTTTGCGAACTGCGCAACATTCACCATGGCCGTCACGGTAGAAGCTGAACAGCCCTTTCTCACGTACCAGCGACTCGACCGCGGTGGTCTGCGGCGACATCAGGCTGATGTCAATAGCATAATGATCACGTACGCGCGCGATGAAATCGTAGGTCTCCGGATGCAGTCGCCCGGTATCTAGGCAAAACGCCGTGAATGCGTGGCCTGACTTTACAGCCATGTCGATCAGCGCCACGTCCTCTGCACCGCTGAAAGCCAAGCCGCAACCGTTACCGTAACGGGACAGGGCCCAGTTGACGATTTCTTGTGGGGTTTGTCCCTGCAGTTCGTCCAATGCCGCCTGTGTGTCTACGGCACCAGTGCCCTTGCGACTTGGGCGCTTGGCATCGGGAAAGGTTTGCTTGAGAAACTTTGCGATGCTGGTGAAAACCGTTTCCTCGCCACCGTCTTCAACGATAAAAAACGGTGCGATGTCAATCTCGTATTTAGCGCCCAGCTTCATGCCGTCCGACTGTGGGTCTGCTTCGTCGGCGATGACAACCTCATCGATCCTGTCCCAGACGTCACGGACCCGGAGCATCTCTTCTGCCTGCAAGCATTTCTTGCATGGCTGACCGTCGGCCAGCTCCTTCTTGACCATAGTGATGTGCATACATCAGCCTTTTTTCTGCGATTTCCGCATTACTCAGGTGAACAGTAACATACTGTGTCTAGGCTATTTCGTCCTTTTCGCAGAAGGTCAAAAATCAGGGGCAGGATTTAAGTAATGGTTTTTCGACTATAAAACAATGTTGCACGCTGTTCATGTTGCAAATGGAGGGGGGGGAGGCAAATGCTGCCGGGCATTGAAATTGATGTGGCGCCAACGGAGCTCTGGCAGGGAGGGTACGACGTTGTAGAGGGTGCGCCTATTCGGAGTTATTGGTGTCGGTGGGCTGAGCTGTCCCGCCGGGCTTGCTGATAATTTCGGCGATCGCCCGGCGTAGCGAATTGAGGGTGCATGGTTTGTTCACCACCAGATCGATGTGCTCTGGTTGTTCTCCCGCGTCCTTCATGAAATCGCCGAAGCCCGTGAGCATCATAATTGGTGTGTCTGGCGAATCATGCTTGACTCTCTCAGCCATCTCGTCGCCGCTGAGCTCCGGCATTGAGCGATCGGTGATAACCAGATCGATATCGCCACGCCGAAATACCTCAAGGCCTTCACTGCCCGTGGCGGCAACGTGCACGGTGTGATTGTCGCACTCCAGCAGACGGGTGACGGCAGCGCACACGGATTCCTGGTCTTCGACCAGCAGAATCACCATCGGCTCGATCGGCTTCGGTTCGGAGGTCTTTTCCGGTTGCTGCCGGGAGAGGGTGTATACAGGCAGCTGGATTGTAAACGTTGAACCTTTGTCCGGCGCTGAATCCACGTGCATGGTGCCGCCATGCCGCTTGACGATTCCGTACGCGATAGCCAGCCCCAAGCCCGTGCCATGATCCGTCTTTGTCGTGAAGAACGGATCGAGACAACGCTCCAGCGTGGCTACATCCATACCGTCGCCCGTGTCGGTGACAATTATCTCGATATTGCCGCTGTCATCGCGGGTTGTTATCGTGATTGTGCCTTTCTTGGTTGTGGCGATCGCATCGATGGCGTTGAAGATGAGGTTGGTCAACAGTTCGCGCAGCTCGGCTCCGTTGCCCATGATCGCGGGAACTTTGCCGAACTGGGGAATGACTTTGACGCTGATGCCATGCGCCAGCGATTCGTCGCGCCATTTCGGCCGCGTCAGTTTGATGACGTCATCGATCATTTCGTTGATATTGATGGACTCGAGTTCCGTGCTGTGGCTATAGCGGTAGAACGAACGCATACGTCGTACGACATTGGCGGCGTCGTCGGAGACCTTACGAATACGCTGCAGATAGTCGCGCGCCAGTTCCTCGTCTTTCAGGCAGTTTTTATCGGTCAACAGCAGTTCAGAGAAGCCGATGATAGTTGTCAGGCTATTATTGAATTCATGGGCGATGCCGCTGGCCATGTGCCCTAGGGCGCGGAGACGTTCCTGCTGGATCACCTGCTGCTGTGTTGCCTTGAGCTCCTCATGTGTTTGGCGCAATTGTATATGGCTTTCTCGCACTTCTGCTTCCTGGCTTTTGCGCTCGGTCAAATCACGTGCGACGGCGATGATTGAAGAGGCATCGTCGATCTGTACGAATTTGATGTTTTCCTCGACACCGAAGATCGAACCGTCCTTGCGCTGGTACTGCGTTTCGCGGATTAGATGGTCGACTGTCTGCAGGTCGCTGACGAATCGCGACCATGAGAAGTCGGACGGTACTACGGCAATCTGTTCGAGCCGCATCTCGAGCAACTCGTCGTGCGAATAGCCGAGGTCCCGGGCGGCCGGGTCATTGGCATCGACGATATTGCCCGTTTCCGGATCGACGATGTAGACATAATCAGCCGTCTGATTGATCAGGTCGCGAAAGAGCTGGAGCTCGCGGTTGATTGCTTCCAGTTGCCTCGTATGGCGCTTGTGGTTTTTGATGTGGGTGTTGATCGTTTCCAGCATTTCGTTGAATGAACGTGTCAGCAACCCGATCTCGCCGGTGGCTTTCGTCGAGGCACGGACTTGGTAATTTCCCTGGCTCACCTCCTGACTGACGTCGGCAAGCTGCATCAGAGGTTTCGACAATTGGTGGGAGAGGATCAGTGCAAGCAGGACCGAAAGCAAGATCGCGAAGGCCAGGACCATGCCGGTGCGGATAATGTTTTTGCGTATGGTTGCAGCGTACACATCATCGGGGATCCAGACGAACAGGTTGGCCACGATATGCGGTGCTGCCTGCCCGATAATGCAGTTGGCAGAGCGGATAAGCCGCGACTCCTCGGTGTCGCTGCGGATGACGTCGTAGGGCGAGGCTGTCGATATGTCCCGATGCTCGACAATAGGCTGCCGATCCGGCGTAAACAGCCAGACGACAGGCCGGTCCAATTTGCGGAATTTGTCCAGGTATTCGATGTAGTCCGACAGGTCACAGTGGAGAAAGACGGCACCACCGAAGCCGGAAATATTGGGGTCAACCTTGCTGATGCCTGCGATGAACGAGAAACGATTTTCAGCGACATTGTGAAAGGGCCCGTCGACGAGCACTGTGCCAGGCGTGGCCTGCCGCAGCTTGGCATACAGGCCAGCCATGCCGCGTTCGACGGGGTTGACCAGATCGAGATCGTCAATACGCCGCGATGCCCCCATCCGTTGCGCCGGCGTTACCTGGGCCAGTTCGACACCATTGACATCGAAAAAGCAGGCGGACAGATACAGCGCTTTTCGGGTCTGGCACACATGGGTGAGCACGGTTTCTGCAAGTGGTCTGGCGAGCAGTAGATCATTTTCCTGGGCCAGTAGGAGATTGTTGATTGTCGGTGACGAATTGAGGTTCGCCAAGTCGTTGAGCACCGGTGTGTCGTAGACGTGCTGGAAATAGTTGAGAGCGGTCTGTAGGTCGACATCGATGCTTTGTTCGAACGATGTCTGAAGGAACGACGACACCTGCCGGTGGTATACATAGACGGCAACGATCAGGCTGATGAGGACGACAAACACGGTGGTCACGACGAAGCGGTGTGCAATGCGTAGGCCGTGAAAGTTTTCGTGTCGCCGGGGGGCCATTGGCTATGGTCCGGAACTGTTGTCGACCTGCTCATCGACTACGCCGGCTATGGTGGGCATGGGAATATCGATCTGCAGATCCTTGGCGTGCAGTCTTCCTGCAAAGAGGAGCAGCGGGACGAATAAATACAGGGTACTGTGTGTTCGGCGATGTGCAGGATGGGGAATCATAGAGATCGTTTGTGACAGGTCTTGCCAGTGTCCTTTGTCTACTATACTATAACGGGTATCTGCTGCAACTTCGCTACCACCCGACGCTACCTGGTGCTGCATTTATGAAAGCCCATGATGTTCTCAAGGAACGTGGTTTCCTCTACCAGCTTACGGATGAGGAAATTGTCGCCGCCCGCCTGAACGGTGAGCCGGTGTCGTTCTACATCGGATTCGACCCGACCGCCGACAGCCTGCACGTCGGGCATCTGCTGCCGATCATGGCGGCGCGTATCTTGCAACGCGCCGGGCACCGTCCGATCATGCTCGTCGGTGGCGGCACAGCAATGGTTGGCGACCCGTCGGGTAAAACCGAAATGCGCCAGATGCTGACGCGCGAGCAGATCCAAGCCAATACCGCGGACATCCGCACGCAGCTGGAGAGGTTTGTCGAGTTCGGTGACGACAAGGCACGTATGGTCGACAATGCCGATTGGCTGCTTGGTCTCAAATATGTTGAGTTCCTCCGTGACATCGGCCGCCATTTCAGCGTGAACCGCATGCTGGCGGCCGAATCTGTCAAGCTGCGGTTGGAGACTGGACTTTCCTTTCTCGAGTTCAACTATTCCTTGTTGCAAGCCTACGATTTTTATGTGCTGACGCGTGATTACGACTGTGAATTCCAGCTTGGCGGCCAGGACCAGTGGGGCAATATCGTTGCGGGTGTCGACCTGACTCGGCGTATGCTGTCGCGATCGGTCTATGGTGCAACCATCCCGCTGCTGACAGACCAGGCCGGCAAGAAATTCGGCAAGACCGAAGCGGGTGCCGTTTGGCTCGATGCCGATCGTACGAGTGTCTTCGACTACTACCAGTTCTGGCGCAACAGTGACGACGCCGATGTGGGCCGGCTGCTGGCCTACTTCACCGACCTGCCGATTGACCAGGTGCAGCACCTTGGCGGTTTGCAGGACATTGGCATCAATCGGGCCAAGGAAATTCTTGCTTACGAAGCGACGGCTATGGCACATGGGGCGGACGCGGCGAAACAGGCATTTGTTGCGGCGGGCAAGCAGTTTGGATTCGCCGACCCGCAGGGTGCAATCGAGACCAGCAGCGCGGTAGCGGCGATCAGTGCCGATGATGTCGACGACAGCCTGCCGACTCACGAGCTGGATGCCGCAATGCTTGGTGACGGTCTGTGGATCGTCAAACTGCTGGTTTCCGCTGGTTTCGAAAAATCCAACGGCGCCGCCCGTCGTCTGCTGCAGGCCGGCGGCTGTTATGTCAATGACGAACGTATCGAAGATCTCGACCGCCAGATAACCGCTGCTGACTTTACCGATGGCCGAATGAACCTGCGCACGGGCAAGAAAAACGTTCGACGCATCATCCTGAGGAGTTGATCCGACCATCGATGAACGCATCTGCGGGCCAGTTGAATATTGCGTTTGAATGTCATCAGGGCGTTTTTCGCAAATTGCGCGCCGGTGATTTCTGCATCCTCATCGACTACCAGGTGCCGGCTGTCAGCGACGACGAGGAGGTCTTTAAGTTGGCCCTGGCGCCAGGCCTTGCTCTTGCCCGCTATACCAGTGCCGATGCTCGCGTTGCCGGACTGTCTATCAGCGCGGTAAACGCGAGGCCTGCTGAAATCGAGCAGTTGCTCGACCCCCTGTGCCGGAACGATGGCGACGTTGTGGTGTGCCTGAGCGGTCGTAACGCCGAAGATACCGGTCTGCGGGGCACGCTGGCGTCGGTGCATTCGCACGGCATCGGCACCGTCATTGTGACCACCGGATTTGCGGCCCCGGAACAATATGCTGCTCCGGCTGCCGATCATGGGTTCGTCGACAGCTGTGACCTTATCCGTCTCGTTCGTGACGAATACCCGGAGATGTGTGTCGGAGCCTGCGTCAATCCGTTCAAGTACAATGCCTCGGACGTGTATCTGCAGTACTTCAAGATGATCCGCAAGCTGAATACAGGTGCTGATTTCATCGTTACCGAAGCGGGATGGGATATGAAGAAGTATCAGGAACTGCAATGGTACTTGCGCAGCCGCAATATGAACGAGCCGATTATTGCCAAGCTGATGTTCGTGAAGCAGCACCAGATTGCCGGGATCCTAGACCACCGGTGTGGCGGTGTTGTCATGTCGCGTGAGATGGCGGCGTTGATGGAGCGCGAATCGAGTATCAACGAGCGCCAGGCAACGGCGGCCCAGGTTCGGCGCATTGCGATGTCTGCAGCTGGCTGCCGGCTGTTCGGCTACAGCGGCATCCAGATCGGCGGCGTCGACGATCCGCAGCTCGCCCGCACACTGGTCGACAATATCACAGAGGCGTTTGAAGAGTTTACCGACTTTCGCCGCTGGCTCACCGCCTGGAACGACTTTCACGACCGCGTCGAGATGGCGCCCATGCGACAGGTGCACTATGCTTTCAAGCACCTCATGGACAAAGACTACCCCGATTACGTGCCCGACCAGTCTTTGCATGCTGCGGGAGCGCTGCCGCACCCGACCGGCTCCGAGCGGTTAAAATTCCAACTGGCCAGGGCATTGCGCCTCGAGCGTCGACAGGGGGTGCCGTTCGACATGGCCCGACAGCTGCTCTGCGGTCACCATAGTGGCCGGGACTGGCGACTGGACAAGACCTTTTATGTTTGCGCCGCGGCCTGTCCCAAAGGCCTCGAGAGCGGCCCATGCGGTGGCACACGCCCGGACGGCACCTGTGAATTCGGGCACCAGCCCTGTATTTACCACCGAATCCTGGCCCTCGCCAACTGGCGCAACGAACTCGAAAGTCTCGAGGTTGCCGATGAACATTGATGAAGACACTTTTCTTGCGGCACTGCTGCCGCGTCTGGCAACTGGCGATGCCATCGTTGTCCCGGCCGGTGACGATTGCGCCGCCATCGAGTGGACGGATGACCGGCTGCTGTTGCTGGCGGTTGATCAGGTGGCGGCGGGTATCCACTACCAGCCTGACTGCGATCCGGCGCTGGCCGGTCGCAAGCTGCTGGCGCGCAATCTCAGTGACATCGCGGCGATGGGCGGCCGTCCGATTTATGCGTTGCTCGCTTTGGCGGTACAACAGGACTGCGACGCTGCCTGGGCTGAAGTCTTTGCCGATGGTGTCCTGGAGCTTGCGGACGCCTGTGCCGTCAAACTCATTGGTGGCGACGTTTCCGCCGCGGGCAGTGCGGTTGCCAGTCTGACGATTATCGGTGATGTCGCCACCGGTGAGGTTTGTCGACGCAGTGGCGCGTCGGCGACCGACCGGCTCCTGGTGACAGGTTGTTTTGGTGGTTCCCTGCCGACTGGACATCACTTCCACTTTACACCGCGTACCGCGGAAGGGCAGTGGCTCGCTGCGCATGGCGTGGTCGCGGCGATGATCGACGCCAGTGACGGGCTGTTGAAGGATCTTGGGCGTTTGTGTGCAGCGTCCGGAGTCGGGGCGGTTGTGGACGAAGCAGCGATTCCACTAACTTGCATCGACAACGAGCCGGTGGATCTGTCGGCGGCTTGGCTCGACGGCGAGGACTACGAGTTGTTGTTGGCGGTGCCGGCAGCAGACGTTGCCGGGGTGCTGCGGGACTGGCCGTTCGAGACAGCGCTGACAGAGATCGGCGAGTTTGTCGCCGCCTCGCCGGTACCGCTTGTTGATAGTAATGGCCGGGACCTGGCAGGCCACTACGGTCTGCCGTTCAATCACTTCACGCGCGGCAGATAGACGAAAAATTCGGTGCCTTTGCCCGGCTCGCTTTCCACATAAATCCAGCCCTGGTGGTTTTCGATGCAGCCGTAAACCATCGCGAGTCCCATGCCCGTGCCTTTGTCGGTTTTCGTGGTGAAGAATGGCTCGAACAGATGTGCCAGGATTTCGTCGTCCATACCGATACCGTTGTCGCGGATGCGAATGACTATGAAATCCTCTGCCGGCCGGTTGTGCTGGTTCGTATGGAGGCCGGGCGTGTGTTCATTGGCCGGTTCACAGCGCAGGATGATGGTTGCTTGTGTTTCTGTGAGTGCGTCGTCGGCGTTGATCAGCAGATTGAGGACGACCTGTTCAAGTTGTGTTCGGTCGCCTTCGACGGTCATCGGGTCTGGATGCACGACGACTTTCAGTTCGCCTTTCTTCCTGAGCATCGGGGTGAAAAGGGACTCGGAGTCTTTGATCAGTTCGTTCATATTGATCTGAGTAACCTCGTACTTGCCGCCGCGGGCGAAGCCGAGCAGTTGATCGGTGAGTTGCGAGGCACGATCGGTAGCCGTGGAGATATTGGTCACCAGTTGCTTCGCCTCCGACTGTTGTGCCATTTTCTTGTCGAGCAGATCGAGGCTGCCCTGGATGGCATGCAACAGATTGTTGAAGTCGTGGGCGATGCCGCCGGCCAGCTTGCCTACCGCTTCCATACGCTGCGCCTGCACGAGGTGGTCGCGTAGCTGCTCCCGTTCTTTCTCCAGCTCGCGGCGACGGCTGATGTCCCGTGCCACGAACAGCGCGGTCTGGCTGCCCTGGATTATCAATGGCGATATGGTCGCATCGAGGGACAGGACGTTACCGCTCTGCGTGTGCATCAGCAGTTCGTTGAAAACAACGTTGCGGGCGGTTTGCGAGCCGGTGTTTGTCGCAAAGACATACTCCCAGATCTCGTCCCAGTCGTACAACTGTTCGTCTGGCGTGCGCATGATCGACTGGATGCGCAGATTGTGGAGGCCTTCGATGGAGTACCCGAGTTTCTGAGTGGCGGTGCGGTTGGCATCGAGGATGACGCCGGACTTGGCGATCATGAAGATCATGTCGTTGGTACTTTCGACCACCATCTGATAGCGACCTTCCCATTCCCGCAGGTTCGACTGCAGGCGGCGCGTCTGGCCGCCACGCCCGACAAAGGCCCAGACAATGTCCAGTGCGTCCCGTCGGGTCCGGCTTTTGACAGGGATCTGGCGTAGAAACAGGTAAAGGTTGGCGAGGGTCGCGACCCACAGCGTTGCAAAAAAGCGGAACTTGTAAGTCTGTCCCAGTTCGTGCCACCAGTCCTCTGACTTCAGCGCCGTCAGCACGGAATGATTGTCGGTGATCAGCACGAAAATGAAAGAATCGATCACCTGTGTCAGGATCAATGCGGCGAAGACGCAGAATGCCAGATGCAGTCCCCAGTTCCTGAACAGCTGATAGATTACCGGGAGGATGAAAAATTCAACGACTACGGAGACAAGGCCGATAACCATATAGACACGACTGGCATTGAACAGATTGTGCATGAACAGCGGCGGGAACAACGGCGAGATGTCGTAGCCGTCGAGTATGAACTGGTACTCAGACAGGTAGGATATATACACAAAGATCCCGACGACAATCGCGAAGCCAACGATCATGCGCTGTGCTTCATTGGTACCCTCCAGCGTGTAGGTGATCAGCAGCGCGGCCATGAAGGGGATGAAGAAAATCGGCCCCATGTTGACGGCGTACCCGTCCTCACCGACAATCATTTGCAGATCGACGGCGGTGAGAATCTGCGCCAGTACCATGAGCGAGCCGAGTGCAAGGTAAAAGCCGCTGTTGCCGATCAGGCGCCGGGCGTTGTGCAACAGCAGAATCATCACCAAGATGAAGGTCAGTTCGAGAAAGCCAAGTGCGTAGGGGTGTGGCATTCGATGGACTGCTGAGGGTTTACATTGCTACATTGCGCTATACCGAAACAATACCGGAAGCAACGGCGAGAACAAGGAAACTTTCAGACTTGCGGCGAAGATGTCGTCGCAAGCGCGACCGGGCTGTTGGAGGCCGTGCGTCAGGTGGTTTAGCTCCAAAGACAGCTTGAAGCGGCGAATTATGACGCGGACGGCTGCCGACACAAGGCCTTTGTGGTTGCCGAAATTAATTCGGGCGGTCGTTTCACGTGACGTTGTCGTACGGTTACGTTTGTGTGGTATCATGCCACTTCTTACTGCGTCCGCTGTCCGATTTTTGTGCGATACACCATGCCAATGACCGAGACCCCAAAATCCGATATCCTGCTTGAAGCCATTAGCCTTCGCAAAGAATATCCCCGTGTCGTGGCGCTCGACCATCTTGATCTGGCGGTACGCGCTGGCGAAGTGGTCGGGTTGCTGGGGCCGAATGGCGCTGGCAAAACGACGGCGCTCCGCATGTTTGCATCGATACTCACACCGACAGCCGGACGTGCCGCGGTCTGCGGATTCGATACCAGTACCGACGCGTTGAAAGCGAAACAGCAGCTCGGCTTTCTATCCGGAGACACGGCGCTGTATAAACGGATGTCGCCGCGTGAGACCCTGCGGTATTTCGGACGGCTGCACGATATGGACGATGTGTTGATTGAGTCGCGCAGTGCGGCGCTGATCGAGCGTCTGGACATGGGAGACTTCGCCGATCGCCACTGTGAAACGCTGTCCACAGGGCAACAGCAAAAAGCCAATATTGCCCGCACTCTGGTACACGACCCGCCGGTGTTGATTTTGGATGAACCGACGGCGTCGCTGGATATTGTGACCGGCAGTTTCATTCTCGAAACTATCCGGCGTGCCCGGGCCGAGGGCAAAGCCGTGTTGTTTTCCACTCACATCATGTCGGAAGCCGAGTACCTGTGCGACCGTATTGTCGTCATCCACAAGGGCAGGGTATGCGCTGCGGGCACCCGTGACGAACTGCGTGCCCGCACCGGCGCCGTATCGCTTGCCGAGGCGTTTTTGCAGCTCGTGGGCGAAACTGTCGATATCGACAACTCAAGCGACAACCCGGAAATTTCATGCGTTGGCGAATAGCCCTGACAATCTTTCGTAAGGAGTTGCTCGAAACCATCCGGGATCGACGGACGCTGGCCGTCATGCTGATCCTGCCGGCCGTGCTGTACCCGCTGCTGCTCATCGGCTTCACGCAGGTTGCCAGTCACCAGGTGTCGCAACTGTACGCGATGGAGGGGCTGGTCGCAGTTGTTGGTGAGATTCCCGAGACGCTCAACGAGGTGCTGGAGGCGGATGCGGAGAAGCCGGCCGCGGACCAGTTGAATCTCAAACTGCTGCAGCTCGAACAGTCGCCGCAGGCACCTGCAACGCTGGGCGATGCTGTAGAGGATCCGGAGATCGACGCCTTGACCGGCTGGGCCCACGATGTGCTCAAGAATGTCCAGGCCCATGCGATTCTGGTCATTGCCGGTGACTCCGAGGAGCGACTCGAGAGGGAGGATACTTCGTCGATCGTCATCCTTTACGATAATACGATCGACGAATCGCGAGCCGTTAATGACCGGCTGTTTACCTTGCTGCAGTCGTACCGCACGAAGGTCGTCTTGGAACGCCGTGCGAAGCACCCCGACCTCAGTGAAGGCTTCTTTTTACCTGTGCGCATATTGGATGAGAATATCGCGCTGCCGCACAAGCGTGGCGGTTATCTTGCCGGCCGTGTGCTGCCGATGATCCTGATCATGATGGTGCTGCTCGGCGCCTTTTACCCAGCCGTCGACCTGACTGCCGGCGAAAAGGAACGTGGCACGATGCAGACACTGCTGACGGCGCCGGCGCAGCCGCTGGAAATTATTTTCGGCAAGTTCATGACTGTCTTCTGCGTGTCGATGACATCGGCCATGGCGAACCTGCTCAGCATGGCGGCAGCCTTTGCCTGGGTGGCCAGGGATCTGCCGGGGGAATCGGAAATCGCCTTCCGCATTGATGCCGGTACAATCGGCATGTTTTTTCTGCAGCTTGTCCCGATCGCTCTGCTGTTTGCGGCGCTGATGATGGCAGTTGCGGTCTTCGCAAGAAGCTACAAGGAAGCGCAGAATTATCTGACGCCGGTCTACATGCTGATTATCATTCCGGTGACCATGGTTGGCCTGCCTGGCGTCAAGCTGGTCGGATTCACTGCCAGCGGGCCGGTGCGTAACATCGTGCTGCTGATGCGTGACCTGATGACTGAGCCGCCGCGACTCGAGATCATGGCTCTGGTGCTGATCGCCAATGTTGGTTACTCGGTTTTGGCCCTGGTCGTGGCGGTGCGTATTTTTACTACGGAGCAGATTCTGCTTGGAGGCAACGGTGGACTCGGCGATATTTTCAGGATGCGCCCGACGATTGGCGGTGTGCGGCGGCCGACGCCGACGCTGTCGGTCTCGGTGTTCTGCATCGCCCTTGTCGTGCTGCTTTATCTGGGCACGGTGGTGCAGGAGGCAAGCCTGATCTGGGGCATGGTAGTGACGCAATGGGGGCTGCTTTTGGTGCCTGTTTTAGTGTTGGTGAGGGCATTGAAGCTGGACGCCCGCGAGACTCTTATGCTG
>CAYWQM010000108.1:0-14169 GCA_964460215.1 uncultured Lentisphaerales bacterium
GAGAGATTGTGAACGGTGGGATGGCTGCAGGGTGGGATGGACGAATGGATCGGCGCTTGTAAAAAGATTCCCTCTAATTTAAGCTACTCGTATGAACGCTAACCCTTCAGCCGAACTTCGCGTTGCCCTGGTCACTGGGGCAGGATCGGGTATTGGACGAAGGACGGCGGTGGCGCTGGGGCGTGCAGGATTTTCCGTCGTTCTGGCCGACCTGAACGAGAATACGGCTCAAGAGACCGCCGGCGAGGTTGTTGCCGCTGGCGCTCGCGCCTCAGTGGTGCTTGCGGATGTCTCCGATGCCGATTCGGTGAGCGCCCTGTTCGAACAGGTTCGCGAGGAATTCGGCCGACTCGACGTGCTTTTCAATAACGCCGGGATCGGCGCTCCGCGCAAACCGCTAGAAGACTTGAGCGACGACGAATGGCAGGCGTGCGTCGACACCAATGTGTCCGGCGTTTTCTACTGCATCCGCGAAGCATTCAGGCTCATGAAGGATCAGGACCCAAGGGGCGGGCGCATAATCAACAACGGCTCGATATCGGCTCATGTTCCCCGTCCCGACGCCGCGCCTTACAACGCCACGAAAGCCGCTGTGTGCGGTTTGACCAAGTCAGCCGCCGTAGAGGGGCGCAAGTACGACATCGCCTGTGGGCAAATCGACATCGGCAATGCGTTGACCAAACAAACCTATAAGGTCGAAGAGGGGATGATGCAGGCAAACGGTTCGATGCAACCCGAGCCGACGATAGATCCCGACGACGTCGCCGATGCCGTGGTCTATATGGCCAACCTGCCGCTTTCGACTAATGTGCTGTCCCTGACGGTCATGGCGACCAAGATGCCGTATGTGGGGCGCGGGTAGCAGCGAGCAAGTCGATTACGCTGTTTTCGCCTTTACGCGTGCCCGGCCGATCCATAGCGCCACGGGCAGGCACGCCAGGCCAACGACCGCTGGCCAGCTCAGGATCTCGCCAAGAAACAGGACCGCTGTCACCACGGTTACAAAGACGACCAGCAATTCGATCAGGAGAAATCCGGAAACCTGGGAGATCCCCTGGCAATATCGACGGGCGGCGTAATGCAAGACCCCGATGAGAACACAGAACGACAAGGCTGACAAACCGCTGCCGGACGCCAGCGGCGCGGCCATCGGTTCGCCGGCGACCAGGGCGAACACCAGGAACAACGGCGCAGTGTACAATGACACGCCCAACATGCTTTGCATGGGCGTGGCGCCGTGCTCGATGGCCTTGCGTTCGAGGTTCAGGTGAATCCCTGCCACCAGACATGCCACTCCGGCAATGCAAAATCCCCATAGGCTGATATTCGTCGAAAAATCGAAGCCATCCTTCAGGCCGATCAGCACAGCGGCTCCCGCCCCGATCAGGCAACCGGACACACGGCCAGCGGTCAGGCGATCGCTCAGGCGGTTCGCGTAGCGGGTTATGATCAGTGAAAACGCCGGGTAAAGGGAGGAATAGAGTATTTGGAAGACCGCCACATCGACGATCAACAGACCGTACAGCAGCAGCGCGTTGACGATGGATTTCAGGACGGTCGCTGCCAGCAGATACGTCCTCGCCCGCACGGATGCCGGCAGTAATTGGTCCCGCCGATTCACGGCCAGCAACAGGTAGACAATGCCGATGGCCAGCATCCGGTAAAAACCGAGAGCCATGGGGCTCGCATCCCATCCCGCCCGGAAGCACACCTTCAGGGTGATGGCAATGAGCCCGCCAGAGAGGGCGAACAGCGCAAGATTAAACAGCCGCTTGCGCTGAATGGGAACCGGGCTGGACTCCGTGAGCGCATCGGGCATGGTCGGTGGTTGTCCCATGACGCCAAACTTGACTGTAAGGGGATGCCATTTCCAGAAGAATATCAATATAATTCTGGCCCGGCAGAAAAAGGCGATTTGTTTGGGGTGCCGGCTTGATCAGTCGTTTCCCGGATACTCCAATATACTCGGGAGTGCGGGGACGGCATTGACATATCCAGACATGATCTCGGGGCCAATCTGTTTTTCATCGACGGTCATGTAGAGTGAGCTTTGCAAAGGAATTTATTTATCAACATTCTGGTGTGTCAGACCCGTTCCCGGTGCTGAGGGGAGAGCTGGCTAACAGTCCGGCGGGATATTAATGATTAAGCGCATTGTCTACCGTGCTTGTCGAGCGCGTCCGGTGCCAGGAAATACTCCAGCCGCTCGAGTGCATTGCGGTTTGTTCCTGTTACTTTACGAGACTTGGCAGACATCTCTTGAATGCCACTCCATCGGTTAACTGCAAGATCTGCCTTGACATGCAGTTGACTCCGGTGAACATACCATGTTGAGATTGGTCCAGTCTTGGTCAGTAACCATACTTGTGAGGAATAGAACGATGAAAAAAATAGGTATAGCGTGGGCACTGGCTGTTTTTCTCAGCAGTGCGATCGGTGCAGAAATAAAGGGGACCGTGAGCTACTGGTCTTTTGACGAAGCTGCAGGCGGCGTCGCGAAAGATGCGAGCGGCAACGGGAATGACGGCAACATTCAGGGCGCGAAGTTTGTCAAGAGTCCGAAGGGCTTTGCCCTCAAGTTCGACGGAGAGGATGACTTCGTGGAATGCGAGGCAAACAAAAGCCTGCAACAACTTGAACTCGCCGGCACCATTGAGCTGTGGGTCAAGCCGGAAGAATTGCAGGGCGGACTGGTCAACTGGAGCACCGGCTCGGGTTGGGCGGACCAACGACTTGTGATGGCGTTCAGAACCCATGAAGACGGGGGTGCGGAATTCATTTCTCGCGCTTCGGATGGTTCGGGGCAGGGGAAGCGCTTTCGTGGGAAAGGTCTTACAGCGCCCGAAAAAGGTTCCTGGAACCATGTGGCGCTGACCTTCGACGGCGGCACGATTACTTACCACCTGAATGGCCGGATGCTTCGAGCCCACTCTCAACAATACGCCCGGGCTGTCCTCGAGGGCGTCCCGCTGTGGATCGGCAGGTGTCGGGGACTTGGGAAAGGCTTTTTCAAGGGAACAATGGATGAGCTTCGGCTTTACAGCAGGGCCCTCTCGGACGAGGAAATTCTCGCCCATTACAAAGAAGGTGCTGCTGTATTCGGAAAAGACACGTCACCATTCGAGAGGCCGGAGATCAGAATAGAAGCCTTGCCCGAGCCGGGATGGATCGCGGTCGAGGCCGATTATGGTCTCATGCGGCCCTTGCCGGAAGGCGCCTCGGTCGAGGCGCAGATACTGGACGCACAGGGGGCTGAGACGCTTTTGAGAAAGGTCGAGGCAATACATATCCCGAGGACGGTAACCAACGTCATACTGGATGCCAGGGCTTTGAAACCCGGCAATTACCTCATTCGTGCAGGCATCGTTGGAGCCGACAGGCGTTTGGTTGGAGAAACGGTGCAAGCGCCGGTCTCATGGCCTGGGCAATCCGAGGCGTTCAAAGGCGTCAGAATACTTAACAACCTGGTCTGGGAGCTTCTGAACGTTCAACCGGGCCAGGTCGAAGGCGAGCAGGTCTACACGTTCACAAGCCCGAAGAGCCGATGGCTCCACGTTGCGACGGCGGTTGATGCCGGGAAAGGCGTGCGCCTGTCGGTCGAGCCTGGAAGTAAGGCGCGTGACATGATCGTCTTTGAAGCGGGGGAGAAGGGGTCGAAGGAGGCAATGTGCTTCCTGCCGGCGGGTGCGAGCAAGATTATCCTGCAGGCTGACGGCCCATGTGATATTCAGAGTATCGTGGCCCGCTCAATTCCGGAACTCTGGTACCACGAATTTGGCGGCGGCCCCAGCCCCGGGCAATTCCACTCCGACTCCGACGAGTTCATGGAGAAACACGTCATTGCCAATGTCAACACGTTTGCCTTGTCGGGTGGCCTGGCGGCAGCCCGTCCGCCCATACTTCAGAAAAACCTGCTGACACCCCGCAGGTGGCTTGTCAATTTTGTGATGAAGGGTTTGGACTACTTTGGCGAGGCGTATGCGCTGTCCTCGTCACAGGAAGTGTACGACTATGTCTCCGGTCTCCGTGGACTTAATGACCCCGAGATTGATGGTGTCTGTGGCGACGAGTTGCTTGGCGGAAGTGATCCGGGCTTCCCATGGTATACGGATGCGATCAGGATGCTCGAGGCCAGTCCTAAGTTTAAGGACAAGCTGTTCTACGCTTATTGTACGAATGTTTATGGCGGCGAACAGGGTAGAAAGTTAGTTAAGACCATTATTGATGCAGGCGGTACGCTCGTTTGGGAACGATACCTAAAGACGATGTCAAGCGAGAGAGCGGCGCTGGAACTCATGCGGGAACACCTGGTCCTGAACGCGCGTCAATATCGTGAACTCTGCCCAGGCTCTATTGAACATATAACGGTCCTCGTCGGGTACTATACGTTGCCCGGCGGACATCTCGAAAACTCCACCCCCTCGATCAATTTCAAGACTCACCTCGACATGCAATTCAACATCGTGGCAAATGACCCGGTTTTCTGGGGCGCCTATGGATTGGGAGGATACCACAGTTCATATAGCAACGAAGAAACCATCCGGTGGATGGTCAGGCTTTTCCGTCATTACGGCATAGAGGGCAGTAGCGAACCTGCGACCGATGAACCGTACATCCTGCCCCATATCGAAAATCCGGATTTCATCCATGGCACAGAAGGCTGGACGCTCGACCCGGTCGAGGCGGGCAGTATCCGCCCCATCTTCAAGCGCGGCTGGGGCTTTCTTCAATCACGAATCGGCAGGACCGAGGGGGATACTGCCCTGCTCACTGTGAGAAGTGCCAGGCGGCCCAATCGTTTCTCTCAGGAAATCAAGGACCTTGAACCCGGTCGGCTCTACTCGTTCTACATGTTCAGCGGCGACGGCAAGGATATGTCAAAAAGAGAGCAGCATGCAGTACGCATTCACTTTGAGAACGCGACCGTGATTCCAGAGAAAGGCTACACGTTCGTGCATCCCAATCGGGAGAGTTTTCCGCCCTACGACAAGGCGGGCTCTGCCTGGATGAACTATCACTATCGGGTTTTCCGGGCGAACGGCAACTCGGCAAGACTGGTTATCTCAGATTGGTTCAATGATGTTGAACCCGGTGGCCCGATCGGCCAGGAACTTATGTATAACTTCATCAGTGTGCAACCGTATTTCCCGGAGGAATAATATGAGAAGGCGAAACGTTATGAAAACCGCATGGGGCTCCCTGCTTCTGGTCTTGATCACTTGCTCCCTGGGCTGGGCGGACGATAACGGCCTGGTCGTGCAGTACGCCTTCGACGAGGGAGCAGGCACGCAAGCGAAGGATGGAAGCGGCAAGGGGAATGACGGCAACATTCAGGGCGCGCAGTTTGTCAAGAGTCCAAAGGGCTATGCCCTCAAGTTCGACGGCGTCGATGACTTCGTGGAATGCGCTGCAAGCAAGAGCCTGCAACAACTGGAGCTCGCGGCGACGATTGAGCTTTGGTTCAAACCGGAAGCGTTTCAGGGCGGACTCGCCAACTGGAGCACCGGGTCGGCGTCGGAGGACCAACGCTTTGTCGTTGCGTTCAAGACCGTGGAAGACAAGGCTGCTGAATTCATCCATGTCGCGTCGAATGGTCCGGCCTTTGGGAAACACTCTCTCGAGTACGGCCTCGATACGCCGATAAATAACGCCTGGAACCACCTGGTATTGACTTTCGACAGTGCCACGATCACCTGCTACCTCGACGGCCGGGTGCGTCGGGTTCACTCCCCTGTGCGCGTTCGTCCCGACCTGGCGGACGTTCCCCTGTGGATCGGCAGGTGCCAGGGACTTGGAAAAGAGTTCTTCAAGGGGTTGGCCGATGAGGTGCGGGTCTACAGCCGTGCGCTCTCGAGCGATGAGATACTCGCCCATTACAAAGAAGGTGCCGCTGCATTCGGGAAAGACTCGTCAGTGTTCGAGCGGCCGGAGATCAGGGTGGAAGTTATGCCCGAGCCCGGATGGATCGCGGTCGAGGCCGATTATGGTCTCATGCGGCCTTTGCCGGAAGGCTCGTCCGTCGAGGTTCAGCTGGTGGACCAGGAGGCGAAAACGCTTGCAAAGAAAATCATGCGAATCCCGAACCAGGCCACGACGCTCAACGTCGTGTTGAACGCCATCCCCCTGCCGCGCGGGAACTATCTCACTCGGACGACCATAATCGCAGCCGACGGCAGTCGGATCGGTAAGTCAGCGGGGCAACCCCTCTTCTGGTTTGGCCAGTCTGAGAAATTCAAGGGGATCAAGATACTGAACAACATGGTCTGGGAACTTCTCAGAGTTGAAGGGGCCGCGGTGGACGGAACCCGGGAATACACGTTCAAGGCGCCCAGGCCACGATGGGTCTATGTCATGACGAGCGCGGACGCAAGTGCGGGCAATCTCGACATATCGATTGATGGACAGGAACAATTCATCTCGTTTGCAAAGGGTGAGAAAACAGAAAAGGAATCGATGCGGTTTCTTCCGGCAGGCGAGCATAAGCTCATTCTCCGCAGCGAAGGCGCGTGCCGGATTGAAACGCTTGTGGTCCGCTCGATACCGGAAATTCTCTCACATGAATTCATCGGCGAGCCGTTCATCAAGTTAGACATGTCGCCTTGGGATTTCATCGAGAAATACGTGATGCGCAACGTCAATACGTTCATCGTGGCTCCAAGTGACCTGGATCACCCGTTCTTCCAAAAGTGGCAGGCGAATGGCGGGCGATGGAGATGGTTGTCTTCGATCAGGGCGCATTTCGAGAAGGATGGCAAGAAGCTCACAGCTGCACAAGTGTACGAGTACCTGATCTCAACTTCAGGCTTTCTCAGTCCATTCGTTGAGGGCATGATCGTTGATGAGTTCGGCGGCTCTGAGCCAGTCCTGCCCAACTACGGTGATGCACTGAGAAAACTCAGGATGACCCCCGAGTTCAAGGACAGGTACATGTACGTTTACTGTTATGGCCTCCTGGGGTTACCCGGCGGGACTGGCCAGAGATTGCTCGATGCCCTTGCCATGACGGGAAGTGCAATGGCGTGGGAACGCTACCTGAAGACACAATCCACTGAGTCCGCGGCGCGGGCATATCTGAGAGAAGCAATGGTTCAGCAGGCGCATGAGTACCGCGCGGGGCCAAGCTATATGCAATACATGGCAGTCTGCATCGGGTATTTTACGAAAGCCGGCGGCCATCTCCTGAACGCCACCCCATCCGTCGATTATAAGACATACCTCGATATGCAATTCAACATTGTGGCGAATGATCCGGTTTTCTGGGGAACCTATGGGCTGATGGGATATCACAGCAATTATTCGGATGAGGAAACCCTTCGCTGGATGTGCAAGCTCTTCCGGCACTATGGAATCGAAGGCAACAGCGAGCCGGCCACAGACGACCCGTATCAACCCGGCCACATTCAAAACTCCGATTTCATCACTGACACCGACGGGTGGACGCTCAACCCTGCCGACAAGGGCAGTATTCGACGCGGCTTCAGGCGCGGCTGGGGTTCGTTGCAAACACGCTATGGCAGTATCGAGGGCGATACGTTCCTGGTCACCGTGAGAAACGCCAGTCGGCCCAACGCCTTCTCTCAGGAAATCAAGAACCTTGAACCCGGCCGGCTCTATTCATTCCGCATGTACTCAGCCGATCATGCGGATATGTCCAAAGAAGAAAAGAACGCCATACGCATCCAGATCGAGAACGCGACCCTGCTTCCCGAGAGATCCGTCACGTATGTGCATTCCAATCCCGGGCACGGATGCTTTACGCCCTACGATAAGGAAGGCTCTGCCTGGATGAACTATCACTGGCGCGTGTTTCGTGCGAACGGCCATTCGGCAAGGCTGGTGATCTCGGACTGGATCGATGACGACAAGCCAGGTGGACCTGTCGGTCAGGAGCTGATGTATAATTTCATCAGTGTGCAACCGTACTTCAGCGAATGACAGACGACGTGTCAGGTTGAATCAGCAGCCCCCTTCAATGATTTGTGGTTGCGCGGGATGCGTAAGGGCTGATCCTTTCGAATTCGAATCGCGCCGCGATTCAGGAGATCCTGTGATCACTCAAGAGACCTATGGCACTTTCGCCGGTATAGTTGAGCCATGGGATCAACCCAAATGGGCGGATGCACAGGCGATTTCAATGCACTCGATTCAACAGGACCTCATAACCTTGAAATCAGCTCCTCAATGAGGCGCACAACATCCCTGCGCTCAATATTTCGCAACACGACACGTTCCTAGATCCGAACAATTGTCGTCCGTCGCAGTTCATGCGATTGTGGTTGTCGAAGGAGAACCAGCCATGCCAAATTCCATGCCTGCTCTCGGCAAGGTAATTGTCGATGGGCAGGAGATAGACATTCTCCAAGGCGACACGCTTGGGGCGTGCATGATGCGGGCCGGCGTCTTGGCGATGCGTCGCTCACGCTCTGGTCAATTGCGCGGATTGTACTGTGCCATCGGTGTCTGTAATGAATGCTTGATCAGCGTGGACGGGATTGACAATGTTCGCGCTTGCATGACGGCAGCTGAACCGGGAGCCAGAGTCGACACCGGGAGAGAACCTCGATGACAGTGCTCAAAAAAAAGCATCTAGTCGTTGCCGGTGGAGGACCAGCTGGTATCTCAGCGGCGACGCAGGCCGCCCATCAGGGAATGGCCGTCACGGTGGTGGATGAATATGACAGGTTAGGGGGGCAATACTTTCGCGGACGACAAGAATCGACTGCAGCCGGGTCACCTCGCCGTTTTTTGCGCGAGTCACCGGATGTGCAGGTTTTCGCCAATACGGTTGTTGTCGATACCCCTGCCAAGGGTGTGCTTTCGATCTGGAAACAGGGCGGCGGTGTGCAATCGCTCGCCTATGATGCGTTGGTGGTGGCAACGGGCGCCTATGATCGAACTGTCGCCTTGCCAGGTTGGACCTTGCCGGGCGTCTTCACGGCGGGCGGGGCCTCGACGCTGGCCAAAG
Source organism: uncultured Lentisphaerales bacterium (assembly GCA_964460215.1). Classification (GTDB taxonomy): domain Bacteria; phylum Verrucomicrobiota; class Lentisphaeria; order JABSQK01; family CAJWLW01; genus CAJWLW01. The sequence continues at coordinate 8,966 of CAYWQM010000108.1, forward strand.
CCCACGGCGTTACGCCTGGCCGGCGCTTGCTGGTTGCCGGCTCGGGTCCCTTCCTGCTTGCCGTTGCCGACGATCTAAGTGCCAGGGGGTGCAACGTCCAGGTTGTCGAGGCCACGCCGCTGCGCACGTCGGTGGGTGGGCTGCCGACAATCGCCCGTGACCCGGCGATCACGCGCCAGACGATAGGTTACCTGTCGCGTCTCGGATGGCGACGAGTGCGCCGCCGCTATGCCAGCATGGTTACTGCAATTCACGGTGACGACCGCGTCGAGGCGGCGACGATTCACCGCGTTGATCCAGACTGGCGACCGATTGCCGGTTCGGAAACGACTGTCGAGGTCGATGCGGTTTGTCTCGGTTTCGGCTTCGTGCCGCAGCTCGAATTGGCCCAGGCACTGGAGTGCACGATCGGCTATTGGGAGGCGTCATCGGACTTTTACGTGAAGACGGATGACGCGATGCGAACGTCGCAAGCGAATGTTTACGCAGCGGGTGAGGTAACGGGAATAGGTGGTGTACCGGTCGCCGTAGCCGAGGGATGTCTGGCCGGATTGACGGCGGCATACGATCTGGGGTTGGTCGAAAAAAGCGGCTATGACGCTGAAGTCCGGCAGTTGACCCGACGACGTGTTCGCGCATGCCGTCTGGGTGATTGGATCCGTCACGCTTATCGGCCGCGTGCTGGTTTATGGTCATTGGCAGATGCCCAGACGATGTTGTGTCGTTGCGAAGACGTCACCATGCAGTCTGCCGAGGCGGCGCTGGCGCATAACCCGGCCACACCCTATGCAGTGAAGACGGCGACGCGGGCCGGATTCGGGCTTTGCCAGGGGCGGATCTGCAGCCCTTATTTGATTGAATGGCTGCGAGCACGTCATGGCTATCGTGTGCCGGAGGAAGAACGGCCGTGGCGGGTTCGCCCGCCGATTCGGCCAGTACCGACGGGCGCATGGTTAACGGACCGGGAGTAGTTTAGCATGACAAACCGGGTGAAAGGTCGCATTAAAGACGTCGTCATCATCGGCGGCGGCATCATCGGCGCAGCCTGTGCCGAGGCGCTCTCTCGCGCAGGCTTACGGGTTGCCCTGATCGAGCGACTCGGCTTGGCCGCTGGTGCCTCCAGTGCCTGCCAAAGTGGCGTCGGTTTCGGGATCTCGATGGATGACTACACCCTGCGCTTGCATCTCGCCGCGGTGAAGGCTTATCAGGAATTCACTGCCGATGGTACGGATGTTGGCTATCGCCATCACGGGACCGTCCTGGTGGGCGAGCCGGACGAAGAGACGGAATTGAAAACCGGTTTGCAGCGATTGCGTGAGATCTCCGTGCGCTGTGAGTGGCTGGACCAATCCGCGCTGCGCGAAGCTGAGCCCGCTTTGTCGCCAGAGATCCATGGCGCCGCACGATTCGAAGATATGGGACAAGTTTCACCGATGCGAGTCGTTAACGAGATGGCTCGCAGGGCGATTCTCAAGGGAGCCGAAATCCACACAAATACTGAAGTGGAGGAGGTCGAGGTGAGCAGCGGGAAAGTCACCGCGGTGGTTACCAGCAAAGGGCGCATCCCGTGCGAATCGGTCGTTGTCGCAGCGGGTGCCTGGAGCAGGCAGATCGGTGAGTTGGTTGGCTTGCGGGTTCCAGTCTGGCCCTTGAAGGGACATGTTCTGGTCACCGAGCCGGTGCACGGCATGCTGCGGCATTACGTCACGGAGACCGGTTACGAAGCGACCGTGAAGGCCATGCAAGCGGCAAGTATTGACGCCGATGGCCCGCAACCAGGTTCTCCTCAAATCGCAGCCGTTTTGCAAAACCTCCCCAGTGGCCAAATACTCATTGGCAGCAGCCGTGAATTTTCAGAATTCGACCGCGAGGTGAATCGTGAGCGACTTGCTCAGATCGCTACCCGCGCCGAACGCCTGGTGCCGGGTTTACGACGGCTGCGAATTATTCGAACCTATGCGGGACTGCGGCCTTGGACACCGGATGGCCTGCCGCTGGTCGGGCGGACGGCGAAAGTTGAGGGTATTGTCTTTGCAACGGGGCATGGCGGTAACGGCAATACCCTGGCACTGATAACTGCGCGGCTGGTGGCCGAATTGATGACTGACCAAACGACGAGTCTGGACACTACTCCCCTGTCGCCGGACCGATTCAAAATGAATGGAGCGTGAAACCATGTTGCGTGCCTTGATCACCGGCGCTAACCGCGGACTCGGCTTCGAGTTCGCACGGGTGTACCTTGCTCGCGGTGAACATGTGTTTGCCGGAGTGCGGCCCACGGCCAATGCCGACGCATTAAACGCTTTGCCCGTGGCTTCGGGGGGACAACTAACGATGCTTAGCATGGATGTCACGGATGAAAACGCGATCGACGATGCCGTCAAACGCATTGCGTCCCGGACAAATGGACTGGATTTGCTGATCAATAACGCGGGACGATTGACGCGAGGCGAAACACCCACAAATGTCAAAGCCGAAACGATGCTGTCGGAGTACCATGTCAACGCGGTCGCGCCGATGATGGTGGCTCAGAAATGTCTTGGCTTGCTAGGTGCCGGGCGAGACCCCAGGATAATCAACCTGGTTTCGATGGTCGGTTCGCCGGGTGACAAGGCGGATGGTAGCTTTTACAGTTATCACGCCAGCAAGGTGGCGCTGCATTTGCTGACCCGGGCGTTGGCCTTTGACCTGAAAGGTGAGGGTATCATCGTCGCTGCCGTGTGCCCGGGTTGGGCACGGACTGAAATGAGTGAGGGCGAGGGACCACTTTCGCCATCTGAATCGGCCGCCGCAATGGTGCAGGTCATTGACGGGCTGGTCGAATCGGACTCGGGTTGTTGTTATGACTGGACTGGTGAAACGAAACCTTTGTAATGTACGAGTGAATCTGGTACTGCTCGGCATTTGAATTGCTGGAGGTCCGACTTGGCCGGTAAACTGAAGCACTTATTCACACCTCTCGATCTCGGCCCCTTCGAGTTGCGGAATCGACTGGTCTGCACGGGCCACAATCCGCATTACGACGAAGGCGGATTGATCGGCGACCAGCAGATTGCATTTCATGCGCGCAAAGCCGAGGGGGGCATGGCGTTGAGCACGACGGGGGCAACAAGCGTCCATCCGTCGGGCGGCATGGCGCCTGAGGCACCGCTGATCAACCACGATGACGCTGTCATCCCCGGCTACCAGGAGCTGGCCAAAGCCATGCACGCGTATGGGGCTCGGATGCTGGTCCAATTGATTCACGCGGCGTCGGCGATGGCCTCGCGTCGCACCGGGTACGTGCTCTGGGCACAGTCACAAACCGTCGGGGAGTTTGCCCACGAGCCGCCACATGTGATGACGACCAGCGAGATCAGAACTGTCGTCGAGGCCTTTGCCCAAGCCGCTGCGCGCGTCAGAACCGCGGGCTTGGACGGTGTCGAGCTGAATGGTTTCGCGGGTGCACTGATCCAGCAATTCCTCTCGCCCCATACGAATCAGCGCACGGACCAGTATGGTGGCAGCCTGGAAAACCGCTTGCGTTTTCTAACCGAGGTCATCACCGCTTGCCGGGAGGCGATCGGAAAGGACCTGGCCTTAACGTTGAAACTCGCTGGCGACGAACTCTATGCGGAAGGGCTGCATCTGACCGATATGCAGGAGATCGTGCGACACCTTGACGCGCTTGGCATGATCGATATGTATGTCGTGGCCAGCGGCAACAATCTGCAACGGTTTGCCCGCATCGATCATTGGCCGCCAACTCCTGCCCCGCACGGTCTGCACGTCGGCCTGGCCAAAGGCATCCGGGAAGTCACGTCCACTGCTGTTGCCGCGCTGTGCCGCATCGTCGATCCTCGTCATGCGGACCAATTGATTGCGGAAGGCAGCTGCGACGTGGTGGCGATGGTTCGCGCGACGCTGGCCGATCCGGACATTGCGAACAAGGCCTCGGAAGGCCGATTCGAAGACATTCGTCCTTGTGTCGGCGCCAACACGGGGTGTGTTGACCGGATCATTGCAGGCGGCGAAGCGCGGTGCATCTACAATCCGGTCATCGGTCACGAGCGCGAATGGGGCTCGCTGCCGAAAGCAGACGTCCCCCGTCGAGTCGTGGTCGTTGGTGGCGGGCCGGCTGGATTGGAAGCTGCTCGCGTCGCAGCCCAACGAGGTCACCGTGTGGTCCTGTTGGAACGGACTCCGGAACTTGGCGGTACGGCGCGCATTGTTGCGCGTAAACCTGGGCGAGAGGAAATGGCCGGCATCCCGAATTGGCTTTCGCGACAGGTAGAGAAACTCGGCGTCGAAATCCATCTGGCAACCGAAGCGACCGTTGAGCGAATTCTTGCCGAAGATCCAGATGCGGTGGTGCTGGCGACCGGAGCTCGGGATACGCCGCCCAATGAACAATTGATGGACGCCAATGTTACTGTGGCAACGGCATGGTCTGTTCTGGATGGTTCCGTCGCACCCGGGCGTAATGTCCTGATCGTCGATCACAACCGATCCGATACCGGATGTTCAGTAGCTGAGTTGATAGCCGATTCCGGCGGCAAAGCTGAGGTAATCAGCCGTCAATTTCATCCCGCCACCGACTTTGGGTTGACCAATACGATATCACTTTACAGGCGGTTGTTCCGCAAGGACGTCGAGCTGGCGGCGCACCACGAGCTTGGCCAGGTGCGCGATGGCGCGGTCCATGTCGTCAATTGCTATAGCGGCAAAGAGCGACGGATCAGTGGCTTGGACATGGTGGTGTTCGTTACGGTGCCGACTCCGAACGACGAATTGCTTGCGCCGCTTCGGCTGGCTGGCGTGGAGGTTCATGCAATCGGCGACTGTGTAGCTCCCGGTGACATTGAAAACGCGACATTCGAAGGCCACCGGGTCGCACGGCAACTATAATTCGAATAAACAAAGGATAAACAGTGACATGAGCGGATTGAGTTCAAGCGAGATAGAGAATGACCTGCGGAAACTGGGTGTCCAGGCTGGCGACACGACACTGGTACACTCCGCGATGCGGACCATGGGCCACGTGGAAGGCGGTGCGAAGACATTCGTGGATACGCTGTTGGGAATGCTGGGGCCAAGCGGTACGCTGGTGGTTCCCACCTTTACCTTTGCCCACGAAGCTGAAGACAGTCCCGTCGTCGATCCGGCAGCAGACCATTCGGAAATGGGAATTATTACAGAAACGGCTCGTCTATATCCCGATGCGC
>CAYWQM010000109.1:0-13643 GCA_964460215.1 uncultured Lentisphaerales bacterium
TCAGGCCGGTCGCCAGCCACTTCGACCGACCCTCAACTGACATTGTTCTCTCTCTCCTACCGGTTCGAGACGCGCCACGCAGCCAATGCGTTTTGTGCCTCTTCAACATCACTGAACGGGTGTTTCTCTCCGTCAATTTCCTGATAGTCCTCATGCCCTTTGCCGGCGATCACTATCGTGTCGTTCGGCTCGGCCTCGCTGACTGCTCCGGCAATTGCCGCGCGTCTGTCGATGATTGATTCAAATGCCACGTCAGGGCTCAGACCGGGCATGATGTCGCCGATGACCGCCTGCGGGTCCTCGCTGCGCGGGTTGTCGCTGGTCACAACGACCAGATCACTCCAGCGCGACGCTGCCTCTGCCATGCGTGGGCGTTTGCTGCGATCTCGATCGCCGCCACAGCCGAATACCACGATCAGACGTCCTTCGCACAGCGGTTTCACGGTCGACAGAACGTTCTCGAGTGCGTCGTCGGTGTGCGCATAGTCGATGATGATATTCACTTCGTCCGCACCGCCCAGCGACTGCATCCGTCCGGGCACGCCGCCAAACGCCTCGACAGCGGCAGTCACGCGTTCGGCAGAAATCTCGAGCGCCAGTGCCGTTGCGGTTGCAGCCATGACATTCGACACGTTGAAATGTCCGACCAGCGGCGAGTGCATCGTCTGCGTTACGCCTTGCCAGGTGTATGTCACCTCGCTGCCGCGCAGTGTCGATGTGTGTTCGATGACGCGGCAGTCTGCGGCGTCCGCTGTTCCGAAGGTGACGGCTCCCGAGAGGTCGTCGGCCAAGCGGCGGCCCCAGGCATCGTCGATGTTGATTACGGGCGTGCCGGAGTCGGTCATGTACTCGGTGAACAGGCGTTTCTTGGTCTCAAAATACTCGTCCATTGACGAGTGATAGTCTAGATGATCGCCGCTCAGATTGGTGAACACGCCGGCGTCGAACAGCAACGTGCCCATGCGCCGCTGCCACAGCGCGTGGCTCGAAACTTCCATGACAACTGTGCCGACAGCTGCTGCGGCCATCTCCGCCAGTAGCGCCTGCAACTCGAGCGGTGTCGGCGTGGTACGGTCGGCGGTGATTTCACGGTCACCGATCTCATAGTGCACGGTGCCGATGAGACCGGTGCGCTCCCCGGCGGTGCGCAAGATGTCGCGCAGCAGGAAAGCGGTCGTTGTCTTGCCGTTGGTACCGGTAATACCGGCGAAGCGCAGCTTCAGCGCCGGCTGGTCATAGTGACACTCGGCCAGGCGACCGAGTGCCATATAGTCATCACTGACTCGCCAGGACGGTACCGGCAATTCGAGAGCCGCATCGGCCCTGTGAACGATGCCGCAGGCGCCGCGTGCGACAGCATCGGCAATATACTTGCGACCGTCGTCTTTGGCACCTACGATGGCGATGAACAAATCGCCAGGATTGACCAGCCGCGAGTCGTTGGTCAGTCCAGCTACCGGCAGATCGAGACCGACCGGACGATCGATCGCCAGGCGACCACAGGCATCATGATACTGTTGCAGTGTTTTAGTCATGGGTGTTGCCATCTTCTCGTGTCGTTGACCGCGATCTGATCCGCCAGATCCGGCGGCACCGCCAGATATCGCAGTGTCTGCTCGGCGATACGTGAGAAAGTCGGTGCTGCGACTGTGCCGCCGTAGTATGTACCGGTCGACGGCGAGTCGGCTATCACCAGCAGGACAAAGGCCGGGTCGTTGGCTGGTGCAAAGCCGATGAATGATGCGATGAACTTGCCGTGGCCCCTGTAGCTGCCGTCGACAAGTTTCTGTGAAGTCCCGGTTTTTCCCGCAACGCTGTGTCCGGGTAAGGCGGCTTTGCGGGCCGTGCCGCCGGGTTGGGTGACGCGGACCATGGCGGAGACGATCTTACTCGCCGTGTTGCCGCGCAGTACGAGCCGGTTGGATGGACGGCTCACAGGTTCAACCTTGGCGTCGCTGCCGATCATCCGGTCGATCAGATGCAACTGGGGCATCTCACCATTGTTGGCCAGTGCACAGTACGCCTGGGTCATTTGCAGCGGTGTCACGGAGACGCCCTGACCGATCGGAAAGCGGGTGATGCTTAGGCAGTCCCATTTCGCCGGCCGACTCAGCAGGCCGGCGGACTCGTCGTCGAAGCCGATACCGGTGGGTTTGCCGAAACCGAACCGGCGGAAGGTTTGAAAAAGTCGATTCTTGCCCATGGCCACACCGATTTTGGCGGTGCCGATGTTGCTCGACTTGCAGATGATATCGCTGACGTTGAGGGTGCCGTGGCCGTGGCTGTCGTGCAGGGCCGTGCGGCAATAGTACCAGAGCCCGTGTTCACAATCGAATGCAGTTTCCAGATCGACGATACCGTAGTCGATAGCACCGGCGATAGCGATGCACTTCATCGTTGAGCCCGGGTCGTAGACGTCTGAGACCATATGATTGCGCCATCTATCAGGCGCCATTTCAGTACGGTCATTGGGATTGTAGGTCGGCCACTGGGCCATTGCCATGATCGCGCCCGTTTGTGGATTGGCCATGATTGCACAGGCTCGTTCCGGTAAAAACTCATCGACCATGGCGTGTAGTTCCTTCTCGACGATGTGCTGGATCGGTTCCTCGATGGTCAGGCAAACAGATTTGCCGTCGAGCGCCTGCTGCTGTGGCAGCGTACCGCGATGCAGCGGCCGCCCTCGACGATCGTGTTCGTAGGTGACCTCACCATGGTTCGGCGACAATGACGCGTTGCAGAGCGCCTCGATTCCGTAGACGCCCTGATAATCGATGTCGACGAAGCCGAGCACGTTGGCCAGCATCTCATCCTTCGGGTATACGCGACTCTGGCTTTCGAGAAAACGGATGCCCGGCAGCTTCAACGCGGAAAGGCGTGCAGCATCGGCGTTGTCGACGCCGTTCTTGACGACGACTTCGACGGCATGCGAGTTGAAGCGGCGCTGGAGCAGGGCACGATCAATGGCCAGCTCGCCGGCAATACAACTGATGATGTACGGGCGCTGCTCGACCGGCATTCGGCTGAGATCAGCTCGCACATCTTTGCAGAACTTGTTACCGACCAGGACATGTCCACGGCGGTCGCAGATTGCGCCGCGGTTGCCGACACGCTTTTCGCGGGTGGTGTACATCTGCTGTGCCTTGGCATGCAGCTCCTCATGGCGGGTGATCTGCAGATGGAAAAACCAACTCGAGAACATGCCAAACACAATGGCGAGCAGGATCCCGACAATCGTGATGCGAAAGGCGTAGGCTTCTCGATACATAGTGGCGGCGCGTACTGCCTCCACCTGTTCCGCGGCCATGCGATCACGTTGCCCGGTGAGAGTCATCAGCCTCTTCAGTTATTCCTGCGTTGCCAGCGTTTCTGCGCGAGCGATGTCGAGGGCGGCGTACTTGATATCCTGCTCGACTTCGATCTGACGATGGTAGGTCAAGAGATCGATCTGTCGCACCTGCCCCGGGTCCGAAGAGCGCAGCCCGAGCTGCAGCGCCTGGCCCTCGACGTACTCCGGGACCAGAAACTTCTCGCGCAGCATGCGCAGATTGTTGTCCTCGTCGATCAGCTGTGACAGTGCCTGATGCCGCTCGGTCCAGATCAGCCCCATGTTCGTCGCCGATCGTTCCAGATAAATTTTCGTCAATGCCACGAGCATGATGACACTGACGACACAGAGGAACTTGACGGCTGTGCCACGAGCGATCAGACTGCTGGATTTTTGTGATGCATTGCTGCGGGAGTACAAATCTCTATTTGTCAGTCGCATCAAGTGACCTCCGAGAGGCGGTGACGAAGCATCGCGTCTCCATAACGGTTATAGCTTTTCGGCTGATCGTAATTTGGCTGGTGCTGCCCGAGAATTTTCTGCGGTCTCCGCCGCACTTGGCCGCAGCGGTTTCCGCGTCAGCAGTTGAATTGTCGGGGTTTTGTCGCAGGCGCAAATCGGCAGTACCTTCGGGCAGATGCAGTCTTTCGCTGCGTAGCGCAGAGTTTCCTTGACGATGCGATCCTCGCCTGAATGAAAGCTGATGGCTACCAGTCGGCCGCTTGGGGCCAACAACTCGAGGGCCATTTCCAGTCCCTCCTCGAGATACTCGAACTCGTTGTTGACAACAATCCGCAGCGCCTGGAAGCATCTCGCCGCTGCCGGCGTGCTGCGTCCTTTTTGTCGCGGCATCTGGGCTTTTAGCAGTCCTGCGAGTTCCCCGGTATGGGACCATAATCTGGTCTCGCGCCGGGCGACGATTGCACGGGCGATCTTGCGGGCTCCCGGCATCTCGCCGAATGTCTTCATGATTTCCGTCAGTTCGTCCTCGTCCGCGGTGTTGAGAACCCTGGCGGCAGTGATCGGTGAGGTTCGATCCATCCGCATGTCCAGCGGTCCATCTTGCGAGTAACTGAAGCCACGATCCGGCTGATCGATCTGCATCGAACTGGTGCCGAGATCCATCAAGATGCCATCGACCGCGGGCCAGCCATGTTCTGCTGCCAGCTCTGTCATGTTGCCATAGTTGCCATGGACCAGCGTGCAACGGTCCTGAAACGGTGCCAGGCGTTTGCGGGCAATTGCCAGGGCGTTCTCGTCGCGGTCGATTCCCAGCAGCCTGGCGGTACTGTCCGCTGCCAGCAGGGCCGCTGCATGCCCACCAGCGCCCAAGGTCGCATCGATATATCGCCCATTGGGCCGCACTTGGAGATGTTTCAGTGTTTCGAGGACCAGGACGGGCCGATGATGAACAGGTTGATTTGTCATTGGACATCACAGCTCTCCGCTTTCCTGAATGCGTTCGATCTGGTCGAGAACGTCCTCAGTGCGCATGTCGCTCTGGTTCCAACGCTCGGGGGTCATGATTTGAATGGTTGTGAAGCCCCCCACCATGATCGCCTCGCCTTTGAGCCCGGCATGCTCCATCAACTCCTGGGTCATGGTGATGCGTCCCTGTTTGTCACAGGAGGAGCGGCTGGCTTTGGCACCAATCATGGCGAGGGCCTGGCTTTTCTCGGCATTGGCAAAAGAAACTTTGCGCACTTTGTCGAGGATCTCCTGCTCGAAGAGTTCTTTGGGCAGCACCTGAATGGTTTGATTGCGTCCGGGCAGGAGGTAGAAAACAGCTTCATCGCCGGCGTCTTTGCGCCATTCCCTGGGGATGGCGATGCGTCGCTGTGCGTCGATGCTGTGTGGGTGAAACCCAGTGTAAACCTGATCTGCCATTGTCTCGTCCGTGTCGAACCGTAGTGCAACTTAATTCCCCTAAATTCCCCTGTACACCCCTAAATAACCGTAGAAAAAGGCAAATGCAAATGACTTTTGATTTTTTTTTGAAAATATTCCAGAGAAGCTTACAGGATATTAACTATATAATAATAAGATATTTATGAATATATACTGCCGTGAATCTGCCGGCGATGGAAACTTTTTTCTCAAAAAAATGAGGTGCTGAAGGAGTTATACGCTGCTGTATCGGTCGGATATAAAATTTGCGCTGCTACGTAATGAAGTATATCGGCTGATTGAATCGCGCGGTCTGAGTGTCTTCGTAGATGATTGCCAGGTGGTGACGGCATGTCGCTTGATATGGCGGTGCCGAAGTTCGATATGGCCTGGGCATAGCGCCATGCCAATTGAGCAGGATCTCTTGCGGGCAGGTGCCGGTGGTCGCACCCTGCGGCCAGATCACAGATGCGAGGTGTCTTCGGTCAACCAGCGTCGCAGGATGGCGATGAGTTGCGTGCTGCAGATTTTGCCGGTTTCGATCGCCTGCTGGTGCGCCAGTTCGTGTGTGTCGCCGATACCGGCAGCCCAGTTGGTGATCATTGACATGCCGATGACCGAGGCTCCGAGTGCTTTTGCCGTGGTGGCCTCGAGCACGGTGCTCATGCCGATGACGTCGGCCCCGAGGTTGCGGGCCAGCTTGACTTCGGCACGGGTTTCGTACTGCGGGCCGCAGTTTGCCATGTAGACGCCGCGCTGGGGGGTGACGCCCTCCTTGGCGGCGGCGCGGCAAACCGAGTCGTTCATATGGCGGCAATACGTTTCGGTCATGTCGATGTATGGCGTTTGCAGCAGGTGCTGGTGTCCGGCCAGGGGTGAAACGCCGAGGTTGTTGATGTGGTCGGTAATGATCATCCAGGTGCCCGGCGGCATGTCTTCGTTGATGGCGCCTGCTGCGTTGGCGAAGACGAATGTCCGAGCGCCGCAGGCGGCCGCGGCCCACACTGGCAGGACGCACGGCACCCGTCCGTATCCCTCGTAGAGGTGAAAGCGTCCGGCGTAAACGAGGGTGCGATGCTCGCCGACGCGGCCCCAGATGATTTCCATGCGATGTTGCGCGAGCGACTCAGCGGCCGGTACATGTGGCATGCGTTGCAGTGGTACCCGGCCCCATTCCTCGTCGAACAGGTCATCCGCGGACTGACCGGACCCGAGCTGGACGACAAGGTCCATGCTGTTGATGAACGGAAATGTGTGCTGTAGGAAATCGCTGGCGTCGTCAAGCTCGATGCGGCTCAGTTTGTCGAAGGGGTACATTATGAGAATTGCGGATTGCGGATTGCGGATTATGACGGAGCTTCGGGATTACCCGATGTTCAAAAGATAGCAAGGATACCCTGCCTGTCGAGCCGAAATGACGATAACGGAGGAATAAGCAGGTTTAAGGAGCATGTGATATGGTACAGCGATCCGAAGAGACTTGGAAACAATCTGCTATTTGGTGGCAGCGTATGCTCTGGTTTGTTGGTTTTGCAGCCCTGCTCTATGTGGTGCTGGTTGTCTTGATAGTCGTGATGGAGCGGCGCTTCATTTTCCTGCCGTCGCGCTATGATCCGGCGGCTTTCGTGCCGCCAACCCCGGCACCGGAAAGCCGCTATCCGGAGCTGGAGGACGTTTGGTTGACGGCGTCCGACGGCACGCGGATCCACAGTTGGTTTTGCCGGCCGGCGGTGGCTGAGCCGGGCGGCGGGCATGTTCCGATCGAAACCGACATGACCTTGCTATGGTTGCACGGCAATGCCGGGCATATCGCGGCACGCTACGATATCATCGACCTGTTTACGCGCATCCCGGTGAATGTATTGATCATTGACTACCGCGGTTATGGGCGAAGTGAGGGGCAACCGACGGAGGCTGGTGTTTACCTGGACGCTGCTGCTGCCTGGCGGTACCTGACGGAGGATTGCGGCATCACTGGTGACCGCATCGTGATTTTCGGCAAGTCTCTGGGCGGCGGTCCCGCGACAGAACTCGCATCGAAAGTCGAGGCGGCCGGTCTGATTCTGCAGTCGACCTTTACGTCGATACCCGACTTGGCGAATACCTGTTATCCATTTATTCCGAAATTTGTCGTTCGCTCGCGGATGTCGTCAATCGACAAGATCGGCACGATTGACTATCCGAAGATGATTATTCACAGCCCGGCCGATGAGATCATTCCGTACCGGATGGGCCGGAGGCTCTTCGATGCAGCATCGGAACCAAAGACCTTTTACAAGGTTCCGGATGCCGGTCACAACGACACGTTTGCGGTTGGCGGCGTGGCGTATGTAGCGGCGGTACGTGCGTTTATCGAAGGATGCACGCCTGAGTAGAACGCAATGGTATGGCGGCGGGGCGATACATGAGGCCGGCGCTCCAGTGGTCACAGCGTGTAATCGGTATCGTCCTCGTCGCTGATCTCTTCCGCGAGGGTCGGCAGCTCGGGAAAGGCGGGCATTCCGGCCTTCATTTCTATCTTTTGAACGATCGAGGCGATCTGGCCGACAATGCGGTAGTAGAGGCCGATGGTCTTTTCGTACATTTCGTTGGAGGCCGCGAGCAAGCCCATGTAGTCGTCCCGTTCGGGCATGTTTTCCAGGACATACGGTCCGATGGAGATGCGGCCGGATTCATGTTCGAAGGGGTAGGCGACTTCCGACAACTGATGATGCACCTTGTGCAAGGTGAAATCGGTACGTTCGCTTGTCGACATGAGGAACTCGATCAGGCGTTGCGAGGGCTCGCTGCGGAATTTCGTTAATGCGTACCAGATGTAGGAACTGCCCGCAAGGTTGTTGATGTCGCCGTGGCAGGCGGCAATTTGCCGCTGGGCGACGAGCAGGTCGTCGACCTGTTTAGCGCATTTTTCAGCGTCGTTGAAATCCTGGCGGAACTCGTCGTAGTTGAGCAGTTGCAGAGCGAGGTTGAAACGGGTAGTCGCCTGATCCCGGAAGGAATCGAGAATTTCCATGACCATACGCGTATCCTTGTCGGCCTCACGCAGCATCGTGGCGACCGTCACCTTATCGACCTGCATCATGAGCAGGCGCCGCGCCTCATTGGTGATATTGACCCGCAGCATGGCAGATGCCAGATTAGCGTTTTGCCGCCAAATCTGCGCCTGGTCGAAGCGTTTCATTGCTGCCTGGGCGGCCTGGGTGCGGAATTCCATCTGTTCGCGCGCGGCCTGAAGCAGCCGGATCTGTTCAGTCATCGACCGGTCGGCGTCGGGCTTTCTGCTGCTGATCGTGTACGGATGATAAAAAGACACCGCATATTGGAAGCAGCGATCGAGCGTATCCCCGGCGTCGATTATTTCTTCCAGCTGTCTGACAATCTGTTCGGAGTCAATGACTTTCGCACGCTTGAAGCGTTTTTTGAGCACGAATTTGTAGTAGTTGGTCGTGACTTTCCTGCCGTGCGACGCGAGGTCGTTGAACAGCACAGTCGACGGTGCGTCGAGATGAAACAGGCCTTCGGCGGCTATCTTGCGGACGCTTTTTATCCGGCGCAACTCAGAGGGGCGCGTGTTGAATAGAACGTCCACGAGATCGGCGAACGTGCGACCACACTGGTCCGGCTTGGGTTGGTAGATGGCGCTGCGAATACGTTTACGATCATCGACCTTCAGCAGTTTTTCGTTGGTGGCGACGAGTACCGGCAGGTTGTCGCCGAGGCGGCCGTCCTTGAACGCCTGGTCGAGCCCGGCGATTGACAGGTCGTAGGCGGCGCTGAGCAGTGCGATCCGCCACGTAGTGGTTTCGAATTTCTTGCTGCCGGAGATCAGGGCTTCGTAGCGATCGGCGTCGTATTCCATCTGGCGAATGAAGAAACAACCGACCAGATACCCGATATACATGAGGCATCGCAGGATCAGTCGGGGCAGGCCGATCAAGACGAAGACGATAATGAACAATGGCATCAGGATGCGGACGTTCCGCGACCACGTACGCAGCGTCACGTCGACAATGTCGCGGTCGTGGACCACCCGCCAGAACCAGTTGCTGAGGGTGGTGACGATATAGCTGACCCGGTGGCCTGTGGTCTGCGCGAAATGCCCGCTCTCGTGGGCGATGACCCCAGCCAGTTCCCGCAGGTCGAGGCCGTGCACCAGCGGCAGCCCGATTGACAGCGTGAAGTCGTTTCTGAACAGCGACAGCAGCCCGTGGCGGCAGGTCACAGATGCATTGACCTCGGTCGTCAGATAGATGCGGCTGGGTGTCGGTGCCCGCAGCACGGCACAAATTCGCTCGACGAAGGCGAACAATCCGGGCTCATTGTCGGCGCTCACGGCATATGGCTCGGGCCGGGGCCGGAAGATGGTCAGAAACGGCTTTATCATGAACAGCAAAACGATAAAGCACAGTGCCCCGTAACCGCCGTAGGCGATGGTTTCCTGGATCGCTTTCTGGTCCAGTGCTCTCGTCGTCAGTGCGATGCCAGCCGCCAGGCATGAAACAACTAGAGAAATGTAAAACAGCAGCAGCAAGATGAGCAGCAATGCCACAACCACCAGGCCGGCCTTGTACATCATCGAAACCGCCGGCGCCTCGTCCGGGTCACGGAAGGCGTCGATAATGTCATCGATCCCGGGCAGTTCCCCGGCATCGGCAAGCTGTGCACCGGCTGGGGTGTCGGAATTATCTGGGGGGCTGTTCATTGTTCCGAGTACGCCGAACGTGATTCGAGTGGGAAGCAGAGCGGTGAAATAAATTGCGCAAGTCTCCTGCGCAACTCGGCCACCTTTTCCCGTTGGTCCCGCAGTGCGATCTCCGCCTGCAGCAACTCGTCCCGCGCGGCTCGATAGGCGGCGCTCTCATTTGCCAGTTCCTCGTACAACATCCGTTAACCTGCCGCGTTTTCGGTCAGCTCTTCGAGGCGCCTTGCCAAACCGTCGAAGCCGCTCACCATGCGCCGGATGCGCTCGTCTTCGCTGTTGACGAACGCTTCTGCTGGATGAAAAACGTAGTGTGAATACTTCTGCAGAGAGAGGATCTGCTCGTCCCCGACTGGCGGTGTCACGAATTTCATGGCGATGTAACGTCGCGTCCCCCTTTTGCCGTACACGGCGTGGTAGAGGCTGTGGTGGAAGATGACGATGTCACCCGGGGTCGTCTCCGCCGCATGACAGGGGACGTCGGGTCCCTCCAAACCGAAAAACCTCGGATTCTCACCCATGTGTTCGTCGTTGAAGGGCGTCAAGGATTCGTTGAAACCCGGCCGGTGAGATCCCGGAATCACCCGGAAAGCGCCAGTCTCCTTTTCCAGCGAATCGAGGTAGAGCATGATTTTCAGTCGGTTATAGGCGGCCTCGACATCGCCGGGTCGATCGGCATGCCAGTGATGGGCTTTCAAGTGCGGGGGAATACCCCGTTTGCCTTCCGACCCCGACCACAGAAAGTCGTCACCCAGCAATTGCCGCACCGGCTCGTGGATGCGCTCGTCGGTGACCAGCTGAGTCAGCCGGGGATCGCGCTCCACAATGGCGCCCACCTCTCCATACTCTTCTCCGGTGAGCCGACCCACCTCGGTCTCAAAAACTCGCTCGGCGGCGTCCCCTATCTCCTGCACTTCGGCGTTGCTGAAAGCCTGGCGCAGATGGAGGAAGCCGAAACACTCGAAGTAATCGATCTGCTCTTTCGTCAACATGCCGGTTACATCCCCTTGAACATTCTGGATTCGTCGACGACGCACATGGCGCTCTCTACACGGCTGATCGTGTGACCCTTCTTCAGTGGAGTGTACTCTCGCCCCTTCCTAAGGTGTAAAAGATTGCCTGAAAGTCAAGTTCCCAGCATATCTGGAACAAATCCTGCGCAAGATTCCAAAGGTATATAGGTGTGCGAAAGGAGTGTGCCCATAAGGAGGGTAAAATGAAGAACAAGTCCATTGACGCGATGCATCAGGCCACGCCTGACTTGTCTTCGAATATCGAAACGGCGGCGGCCAATTCGCAATCACGGTTGGTCGAGATCCTTATTGCAGTCATACTTGTAGTGATTTGCCTGCACGTGATCGGTAACTGCTGTTATGAAATGCGCTTGCAGAGCTTGCGTGATTTCGATCGGCTACCGCCGTCAAAGCAGCCGAACTTTTCCGTGTCTTTCCTGACAGAAGCGATGCAGGCGGGGGACCTGCCGACCAAGATAGCGGCAATCAATGTTGCAAGCTGCAATCGCCAGCGCTGTGGCGAGGAAGTGCTGATGATCGCAGCCACCGATCCCGACCGGTGGGTTCGGATGTATCTCGTGTCGGTACTGCGGCACACGCCGCATCCGGCGAACATCGCATTGTACCGAGTGCTGCTGCAGGACAGCGATCCCGTTGTTGTCAACGCCACGGTCGATCTCGTCGAGCAGTTCAAAACTACGCACCTGCCTGCAGGCGCTGCCGACATCGTAACCAGCAGCGCCGAGCCGAGGGCGCCCGTTGTCGAACAGTCGATGCTCTAATGTGGCTCAATCTACACGGCCGCCCGGCGAAAATTCTGTAGATTTTCGGCTGCATCTGCCAACCTATCAGTATAGCTGACCGACACCGTTGCAATGTCCGCGAAGCGTGGCGACCTTGTCTGATCCGGTGCGGGCATCGGCCAGTAGAGATGCCTATAAATGTCAGTGGCAGGTCAGGAAGGGTATTCGTTGCAGAGGTAGTGCAGCGGGGCAGTGTCTTCCTCGATCTCGGAAAACCGTCCGAGCTCATCGAGAAAACAGTTGTCGGTATTGTCGTCGTTGACTTTCGAGACTTCTCCGATGACGGCGGCGCCGGTCCCTTTTTCGGCCCAGAACTCATGATAGAGATAGGCGGGAAGCGTGATTGATTCACCGGCTGTGAGGGTCACGGTGGATCCGGCCGGCAGTGTTTTACTGACACCGTCCATGACGACTGTGACGTCCGAGCTTTCGTCGAGTTTTTCGTCTTCCGTAGAGTTGTAGAGCCGCAGCATCAAATTTCCACCGGCCTTGTTTATGATGTCCTCGACCTTGAACCAGTGGAAGTGGTAGGGCGTGATCTGATTCTCCTGGGCGATCAGCAGTTTTTCTGAGTAGGTCTTGTGCTTGTACCGCGGGTCATCTTTATCGCCATTGCGGATCGTGAACAGGATAAGTCCGACTTCATCGAATTTGCCGGTGCCGAAATCGGTGATGTCCCAGCCGAGCGCGCAGTCGCGAATCTCATCGCATTCACTGCCTTTCGTGGCCCAGTCTTCGGGACTCCAGTAGGCGAATGGCGGCAGGACGATTTTGTTGGCGTGGGCGAGGTCCTTGGCGACAGTCAGCAGGTCGTTGATTTCGGATCGTTTCATAGTGTTCTCCGGAGTGGTTGCCCAAAAGTGAATCTAACCGACTCGCCGTGCAGTCCAAGTGTTAGAACGTAATCTGCTGTTGCAACCCGGATGTCCGATTTAATCTGCAAATCCGCCGGTTACGCCCAACTCAGGCTCCGGTTCATGGGCGGCCACAAATAAGGCTGTTTTAACATTCCATGGTCCGGTTCAAATCTTGACGTAGCCATGAAAAGGTGGTATATATTCGCATCCTTGTTGACTGGCTCAGGCAGGGCAATTGATCAATCCAAGAGGTGGCGCAGAACTCAATTGCTGAGCGACTGCAGGCTTCGTTGAACGACAGTAATTCCTTTCCCGCGGCCTTGTAGTGAATACCTGCTTTCGTGGCTGCGTCGCGACAATAGACAAGTAAAACACCACCCAATCGAGTACGTGGGTCGAGAAACAACCATGCGACATCCCTTTCCATATATTACAGTCGGAGATCATCCATGACGACGACAGGACGGTCATGCCCGCCTATACCCCGTCGAGCAACGTGGCTGCTGAAATTCGTAACCGTTCTGCTGGTGTTCGGCCTGGGCAACATCGCCATGGCGCAGGAGACAACGCCTCCAACCGTCTCAAGCGTTTCTCCAAGCGATGGGGCAATCAACGTGTCCAGAGGTATTACTTCGATCGAAGTGAATTTTAGCGAAGAGATGAATGGTGAGACGTATATCGGCAACATCTCTTTAACGGATTCGAACGGCAG
Source organism: uncultured Lentisphaerales bacterium (assembly GCA_964460215.1). Taxonomy (GTDB): domain Bacteria; phylum Verrucomicrobiota; class Lentisphaeria; order JABSQK01; family CAJWLW01; genus CAJWLW01. Next base: position 13,300 of record CAYWQM010000109.1, read on the forward strand.
TCAAATTGTGATCGCGGCGTATTTTTCCGGGTCGACCTTTTGTCTGATGCAACCGTTATTCGAGGTGCAACCCAACGAAACCTACACCGTTCATGTAAACACGGACGTCGAGGACTTAAACGGGAATTCAATTGCGGAGAATTTTACGAGTAGCTTTACCACCGAAGACTTTGATGATGAGACAACGCCTCCAACCGTCTCAAGCGTTTCTCCGGGCGATGGCGCAACCAACGTGTCCAGAGGAATTACTACGATCCAAGTGAATTTTAGCGAAGAGATGAATGGTGAGACGTATATCGGCAACATCGATTTAACGGATTCGATTGGCGATAACGTTGCTATGT
>CAYWQM010000109.1:13653-14001 GCA_964460215.1 uncultured Lentisphaerales bacterium
GTCGGTGATTCTGGGGATGACAACGATTCGCTGGAGATCAACTGTCCCCCCGATACTTCGATCTCCTGCGAAGATTCCCTCGAAACCGTCGCTGAGCTTGCCTCAGCCGTTGGCGGGTGCCCGGGGACCACCGACATCACCCATGTCGATGGCTGGGGAGGGCCGGTTGTTTGCGACATGTTTTTGCGCACGTGGATCGCTAGGGACGACTGCTTCAACATCTCGATCTGCTCCCAGGTTGTCACGAGCACCGACGACCAGGCGCCGGTGATCACCTGCCCGGATGACGTTACGGTGAGCTGTGAGGACGATCGCACCAGTGGCAATACCGGCGTGGCGACGGCGACC
>CAYWQM010000110.1:0-13882 GCA_964460215.1 uncultured Lentisphaerales bacterium
AAACAGTTTTCGATTCCGGCAACCTGACGCGGCCGTATCATTCAGTCAACACCGACATCGACAAGCGAATTCGATATCTAACTGAAGCCGGGTAAGTGTGCTCTCACAACGCGGAGCAGCGAGGGAAAAGGAAGCTTTCCACGCACGACAGCAGAGGTCATCCTGGATGTTTCCGGCTGCAGTGCAATCGCCTTGCAGAATTTTTTCGCAGCATTTGGAGGGGACGGGAAGTGGCAGAACCGGCGATCTGCACGACTTTATAGCTGTTCAACCCTACTAACACAGTTTTGGATGCACCAATAATGCCCCCAACGATCAGCTACCTCACCGACATCTATTTTGGCCCCGGCGTCATTTCCGAACTCTGCAACCTGTGTGAGGCGCACAACGTCACGCGGCCGTTGCTCGTTACAGACCAGGGCCTCGTCGCCCTCGGCATGCATGAGCGTGTGCCGTGCGAACCGGCTGCAATGTTTGCAGATATCCCGACCAATCCTACTGAACAAAGCGTGCTGGCGGGACTCGACGCATACCATGAAAATGACTGCGACGGCATTATCGCTCTGGGCGGCGGGTCGCCGATTGATTGTGCCAAAGCAATCTCCCTGCTCGTCACCCACCCGAAACCGCTCGAACAATATGCGCTCATCCGTGGCGGACTGTCACTGATCACAGCCGACAAACCGCCGCTGTTTGCAGTGCCCACGACCGCCGGCACCGGCAGCGAAGTCGGACGCGCATCCTTGATCACGGTGGCATCCGGCACCAAACTCGGATTGATCAGCAAACATTTGATTCCGACCGCTGCAGTCTGCGATCCGGAACTCACGCTCGGCATGCCGGCGCAACTCACTGCCGCCACAGGCATCGACGCCATCTCGCACTGTGTCGAAACGTTCTGCAGCCCCAAGTTTAATCCGGTCGCCGACGCTATTGCCCTCGACGGCCTCGGGCGCGCCTGGAAAAATTTGTCGGCGGCGGCAAAGTCACCAAACGACATCACGTATCGCAGTGAGATGATGATGGCCTCGACTCAGGGCGCCCTCGCCTTCCAGAAGGGGCTCGGCCTGATCCATAGCCTCAGCCATCCACTCGGCGCCTTGGAAGAACCGCGACTCCACCATGGCGTGCTAAACGCGATTTTCCTGCCGCACGTAATTCGCTTCAACGCTTCGGCCTGTCCCGGGAAGATGGACGCCATGGGGCAAGTCATGGGCACCGGCGCCGGCGCCGATGCTGTCGCCAATGCATTTGCCGAATTGAATACTGCTCTCGGCCTGCCTGCCAGGCTCAGCGAATTGGGCGTAACTGCTGCTCACCTCGAAGGGATCGCCGAAGCAGCTTTGGCCGATCACTCCACCCCGTGCAACCCCCGGCCGCTGGAACTGGATGATTGCCAGGCCGTCCTTGAAGCGTCACTGTAAAAAGTCCGGCTCAGACCCCACTGATGTTTGTGCAGTTTAGCGGTGCGCAAAATAAAGCACTGCGAAAAATGGGATTTCAGATCCCAATTTCCGATTTCAAATTCTTCTGTTTTTCTTGCCGATTAACCCTTTAGACGACATTGTATTGGTTCGCCCTTCGCAGCTAACCCCGAACCTCGCATACACACCATGCTTACTGCCACTGAAGCCACTGCAGACTTATCGAAGGATGAGCTTTTGTCGCTCTTCCGCACGATGCTGGTGATCCGCAAATGCGAGTTGGAACTGGCACGCTCGTTCCAGAAAGGCCTCATTCACGGCGCCTGCCACACCTATGTCGGCCAGGAAGCCATCGCTGCCGGCGTCTGCGCCCACCTCAGCAACGACGACGTGGTCTTCAGCACCCATCGCGGCCACGGCCATGCGCTGGCCAAAGGCGTAACAGCACGTGAAGTCATCGCCGAGCTGTTCGGCCGCGCCGACGGCGTCTCCGGCGGCCGCGGCGGCAGCATGCACCTGTTCGCGCCCGAGGTTGGACTGATGGGGACCAGCGGCATTGTCGGCCCATGCATCCTGCAGGCCATGGGCGCGGCGTACAGTTTCAAGGTGTTAGCCTCCGACAATGTCGCTGTCGCTTTTTTCGGCGACGGCGGTTCGAACAACGGCGCCTTCCACGAAGGCTTGAACCTGGCAAGCATTTTTGACCTTCCGGTCATTTTTGTCTGCGAAAACAACCAGTACGCTACCGAGGTAGCGATCAGCGATTCCGGCGGCAACCCGAACATCGCTGAGCGCGCGACAGCCTACGACCTGCCTGGTGTCGTTGTCGACGGCAATGATGTCTTCGCAGTCCACGCTGCCACGAAAGAGGCCGTAGAACGGGCTCGCACCGGCGGCGGCCCCACCCTGCTCGAGTGCAAGACCTATCGGACACGGGCGCACGCCGAGGGCATGGTCGACTTCACCTATCGCACGCGTGAGGATGTAGATGCCTGGAAGCAACGCTGCCCGATCAAGGCCCTTCGCGACTATCTCATCGAGGACGGTTGCGCTGCACCTGACGAGCTCGACGCTATCGACGAAGAAATTGCCGAGGCCACGATCGCGGCACGCGAATTTGCCGAGGCCAGTAAATACCCCGACCCCGCCACCGCCTTGCTGCATGTTTATGCCGATGACGAGCGCACCGTAATTGAACCGGGGCCGAATACGAGCGATCGCGAACTTTCCTACATGCAGGCGACGCTCGAAGCCCTGACCTTCGAGATGGCAATCAATCCGACCATCTTCGTAATGGGCGAAGGCATCGGAGAACGCGGCGGAAACTTCGCCACGACCACCGGACTCTACGACAAGTACGGGCCTGTGCGTCTCTGCGACACGCCGATCTGCGAACGCGGCTTCGTCGGACTCACCACCGGTGCCGCGATGACCGGCACGAGACCGATCATCGATTTTATGTTCGGCGACTTCATCCTCGATGCCGTCGGCGAGATCATCAATCAGATCGCCAAGATGCAGTACATGACCAGCGGCGCACTGCCAGTACCTATCCTGCTGCGCGGTTGCTTCGGCATCGGCCACTCAGCGGCCACTCACCATTCGGGTGCGTACTATCCGATGTATGCCAACTTCCCGGGCCTGCGGGTCGTCGTGCCGTCGAATGCATACGATGCCAAGGGGCTGTTTACGCACGCTCTGCGCTGTAACGACCCGGTGATCTTCCTCGAGCACAAGGAATTGCTTTCGTCAAAATCACCGGTACCCGAAGAGGACTACGAGATCCCGTTCGGCAAGGCAGCGATCGTGCGTGAAGGCACGGATGTAACGGTTGTTGCCATTGCCCGGATGGTACAACTCTCCGGCGAAGCCGCTGCAAGCATGGAAACCGAAGGTATCAGTGTGGAATTGATCGATCCGCGTACAATTTCCCCACTGGATACAGAAACCATCCTAACGTCTGTGGCAAAGACCGGCCGGCTGCTCATCGTTGACGAGACCTTCGCACCCTGCGGTGTTGGCGGGGAGATTGCAGCACAGGTTATTGATCAAGGATTCAACGATCTTGACGCACCAATCAAACGACTCAACGGGGCCCATTCGCCAACGCCCTACAGCCCAAGCCTGGAAGCTGCCGTCGTGCCGAATACTGAAGAGATCGCCGCTGCAATCCGCGACCTCATGGCGGAATAACCGCTCCGACCGCTTACCTGAACCTTCAAACCTGAAACCTTCCGCATTATGGCAGTTGAAATTACAGTACCGCGCCTCGGCTGGACGATGGAAGAAGGTATTTTCACCCAGTGGCTGAAGGGCGACGGTGAGCACGTCGAGGAAGGCGAATCGCTTTACGAACTCGAGAGCGACAAGGCCACACAGGAAGTCGAAGGTTTTGACACCGGCATCCTGCGCATCGCTCCCGATGCCCCGGAACCCGGAGGCACCGTGAAGGTCGGCCAGGTTCTCGGCTGTGTCACGAAAGACGGCGAACCGCCAACCTGGGAGACAAACGCTGCTGAAGCGCCAACGCCCGCCGCGGCGACTGCCCCCCCGGCTGCAACCTCCCCTGCCCCGGTCGCCAGCCCAGCAGCCCGGCGGCTGGCGCACGAGCTCGGCGTCGAACTGACCGCCGTCACGGCCACCGGCAAGGGTGGACGCATCAGCATCGATGACGTTCGCGATGCCGCAACTGCACCAGAGCCCGCTCCGGAAATTTCGACGCCCACAAATAATGGCGAGACTGTCTTGATCAGCCCGCGCGCCGCCCGAGTCGCCAGCGAACTGGGTATCGACCCGACGATTTTAACTGGCACCGGCAAGGGTGGCCGCATCCGCGAATGCGACGTCCGCAATGCTGCGGACTCCGCACCGGCGACGCTACCGCCGAATGCGACACGCACCCCGACCTCCGCGACCCGCCGCACCATTGCCAGGCGCATGATTGCCGGCGTGACTGAAGCAGCGCCCGTGACGTTGAGTGCAAAGCTCGACGTCACCAATCTGGTAACGGCACGCGAAACAATGAAAAGCGAGGGCAAGCAGGCGCCAAGTCCGACTGCCATGTTCATCCATCTGGCATGCCTGGCAATCGAACGCCATCCGATCCTTAACGCCGAGTGGCATGACGATGCCATCGTCATCCACAACGACGTGCACATGTCCGTCGCTGTCGACACCGACACCGGACTACTGGTGCCCGTGATCCGCCAGGCGAACACCAAGTCCATTGCTCAGATCGATCAGGAACTGCGGTCGCTGGCGGCAACAGCACGCGAGGGCAAGTTGAAGCTCGACGACATGCAAGGTGGGACCTTTACGGTGAGCAACCTCGGCCTGTATCCAGTCGATGCGTTCTCACCGATCCTCAATCTGCCGCAGTGCGCCATCCTCGGCATCGGCCGGATCAATCATGAACCGGCAGTAGTCAACGCTACCATTGTGCCGCGTCACATGGTGACGGTGAGTTTGACCATCGACCATCGGGTCATTGACGGCGCCGACGGCGGCAGGTTCCTCGAGTCCCTGTGCCAGTGCCTGGAGCAGCCGTCGGTGTTCTCGCAATAGGACGCCGTTCCTTCCTGAATGCCAAAGGCATCGCGACCACTGTTTAATTGGTCGGGATTTCGCGAAATGTGTTCACGATGTCGTCGGCGCCTTGCCGGATCAAATCGAGCACCGACCCTTCGAGGATGAGTTGAGCGCCGGAAGCAATCTGCTCCGCCATCGACTTGGTATTCAGACCAGCACCTACCGGAATACCTGCAGCAATTGCCGCGGACTCGATCCGGTCGATCGCGTCGACCAACTCCGGATTGGCCATGTCTCGGAATCGCGAGGTCGTCCCGGACATGTCGTTGGGTCCGTAGATCAGGCCGTCGAGACCGGGGACACTGATCATTTCTTCGATTTCGTCGGCGGAGTGAATGCTCTCGACCTGCACGACGCAGAAGATCATGTCGTTGGCGAGCCGGGAGTACTCGTCAAGATCTCGGCCGTAGTTCGTCGCGTAAGTATTGCCAAAGCCGCGGTAGCCATCCGGCGGATAGCGACAGGCAGCGACGGCTTTCTGAACGCCTTCCACCGTATTGGTCTGCGGTGTAACGATGCCCTCGAAACCGATGTCCAGCATTTGCTTGATCATCACCATATCATTCCAGGGCACGCGGACAAAGGGTACGGTATCTGTCCCCTTGAACGCCATCGCAATCTGGTGCAAGCCGCTCCGATCAAACACTGCGTGCTCGTTATCGACCAACACCCAGTCGAATCCACAGCCGGCGATTAGGCTAGCAGCCACGGCTGATTCCAGATCGATCCAGATGCCGACAATCGGTTCGCCGTTTCGTAGTTTTTCTTTGAGACGCAAGGCGCGTTGATTATACATGTGGTACCTTCTTTGTGTGTTTTGAGATCCTTGAAGGTAGTTCGGGTCGCTGCTCTGTCCAGCGGCGGCAATTCTGAATTGTGACAACACGAACCTGCACACACATGTTTGAACGAAACTTTGCTACCGTACTTTTCCCTCTGCTCGCCAGCAGCAATATAAGCCTGGCGACCACGGTAATCGTACACCCCACCGCCGATGTGCGTGGCGAAGTTATTGCAGTGGAGGAAAAGGGCGACCGAACGATCGTCGACGTGCGCAGTCCCTTTGGCATTGGTCGCATGGAACTCTCGGCAACCAATAACCAATGGCCGACGACTCTCGTCCTGCGACTGCACCTGCGCGGCCTTGAATCACTGCACATCGGCAATGGCACGAGCTCGATCGATATTTCAATTCTGAGCTACCAATCGCACCGACAATTATGTGAGGTTATCCACACCCCCGGAGAACGCAGACAGTCGGTTGACGAGGATTCTTCGTTTTGGATGCCGGTTCAGATCAAGAATACAAAAACTACGGCCCAGCCGAAAATCCCGCTCGAGAACGGCTACTTTGAAGCAACGCTTCCCGCAGTCCTGTTAAAGGATAAGCCGAAAACCCTTTCCATTCGATGGATTGATTTTTACCGATGAAAGAAACCATCCAGCAGACCCCCACGTCACTTCTCCGCTTTGGTCATGCCTCGGTCGACATCACACCGCCAGTCGGCATCTACCATCGCATGTGGGGCGCTGCAAGCCACGATCGCGCTACTGGCGTGCACCGGCCGCTGGTCGGCGACGTGATGGTCTTTGAAGCATGTGACGGCTCGACCCGGCTGATTCGTGCCCAGTTGGATATGGTGATGCTTCTGGCATCCGATCACCGGGCGTTGCAGACTGCAATTGCGGCGCGTGCAGATACCGCCATCGAAGACATCGAAATCACCTATTCACATACGCACGCGGGTGGCCTGTTTCTCCCTGATCGCCACGAGCTTCCCGGCGGCGACCTGATTGCCGACTACCTTGAGCAAGTCGCGGCAAAGCTCGCGGCGGCCACCGACAAAGCTGTCGCCGCTGTGCAATCGAGTACGATCAGCTATGCAACGGCACGATGTGCGATGGGAGCCAATCGTGATTGCTGGGATGCAGAGCGCGGGATTCAGGTCACCGGGTTCAATCCCGACGAAGAATCGCAGCTTGAGGTGACCGTCGGTCGTGTAACCGATGGCACGGGTCGGCAAACCCACACATTCGTATTCTATGGTTGTCACCCGATCAGTTTGGCATGGGATAACACGTTGATTAGCCCCGACTATGTCGGCGCCACCCGCGAGACAGTCACCCAGACGACCGCGACACCGACAATTTTCCTTCTCGGCCCCTGCGGCGAGATCGGTCCGCGCCACGGATACGTAGGCGACACAGAAATTGCGGACCGCAATGGGCGGCAGCTCGCATACGCCGCGCTTGGCGCACTCGAATCGCTTGGCCCGCCGCAACAGGATTTCAACTATCTTGGGCCGGTCATCTCCGGCGCCACCTTGGGCTCATGGGGCTACAAGCCTATGGACGCTGGCCATTCGCGACAGGCCGGAAGGTTCACGGTCGTTCGCGACAGCGTTGACCTGGAAAATAACGTTCTCCCTGACAGCGCCGACATCCAGGCAGAGTTCGAGGATTGGAGCCGGAAGGAGGAGGCTGCAAACGCTGCCGACCGCAAGCAGGAAGTCCGCGACTGCAGGGCGCGCGCTGAGCGCTGCCAGCGTTGGTTGACACGGATCGCCGATGCGCCAACGAATACGCACGACAGCTGGCACTACACTGTCTTTCTGTGTGGCGACGCAATCTGGGTGACTGTGCCGGGTGAACCATACACCATAATTCAGACATCCCTGCAGTCTCAGTTTTCGGGACACGTCGTTCTCGTCTCGCCATTGTGCCTGGGCCCTTTAGGCGCATACGCTCTGCCTCGCGAGAAATACGGCCTCGGGCTGTACCCGGAAGAGGCGACAATACTCGCACCCGGCGCGTTGGAAGATCTTACCGACGCTGTAGCTGCAACTATCAAAGAATCAATCGGACGCGAAAGCTGCACACCGGGTTGAGAAAAAGTAACGGATAAATAGATGGAAAAAGCCAGCCTGCTTGCGGATCGATTGCTATTTCTGAATCCGTTGCTATACATCTTTTCTAACTGATGCAAAAATCCCGCCAAAATCTCAGCGTCCTGATTGCCGGTTGCGGCAGCATTGGCAAACGACACGCCCGTCTCCTGACAGATCTGGGGCTTACAGATCTGCGGGCCTGCGATCCGAACCCGCAGCAGCTGCAGAGCCTGCAGGCAGAGGTGCCAACCGTAGAGCCCGTCGAATCCTTCGCCGCCGGCCTCGAGGCGCAACCCGATTGCGTCTGGATCCTGACCCCTCCGCGACTGCACATACCCATGGCAATGGAAGCGCTTCAGGCCGGTTGTCACGTGTTCAGCGAAAAGCCGCTATGCGAGACCACCGAAGAGGTCCCAGCACTCGAGCGCCTGATTGCCGAGTCCGGGCTCAAGATGATGGTGGGTCTCTGCTTCCGCTACCACAAGGGACTGCGTCACGCCAAGGAACTGCTCGACGGCAACACCATCGGACGGCTCGTCTCGGTGCGGGCGCTGATGGGCGAACACATGCCCGACATCCGTCCGGACTTCCGGCAAGTCTGGACGCCAACTGGTATCAGTGGCGGCGCCTTCGATCTGATCCACGACATCGATCTGGCGATCTGGTATGCCGGCCAACCGGTACGACGTGTCGAAAGCGTATTCGGATCTTACAGCGACATTGGCATGGAAGCCCCCGATGTCGTCGAAGTGCTGATCGACTTTGAGGATCGCTGTTGCGCCAGCGTTCATCTCGATTTTTTCCAGCGCCCGCGAAGGCGTCAAATCGAGTTGATCGGTACCGACGGTGTTATCATGGTCGAATTCGCTGAATGGAACACCTGTACCGTTTCCAGCTGGCGCCAGGAAACGGGCGTCTGGGCCCATGAACAACTGAAGACCGAGCGCGATGACATGTTTCGCGATGAGGATTGTGAGTTTCTCGAAGCGGTCGTCGAAGACAAGCCAATTCACTGCACTGTTTCCGAGGCACTAAAAAGTGCCGAAGTCGTCACCGCCGCCCGTTGCAGGCAATAGTTTTGAGGAGAGACTTCTATGGCATTTGATCCTGCCACTCTGACACCAGTACCAACCGAGCCGGTACAAACCGCCTGGCGCCGCATTCAAACACCTATCCCGGTGCCGGAATCGATACCAGTCATCGAACAACTACGTGCCGTTGAAGCGCGTTCGATGGCGGGCATGCCGCCAGTCCTGTGGGACGAAGCCGAAGGCTTTCTGGTTCGCGACCGCTTCGGCAATCAGTGGATCGACCTGACCAGCGGCATCGTACTGGCCAATGCCGGGCATGCCCACCCGAAAATCTGCGCCGCTATACGTGACGCCGCCGATGGCAAGCTTTTAGGGACCTACGCCTTCCCACAGGAGCGTCGCCTGGAACTTCTGAAGCGACTGGCAGAATTGTCGCCGGTGAGTGATTCCAAGGCAATCCTTTTCAGCGCCGGAACCGAAGCAACGGAAGCCGCCATGATGCTGATGCGGCGGCACGGCCAAACGATCACTCCCGACAAGGTCGGCATCCTCAGTTTTGCTGACGGCTATCATGGCCGCACCCTCGGTGCGAATCTGGCAATGGGCTCGGCGCAATGGATAGACGACTACGCCCTGCCCTTTTATCAGATTCCGTTTCCCTACACACCGCGCTGGCCCTGGAACGACGCAGCCGACGACCCGACGGGTGAGAAGGCTTTCGAGCAATGCCTAAAAAAACTAGAAGCCGATGGGGTACGCCCCGAGTCAATCGCCGGGTTCATCGGCGAAGCGCTGCCGGGTTGGGCCACCTTGCCGATGCCGGAAGGCTTTGCAAAGGCGCTGCGGGCTTGGTGCAACGCCCACGACATCCTTCTCTGTTGCGACGAGGTGCAGTGCGGCATGGGCCGCACCGGCCGCTGGTTCGGATTCGAGCACTGCGGCATCCTCCCTGACCTGATGACCCTCGGCAAGGGATTGACCTCCAGCGTGCCGGTCTCTGCTGTTGTCGGGCGGGCAGACGTTCTTGATCTGCCTAATCCTGGAGAAATGTCCAGCACACACGGCGGCAATCCCGTGGGCGTTGCAGCGGCGCTCGCCGCACTCGACGTGATCGAGGAGGAGGAACTGCTGACGGCAAGTTCGGTTACCGGCGGCCAGGTATTGGCACGTTTACAGGCGCTGCAGGCAGCCTATCCGGAGCGCATCCTGTCGGCACACGGTCGCGGGCTGTTCCTCTCGCTGCACTTCATGCAACCAGGCACGCGGGCGCCAGATGTTCAACTGGCGGATGCGGTGGCCGGTGAAGCCGTGCGGCGCGGTGTACTGATGTTTGTCACTGGCCGCGGCTTTATCAAGTTTGTGCCGCCGCTGTCGATCGATCCGGACGCTGCAATGGAAGCTGCAGAGGTGATTTGCGAGTCCGTCGAAGCGTTGGCCTGAGCCCGGATCAGGCATCAATGCCGGATCGTTTTTTTTCACGGCCTGGAACTGCAGTGACAAAAGAAAAAACCCCGGCGTAAACCGGGGCTTTTGCAGTGGCGGAGGGACAGGGATTCGAACCCTGGGGACAGGCAAAACCCGCCCAACGCATTTCGAGTGCGCCGCCTTCAACCGCTCAGCCATCCCTCCACAAATTAAATGAGCGACACGATAGCCTTGTTTCAATCCGATGGCAAGGATGTTGTTCGGCTGCGAAGATCAAGGCGCGGTTGTTTGCACGGCTAATATCAATACACCGCCGGCAATGTAAAAGGCTCGTTTTCCTCTGCAGTGATTTCCGGCAGTCCGTGTGCCGTATCCTCAATTGCTGCAATCATCCGACCGCTCCTGCCCAGGGCCTCATCGGCCATCCTTACCAGTGCCCGATTAGGTCGCGCTACTGGGGATGCGCAACGCAAGGCCAATGCAATCTCCCGCTCGTCGGCGGACGGATTGTGCAGGCACGCCGCCATGAAGGCTACTGCCGTGGAACGGCTGACCCCGCCGTTGCAATGGATCAGGATGCCGGAACTTCGTTCCCAGTCGGCGAGAAAGGCGAGCAACTCATCGACGTGCTCGGCCGAAGGTTCGATCAGACCATCCTCGGCCATCCCTATGTCATGAAACGACATGCGGAGATGTCGACCAGCATACGCAGGGCCAGACTCGGGGAAGTTGCAACCGGGGTTGATCATACTGACAATACGCTCCGGCGCGTGGATCTCGATCATCTCAATGACTCTTGACAGCGGGCAGACTACGATCTTCATAGGGCTCCTTGGAGTGGGACGAATCTCTCCTTCCTTTTGATTGGCTTGATGGACGCGACGATCTGTTTCAGTTGTTTGGCGACCAGAAGAAGCCGCGACGCATCAGGCCGCCGATCTCGCTCGAATTGAGGACACGAATAGCAATTGTGTTCTCCTCTCCGAACTTGATCGCCTCGGTTATGTCGAGCTCGAATTCGTGGTTGTGGTACCACCATAGACTGTATGGCTTGTAACCGACAAACCTGCCATTGATCCAAACCCAGCCCTCGTTGATGGCACCCCCGCACCAGAACTTCAAAGGACGGTCAGCAAACTCCGCATCGACGGTGAATCTGGAGCGGTACCAGCCGATGCCGTTGTAGTCGTGACCGGCCTCATCTTCGGACGGGTCCTGCTGGTCCCAGGTGTAGTAGGTGTTCTTCCTGCCCCAGTCGCTGTCGTCGAATTCGGGATCATACCAGTCGGCAACAATGCCCTCGTTGAACAGGTCGCGGCGGAACGTCATCTCCAGCGGCAGCGAAGCCACGAGCTCACCCGTGGTGCCGTCGACCTTCTCGGCGAGAGCTTTGAAAGCCCGGCCGCGCCCGGCCGGAAAAAGCTTATTATCCTGCTGGGCACCGTTCTCTATAAAGAAGGAATAGATGCCGTGAAGACGGTTCTCAAGCTGCACCATGCGTTCGGCCGCCGCCGCCGCTGCCGCGAAGTCCAGGCGCATCTCGGCTGCGTTCATCTCGGCGAATGCCAGCAGGTGCTCGGCGATAAGCGCAAAGGCTTCGACGCGCTCACCCTGCACATCTGTGGCCTTTGCCCGGCGCGCCGATTCAACGTGCTTCTGGATGCCACGAACGAAGTCGACATTGTAAATGTGGTTGATGAAAAAATCCTCATGCACCTGGATCGTTTCCCGCACCAGGGCATCTTCACAAGCGTCCCACCAGGCCTGCACATGTGGCCCGGCCGCGGGACCGAAAAAGGTGTTGTAGAAATCGGCCTTCAACACTTCGATATCGGTGTCGGTATCCCACAACAGCTTGGCGCGCGCGTAGTAGCTCGTCCAGGTTTGCATGAACGCCTTGCGCCCTTCAGTGCGAAACCCCTTGATGCCCACATCCTTGTACAGCCCCGCGTTGACCGCGATGTTGGCGGTGTCGCGCTCGGGCACCCAGTTGCCGATCAGCAGGCCCGGATTGTAGTCATATATCGTGATGTGCGGCGTCATCTTCCGCCACTTTTTGAGGATCCGCATGTGGTCCCGCCGCCGCCACAGGACAGAGTCGTTCGGATGCAAAACATCGCAGGCAATCGGTGCGTACATGACCATCAGGTTAGAGGGAATGTCGATGCCCTCCGGCACCATTTCCCGCAGCGAATAGGCCATGGTCGCAGCAATTTTATCGGGGAACTCCCGGGCCAACCTGGCAGCGAAGCCGAAAAACTCCTCACTCTGGTACGTCCGATCAAAATACTCCAGATATTTGAGGTTCAGGCTCTGCGCTTTGCATTCCTTGCAGTAGCAGTAGGGCGTGCCGTCGGGTGGACTGATTCCAAAACCAAGTTCGGTAACGTTCCCCATCTTTTTCTCACCCGCGAAGGCAGCCCGCAGGTTCTTGACGCTCTCGTCGAAGACCTGCGGATTGGAGAGGCAGAGCATCGTGGTATTCTCATAGTAAACAACCGTCGAATGCTTGCCGACGTGACGTTCACCGCGTTCGTTCATCGCGAAAAATTCGGGGTTGCTCGCGAAATAGTCGTTGGGCGGGGTCAGGTAAGCAAGGAACCCGTCGCCCACCTGCGGATAAAACGGCGCGAAGTTGAAACCGATCTTCTCGCCCCAGGCATGATAGACTGCTCGTTCCTCATTCGACATAATCACCCAGCCGGACGGATTGATGGTTCGCACCGCGAAGTCCGGGCGTGACCGAATATCGAGCTCGGTAACAGCGATCGTCTTACGCTCGGGGATGACCTCACCCCAGTCACCGGGAAAGTACCAGCGGCAACCGAGATGCTGGAGCAGAGCGTATGCCGCATAGGCGGTCCCCATGTAGGGGCCGTCGTTGTTGCCGGCAACGACAATGTCCTGGCCAACAGTCTTGAGGACGTAGCCTTCTTCCTCGAAAATGTCGGGGCGGATCGTCCGGTCGAAACCGGCCGGGATCGTCACTTCGAGACCGGCGGCCGCTGCCGTATGCCCGACCAACAGCCGAACACTCGTACCTTCTGGTATGGCGGTCCCCTCCTCGACCAGCCCGAGTCGGGCGCCGCTCATTTTTTCGATGTACGTCTGCAACGCTTGCCCGGCAGTCATTGCCTTGGGCTGATCCGGTTCGACGACGATCACCGCGCGGACCTTCCCCTCCTCGACAATAGTGAGTGCGGCGGCCGGAAGCACCGACACAGACAGCATCGCCGACAGGAACACGCTGAGCGATACAGCATTCGTCAGCTTCCACTTCCGTTCTCTTTTCATCTTTTACCCCCGTAAAAATACAGACACTGTTCGCAAACGACTAGACTTTAGTTCCCCAATCTCAATTCCCAAACCTTCACCTCCTTTGCCGCCTTGATGAGCCGGACCTTCAAGCACTGGATGAAGCAGGCTGAAATGCTTGAAGAGTTCCAACGAACTATTCACGAGACAGTAATTCGGGTATCAAAAGATTGACAACTTCGAATGCGGGTACAATACTTCAAAGCGAAGG
>CAYWQM010000111.1:0-13804 GCA_964460215.1 uncultured Lentisphaerales bacterium
TCTAAGCAGGCCGATCCCCATTAACTGTCACCCGGTGCATGTATCGGCGCTGGCCGTGATAATCGTTCAATGCGTAATGCTGTACACAACGGTTGTCCCAGATCGCCACCGAACCCTTTTCCCAGTGAAACCGGCACGTGAATTCGGGCCTTGTGGCTTGTTCATAAAGATACTCAAGCAACGGGTTACTCTCTGCCACGGTCATGTTTTCAAAGCGAACTGTAAATGCGCGGTTAACAAAAACACTCTTGCGGCCTGTCTCGGGGTGGGTACGGACTACGGGATGCAGGTTTTCGACAGCAGGTTTACGCATGGCCTCCTCAGACGACTTGGTCGAGCGGGTCATATTACGTTTTTCTGCCTCAACCCGATCGGCCGGTCTCGGAAGCCATGTCGCCTGAGCCGATCACCGCGCCAACAGGCACATCGCTGACTGAAGCCTACGAGATCATGACGAGAGAAAAGATCGGCAAACTGCCGATAGTCGATGCCGAAGGCAATCTTCTCGGGCTTTACAGCTTCGCCGATGTCAAGAGCCTGATTTACAATGTCGACTCGCGCATCAACCGTGACGAGCAGCATCAATTGCGTGTTGCAGCTGCAATCGGGCCGCATGACTACGAGCGTGTCGAGCGTCTGGTTGACGCCGGGGTGGACGCTGTCGTGATCGATACCGCCCACGGCCATACAGAAAACGTCATCGCCACGGTGCGCGAACTCAAGAAAAAACTGACCGATGTAGACGTGGTGGCGGGAAACATTGCCACGGCCGAGGCAGCCAAGGATCTGGCCGATGCCGGCGCCGATGCTGTCAAAGTCGGTATCGGCCCCGGTTCGATCTGCACGACTCGCGTTATTGCCGGCGTCGGCGTGCCGCAGCTCAGCGCGGTGTATCGCGTCGCCAGCGCGCTGCCGGACGATGTTCCAGTGATTGCCGATGGTGGCATCCGTCATTCCGGCGATGTGCCGAAGGCGCTGGCAGTGGGTGGTGACTCGGTGATGATGGGTTCAGCCCTGGCCGGGACACAGGAAAGCCCGGGCGAGAAGATTCTGCACCAGGGCCGGACCTATGTAGTCTACCGCGGCATGGGCAGCATCGAAGCGATGAAGGCCAACAGCAGCAGCCGCGAGCGCTACAGCCATAGCGATGTGGAGGATCCCGACAAACTGGTGCCGCAGGGCGTCGAGGGCTTGGTCCAGTATCGCGGCACACTCGATCATGTATTGAACCAGTTCATCGGCGGGTTGCAGGCATCTCTCGGCTATTGCGGCTCCCGGACGATTCCGGATTTACGGCGGACAGCTGAGTCTGTCCGCCTCAGTTTCGCCTGCCTGCGTGAAGGCCATGCACACGACATCAAGATTTTTAAGGATGCGCCGAACTACCGCTCCGGCGAGTAGGACAGCCGCACCCGGAAACATTTCGTCGCGGCCCCCGGCCGCTGTCGGAAACTAACAAAACGGCACAGCAAACAATGAATCCTTTGCTACTTACTGGCCTGGTGATCGCGGCAGTAGCGGTGATACTGGTACTCTGTGTATTCGGGCCGTATCTCGGCATCTGGATAAACGCCCGCGCTTCGAATGCCGATGTTGCACTCATCCAGTTGCCATTGATGCGGATACGCCTGCGACAGCCGGCCACCCCGAGCTTTGTCGTCGCCAACTTAATCTCGTTGATTCAAGCGGGTATTGAGATGGACATAGCCGACCTGGAAGCACACGTGCTGGCCGGCGGCAATCTGGCCGGCGTCACTGAGGCAACGATCGCTGCCGATCGAGCGGACTTGGGTATGGATTTTCGGCAGCTTGCAGCGATAGATCTAGCCGGCCGCGACGTTATGGATGCGGTCAACACCAGCGTCAATCCCCGCACTCTGGAATGCCCGCCGCCGGGAACCAGCCAGATTCAAGGCGTAGCCCGTGACGGGATTCGCCTCGAGGCAAAGGTACGGATCACGGTACGTACCAACCTCAATCGTCTGGTTGGCGGCGCCACGGCACAGACGGTCATAGCCCGGGTCGGCGAAGGTATTGTCGCAGCAATCGGTAAGGCCGATTCACACAAACAGATTCTCGAGAAGCCGGAAACTATCTCTGCTTACATTCTTCAGCGCGGTCTCGACAGCGGGACGGCTTATGAGATTCTATCGGTCGATGTTTACCACGTCGAGATTGTCGACAATGTCGGGGCGCGACTGCAGGAAGTCCAGGCAACCGCCGACGAGCAAATGGCACAAGCTCGTGCCGAGATGCGGCGGGCGGCGGCAGTGGCCCGTGAGCGTGAGATGCACGCACGGGTGACCGAGATGACCTCTCAGGTGACGGCGGCGGAAGCTTCCGTGCCAAAGGCTATGGCAGACGCTTATTCCGGCGGCCGCATCTGGCGCAGTCCGCGGCCGGTCGGTGGTGGTTTCCACCGTCGCCTTTGGGACTGTTGGGAAGAAATTTGACCCGAAAGACGCCCTGCCGATAGCGCCAGAAAATAGTTGAATCCAATTGGAATCTTGTGCATGCTGTAGTACCTTCTCCACCCAACCTGTGATCACGGGTAATTTGTCGCTGTCACTTGCAGCTGGCGATACCCGCTACAGATAATTTTTACAAGCCGTCATAGGCTCACATCTCAAAGGAGACTGTCAATGCGATTCTTCATGATTGCCTTAATACTGGCAGCCGTGACGGGTTGGGCTCAAAACCTCGACGATCAACTCGACATCAAAATCACCGCAATGAAAATGTCGAAGTCGAAAACCCCGAAAACTGTGCCGGCCATAGCTGGTGTGGCACCGGATAACAAGACCGAATTTTTGCGGGTGGACGTCGAGTACGAAGTGGTTATCGCTAAAGGCGCCAAAATAAGGGCGAACCAGCAGGACGACCTATGGCTCAGCGAATGTGTTTTCGCTTGGAAAGTCGTGCTGTGTGGAGAAAATGAAAGGAGGGATGCCTCCGAGCGGAAATCAATCCGAATGGCCAAACTCGTGACTTACGGCAACGTCGAAATCGGACCTGGGCATCGGGCCGTGATTTTCATAGAGCCGCGCATATACGACCGTTTCAGGCACCGTTTAATCGACCACGGCAAGGGAATATTTGTTGAAGTGTCGGCATCGATCAACGGCAAGACCCGGGCGAAAGGCTGGATGCGCGGGACCAAGGCGACGTTGCGGTCGAACGAGGCCAAGAAGTTTTTTCCGAGGACACGCTCGAAGCAGACGTGGTTCTTCTCGGAAGATGTGGCGGAGTCATCCTTCGGTTTGTTAAGCAAGGCGGAAACCCCGTGGCGTGACTCGTCCCTGAGCGCCTTCGAATACATCGTCGAGTACGAATGACTTTTGCAACGCCCTGCGACGGTTAGAGACTGCAAACCGTCGCAGCCCGAGAAGCGGAAGGGCTCTAAATCAGGAGGACAGTCAGGCATATGGCAAAAACCGATCAAGTGCTGGTTCTCGACATTGGATCGACTGGTGTACGCGTCTGCGAATTCGATTTCCCCGCGGGTGGTGGCTTCATTCTGTTGCGTTACATGCAGGTGGAGTACACCGAACAACTGACGGAGGAAAATCGAAGTCCTATCATCACTGCAGCGTTGCGTTCGGCGTTGGCAGAGGGTGGTTTCACGACCACTCGCACTGCGGTCTGCGTAAGTGGCCAGGCCGCCTTCATGCGTTTCGTGAAGTTGCCGCCAGTGACAGAGGAAGAGTCGCGAGTCCGCCAAATCGTTGAATACGAGGCAAGGCAAAACGTGCCGTTCCCGATGGACGAGGTGATCTGGGACTACCAGCTCATCGGCGGTGATGACGACGAACTCGAGGTAATGTTCGTTGTTATCAAGAATGATATCGTCGAAGGCGTCATCGAAGCCGTAAACAACGTCGGGCTCAAGCCGGATGTGGTTGATTTTGCTCCGGCTGCGCTCTATAACGTGGCCCGCGGCAATCATGTCGGCGATGACGAATGCGTCATGATCCTCAATATCGGCGGGCGCTGCACCAATCTGCTGTTTCTCGACGGCGACCGTTTTTTCGCACGCACCATTCCCATTGCCGGCTACACGATCACCCAGCAAATCGCCAAGGAATTCGCAATCAGCCCCGAAGAGGCCGAGATTCTCAAGCGCCGCCATGGATTTGTTGCCCTTGGCGGTGCCTATGAAGAACCCGAGTCTGAAGTGGCAGCTACGATCTCCAAGATTGTGCGCAACGTCATGACCCGCCTGCACGGCGAGGTCAACCGGTCGATCAGCGTCTACCGCACGCAGCAAAAAGGCAACAAGCCCGCGCATCTGTATCTTTCCGGCGGAAGCTCCACGATGGCATTCACGGACCATTTCTTTTCCGAGAAACTGCGTATGGACGTGAGCTATCTCAACCCCTTCAAGATCATCAAACTCGGGCCGGAATTGTCCGTCGATGATCTGCAGCAATATGCTCACGCGTATCCCGAAGCGGTCGGCGTCGGCCTGCGCCATCTGATCCAGTGCCCGGTGGAAGTGTCGCTGATCCCAGATTCGATCAAGCAGTTGCAAATGTTCTCCAAGCGCAAGCCGTTCATCACCTTGGCTATGGTGATCTGGCTCGCGATCCTGACCGTATTCTGGATGGTCAACGCCAAAAAGATCGTCCTTTATCAAGATACTGTGGATGCGACCCAGGTGCGGGTGGATAAATTGGAAGACCACAAACGTGCCATCAACCGGTACCAGAACGAGGCGCTCCAGGCACAACAAAAGGCAGAGGCGCTTGACAAGTTGATTGCAAACCGCTACGTCTGGAGTGAAATGTATCGTGATTTACAGCTGGTCAAACCAAACGACATGTGGTTTGTCAAGATTCAGCATGTCGACAAACCACAATACGTCAAACCGGACGAAGAAGAAGAAGAAAAGAAAATGAAAGGCAAAACGAAGTCGGCGCCCCCGCGCGGCGGGTTTTTCATGACGCCTCAATTTGCCGGAGGACGGATTGACGCAGAACCAGAAGAGATTGCCGATGCGGAAGCTGTTTGGTTTGTAATCTCCGGCCACAGCGTTAACATACCCGACCGCAAAATATACAGTGACGAGCAGATAGCTCAGTTCGATGCCATGACCAAAGAGGTTCGGGATCAGATCCGTGAGGAGACAGGCGCGGATGCAGAGGATGCGGCGGTGGAGGATACAGTTGCTGATCCTGACAAAATAGCCGTAAAGGACCCGGAAGAGTTGGACGCAACAGTCGTTGAGATTGAGGAGTTCGGACCGCCGCCAAACCGGGTAACCCAGAGCACCCAGTTGCCAGAATTGCTCGTTAGCGCCATCCGGGATTTGCCGACCTTTTCAGATGATCCTGAAGAAACGCGAATCCTGGAACTTCAGACCCGTGAGCAATTGGGATTCCGCAATCTCTCTTCGTTCAGGATTCAGGTAAAGTTGAACACCCCCATCAGCCTTTCACATTAGGCAACAGCAAGGTATCATGTCATGATTGTAGATTTCATTAAAGGGAATCTGTTGCTGACCATATTCGCTGTAATCTCCCTGGCCATCACCGCTGTGGCCGGGTGGGACACCATCGCGAAACAGTCGAAAGTCAACCAATATACGAAGCAGGTCGAGGAAGTGCGCGCTTCGGCTCGTGCATTCACCAAGTTCAAGTGGATGTTGTCGCCAGGGAACGAGAGCATAGCCAAGGCCAATGCTGTAATGGCCAAGGAAAACTTCGCTGCGACACTCGACAAGATTGTCGAGCGCTACAATGTCAAGCCTCAGTCCGACTCCGGCATGACCTCGGGACAGGTAAAAAACCTGATCGGACGCCGGTCCAGAGTCATGGAGAACAAATTGCGTGGCGAGAATATCGAGATCCCGGAAGATCTCAAGAATTTCACCTTCGCGCCCTACCTGGCATCGACTGTCTTTCCAAACCCGCGCGAGATTGCCATGATCATGAAGCAATTAGAGATCATGGATGAGTTGGTAAACCTCCTTGCGGGTTCCGGGATTGCTGAGGTCACCGCAATCGATCGCGAAGAACTCGAACTGACGACCGTGGACCTGCATAGCTACGTCGAGCTTGAAATCGACCTGGTCGGCGAACACGCCAATATTGTTCACTTTCTCAATTCCCTGCACGACTCCAAATACTTTTTCGTTCTTCGCAAGATTGAGATTACAGAGGTTGCGAATTGCCTGGCCGATTTGGGTGACCAAACAAGCGACCAAACAAGCGACCAAACGAACGTCAGGATGGGCGGCAGGATGGGCGGCAGGATGGGCGGCAGGATGGGCGGAACCGGTGACAGGTTCGGTGCGACAATGAGCAATAAGAGAAGCAATAAGAGAAGCAACAAGAGGGCCGGCACGCGGAAGATCCGGGACGATGTCGGAGTCGATGATTCTGAGCCTGACTCCGAGTCAGCATTGACAAATCAGTTGCAACAGCACGACCGGATTGTGTTCATGGAATACCCCCTGCTGCAGGCAAAGCTCCTGCTCGCATATTATGAATTTCACGACCGCGAAGGCTGATAAGTGGATTTGCTGAAAAAATTCTACGACAAGCTGATTCTCGGGGCCCTGCTGCTCATCCTCATCGGTGTGATGACGATCCAATCGTGCAGCTTGAGCGATACCCGGGATGCCGTTAAGCAAGCGGACACCGAGATGGAAGCGGATTTCTCCAGTAAGTTAGTCACAAAGCTCGACGAACAGGCCTTCCATGTCGATATAGGCAAAGATGACAGTCGCATGTGGAACACCGGCTTCGTTGATGGCAACGACTTTGCAGTAGACGAACAACTCGTGAAATACCATCCGCTCTATCCAATCACAGCTATGGCTCCGGGCCGGTATATGTACAGTATGAGCGGTAAACCCTTCCTCATGTATTACGGCATGCCCGTCAACACCACCACTCAAGAACCCGAAATTCCATTTACGGTCGTCCCCCCTCCAAGCGAGGACGAAAACGCTGAGGGCGGGCCAAAGGCCCTTCTTGTTGGTGCAGATTCCGACAACGACGGTATGCCGGACAAATGGGAAAAGGATTTCGGATTCGACCCGAACGACCCGCACGATGCCAAAGACGATCCGGACAATGATCAATTCTCCAACCACGAAGAATTCACCTCTTCTACCGACCCCACAAACCAAAAAGCCTACCCGCTACTCGTTACACGCCTGCGCTGGACGAAGAAAAAGATCAAGGCGTTGCCATTCATACTGCAGACCGTTGTACCTCATCCACAAGACGACAAGAGCAATTGGCAAATCCACATGAAAGTTGGTGGCACCACCCGCATCCACAAGCTGGGGCAAAACATACATGAAACCGGCTACAAGCTCGTTGAGGTTCACTACGAAGAGATAGAACGGGTCGACGAACACAACATCAAACGCAAGGACAGGGTAATAGAAATCCAAGTTCAACGCGAGAACGGCGACCTAATCCGCATGTATCCCAACAAACGCGTGCCTGAAAGTGAACCGGCGTACCAGTTTGTTCTTTTCTACAACAAGAAGCCGTTCAAGCCGTTTTTGGTGAAGAAAAACGTCGAATTCGAACTTAAGTCCCGCAACGGGCGAATTGAGAAATACAAGATCACTGAAGAACTCAAGCGTAAGCTGACGGTTGAAGGCAAGTCCGGGCGCTATGTAATTCGCAAGCCAAACTCTGAAGATCAGGAACGCTTCTTCAGAAAGAAGGAAGAACGGCGCTTCGAAGGCAACTACGACGGTTTTGGTCAACGCGAAAACCGACCCGGTGGCTTCCCCGGGCAAAACCGATTTTTAACCCCATGAAAACTTCACCAACCACTGGAGAAAAACACCATATGAACAGGCTCATGAACATCAGTCAACTACGCTGTATTTTGCTGCTCCTTTCTCTCGGCGTCGTCTTCAGCTTCACCGCGCCTCCCGCGGTAGCTCAGGATGCCGACTTCGACGCCGACTTTGAAGACTTTGAAGACTTTGATGATGATGTCGAGGGCAACGACGACGAATCTGACATGGACGGAGACGCCGAACCTGAAACCAACGACGCCGACGCCGACGAAAGCCTCGACAACATCGAATTCAACGAAAACGACGAGGATATTGTTGACGATGCCGAGAACATTTTCAACGCAGTCGATCCCGACGACCTACAGCTGAAATCGCCTGAGGATATCAAAGCCAACGAGAATGCTATCCGCCAGGAGAAAGAGCTGTTCGCCCAAGACCTTTACTTCAAAGGACGTCAAGCCTACTTGAAAGGCGAGTACGAAACCGCGGTCACCAATTTTATTCAGGCTCAGAAAAAGCTCGAAGAAGCCTCGCCGACACGCTACGAAGTGGAGCAGGCGCAGCTTGACAAGATTTTGGGCTTTACTTACGAAGAATGGGCCGATGAGCTTGGCCGCCAGGCTATGCGTCATGCCTCGAACGACGACTTCGACACCGCCATTAAAAAACTGCAACTGGCAGTCGACAAAAGCCCGACGCGCGCGGAGAAAATTCGTGAAAAGATCAAGATGTTATACCAGGCGCAGGAAACCGCCGAGATTCAGATCAAGACTGCTCCCGATACCGTTGACCCAGGCAAAGTCTCCCGGGACAAGGATGTCGAAATCCTGCTCCGCCAGGGCAAGGTGTTCTATGACAACGGCCGTTTCATGGACGCCCGCCTTCACTTCGAGCAGGTCCTGCTCAAGGACATCTACAATGTCACCGCCAGCAAGTTCCTGCGCCGGCTCCACGACCGGCTTGAGGCAAACAGCCAACACCGCTTTGCCATCATGAAGGCCGAGCGTCTCGCCGAAGTCGGCTGGAAATGGGCCGATCCTGTTGCCCCGTTAGTCCAGCCCGACGGCATCGAGGTCAATACAACCACGGTTGTCAAGAACGTCAGCGACACCGACAGTATCCGCAAGAAGCTCAAAGAAATCACCATCCCCAAACTGCTGTTTGAAGATGCGACCATCCGAACAGTCATCACCCACATCAAAGATGTCAGCAAGGAACGGGATCCGGAGAACGAAGGTATAAACATTATGATTCTCCAACAGAAGGAAGTTGTTGGAGGCGGTTTCGGCAACGCACCCGGGGATGCCCCAGCCGATGAAGATTTCGGTGGCGGTTTCGGTGGCGGTTTCCGTGGCGAGTTTGACGGTGAATTCGACGAAGGAGGCTTCGACGAGGACGACTTTGAGGTCGATTTGGGTGATGAATTCGGTACCATCGAAGATCCCATAGCCGCCGAAGGGCCCATCGGAATCGAAACCCGCACTGTCACCCTCGACTTTGACAACATCCCTTTGGGCGAAGCGATCCGTTACGTTTGCCGGGGAGCCGACCTTAAGTTCCGAATCGAGCCATATGCCGTCATCATTGCCGCGGCTGGTGAAGAGTTTGACGAAATGGAAACACGCTTTTACTCTGTCGAAGCCGGTGTGATCCGCTCAAAGGCAACCCGTGACACTGTCGGCGGTTTCGAAGACGACGACGACGACGGTGGAGAACTGTTCGATATCGACCCGCTCGAGTTTTTCGCTAACAAGGGTGTCGAATTCCCGACCAAGGCAAAAATCGACTACGACGCCCGCACCAGCAAACTGATTGTCACCAACACGCCGGACAACCTGCGGCTCATCGAGCAAATCCTGCGTGAGTTAAACAGGAGCCCGACCCAGGTGACGATCGAGTCGAAGTTTGTCGAAGTTGCCCAGACCGACATAAACGAGCTCGGGTTTGAATGGCTGCTGCTCGGCGAACCTACCGGCAGTCTTACCGACCCCACTGCCGCCACAACGGACATAGTTTTGAACCAGGGACGGTACGGCCAGGTAAAAATCTTCAAGCAAGGCCCCGGCGCAACGGAGACCATCAGTGGCGGCTTGCGCTTCGCCAACGATCAAGGTCTCACCACCTCCAACGACAACCTGCTCAAGTTCGACAGCATCCTTGGCAACATCCAGTACCGCACAATCATCCATGCACTCGAGCAGTCCTCCAGTACCGATGTCCTCTCGGCACCGAAAGTGACAACGCTGAGCGGTGAAACCGCCGTCATCAAGATGGTCCAGGAACGGTTTTTTCCGGAAGACTGGACAGAACCGGAATTCCAGGCTGGCAGTGCTTCCGGCGGTACAACGACGGGCGCTTCGTTCACGCCGGCTATCCCGCAGTTCGGCGAAGCAACCGAGGTCGGTGTGATCATGATCGTCACTCCGACCGTCGCCGCCGACGGTTACTCCATCGACCTCGACCTCGAACCCGAAGTGGTACAGTTCCTCCAGTACGATGACTACAGTTACGAAGTAACGTTGGAAGGAAATACGATCGATGCTATCCTGCAAATGCCGGTAATTTCCCGCCGAAAAGTTCAGACGAAGGTCATCGTCTGGGACGGCGAGACCGTCGTGCTCGGCGGCATGATAACCGAGCATGTCACGAGTATCGATGACAAGATCCCGTTCCTCGGCGATGTGCCGTTGATTGGTCGGATGTTTCGGAGTGATGTCGCGCGCAGCGAAAAGCGGAATCTGCTGATCTTCGTCTCAGCCCGTCTCGTCAACCCGGCTGGCCAGCCGATCCGCACACAGGAAATCCGCGGTTTGCCGGACTTCCGTCGATAGGCCCCCTACCACTGTGACCTGTGCAAAAAGCCCCGACATCCATCGGGGCTTTTTGCTGTAGAAGGATAACCACCCTGCCGTCGCAATCCCCCAGGTACCGCAGCCTTTTCTCAGATGAAATATTGCCGACGGGGATTGCCAATACCGAAGTACTCCGAGAGCCGCTTAACGGCCAATCAGCCGAGATCGGGTGGAAGCTCCGGCGGGATAAGGTGGACGGCTGTCCGAGTACCGTGCTGCAATTGGCCTACTTATTTCTCCGATTCCCAAAGACGCCGATGTCGATATTCTGGAAGCGGAGCACCGTCACAGGCAGTACGGCATTTTCGCACACCGTAAACGCGTGCAGCAGGCCATGGTCACCGGTCAGGCTCAACCAAGCAGCCGGTTCAGGCGGACGATCTCAGCACGCAACTCTTTCTGCACACGGCTTTTATAAACGTAAACACTCGACTTGGCGATACCAAGTTCCTCGACGATCGTTTCTGGAGGCGTTCCCTCGACAGCCAGCAGGAAGGCTTGGGCAACATGTGGTTTAAACTTTTTTTCGACAGTTTGCCACGCCAGTTTCGATAGGTAACGCCGCCACTCACGCTCGGCGATCTTTTCGATCTCGGGCAGCTTTGTTACCTCAATCATCGTGTCGTCGTAAACATCGGCATTGCCTGTATCCGGTCGTCGCCACTTGCGGATAAAGTCGCGGACCGCATTGCCGGACACCTGGCACAGCCAGCCGCGAAACCTTCCCTTGCCACGGTCATACTCGAACTCGGGCAGCTTGTTCCACGACTTGACCAGCACCGTCTGGACGATCTCCTCGGCATCGTGATGCTGGATCTTCATGCCGCGTACCAGATTGTAGATGAACGGCCGGTAATAGCGGACAAAGTCCTCCCACGACTGTTCATCAGCCTGATCTTTGACCCGCATCAGCAGAGATTCACGGGTTTTCCAAGCAGATTCTTCCGGCATCACGTCCTCTTTATCCACGAGTTGATGTATAAGGCAGACTCGTAAGCCTAATATACGCCAACGCGACAATGCGTCAACGGTGTCGAGAGGTGTTAAAACTCACGTCACCCGTCGCCACGCGGGTGGAACTGGTCGTGTGCACGTCTCAGGCGCGCGCGCTCGACATGGGTGTAAATCTCTGTCGTGCTGATGTCCGCATGGCCCAGCATTTCCTGGATAATCCGCAGATCGGCACCGTTGGCAAGCAAATGGGTCGCGAAGGAATGACGCAACGTATGCGGGGATACCTTTTTTTCAATGCCCGCCTGTTTGGCGCATTCCTTGACAATCGCCCAAACCCGGGCGCGCGTTAGCTGCTTGCCGCTTTTCGACAGAAATACCTGCGGGCAAAGTGGTTCCCGCTCCAACCTCGGTCGGACATCAGCCAGATAAGACTTGAGCCGTAATCGTGCCGGCGCACCGATTGGCACCAACCGGGTCTTGTTGCCTTTACCGGTGATCCGCAGGTGATTCGAATCCAGATCCAGCTTCAGCTCGTCGATCTTCAGCATGACCAGCTCACTGCCCCGCAATCCCGAGGCGTACAGCAGTTCCAGCATCGACTGATCGCGCAAGAGCAGGTAGGCTGTTTTGCAGGCACTGGCATCGACCTCCCGCAGCCGGTCCAGGTTGACCTCCAGCAGCCGGTCCACCTCTTCCACACTCAGGTCTCCCGGCAACCGAGGCAACAACCGTGTTACCTTCATACCCTCCGTCACATTCCGTGTCAGGATATCCTCGTACTCATCGTGGTGGCGATCGAGATAGTTGTAAAAGACTTTGATCGACACGAGTTTACGTACCACGGTGGATGCTTTAGACCCCTTTTCCGATTCACTATTCAGGAAGAGGCGAATGTTCTCGCGCCTAACTGCATCCCAGCTACTGATGTCATGGTCCTCAAGATATGTTGCAAACTTCAGCAGATCTGCCTTGTAGGCCATCACGCTGTTGCGAGCCAGCCCTTTTTCTATTCTCACGAAGGTGAGAAATTCGTCGATCTGATCGAGCATCACTTCTCCCCCCTCTGGTCCGGGTCCAAGCCCAGCAGGCGCAACGAACGGATGGCATACAGGTGGTACAGCAAAAATGCAAAACAGAAAACATAAAAGAAACTGATGCCAAACAGGACTTCGTATGTCGAAGCAATCAACAGCGGCGGGATTGCGCTGTAGAGATACAACACGGCAACCTGCCTAATTGGTGTTTTGGAGCGGGCGAAAACAGAGCAAAGGGCGACGGCAAGGACCGCTGACAGCGGCATGATCAAGGCCAGTGCCCAGGCGCGCAGGAAAAGGCCGACGACAATGCTGATATCCACCGCTTTACGCAGCAGCTGCATACCCTCGGAGACCTGATCGTCAAGGATCTCGCCAGGCGCTGCCGTCGGCTGTCCGTCATTGAAGGCCTGCATCAGTGCCAAAACAGTTCGCACACTGACAATAATCGGTTTCTCGGACCCCTGCGGAAGATGCCACAGCTTGACGTCCGCAGCGCCGATCCAAATGCCGTATGGCGCCGGCTGAAAATCGCTGGTTGACGGCATTTCGTCCGCTGCCGAAAAATCGATCCGGCAGCCACGCACTGTATCTGTATACGGCAGCACATCGGGTTCGCGCCAGCGCAATTCGCCGTCGCTCGTCAGCCGCACATCCGCAACCTCGGCCTGAAACCAGTCGTAAATACCGTCCATGACATAACGGCTCTTCATGATTACGGGGATTGACGTACAGGCGCCAGAGAGAAAACATCCGGCCAGAACCAGAAACGCAGCGCTACGCATCCGTTTGTGCTGCAAGACTGCCAGTACCGCCGGACTTACGAAAAGCAGGTACACCAGCACATGCGGACGGGAGACCTTCTTTAGGACCTCGTGATTGATCTGTGGCTCCAATCGCTTTTACCCGGGCGTCAGGTGTCAGAAACCGGCTCGCTCCCCCGAACATTGAACATCTATTGATAAATGAGATGTCGCAAACGTTTGTCATTGAACGCGCGGTGCGCTGTGTCCCATTCACCAACAATATCGGAAAGCGCTACACCGCCAACGATTGAGCGCCTCACAATGCTCGTCCCCATGGCTTTATCGAATCGTTTGAGGCGGTCGGAACGCCAGCGCCATTGGTCGCCGTAGAGCGACTGAAGATGCCGAAGCAGCACAAGCTCGGTGGTCGCCGGCAAAAAACGTGTCGGT
>CAYWQM010000112.1:0-1136 GCA_964460215.1 uncultured Lentisphaerales bacterium
GATCGGCCCTTCGAATCCTTCAGTCGTGCCATGTTTGTGGAGATGCTGCAGGCAGGCGCCCATTACGGCGGCGGCGCTGAACAGTCCGGAAAGCGGATAGACAACGATCTTGCATCCCAGTTCCTGGAGTTTTTCAGCCGGCAACAGGGGCGTGCGTCCGCCCTCGATCATGTTGGCGAACAGTGGTATGCCTTTGAATGCATCGGCGATTGTCTGCAAATCCTCGATATTCTGTGGTGCCTCGATGAAGACGACGTCGGCACCGGCTTCGTAGTAGGCGTGGCCGCGGGTGATCGCCTCATCAAGGCCGCAAGGCGCGCGAGCATCGGTACGACCGATCATCACCAGGCCGCTGTCGCCGCGAGCTTCCGCGGCGGCCCGCACTTTCTCGACGTGTTCGGCCATCGGGATGACACGTTTGCCGGCGAAGTGGCCGCATTTCTTTGGCCACTCCTGGTCCTCGAGAATGAACCCGGCGATGTCGTGGCGCACGAGCTCGGTGACGGTACGGTAGACATTCAGTGGATTGCCGTAGCCGGTGTCGATATCGGCGACGAGCGGGATATCGACGGCGGCCGTGATACGACTGGCCGCGTACATCATTTCGGTGGCTGTCAGGAATCCGTAGTCTGGTTTGCCAAGGGCAGCGGCGGAGACTCCGAAGCCGCTGGTGAAGACCGCGTCGAATCCGGCCTGCTCGACGAGTTTGGCGCCGACACAATCGTACACGCCGGGCAGTACGAGGATATCGGGTTGTTCCAGGATTTGCCGGAGCTTTGCTGCTTTCGGAGTCATTTGTCATCCTCGCGTTGCGGTTTTCGTGTGCCGACGACAGCTTCCCTGGCATCGTCGGAAGGGGTCATGAAGATCGAGCGTTCGAAATGATTCAGTACTTGCGGATCCGTCCGGTTGCGGGGATGGAGGACGGTAATCAGTGGGCGGTGGTCCGACGATATCGACCAATCAGGAACGGTGGGAATGATGCACCCTTCGAAGTCGACCTCCGGCAGCAGCCCGAATGATACCAGGGTGTAATCGTGGCGGCTGTAGGAATCGGCCTTCCACCAGATGTGGGTCCAGCTGGCTTTCGTTTCGTCGACTGGACGCAGGTCGTAGAGGTGCTTGCCGGCGCCGGC
>CAYWQM010000112.1:1146-13783 GCA_964460215.1 uncultured Lentisphaerales bacterium
TCATCAATGTGTTAATCGTCGAGGAATTGGGTGTGTCGTTGAGGTCGCCGACGACGAGCACGTTGGCATCTGCATCGGATTTGAGAATAGCGTCGACGTGATAGCGTAGTTGCCGTGCTTCGTAGCGCCGCATGTCGGTTTGCCCAAGTGAGTTGAACACTTTCGACTTGAGATGCGCTCCGACGATGTGGAGTTCGTAGTCGTTGGCGAACCTGAAAACGCAGTGGGCAAAGCCGCGCTTGACTGGCTGCGTCTTCTCCTTGATCTGGTAGGTCGAGGTAATGTCGTGAGCGACGCGTACCGGCGCGAACCGCGCGAGTACAGCGAGTTTGCGGTTGGCATCTGCGGCGTTGACCACGGTGGCGTAGGGGTACGTCCGTCCGGACGCGGCGAGGTCTCGGCGCAAGCGCTCGACGCCAGCGTCACCGGCAATCTCGGACAGGACCATAATGTCCGGATCGATAGCGGCGATAATGCGGGCCGTGGCGGCGTACGCTTTGTCGTCGCGCCGGCTCTGCTTAGTGGCGTAGTTGTTGAGGTTGTAGGAGAGGACAACGAGTTTCGCCGGTGGCGCTGGCAGCGGTTGATGCTGCGCCGGTGCGGGTGTTCCCGGCAGCAGGCTGATGGCGGCGATGGCGATCGGGAGAAGGGCCGACTTAGTAGTCACGGTTGCTCTACCGGTTCTTCAGCGACTGTACGCTTGCCGTAGATGAGTTGATCGGCTTGCAGCAGGGCTTCTATTTTGTAATGCTCTCGCGTCTCGCAGCAGAAGAAATGGATCAGGACATCATAGTAATCCATAACAATCCAATGGCTGATCGGTACGCCGTCGATATTTTTCGGATGGATGCCCTGCTCCTTGAACGTCTTGCTCAGGTGATTCATAATCGCCCGGATATGGGTCTCGGAGTTACCGCTGCAGATGACGTAGTAATCAGCCAGCATGGATGTTTTACCGACGTCGTAGCAGACGACATCTTCGGCTTTGCGGTCTTGGCAGATTTCGATGCAGCAGTCGGCGAGCTTTCGTGATTCCATGGAAATACTACTCCTTCAGCGGTATAAATCGTGAGCGCTAATATAGTCGCACACGGGTGCAGGTAAAAAGTGACTTGCTGTTTTGTCGCGGCATTGCAGCATGGCACGCAGTTCGGAGGAGCTTGCATCGATCTCCGCTGCCTCGATGATCGCCGTGGTCAATTCGGCGGCAGCGGCCGCACCGAAATGTCGGGCGACGTCCTCCACTGCTGGCGGTGTGACGCCCGGTCGCCGGCAGATCACGAACCTGTAGTTGCTCACGAGTGGCCCTGCCTCCTTCCAGGTAGGCAATTCACAGAGGCTGTCCATGCCGATGATCAGGTGCAGCCGTTGCTCAAGCTTGGCCTGCAGCAGGGCGGCGGTATCACACGTGTAGGATACCCCGTTGCGGTTGAGCTCGAGTTTCGAAATAATGACGCCCGGCTGTGTGTCGAACGCCAGATGCAGCATCGCAGTGCGATCGGATCCAGGCGAGATGTCGGCCCCCAGCTTATGCGGCGGAGTTGCTGCCGGCATGACGATGACCTGCTCGATAGCGGTCCGGGCGAGGACTTCGGTGACGATGTTGACGTGACCGTTGTGGACCGGGTCGAAGGTGCCACCGAAGAGGCCGGTTATTTTAGTCGGGTCGATAGTTTCTTGCATAATTTATTCCGGCGGCTCAAGGCCCAGGCAACGTGCGACTGCGACAAAATCCTCGGGCACCGGCGCGGTAAATGTCAACAGTTCTTTGGTGCGTGGATGGCGGATCCCGAGCCGCCATGCGTGCAGCATTTGCCGTGGCGCTTCTAGCGTACAACGGCTGTTGCCGTAAAGATAGTCGCCGACGATCGGCAACTTTTCATGGGCGAGGTGGACGCGGATTTGATGTGTGCGCCCGGTTTCCAGCTGCACCCGCAACAGAGCGGCTTCGGCGCTGCGAGAAAGGACGTTCCACAAAGTAACGGCGTTTTTGCCGTTGCGTTCGACGACTGCCATTTTCTTGCGATGCTTCGGGTGTCGGCCGATGGGCGAACGCGCTTCACCGCTGTCTGCGTCCGGTGCGCCGGCGGTGATTGCCAGGTAGATCTTTTCGACCTGGCGTTCGGCGAAGGCCGTGCTCAGACGGTCCCGGGCAATCGGGTTGCGGGCGACGATCATGACGCCGGAGGTATCTTTGTCGAGACGGTGGACGATGCCGGGGCGTGCGTCGTCCGCCATTTCCGTGAAGTTTTGGTAGTCGTATCCGAGCAGGGCGTTGACCAGAGTGCCTGATTGCGTGCCGGCACCGGGATGGACAACGAGGTCGGCCGGTTTATCGATCACCAGGATGTCCTCGTCCTCGAAGAGGATCGGCAAGTCAATGGTCTCCGGGTCGAGCTGCAGTTGTTCGGGCGGCGGCCAGTCGACAGCGACTTCATCGCCGGTAGCAACGTTGTCGCGTTTCCGTGCCGTTGCGCCGTTGCGGGTGACGCGACCATTATCGATGATGCGGGTGAGATAGCTACGGGAGTATTCTTCGAAAGAGACTGCCAGGAATCGATCGAGACGCAGTCCGGCGGACTCTTCCGGGACGATAAGTTGATTAATCTGGGGCATGATTTACTGGTTGGCTACGGTCCTGAATCCGTCACGGGAACGTCTTTGTTGGCCTTGCTGCACCCGAGATAGCAGAACAGTGCGATGCCGGCGGGCAGCACGAACAGGCAAATTACCTGGGCGGGGGTCAGGCCGAAATGATAGGTCAGATAATCACCGCGGTTGAATTCATTGAAGAACCTGGCGGTGGCGTAGAATATCATGAAAAGTGCGAACAGCCGGCCCGGCCGTTTGACATAGCGGGCTGCCACGATCAGGGCAACGAAAATGCCGACATTTATAAGGCTCTGATAAATTTGCGACGGCAGCACCGGCAGGCATTGGGGATCGAAGCCATCGAGTTTTAGTTCACCCCGCGCGATCTGGGCGTCGAGGATCCCCTCGGCTGCCTGGTTGGTATACTGAATCGCGGGCCTGGATTCGGTCGGGTGTCCGAAGCAGCAGCCGTTGACCAGGCAGCCCATTCGGCCAACCGCCTGGCCGATCGGAAGCGCCAGGGCGAAGATGGCGCTGATCGTCCAGAACGACAATTTTCGGCGACGCACCAGCCATCCGATGCTGAGGAAGCCGCCGAAGAAGCCGCCGAAGAACACCAGCCCGCCCTGGTCTATGCGGATGATCTCAGCGGGGTTTTCAGCATAGTACCTGTAGTTGATGAGGACAAACAGCAGCCGCGCCCCGGCGATGGCTCCGATCACGCATGCCACGGTGAGGTCCGCGACAGTCGCGGCATCGACATTGCGCTTTTTGGCTTGAACATTGAGCACGATCATTCCCAGAAGGAACCCGCCCGCTACGAGTACGCCGTACCAGGCGATCTCTTTCGAGCCGATGCTAAAGGCGATGCGGTCAATGGTAAGTTCGATCATCGTGGTGTTGCTGATTTCTGCTGTATCAGTATGGTGTTGCAAATAGTCACAGGAACTCATACTATACCCGCAGGAGGCTGATCCGTAATCGGCATCCAGTGATGGGAGGTAAACGATGCTCGATGTCATATCCGAATGTCTGGACGATGCCGCCGGCCTGTGCACGCGGTTGCAGGCGTTTGCGCCGTCGTTGAGCGATTTGTCGGACCAGGTACTGCACTGTCTACAGGGCGGTCACAAACTGATGTTCTGCGGCAACGGCGGCAGCGCCAGTGACGGTGCCCACATCGCCACCGAATTCACCGGCCGTTTCAGCCGTGAGCGCGGTCCGTACCGTGCCATGGCCTTGTCAAGCGATCCGGGATTGCTCACCTGCATTGCCAATGATTATGATTATGACAGTGTTTTTGCCCGACAGGTCGACGCCTTTGCGGACGAAGGCGACATTCTCTTTGCCTTGACGACCAGTGGCAAGTCGAGCAATATCACAAGTGCTCTCGAGCGTGGTCGTGCCAACGGCATCACGACCGTTGCGTTTTTGGGCAAGGGCGGCGGCGACGCGAAAGGTATGGCCGACATCGAATTCATCATCCCCAGCGACACGACGGCGCGCATCCAGGAAGCGCACAAACTGCTGCTGCACATCATGTGCGAGCTGGTCGACCGGCAACTCAAGTAGTGCCCGCAGGGGTTTTCATTCAGGCACTGTTTATGGACCGTGACGAACTGCTTGCACTCGAAGACGACGAACTGCTGCGCCACTGCCGCTGTGACACCTTTCGTGCCAGTGGCCCGGGCGGCCAGCATCGTAATACGTCGGATTCCGCGGTCCGCCTGACTCTCGAGGGCACGGAAGTTACCGCGCTTGCCAGCGAGGAACGTTCGCAGCATCGCAACCGGGCCCGGGCTGTCAAGCGGCTGCGTCTGCAGATCGCGCTGAACCTGCGCTGCGACCCGGCGCCGTCGTGGGACGGGCCGTGGAAGCCGGGCGCCCGCGACCGGCAGTATGCGCCATTCATTGCACATGTGCTCGATGCTCTTGCGGCAACCGAGTACCGTGTCAGCGATGCCGCAAAACTGCTCGAGACCTCCACGGGCCGCCTGGTGCGAACCTTGGCGGCCGACACGACCCTCTGGGCGCGCGTCAATCATGAGCGTGCGAAACGTGACATGAAACCGTTGAAAATGGACAAGTGACCGATGGCTGCGGTGTTGCTCACGGGGTTTCAGGCGACTTCCTGGATCGATCCGAATCCGGCGGCGGAGCTGATGCAGATGATCGATGCCGAGCGGCAGGCATTCGCGCCGGCCATAGTGCATCCGATCATTCTGCCGGTGGACTTCGAGGCTGCACCGCGTGAGCTCGCTGCGGCGGTTGATTGCCATGCGCCCGAGGCGATCATCAGCTTCGGCGTCAGTTGCAGCCGTGACATGATTTGTGTCGAGCGTGTGGGGTTGAACCTGGACGACTCCAGCTCGCCGGACAACGCCGGTGTCCGCCGCCAGGGCAGCCGGATCGTTGAGGATGGTCCGGTTGGTTACTGGAGTACGCTTGATGTCGATCGCACCGTTGCGGCATTGCAGGCAGGCGATTTGCGGGCCGTTGCAAGTGGCTACGCCGGCGGCCACCTGTGCAACCACACGCTTTACACGACGTTGCGTTTGCTGGCGACGACGCAACGCAGCCATATCCGGGCTGGTTTCGTTCACGTACCGCCGGCGCCGGACCAATTGCAGCCGGATTGGCCGATTTTCGAGGGTATGACGACGCGCCAACTTTTCGAGGCAGCGCAGATAATCGTTGCGTGTTGCGACCTCTCTGCAGGCTCGACCGGGTGAAACGCGATACATCGAGCTATCTTTATTTGTACACACCGTGCTGCTTGCCGGCGACGACAACTACAAAAAACCGAGGATTTGGATATGCCGCCCAAGACAATGCCTGCAATCGTCAATTACGGGATTGATCCGCTCAGCGTTGAACAGCGTGAAGTGCCGGTGCCCGAGATCGGCGACGAGGATGTGTTGCTGCAGACTCAGGCCGTGAGCGTCTGCGGCAGCGACTTGCACCAGTGGCGCGGGGGTATCAGCTGGACCGTGAACTATCCGTGTATCCTGGGTCATGAGTTTGCCGGTGTCATCGTTGAGAAGGGCAGCAAGGTCAAGGGGTACGATGAAGGCGATCGGGTTATCAGCGAGACGGCGGCGGTTATCGACGCAGCCTCACCGTATACCCGGCGCGGCCTCTATAATCTCGATCCGAATCGCCTCGGCTTCGGCTACGGCGTTAACGGTGCAATGACCCAGTATGTGTGTGTGCCGGAGCGTTGTCTGCATTCTGTACCCGAGGGGCTGGATTTTATTACGGCGTCGTTGACGGAACCTTGTTGCGTGGCTTACAATGCCGTCTGCAACTATGCCAACATCAAACCGGGCGACCATGTGCTGGTGCTCGGTCCGGGGCCGATTGGCCTGTTATGCACACTCATGGCGAAGCTGTGTGGGGCAGGGCACCTGATCATGGCCGGGCTGCCGGCGGATAAAACCCGACTGGACCTGGCGCGGAGGATTGGTGCGGATGCAGCCCTGGACGGTGGTGTCGAAGAACATATCCGCGAGCTTGGAGACGGCCGTGGTGTTGATGTAGTCATTGATGCGGCCGGTGTTTCGGCGACCCTGGAGTTGGCGTTGAAGGCGGTTCGTCCGGCCGGACAGATCAGCAAGGTCGGCTGGGGGCCGCAGCCGTTGAATATCAGCCTTGACCCGCTGGTGCAGAAAGCAGTGACGCTGCAGGGCTCATTCTCTCACAATTGGCCGATTTGGGAGAAAGTCATCAGCATGCTCGGTTCCGGTCAACTTGATGTCAAGCCGTTGATCAGCCGCGTCGCGGCACTCGACGAGTGGCAGGAGTGTTTCGAGAAACAACATGCCGGTGAATATGCCAAGGTCGTGTTGCAGCCGAACGGCTGAGTATACGGCACAGGGAATATTCGGGGCTGCACCTTAAACCAGCAGATGTAGAGCAATGTCCTTTGCGGTTAGGGTGGGATAACGTGTACTGGGGGGATGATTTGCCATGTCGGGAATTACTGTCGAACAAATCGAATTTTTCCGAGACAACGGCTACCTGCATTGTCCGGGCATGATCGCGGGCGATGATCTCGCGCGGCTCACAGTGGAAGTGCAGGCTTTCGTCAACAACGAGCGGGAAACATTCTTTCGCTCCGATCTCGGGGGGGATAGCAGCGTCGAGCTCGGGCAGGAGAACTTTCTGCAGATCTGCGGCTTGTGGCGCACCAGCGGGATTGTTCGGGAACTGGCGCTCGACTCGATCCGCGGCGGCTGCGCCGGCGCCTTGCTCGATACAGACAGGGTACACCTGTTGAGCGACATGATCCTGGTGAAGCCGGGCAATTTCTCGCGCGCGACCCACTGGCATCAGGACTTCGTTGACCACTCCACCTCCATCCCGGAAGTCACGATGTGGGTCTCTCTGGATACGGCGACGGAGGCGAGCGGCTGCATGCGTTACGTGCCGGGCAGTTATAAATGGGGGAAGCTGATCGGCTACGACTACGGCGACGGCACGAACTACGAAAAGCAGGGGGTCGATGTGTCCACTGCAGTGACCATCGAGGCGGCGCCGGGTGATGTGATTTTTCATCATGGCCTGTGCGTGCATGGTGCCGGTCCCAACCGGACCCCCGATGCACGGCGTGCCTATATCATCCGCTACGCCCATGCCGATACAGTGTACGAACGCAACGAGCCGGTTTATCCCACAGCCGAAGACGTGACAGGTCAGCATCTGAACGAACAGGATCATCCGGTCGTGTGGGAAGCCAAGCAATAGGGGCAATGGGAAGCCCACCCGTCTGCAAGCACCAAAACAACCGGATCGGTGAGCCCGTTATTTGCCGCCCTCCTGACTTTGCTGCATTTGCCGAGCCGCCTCGAGGTAGCGATGTGCGGCAGTATCGCCGGGGGCCAGTCGCACGGCTTCCTGGAAATGCCCGATAGCATCGTCGATGCGGTCCAGTTTCATCAGGGCGGCGCCGAGGTGTCTGTGGATATCCGGTTGTTCGGCGCGGATGCGGAGGGCTGCTTCGAATATTGCAATGCAATCTTCTATCTCATCCATCTGAAAATATGCGAAGCCGAGCAGTTCATAGGCTTTGAGCCGCTCCGGGCGATTGGCTATCACGGCTTTCAGGTGTGGGATAGCCGGAGCCACTTTGCCCTGACTGACCAGCGACTCTGCCAGCAGCGTACGTATTTCGAAATGCGATGGTCGCAATTCAATTGCAGCCGCGGCACAGCGTTCAGCGGCTTCGAAGCGTTGCAGTTGCGATAGAATCCTGGCGCTGTTGTACCAGGCCCGAAAATGTTCCGGCTGCAGCGCTAGGAGTTCCTTGTAGGTTTGCAAGGCGTCTTCGAGTTGACCTGAATCCCGCCTGGCGTTGCCGAGATTATAGCGTGCTTCGAGGTAGTCGGGCGCCACCTCGAGAGCTGCGATGAAGCCCGCTGCGGCCGCTTCGAATTGCTGCTGCCCGGCGTGCAGTAGTCCAAGCTGATAGTGTCCGCGTGGCGATTGGGGGTGCTTGGAGATCGCGATGGTCAGCATCTTTTCGGCCTGGTCGTGCAATTTCAGAGCGGCTGCAGAGTCGGCCATGCCGAGCATGCCGTCGAGCGAGTCCGCATCGCGACGCAGCACACCTTCAAAGGCCTGCGCCGCTTTCTTCGGTGCGCCTGTTGTGATCAACGTGTTACCGTATTTGAGCCGGGTATCGATGTCGCTGCCGTTGATCTCCAGTGCCTGCTCGAGCCAGGGCAGGGCGTCGGCGTGCCGGTCGAGGGCGATCAGGCATTTACCGAGATTGCTGTACGCCTCCCAGTGCTGGGCGTTGCTGTCGGTTGACCTCTCCGCGGCGGCAATGGCGGCCTCATAGTAGGGGATCGCCTGCTCATATTGTTGCCTTACGGTGCAGATGTAACCGAGGTTGTTGTGAGCATCAACGAAATCGGGGTCATTGGCAATTGCCCGTTCCTGGTGCGTGATCGCCTCGTCGAGGCGGTCCGGGTCTTTGCTGTACATCAGACCGAGATTGTAATTGGTCCGCGGATGGTTCGGAGCTTTCGCGACGCAGTCCTTCCACAGCGTCTCGGCGTCGACCCAGTCGAGGTTGCGGCGGTAGGTGCCGAATGCCAGGAGCAGCGCGATTGCGGCGAAGACGGCAAATCGCAGTGGCGGCAAACGCAGCCGTTGATAGATGACGGCGGTCACGGCGAGGCTCACAGCGATTGACGGCAGATACGTACGATGCTCATACACGAGCTCGAGCCCGACAACGCTGGATTCGAGAATCAGGTTGATGAAATACCAGGCGACCGCCAGGGCGACCAGCGGCTGACGCCGTGCCAGCCACACACCGCCGGCGAGCAGCGCCAGGACCGCCAGCACGCAGAGCACCGTTGTTGGCGGTGAGAACAGTGACGTCGAGACTTCCGGATAATGATTGAGATTCAGCCGGCTGCGCAGCGGCAGGAAGATCAGTGTCAGGTAGAAGATGACGACACGGAACTCTGTCAATATCCGCTGGGGCATCGTGAAATGCCGTTTTTCATAGGCCTGGTTCAGGCGTTCGAGCGGGTGATTTCCCAGGTACAGCCAGGCGGCGACACCCGCGACCACCAGCAGAATAAGCATGTACCAGAAGCAACGGCGCAGCCAGGCACGGTCAAGTTTCTGGTAGAAGATTGCTTCGTACAGGAGGATGATGGCCGGCAAGGTGATGGCGATCTCTTTGTTGCCGAGCGCCAACAGCCAGCTACCCAACGCCACGATCCAGGCGCACCAACGGATGTAGCCCCGACCGTTGCGGCCATGGATGAAGAGGCAGAGTGCCAGCAGTAAAAACATCGTGGACAGGCTGGTCATGCGCTGGACGATGTAGGTCACGGCGTTGGTCTGCAGTGGATGCAGCGCCCACAGCGCGGCAGTAAACAGTGCCATCAGCGGAATGGCCATGCTGGTCTTGTGCTTATTGTCCGGAGGCTCATTGACCCGCGTTGAAAGGCCGGCCAGACGCAGAGTCAACAGCGCCCACAGATAGACCAGCCAGCCGTTGACGATATGGATGCCGATATTGACCAGGCGATAGGCGGTGGTGTCATATTCGCTGAACCGATAATTGAGTGCGAAAGAAACGAACGCGACGGCCCGTCTGCGCAATTGTTTCGGGCTGTCGCGCACGGCAGTTGTCAGGGACTCGAAACTGATCGTCTCGATACGGATCGCTTCGTTGCGTTTGATGCTGGCAAAGTCGTCGAAGAAAAATGGCGCACCCCGGGTGTGCCAGTAAACCATGACGACGGCAATCGCGATGCCGAACATGGCTGCAGCGTGTATGGTGCGGCGGGACGTCATGGGTGTTCCTGCGGTTGTTTCATTTGCTCCGCTGCTTCCAGGTTACGGCGCGCATCAACGTAGCCGGGATCGAGCTCGACGGCGCGTGCGAACATCGCAATTGCGTCTTCGAGTTGTCCGAGCTGGCCAAGGCAGGCACCGAGGTTGTTGCAGTCTTTGGCATTGGGCAAGATGTCAATGGCCTCACTGAAATATGCCGCGGCGGCTTTGATTCGCCCGGCCTTCAGTTCGATGCTCCCGAGAATGGCGATTGTGTCACGACAATTTTCGCGGCTCGCCTTGTGCGCGGGCTCAAGCGCCAGCGCTTTGCGAAAGAGCGGCAGGGCGTCCTGGTGCCGGCCGCGTTTCTTTTGCACCCCGCCCCTGCCGTTCCAGGCGTCGGCGGAGTCCGGCTGCAGTGTGAGTGCGTGCTGATAGTACTGATCGGCTTGGTCAATATCCCCGTGGCTGAGGTGGGCGTTGCCGATGTTGCGGTAGACGGAGGCGTCATTGGGATCCAGGTTTATGGATGTTTGGAATTTTTCCAGGGCGCCGTCGTAGTCGCCGCTCTGGACCAGGGCGACACCGTAGTTGTTGTATGCTTCGGCATACTTCGGCTTCTTGTTGATCGCTCGCTGGCAATGCTCGATGGCTGCCGCATAGTCGCCGCGGTCGGTCAGGATTTTGGCGAGATTGTTGTTGGCCAGGGGATAGTTCGGATTGGCCGCGAGCGCGCGGTGGTAGTAGCGGACAGCCTCATCGATGTCGCCGGCCTCGCCGCGTTGGGCCAGGGCGTAGCCGAAATTGGTCAATGGCCGCGGCTTGTTCGGCGACTTGCGGGCGCAATCCTGCCACAGCGTATAGCCGTCCCGCCAAACCAGCGTTCGATAGATGGTTGCCGGCATCAGCAGAACGACGATAATGACTGCCGGGACGATCAGGTTCCGGCGGCGCAAAGCTCGGCGCACGAGCAGGACAAGTGCCAGGATCGGCATCAGGCATGGCAGGTATAGCCGGTGCTCGTAGGCCATTTCGAGACCAATGATCGAGGACTCCAGCGCCAACCCGATGAAGTACCAGAAGATGCAGAAGGACAGGAGTCGATGCCGTTTCGCCAGCATCAGAGCGACAACGAGGATGCCGATAAGCAGGACCAGCGACAGCACCGTTGTAAGCGGATCATAGAGCGTTGTGGACGTCTGGAAATGATGGCCGAGCGGCAGGCGGCCTGGTATCGGCAGGACGATGAGGGTGAGGTAAAAGACCAGTACCCGGAACTGGGTCAACACGCGCTCGAGAGGGGTGAAGTCGCGCATGTTCTCGTAGGCTTTGAGGATGTGCTCGACCGGTTTCATGTCGAGGTAGAGCAAAGACACGAGGACGACCACCACTATCGGGGCGATCCAGAGTCCAACAGTTTTGAGTGGCCACTGGAGTTTCAGGTTCTGGAAGAAGTACCACTCGATGAAAAACACCAGCAGCGGCACCGCGACGCCGATTTCCTTGCAGCCGAGCGAGACGAGCCAACAAACCGCGGCCGCTGCAATGCAGGTGATTCCGCGGCGGCGGGTGATTCCTGCTTTCCGGCCGACGATGTACAGGCACAGTGCCAGCAATATGAACATCGATGCCAGGCTGGTCATGCGCTGTACGATGTAGACCATTGACTGGACCTGGAGCGGATGAACGGCCCAGATCGCTGTCGTCGCGGCTGCGACCAGGGGGATCCGTGCCGGAGCGATTCTGAACTTCGGTTCTTTACGGGCGGTCTCAAGCTGTAGGATCAGGCACAGCAGCCAATAAACCAGAGCCGCATTGGCGATGTGAATCACAATGTTGACGAGCCGATAGCCGCGCGGATTGTAGTCGTCCGCCAAATAGTTGAGCGCGAAGCTCAGGTTGGCTATCGGGCGCCGATGCGACGGTGCCTCGAAAGCTGCCGATCGCAGTTGGCCGGGGTCCAAGCTGGTGATGCGGATATTCGGGTTGTCTCGAACATTCTGGCTATCGTCGAAGACAAAGTCGTAATTAAGCGTGTGCAGATACAGGAGTAGGGAGAGGATGGCGAAGACCGGCAGCGGCCATCGCTGGCATGGCTTCAATAAGGACTCTGACATTTGTTTCAAATGGTGAAATAATAATAAGTTACAGATATACTACTGTATCTGAATAGAACATCAATTGAAACGCCGCTGGCAGGCGATCAGGAATTTGAGGAAGCGCGAACAGCAGCGGTGAGGTTACAGGCGGATATTGGTTTCGGCTGTCGGTTTTTTCTTTCGATACGATCCTTGAATTCGATCCGTAGCCACCTATAGTAAACGTTTTTCCTATTGGAGAATACTTTATGGACAAAGCGACCAAGACGAAGACAATTGAAGAGTTCCGCATCAACGATAAGGACTGCGGTTCGGCGCCGGTGCAGATTGCTGTGCTGACTGGCCGAATCAACGAGTTGACGGAACACATGAAGACCCATAAGAAGGACCATCATACGCGTCGTGGCCTGCTTGCCATGGTCAATCGTCGTCGTAAGCTGCTGAGCTACCTCGCGAGCGAGAGCCAAGCCCAGTACAACGATATTATCCAGCGCCTCAACCTTCGTCGATAAGCGCCGAGCGCCGCACCGATCATTTTCATGTACCGGCGGGTTAGCTCAGTTGGTTAGAGCAGCGGAATCATAATCCGCGTGTCCGGGGTTCGAGTCCCTGACCCGCTACCAATGTTTCGGGAAAATCCCGTAAAT